>NZ_JCAUAP010000002.1:0-825096 GCF_059692015.1 Paenibacillus sp. J22P165 | reverse complement strand
ACCCAACCCAACCCAACCCAACCCAACCCAACCCAACCCAACCCAACCCAACCCAACCCAACCCAACCCAACCCAACCCAACCCAACCCAACCCAACCCAACCCAACCCAAAGTGAATAACTGGATTTCCTACAGTTAATTCAAGCGAAATCACGATATTCTGCAGATTAACTGGATTTCCTCCCGTTATTTTAGGACGAATTATCCAAATGGGGCATATTGAGCAAATTTAAATGTAGAAAATCCAGTTAAACTCCCAATAAGCTAGTTTTACCCGGAAATAGATGTAGGAAATCCATTTATTTCCCAAAAGCTACCCAGCCTAAGTAGTTGCTACTGCCCCTTCCCATTCGAATAGCCGAAAAATGCTGTAGCAGTTCCCCTCCAAATAAGAGGCGTAGACGATTATGCTCTGTGCTAATAAGCATTTCATAAAATAGAGCAAGAAAATCATAACAAACTGAATGTTCGTAATGGCTCACTTCGTTACAATGAAAGCGTATCGAAGGAAGGGAGCCAAACCATGAAAACATCCATTGAAAACATGCTTCACGGGGTCATTTCCAGAAATCCGCTGAGTATTAATACGGACTGGGATGGTTCGTTATTGATTACTGCGCTGCTAGCTTGGGGCGAGGCAACAGGAGACAGTAAATACGGAGAATTTGCAGCGAAATGGTTCGAGTTCCATCAGGAGAATGATCATTCACTGACGGATGCTGAGTTTTATAGCGGTTATACAGGCATCAAATCCAAAATCTTGCGTGAAGGTCCAATTCCTTTTACTGCGTATTGCGGCCACTGGGGGCTTGCCTACACATCTCCAGGTCTAGCAAAGCTACCGCTGGGAACTGGACCTGCAGATGTTGCGGATGCCATTGCCAGCTATATTTTACACCGTGCTTCGCGGAGCGCGCATGGCTGCGTATATCATGATGATGATGCGAACTTCGTGATTCCAGATACCTGCTACTTTGCATCGCCAATCCTGGCCATTGCGGCTAAGCTTACGGGCAAAGCGTTCTATATGGAGCAGGCTGTTCACCAGCTGCGCGCGTACACCGCTCTATTTCAGAATCAAGAAAATGGACTTGCTCACACGCTTTGGTCGCACGAAGGAATGCCCAATAAGTATTGGAGCAGAGCAAGCGGCTGGTTAGGCGGAGCCTTGGTCAACACACTTAAGTATATGGATCCAAGTCATGAAGAATATGAAGGATTTGCAAATGCTCTGCGAAAGCTAGCCAAAGGTGTTGTAAATGTCCAACGAGAAGACGGAGGCTTCCATTTATTGCTGGACCGATCGGACACACCAGTAGATTGCACAGCACCATCCATGTTGGCTTTAGTACTCAGAGAGGGTGTGCAACTCGGCATTCTAGCTTCGGAATATGAGGATGCAGCAAAGCGTGCATGGGAGGCATCAGCAAGTTTCGTAACGGAGGATGGGCGACCAACGCGTGCCTATACAGGGTGGGCCAAGCCTGCCATCGTTGATGGGTTTGGCGAGAATAACTTTGATAGTTCGCGTGATTTTGTAATTGGTTTAATTCTTTTGGCTGGAGCAAGCTTTGAAACTGCCCAAGCTAATCAGGGGGTAGGTTCAAAGTGAACATGTTTCAACTGCAGGATCAGCATGCGTTAATTACTGGCGGCAATAAAGGCATAGGCCGAGCCATTGCACTCATGCTTGGCGCACAAGGCGTGAAAGTAGCGCTTAGCTACCTCACCAATCGTGAAGAGGCCGAACAGGTTGTCCATGACATTCGCGCAGCCGGCGGGACGGCCATCGCTATTCAAGCCGATGTTACTCAGCCATCGGATATTGAAAGATTAGTAAGCAGCGCGGAGGCAGCGTTTGGTGGCAGTATTGATATTTTGATCAACAATTCAGGCCATCTCATTCAGCGTTGCGCGAACAGTGAAATGAGTGAAGACTTATATACGCGCATTATGGATGTTAATTTTAAAGGAACGGTCTTTACAAGCAAGCGGGTTATTCCGGGTATGAAAGCCAAAGGACACGGACGGATTATTAACTTGACATCGCTGGCAGCGCATAATGGCGGCGGACCCGGAGCGACGATTTATGCAGCAAGCAAAGCAGCCGTAATTACGTATGCCAAAGGATTGGCAAAAGAATTGGCAGCTAGCCGAATTACTGTTAACTGTGTATCGCCAGGCTTTATCGGACAGACAGCCTTCCATGCAACGTTCACTTCAGATGAAGCACGTAAGGCAACAATAAATGGCATTCCATTAGGGCGGGAAGGCACGCCGGATGATGTTGCTGGTGCGGTGTTATATCTCGTTTCCAGCTTGGCTGATTATGTAACTGGAGAGACAATTGAAATTAATGGCGGCATGTTCATGCGCTAAGCGAATAAGAGGAGGCATTAAACATGACACAAACGCAAGCACAAACACAAGAAATTACGATTGCTGGATATACGTGGAGTGAGTTGGAAGATAAGCTATATGCTGCCGTTGTTTCTGATATCTTGGACGATTTGGGGTATCGTCACCAAACATTGGACTGTGGTATTCGCGCACTGGATCCTTCCTTGAAGCTTTTCGGAAGAGCCTTTACAGTACTGGCAGCTGAAGTATTTGATATCCCTAAGGAACCATACAAGCTGCAAATGGAAGCGGTAGACAGCATGAAGCAAGGTGAAATATTCGTGGTGCATACCGGTGCCCCCAACCATGCGGCATTCTGGGGCGAACTGCTTTCAACTGCCTGTCGTGCTAGAGGTGGCCGAGGTGCATTGGTCGACGGACTCAACAGAGACAGCGGTAAAATCTTGGATATGCAGTTTCCCATGTACTCGCGTGGTCAACAGCCAACGGATTCCAAAGGACGCATAGATGTGATTGGCTATCAGATTCCTGTGAAGATTGGCGGCGTGGTCATTCAACCAGGCGAACTGATTTTTGGGGACCGAGATGGCATTGTCGTTGTTCCACGAGAAATCGAAGAAGAGGTAATCAAGTTAGCCATTGAGAAGGCTGAGGGTGAGAACTTAGTTCGGGAAGCGTTGCAGCAGGGCATGTTGTGTACGGATGCATTTATAAAATTTGGCATCCTGTAAGCGTTAGCCTGATGCATCTTGATTCAAAGTTGAGTTGATAAACCTTCAACACAGTGCGAAAATGAGAGGGTGATACCTAGCATGTCAATCAGCAGGAGGCGTCCTCTCATGGAACCCATCTTATATAAACTGAAGGACTACACGTCAGACCATTTTCCTTTCCAATTGCGATTGCGGAATAACGAAAATATGAAAAGTGATGTACATGCGCACGACCAGTTCCAAATTTGTTATGTGTTGAAAGGAAGCTGCAAAAATCGGATACGCGATAATGAAGCTGTGCTGATGAAAGGGGATTTGTTCTCCATCCCCCCTTTTCTTGAGCACTCTTTGTCGATGATTCCAGGCAAAGAAATTGAGCTGGTCCAAATCGATTTTTCAACGACTTTCATTAATGAAAGTATGCATGATTTGACGACGATGAACAGTTTCGTTGACTTTACCTATTTGCAGCCGATTCTAGCTATTGGTGACAAGCAGCTTCCCAAGCTGAATATCAGCAGCTCTAATCAATTGAAAGTTGAAGAGATAATTGCCAATATGCAGCAGGAATTAGCGGAAAAGGATGAAGGCTATCCGTTAGCTATACGAGCTGATCTGCTTCGGCTGCTCATAATCGCGGGTCGAGAGTTCCGCAATTTTGTTGAGAACCGCAAAGAAGGAACCACCATTCACATTCACCGCAAGGCCTTTTTTGATACGGTCACATTTATTAAGCAAAATTTCCACGAAGAGTTAAAACTCGATAATTTGGCAGAAATGGCGGCAATGGCACCTACTTACTTTAGCCTTATGTTCAAGACCATGTTGGGTCTCACCTTGACAGAATATATTAACAATCTACGGATTCATAAAGCTATGGAACTGTTAAGAGGAACAGATCTCAATGTTACGGAAATCCAATTCTTTGTTGGTTTTAATCATGCTGGACACTTCAATCGTATGTTTAAGAAACTAACGGGTGTAACGCCTATGCAATATAGAAAAGAGTTATGAGATTCAGGATTAGAATAAGCACCCTCTTCTACAAGAGGGTGCTTGTTTGCTTGCATTTTGCAAATGAGCTAGGAAGACGCTTACTATTTCTTCAAACAGAAATTGTTTTTGACTTATTTGTTTTTGTAAGCGTCCGTCATTTCTTGCACAATTTTTTGATACGTAGAATCAGCTTTGGTTTTTGCAACGAAGTCATCCCAAGCGGTTAAGGTTTCTTTCCCCATAATGACTTTGATTTTCATATCTAGAATTTTCTTATTGAGTTCAGGACCGCTTGTTAAATTCGTTTGTGAAATAAGACCGTTCGCAACGTTTGGTTTACTGAAAGCACTGCGGTCATCAATAATCTTCTTGCTGCGCTCATAGAAATCTTTAGGGATGCCATTGTAATAGGCACGTTGGTATTTATCGTATTTTTGAATAATTTGAAGAAGGTTGTTTGTGATATCTGGAATATTGTCAGTTTTGGCTTGCTCAGTAGCAGTTTTAAATCCATCTTTGACGGTATAATGCTTGTCAAGAATCCCGTAAGCAGCGATATCAGCGACATCATCGGCTAAAATCTTATCCATAAAACCTAATAGTTGTTTCATTTTAGCCTCTGGCACTGTCTTAGGAATGACGTACATCCCAAAGTTGCCTGAATCTTGGCCGGCAAATTTATTTCCTTCTGGTGTTGTCAAATACGTAAGTGGGTAGGAATCAGCTTTAGGATCGATTTTACGCATCGCGTCTGTGTAGAGCCATTGCGGATTAAGGGCAGAGCCAAGTACACCAGCTTTACCGCCCATGTATTGTTCACGTGCTTGTGAATTTTTGATAACAGCAAAGTCTTGTGTCAGCACTTTTTCGTCATACGCTTTTTTGAGCCATTCTAACGCCTTGCGTTCACTTGGTTCTAGCGCAGCAATCGTGATTTGATTATTTACAAGCTTCCAGAATCCATTATTGTTGTTAAAGACATCTTCAACCCACCCATATAACCCCATGCTGTCCGCTTCGACTTGGCCTGTTAGACCAACTGTGTCTGCTTTACCGTTACCGTCAGGGTCCTTTTCGGTGAAGGCTTTGAGCACTGCGTACATCTCATCCATATTTTCTGGTACTTTCATACCCAGCTTATCCAACCAATCCTTGCGAACATGGACTCCCCAGGATCCTTCTAAAGGACGTGGACGCGGGACACCATAATTTTTTCCTTTTATTTTGGCATTGTTCCATACGACTTCAGGCAATGCGCTTAAATTTTTGTAATCTTTAATAAAGGGGGTAATATCCCAGAAAGCGCCTGATGTTGCCATTTGCACAGCCTGCGAGTCAAAAACATTCATCACCAAGCTAAGATCAGATAAATCACCAGAAGCCAGCATGACTTTGGTCTTTTCTGTATAGGTATTCACGGGAATCCAAGTAATATTCAGCTTTGTATTCGTTTTCTTTTCAATTTCTTGTAAAAGCGGATTGGCAGGATCAACAGCCTGAGCACCTTGTTGGTTGGTATAGATAGAGATTTTCACAGGCTCATTACTCGTTGCTGCTGGTTTGGTTTCCGTCTTTGTTTCATTGGAAGTGCTGCAAGCTGTAAGTGTTAAAGCAGCGATGACACCGATTATCGTACTTTTCGTAAATCGTTGTTTATTGGTTTGCATGTGAATGAACCTCCCTAGGATATCATACATTTTTTGTTCCAAAACTTCTAATAACGAATGATAGCGAAACGCACCGGTTGTCTACCCCTTAATAGATCCAACCATCACTCCTTTGGCAAAATGCTTTTGAAGCAGCGGGTATACAAGTAAAATTGGAACAGTAGCAATCACAACAGCCGCCATTTTCAACGTGTCTGTGGGAATTGCAATATCCCCTGCCATACTAGTAGCAATCTCTCCAGAAGAAGAAGATGAGGAATCAATGAGCAACATCTGCAGAACAATCTGTAAGGGCCGAAGATCGGGTTTGGTAATATAAAGAACGGCTGAGAAGAACGTGTTCCAATAAGCGACTGCATAGAACAAACCAAATGCCGCAAGGGATGGAAGGGATAAGGGTAAAATAATACGGAACCATACGCCCATATCCGTTGCACCATCGATTTTGGCCGCCTCTTCTAGCTCATCTGGTATGCTGTCAAAAAATCCTTTCATTAAAATGACATACCAGCCACTTGTCAGCACGGGTAAAATTAATGCCCAAATCGTATTAATCAAATGTAAATCCCTTACAACAAGGTAAGGAGGGATGATGCCTGGATTAAATAGTGTTGTCATTAAGATTAAGATGAGGAGCACTCTACGCCCTTGAAGGCGCTTTCTAGACAAGGCATAAGCACCAGCAGACGTAATAATGAGACTTAACGCGGTACCCACAGTAGCTAGAAAAGTGCTAACACCGGTAGCTTGAATGAAGACATTATTGGAGAATAGATACCTATAGGAGACCAGTGTCCATTTTTCAGGAAGAAGAACCATGGTCTTGCGCAGATATTCAACGGGTGAGGTAAAAGAGACAGCGGTAATATAGTAAAAAGGAAAGAGCATGATGAGCGCGATGACAATTAATGCTGCTAGAATAGTGCCTTCAAACCACTTGTCAGATGTCGAGCGTTGATTCATCGATTAGACCTCCTAATATATGCCGTCATCGCCGAATTTCTTGGCTAGCCGGTTCGTCAATACGACCAAAATGACACCTACAATGGATTTAAATAATCCGACAGCTGTACTAAAGCTGAATTGGGCTTGTTGAATACCGCTGCGATATACAAAGGTATCAAAGACATCCGCCACATCGGAAACAGCGCCATTCATCATGAGATACACTTGCTCAAATCCGACATCCATCATGTGCCCAATACGCAAAATGAGCAAAATAATAATGACATTGCGGATCGCTGGCAAAGTGACATGCCATATTTGCCGAAGCCGGCCTGCTCCATCCATCCGTGCTGCTTCGAATAGTTGTGTATCTACCGAAGCAATGGCAGCTAGGAAGATAACGGTTCCCCAACCCACTTCTTTCCAAATGGATTGAAGTGTAAGTAAGCCCCAGAACATGCCTTGACTCGTTAAGAAACTAATTTTCTCATAGCCAAGTGATTCCAAGAGCTTATTAACAAAACCGCTGGACGTTGATAACATCAGATACGTAATGCCAACGATAACCACCCATGAAAGAAAATGGGGTAAATAAATAATGGATTGAATGATCCGCTTGATCCATTCTTTCCGTACTTCATTGAGCATTAGTGAAAGTACGATGGGTAATGGAAAGAAAAAGATCAAGTTAAGTAAATTAATCGCTAAGGTGTTTCGCAGCAGGATAAAGAAGCTTTCATTTGAGAAGAATCGTTCGAAGTGCTGAAATCCGACCCATGGGCTGGCCCAGAATCCCGTATAGGGTGAGTAATCTTTGAATGCGATAAGCACCCCCCACATTGGTAAATACTTAAAAATAAGGAAGTAAGTCAACATGGGAGAGGCAATCATGTACAGCATGCGATCTCGTTTCAGCCCGTTCCATACACGTTTTGTTCGTGAGAGTGCTTGTGTCGATGAGGTTCGCCTTTCAGAAGGAGGAGCCAATCGAGAGATGTCAGATTTCATCGTATTCACCTTTTCCAGTAGAAGTTGTGGTCTCTTGGCTCTACTGTAGGACGATGGCGCATTTCCGACAATTGAAACCTTTTTCTCCAGCATTTCCTCGACTTACACTTTTCGGTAGTGTTAATTTCCTAGTCTTGCACTTTCATTCTTTGCCCATTTTTCGTGATTTACCCTTTGCAGGAGACTTTTAATTCTTATATGATGAATGGAGTATAGCGGTTAGCACGTAAGGCGATGAGGATTCAGCGAGAGCTGAGTGGGGAGGGAATTAAGCATGCGGAGACAGCAGTATCTGCGAAAAGGGTTCATAATAGCTATCATCAGTGCTTGTCTTCCTGCAGCCGTAATTGGGATGATTCTCTATGTACTTGGTACACAAAAGATTGAGGAAGAAGCCCAGAAGGCTCATCGGAATCAAATCGTATACGCCACGGAACGGATCAATGAAAATCTCAATCATTTGGAATATATTATGGCCCAGTGGTCCTTTAATCTGAATTTAAGCAGCACCTACGGTGATCTTGATCTTTTCAAGGATTACAAAAGCACGCGTTCCATTTATCAAGCGTTGTCATGGATCAAATCATCCGACCCACTTATTCAAGAGGTTACTTTGTATCTGGATAAGCAGCAGGTGTTGATTAAAGAGAGTACAGGCATTAGTGCAATTGACTCCGAGGAAAATCGAAATATGTATCGTGCCCTGGCATCCTTTCAGCGAGATGTCTATTGGACCAACCAACTAAAGCCAAGCAGTCAAACTGCCCCGTACTCCTTAATTGTTCGACTACCAGGCGGGTTGGTTCAGACAGAGGCTGCGTTAATTATTGAAGTCAGTGCGAAGCAGCTTAATGCACTTATTGCAGAGCTGGATTCAGAAGGCACAGGATCGACCGTTCTTATGCAGCAAGAAGGGCGAATCATTTCATTAGGTAAGGGGGATATCCATCATCCGAGTCCATTGGACGTTACGCTGATGAAATCCGTAAATCCCCTGATTAACGAAGAAGCTTCCTCAGTTGAATCCTGGGACGGTGAAGCCTATTCGGTTTCCTATGGTCAAATGAAACGGATCGACAATAAGTGGATTATTGCTGCAGCCACGCCACTAGAGCAAATGACCAGGCCTGTTCAGACGCTATCACGCGTCATGATCTGGTCAGGAGGCTTCGGAGTTCTTCTTGCCTTATTCCTCTCCTGGTATTCCTATCGGCAGATGTACAAGCCTGTGCATCGACTAATGCAGCAGTTATTACCAGGACGGATGGCAGACACAGCCGATGATTTTGCTTACATTGCCGATGAGTGGAAACATCTTTCACGGGAGAGTCAAATCTTGCAAGAGAGGGTAGAACAGCAGTTACCTTCCTTGCGGGAGAACTTTCTCATACAACTCTTACAGGGGCATTTGTCTTTTCTCAGTGATGAGGAATTGGTAGATCGGATGGGACAATATGGCTGGGATGTAAATGAACGCGTATTTACTGTACTTGCGTTGCAAATGCATGGCATTTATCGTTCAGAGGGAAAATTCTCTCAGGGAGATGAGCAACTGGTCTCTTTTGCCGCGATGAACATTGCACAAGAATTAACAAAGAGTAGAGGGCTCGAAGTGAATATCGTTAATTTTCATGATCTGAACCTGGGGCTTTTAGTGCGTCAATCTTCCGATATGTCAACTGAAAGCAGGCAAGCGATGCTGTTCCATCTCGCAGAGGAGCTTGCACACACCTTAAACAGTCTACTCAAATTGGAAGTGACAGTTAGTGTAGGGGCAAGCTCAACGGAGCTTCGCAGGCTTCCTCTTATGTTTGATGATGCGCGAAGTGCGTTAAATCATCGGAAGTTAGGGGAGGAGCAGCAAATTTTGGATGTGGCGGATCTGCTGCCAGCAGGGCATGATGCGATTCATTACCCATTTGAAGAAGAAAGTTTGTTGTTGAAAGCATTGCGCTCTGGCAACGAGTCCGAGTTAATCCAGTCTTTGGATGAGTTTCTTCGTATTCTCAAACAGCACTCGGAGAAAGAGCTGGGCGTTCGCCAAGGCCTTCTTCAACTTTGCGGGAATGTGTTGAATACGATTATGGTTTCGGGTTTCAATCCGCTTGCCCTGAACGAAGGTGTGGATATTTGGGAGCAGCTTGCGGATATAAGAGAGCCCGAAGCCATTCTTGCGTGGATGAAGCAGCATATTATTATGCCATATGTACATCGTTTGCACAGAACACAAGATATGCAGTTAAAGCAGCTTGTTGAAAATGTTCTGCTTACCATTCACACGAATTATGCTAAAGATATATCGTTGGAGGCTTGTGCGGATCTGCATGGTACGTATACCAAAAAATTAAGTCTAGGCTTTAAGCAAGTAACAGGGCAAACTTTCATTGATTATTTGACACAGTATCGCTTAACGCAAGCTAAAAAGCTGCTCGTTGAGACTGACGAGAAAATAAATGATATAGCGATGCAAGTCGGATATCAGCCGCCGTATTTCAACAGGCTGTTCAAGAAGTATGAAGATATTACGCCAGGACAATACAGGGAGAAAGCGGAACAATCCATGTACCCAAAATAAAAAAGGCCAGCTCCTTATTAAGCGGAGCTGGCCTTTTTCATATACAGAATACTTGTACTAGGAGGGTTTGGATTGACTGAATATCGCCAAATAAACAACTTCGTCGCTGATCGGGATAAGCGTATGCTTCTCAATAGAGTCGAAGTATAAGCTGTCACCAGCCTTCAGGATGTAATCGGTGTTCCCAACCTTGTACTGCATCTCCCCTTCCAGCACGTAGACGAATTCTTCTCCGACGTGGCTGTACAAGGATCCGCTCTCATAATCTATTTTTTTGGCCGTAAACAAAAATGGCTGCATCATTTTGTCGCCGCGTTCTACAGCAAAGGCAAAGAAGGAATAACCCTTATCCGTTTTAACCAATTTTGATTTGCTCACAGATGAGGAGGTATAGATGCTGCCCGTCTGCTGCTCATCATCAAGCAAGGTAGACACTTTCGTCCCTAACGCATCTGCGATTTTGACTAATGTAGCAATGGGGGGAACTGTTTTGCCGTTCTCAATTTTGGAAAGCAAGCTTTTGGAGAAGCCGCTAATGGTGGCAACGTCCAGCAAGCTGCGATTCTGTTCTAGTCTTAACTTTTTAATTCGGGCTCCAAGATCCATCTTGTGGTTGCTCCTATAAAATGAAATTGAGTTTATCATAACGAAACAAAGTAGAATCAGTCAAGCTTTTGGATACATGTAAAAATAGGATTGATTTATTCAACTAAGTTGAATACAATGAAATTAGATTTAATAACTAACAATTAGGAGATGACTGTAACATGGCAACTATTACAAGTTTGACGGATGAGAAACACGTGCTTGATCTCGATTGGGGAAAAATTCAATGGTTATGTGGTCAGGAAATTGATCCTGAATGTGAAATGACATTTGGGATGGTCTATATCCATGCAGGAGCCGAGAATAACAAGCATTATCATCCGAACTGTGAGGAATTTATTTTCGTACTTTCTGGGGAATGCGATCACACATTAGGCGATGAAAGCTTTCACTTGAAACCTGGGATGATGCTGCGCATTCCAAGAGGTGTGTGGCATAATGCCAAAGCAACCAGCTGGGAACCTTGTCGCATGATGATTATGTATTCCGCACCTGATCGACAAACAATCGGGGAATAGAGGAGTTCAATTCGATGAAGAAGAAAGCTGTATTAATTGCTGCACTGGATAGCAAGGGAGCAGAGTTCGAGTTCATTAGAAACAGGCTAGTTAAGCTTGGGGTTGAAGCGTTTGTCATCAATGTGGGTGTGTTAGGCGATCCGCTGTTTGAGCCCGATGTGCATAGCGATGAGGTAGCCAGATTAGCAGGAATTTACTTGCAGCAACTGAGAGATGAAAAGGATCGAGGCCGAGCAGTTACTGCTATGTCGCGGGGAGTGGCGCTGCTGCTTCCTGAGCTGATCAAGCAAGGTTTTGTTGGCGCCGTATTCGGAATGGGAGGAACGGCTGGCACGTCCGTAAGCGCTTCCGCCATGCAGGCCATTCCTATCGGTATCCCGAAGCTGCTCGTTTCTACCGTAGCCTCAGGGGATACTAGACCCTATGTAGGCGTCACCGATATTACAATGATGTATTCGGTCATCGACATTGCTGGGATAAATACGTTGTCCAAGCAAATTTTAAGCAATGCCGCCTATGCTTTGGCAGGCATGGTTCAAGGTGCGAATGAACAAGTGCTTGATGCAACCGTTGAAGATGGTAAAACCATGCTCGGGATGACGATGTTCGGAGTCACAACCCCTTGTTGCAATCGGGTGCGTGAGCGACTGGAAGATGAGGGCTTCGATGTGCTCGTGTTTCATGCAACGGGGTCTGGAGGCCGAGCGATGGAAGCACTCATACGCGCTGGATTTATCCGAGGTGTATTGGATATCACGACCACGGAACTAGCAGATGACCTTGTTGGTGGCATTTTCAGCGCCGGCCCAAATCGGCTGGAAGCAGCAGGGGAAGCGAAGATTCCGCAACTTGTATCTGTAGGTGCACTTGATATGGTCAATTTTGGTCCTCCGAATACGGTGCCAAGCCAATTTGCAGACCGCCAATTTTATCAGCATAACCCGACGACGACACTCATGCGGACGACCGTCCAAGAAAATGAAGAGCTAGGCCGTAGATTGGCGGTTAAGTTAAATAATAGCCAAACGCCAACTGTCTTCCTTTTCCCGCATGGAGGGGTTTCACTGTTGGATACAACAGGGAATGCCTTTGAAGGGGTCGCGGAGCGTGAAGCACTATATAGGGGAATTACAGAAACATTACATGCCAATATTCCCGTCGTTGCTGTGGATCGTGATATAAATGATCCTCATACAGCGGAGATGATGGTTAAACACTTTTTGCAATTGTATCGTTCATCCTAATAAACGGAAGAGAGGTTACGTGCATGTCAAGACAGGATAGTATAGCGGGATTCAAGGCCAAGATCGCGGAAGGAAAACCGATCATTGGGGGAGGTGCTGGTACCGGATTATCTGCGAAGTGCGCAGAAGAAGGCGGCATTGATCTTATTATTATTTATAATTCAGGCAAGTACCGCATGGCGGGGCGCGGTTCATTAGCCGGTTTAATGCCCTATGGGGATGCCAACCAGATCGTAGTCGAGATGGGAGCAGAAGTGCTCACAATCGTACAGCACACACCTGTTTTGGCAGGTGTGTGTGGGACGGATCCTTTTAGGAGAATGGACGTATTCCTACCTGAATTGAAGCGGCAAGGTTTCGCCGGTGTTCAAAATTTTCCAACCGTTGGGTTGATCGATGGGGTATTCCGTCAGAACCTAGAAGAGACTGGAATGGGGTACGATCTTGAGGTGCAAATGATTGCCCAAGCGCATCAACTCGGACTTTTGACGGCACCTTATGTGTTTAACGAAGAGGATGCGGTGAAAATGGCGCAAGCAGGCGCGGATATTCTAGTCGCACACGTCGGTCTTACGACTAAGGGAGCGATTGGGGCTAAGACGGCTTTGACGTTGGATGAATCGGTTGAGCTCGTACAACGCATCCATGATGCGGGGAAAGCGATCAACCCGGACATTATCGTCCTGTGCCATGGAGGTCCGATCTCTGAGCTAGAGGATGCCGTGTATGTGCTAGAGCGTACCCATGGGGTAGCAGGATTTTTTGGCGCATCGAGTATTGAACGACTTCCAACGGAGAAAGCGATCACGAACCAAGTACGCAGTTTTTCCGAGATGTTAAACGTATGACATATCAAAGGGAGTTTGAACAAAGACTATCGGTCGCAATCATTGGGGTAGGTAATCATGCCTATCGTAATATTCTTCCTTGCATGCATTACTTACCTGTGCACATAAAGGCTGTCTGTGATGTGAATGAAGATTTGGCGAAACGGACGGCACAACAGTTTGGATGCAAAGCGTACACAAGAGCTGCGGACATGTATGAACAGGAGGACTTAGATGCTGTATTTCTTTGCGTCTCACCTCAGCACCATCCTCAACTTGCCATGGAAGCTTTCGAGGCAGGTGTTCATGTATGGATGGAGAAGCCAGCGTCTATGCGTGTTCACGAGATTGAAGAAATGATCGAAAAGCGGAGAGATTTGGTTTCGGTTGTTGGCTTCAAAAAAGTATTCATGCCTTCGACGCAAAAGGCGATCGAAATAGCGCAGTCTCCGGAATATGGTGGATTGAAGTCTATCCTTGCTGTATACCCGATGAGTATGCCGCAGAACGGTAAGAAAGTTCTTGCAGATCGTGCGTTTACCAATTGGCTGGGGAATGGTATCCATCCATTGTCCCTTATGCTCGCGGTTGGTGGTGATGTGGAAGCCGTCACTGTCCATCCCAGTCCGAACGGACATGGCGTGTGTTTGTTGGATTATGCTAGTGGCATTGTGGGCACGTTCCATATGGCTTCGGGTCCTAGCCCGATTGAGCAATATCGGTTTTTTGGCGACTCGTGGCATTTAGAAATTGAAAACTCGCTGCGCGTAAAGCTGCAAAGGGGCATTCCCTTCAATTACAATGTGACGCATCACTACATCCCAGAGGGGTCGGATACGGGAGCGATTGTATGGGAACCGCAGAATCATTTGGGAACCCTCGAAAATAAATCTCTTTTTACCCAAGGCATGTATGGAGAAATGGAATATTTTTGCGATTGTGTGCTCACAGGTAAGCCAGCTATCAAAGGGTCACTAGAGTTTGCTCGTCAATTGATGAACATTTATGAGGCTGCCTTGCTGTCTGAAGGAAAAACGGTGGTCATTCCACACTAGTTGGGCAGGAATTAGTCCTTCCTTGGTAAATGTAATAGATACACATAATGAATCATAGGAGGCAGCTACTGTGGTGCAACTGACCATGTTATGCAATATGGCGGATTCCGATTTTATTACTGCTTTGGATACTCAGAAAAGTTGGGGCATAACCGTATTAGATCTCAAAACGAGCATTTACGGTAAGTCATTAATTGATTTGACAGTCATAGAAGCTGAACAAGCGGCAAAGGCAATTGCTGATCGAGATATGTCCGTGTACTGTTTCTCCACCGAGTTATTTCATCGCGATATTGAATTAGGAGAAGCCTTTTTCAGAGATCATTTTTTGGCCAAAATAGAGCATCTACTCGTGTTAGCGCGCATTCTACAACCAACGGTAATTCGGCTGTTAGCAGCAACGACTCTGAAGAGAAGTGAGCTTCGCAACAGTATTCCTTATATAAAGAATGAGCATTCTTGGCTAATTCCCATGTATCGGGCTGCCATAGATAAAATTGCTGACGCCGGATTCGAAGTGACCATTGAGAATGAATGTCGTAATTGCATATTCGCCTATCCGCAGGAAATTGTTGATTTTTTTGAAGAATTAGATCGGTCGGATCGCGCCTATTTTACGTATGATGTGCAGAATTTATGGCAAATGGGAACTTTTCCTACGTTAGCCGTTTACCGTGAACTGGCCCCGATTATTGGTTTTTATCACGTCAAAGGTGGTCAAACGGGTGGTGAAGGTGAGAAGTTGGTATGGAAATCAAGCCTAGAGGATGCCTCCTGGCCTGTAGCAGAGCTGACAAGGCAAGTCATCATGGATGGGAAAAGTCCCGTTATCTGCATTAATCCGTCTCATGGACAGGACAAAGCGGGTTATAACTATGAGCATATATTTAAAAGAGATCTTGATTTCTTAGTAAAGGAGATTAGCCAACTATGAGTACGAAACCGAAATTTATTTTGCTGGGAACGGGCGGATTTGGTCAATACTGGTGTAAGGAATTTCTGCCCAAAATTATCGGGGATAATGGCATAGCCGAACTTGTGGCCGCCGTGGATGTAAATCCACAAGCTCATCAGAATGCGATTGAGTTTCTCCATGTAGATCCTTCGCAGTGCTATACCGATATTCACAAGGCGCTTCAGGAAAATTCATGCGATTTCGTTATTATTGTTTTGCCTGCTCATTTGCATGAGTACGCTGTAGATATTGCGCTATCGTATGATAAGCATATTCTGATGGAAAAGCCTATTTCCGATTCGATGGAGAGCTCTGCCAGAATTTATAATAAGGTCAAGCAAGCTGGTAAGAAAATGGCGATAACGAGCAGTCATCGCTTTGATCAAGACAAGCAAACGTTAACCCAATTAATTCAGTCGCAAATCTATGGGGCACCTCATTATTTAATTGGGCGTTTTACGTGTAACAATCGGGATGCGGTATCCAATCCGAGGGAGTATGCGCATCATCACTTTCTGATCTCCTCTGCCGTTCACCATTTCGATATTATCCGTTCCTTATCGGGGGCGAATGCGAAGACGGTGTACACACAATCGTGGAACCCAGCTTGGGCTGCATTCAAGGAGCATAGTACCGCACTCATTAACATTGAAATGGAAAATGGGGTTCGAGCCTTCTTCGAAGGCTCGAAATCGAATGCTACCCAGCTTAATGGCTGGACGAATGACTATTTCCGGGCGGAGTGTGAGTTGGCTACACTGGAGCTTGATCACCGTAAAATCACGGTGAGAAGCGATCTGGGCTATCCTCATCCGCAGCACGCAGTTATCCCTTTATTACAACAAAAGGCCTGGAGACACACATGGTTAATCGAATTGTTCGTCAACTGGCTTCAAGGTGGCGAAGCTCCGCCGAATAACATTGATGACAATATCCAATGTACGGCTTTACAATATGCTGCGATTGAGAGCGGCTTAACGGGCAAAATTGTGGATGTTCAGGATTTTTTACAGGGATATACGAAATAAATCATTGTTAGATAACTAGGCTGCTGAATAATGAAAAGTAGAAAAGGACTTGAGCGGTATTTCACGCTTCAAGTCCTTTTACACGTTATTGCGTCTGTTCAACAGCTATATTCGTACCCGATTTCCCATAAGATGCCTTGTCAAAAAAACCATCCAGCGATCCCAGTGTACACTGCAGAAGGCTGGATGGTTTTATTGCGTTTGTACTTATCGTTTGTTATAACGATCTAACGCACTTTGCTGGATTTTGATCGCTTCATCAATATTCAAGGATTTAAGCTTCTTAATAAAGGCATCATAGTTCTCAATTGGCTCTGCGTTCATAACGAATTTGTTGAACATTTCTCCTGTGTACGTGTTAACATCGCTCATAATCGAAGCAAATTTAGCACTTTCTTCTGGTGAAGGTGTGACAGGAGGCATTTTCTTCTTATTAATTGCGTCACTCCAATTCTTAACGGATGTTTTCAGAACAGGCGTAGTCCAGCTGTACTGTTCATTATAGCGGACATCAATTAATTTGGGAGAACTGCCGGCATATTTCGATAATGCTTGTGCCATCGGCAAGCCTTGTGGATTTTTCGTAACGAGTTCTGTGTAGGTCGGATAGCCATTCTCCATTTTATAGGAAACGCCTTCGATACCAAAGTTAAACAGCAGGCTGCCCTCTTCACCATAGCGATAATCCAAGTACTTAACGGTTTCAATTGGATTCTTGTTCGCCTTTGTAATTGCTGCACCTAATCCATTAAAGAAATTAATCTTTTGTCCGATTTCTGCACGATCACCTTTTTTCAAAGTAGGATACGTAATGCCCTGCATAACGAATTTAGGATTTTTGTCTTTCATTAACTGATTGAACTTGCCGACGCCGCCTCCAGCAAGTACGATACTGGAACCAATTCGTTCACCAGTCACCTTCGCATCAAATAGCTTCTCATCGTTCGTTGCATATTCAGGGTCTAATAAGCCCTCTTTATACCATTTTTGCAGCGTTTTCACGAATTCTTTAAATTCTGGTTGCGTGACGCCATATTTCACTACGCCATTATCTTGATAAAACTCATGTCCAATTCCCCATGCACCAACCAGGAAGCTAGAGTCTTTTAACCAGAAATCCGTGTTAATATGGAAGGGGATTTCATCAGCCTTCCCATTGCCATTAGGGTCTTTCTCTTTAAAAGCTTTTAGAACCGTATACCACTCGTCTACCGTTGTTGGTGCGCTCAAACCGAGCTTATCCAGCCAGTCCTGACGTATTGCTGGTCCTGTATACGTTAATTGCTCATTTTTCAAGCTAAGATCTGGGAATGAGTAGATTTTACCACTGTCTGTAGAAATTTGTTTCTTTACTTCAGGGTTGTCTTTAAGGATTTTACTCAGATTTGGGGCATATTTATCAATTAAGTCCTTAAGGTCAATGATGACCCCTTCATTAATGGCCTTCTCAGGTCCTCCAGGGTATGACAACCAATTGAAATCAATAACATCGGTTAGGTTATTAGACGCAACCATCAGATTTAAAGCTTGCTTCACTTGCTCAGGTCCGATCGGAGGGTGGGTATATTCGACTTTGACGCCGGTACGTTTCTCTAACTCCTTATACATCTCTCTGTCATTATAATTTTTGGAGACCGGTGCAGCATTATTGTTCATTTCTAAGAAGTACGTAAGCTTAGTTAACGGTTGAGGTGTGGCACTGCTGGTTGTAGCTTTGCTGGTTTCTGCTGGCGTCGTTGAGTTGCTGCATGCACTTAACATTGCTGCTACGAGTAAAACAGATGTGAAACCGATTGCATAATTCTTCGTCTTTGTGTTCATTCTTGTTTTCATCCCCTTAGTTTAAGTATATGGCTTACAACGCAAATATAGTGAAATTGGGCGGTGTTGACTACCATCCATATCGGATTTTGACTATCAGATCTCTGCATTTGATGACAATCAATTGGTACTCTGCAAGGGCTGCAAGGCACATTACCCTTTGATTGCTCCAATCATAACCCCTTTAACGAAATACTTTTGTAAAAATGGATAGATGATCAGGATCGGTGTTGTCGTGACGATGATGGCGGCATATTTAATCGTGCTAGCTACAAATGCCCGGTCATCGGTGGACATATTCGTGGTCATGCTGTCTGTACTATTGATGATGAGAATTTCACGTAGAATCATTTGCAGTGGATATAAATCGCGGTCCCTCAAATAGATGAGTGCATTGAAGTAAGCATTCCAATGACCTACGCCGTAGAATAAAATCATAACAGAGATGACCGGCATTGATAAAGGAAGGATGATGCGGAACAAGATGACCAAGTCGTTAGCACCGTCAATTCGCGCCGACTCCTCCAGGCTATCGGGAATGGCCTGAAACGATGTCCGCATGACAATTAAATTGAAGGTTCCCACCAAGCCAGGCAAAATCAAGGCCAATCGCGTATCGTACAAACCGAGATCATTAATAAGGAGATAGGTCGGGATTAGACCGCCACCGAAAAACATCGTAAACACGATAATCATCATGATCGGATCACGTAACATAACATGCTTTCTAGAAAGGGCATAAGCCCCTAAGCTGGTAAAGAAAATATTAAGTACAGTGCCTGCCACCACATAGAATATCGTGTTTAAATAGCCGATTGTAATCATGGGATTACTGAACACGAGTCTGTAGCCTTCAAGGGAGAAGCCTGTGGGCAAGAACATGAGCCCTCGCTGCTGTGCGAATTGTGCAGGCTCACTGAAGGAAGCCATCACGATATAGTAGAAAGGATAGAGGGTAACGAGACATAAGAATGAGAGTAACAAATAAGTAATACAATCAAAACTAACATCAGCAAACGTTTTTTTCTCTTTCATGGTGTACCCCCTACCACAGTTTCGTTTCCGTAAAGGAACGACTCAGTTTATTGGCTAAGATTAGAAGTGCAAAGTTAATGACGGAATTGAATAATCCGACAGCTGCACTGAAGCTGTAATTGGACTCAAGCAAACCCTTGCGATAAACGAAGGTAGAAATGGTATCGGCTGTTTCGTACATAGATGGGTTGTACAGGAGAATAATTTTCTCTGCTCCCACACTCATGAAGTGACCGATTGTAAGAATGAATAAAATAATAATGGTTGGTGCAATACCTGGCAGTGTAATGTGCCTGATTTGCTTGAGTCGGTTGGCACCATCCACGCGAGCTGCTTCATAGAGAGAAGGATCAATACCCGCAATAGCAGCTAAATAAATGATGGATCCCCAACCCACCCCTTGCCAGACACCAGAACCGACAAATAAGAATCGAAACCAATCCGAGCTAGTAAAAAACTTCTTCGGCTCCATACCGACCATACCAAGCAATTGATTGACTAATCCGCTTAAGGAGAAGAAGTCCACCGTCATCCCTACTACGATCACCACGGAAATAAAGTGAGGAACGTAAGTGATGGTTTGGACCGCTTGTTTAAATAAGCGATGCCTGACCTCATTTAAGAGAAGAGCTAACAGAATTGGAGCGGGAAACCCGAAAATAAGCTCATAGAAGCTGATGAGCAGCGTATTTTTTAATACACGCCAAAAGTAGAAAGAACTGAAAAATTGCTTGAAGTGGACCAAGCCTACCCAATCGCTGTCCATAATCCCTTTAGCCGGTGAGAATTGTTTAAAGGCAATTTGTGCGCCATACATCGGTACATAATGAAAGATGACGTAATACGCGACAACAGGCAAGAGAATTAAGTAGATGAGCTTATTTCTCTGTAAATCTTTTTTGAGCCTGCTCAGGTACCCCGTCTTCTTGTGGTTAACAACAGCCACTATGGTTTGTGCTGCTGACAAGCTGTTGTTTGAATCGGTTTGCATTGGGATCACCCTTTCTATGTGTTTAACTTGAGTATAGAAGGGCGGGCGTCTGAAACCTACCGTTAATAAGGGAGAAATGCCTGCGGAATGCCACTTTTGGGACTATCAATTGGTATCCAATGCCAACAAGAATCGCTATTTGTGAGAAAAAGGACAGAAAAACCAGGCAGCTGTTTAATGACGAGCCATCTGGTTTCGTTTGTTATTTGATTCCACTGCGATATTTACCAGGAGTAAGTCCTGTATGTTTTTTGAAAATCCGTTGTAACCCGATATCTGTTGAGTAGCCCAGCTTTTGCGAGATATCTACAATGGTTAGGTCTGTCTCGCTTAGTAGTTTTTTCGCTTCCTCTACACGCATTTTGGCGATGTAGTCCGTCAGTGTCTCACCCGTGTGTAATTTGAAGAATCGGGATACGTACTTAGGAGACAGACTGAAATGGTCGGCGACACTCTCCAGTCCAAGCATACCGTTAAAGACTTGGGCTTCGAGATAGGTAAGCATATTATTTAATAGCTCTTGGTTGTGGTCGGATCTTTCTTCATTCACATAAGTACATAGAGTGGCATACATCTTCTTTATTTCTTGAAACATTTCAAGTAACGTGTCACAGGAGGTAAGCCTTGTATCCGGATCGTCCTCTAGAATAAACACATCGCGATAGGTTAGGTTTAGCACCTGCAAGCATTTTAACAGCGTGCTTACAATATTGTACATTAACCATTTACCTAACTCAGGTGCAATAGCTCCTCTGTCAAAATTCATGGCATAGACCTGGTCTAGCAGCTTGCTGACCTGTTCCAATTCGGCATGCTTCACTAAATTAATAATCTGACCTTCCATTTCAATCGGGTAGTAGTAGGTTTTCTCTTCTTCACCCAAGTCACGGTAGAAAATAACAGAGTGCTCACTCTTTAACCATTTGTGTGCGATCGTCCGCATAGCTTCGGAGTAGCATTCTCCAATCTTCGAAGCGTGAGGTCGACTTTCACTGACAGCTATCGTCACAAAAATAGACAATCGGCTTTGCAACACATTTTTTAATTCGTTTAAGCAAGTCTGCATGATTGGCTGCCATTCATTGGTATCGCAACTATGGTTGATGAGTACGCCAACTTGATCTCGTTCCATTTCAGCAAAGTAGCCATACATGCCTCGTTCTTTCAGTAAATCCTGCAAAATATTCATGATAATAAACCGTACATGTGCCCATTGCCTTTCCGAGTTGTCCTTCACAAACTCTGTACAGTCGTCCAGATCAATCAGCATGACGGCAAAGTGCGGATAGGTAAAAGGAGCGCCAAGCATTTCCAATGAGGCTTCTTGGATGGTATCGCTTTCAACACGCCCTCGAATGAGTCGATGGATGTAGCTGGATTGAATCGTCGGGAAGTGCTTATGAAGCTGTCCACGTAGTTGACGCTCCTCTTCCTGAGATTCCTCCATGGAAAATTTCAGCGCAGCCCACTCATCCCACTTGCCATTTGGGGAGTTGGAAGGGGCTTTGGAACGGATGACCTGTACTAAGTTCCGTAATGGACTATAATTACGCTCCGTCATGACATAGGCGGCGATTAAACCAAGCAGCAAGCAGGCTGCTCCTGCGGCCATAGCGGCATTTTTGACATGAAGCACAGGGGCTATGAACGCTTTTTCAGGCATGGTAACTACATAGGTCCAGCCGGATTGTTTGGAGTACTCGGATGTTACCATCATACGGTCTTTCTCCGTGACATTGGTAATGGACGTAGTCGGAGATTGGCTTACTTTTGCAAGAAGCTCCCCATCAAGTGGGTTTTCAGATGTACTCATTACTAGGTGTTTGTCTTTGTCGAGAATATAGATCTGTATTGGATTCGTATTTACAGACATTTCCGTGGAATCGAGTAATTTGGATTGATCCAGCATAATTAATAATTTGCCGAGAGACCCTGTGCGCTCCCCTAGTGGGATAGAGGAAGTATAGGTCACGATTTGCTTGCCTGCCGTTGTAGGGCTCGCGGGAAGAAATTGCTGATAACTATAGCCTTTGACGACTGTTTTCATCCAAGCCTCATAGGTGAGGTCCTTGAAGCCTAGATAGTTGTCGTAATAAAAGGCAGTATCCATCCTCGCCGACGAAGTCACGATGCTGTCTAACTGGTCAATACTAATGGAGAAATCGTCAATAATGCTATTCACTTGTTTATACTTTCGAAGTTCGGCTAGCAGTTCGCTCGCCAAATAATCCTTTTGGGGATGGTCAGGCTTTATTTCGGTCAGCAACGTTTGAATTTTGGGATTTACAGAAATGAGATAAGAGAATTGCTGGAGTTCAGCCAAGCGATGATCAACGTTCTGACGAAGCTGGCTGAGCAGTAGCCGATTCGCTTGATAAGCGTTATCATAAATGATTTTCTCAAGTTGCGTATACATTCCCCATCCAATGAGCAGCGGGAATAACAGCATGATGAGATTGGAGACGAATAGGCGGTAGAATACCTTTTTGCGACGGAGCGAGAATAGATTGCGGTTGATCAACGGGGTCACCACCTAAGATAGGATGCCGATCATCATCTTTATATTGCCTGATATGAAGCATTCTAGCATATCTGGAATGGGTAGTGCTAGAAATGTTTGCAGAAAATTGGGGATGATAGCTAATCTGTTGCATTGCCATAAAAAGTGCAGCTTTTTCACCATTTTTTTCAGTTTACTTCGAATTATCCATGCAGGTCCAAATGGTATTGAAACCTTTCTAACGAAAAAAATGCAGCCTTTTGACGACTTTGTGAAGTATACAAGTGCCTGGTGTGATTCTAATATGAGAGGGAAGGCATCGCCATCACCTCCCATTTATGATAACGCTTACGAGAAGGGGGCTCGTAGTGATTCATGCATAAGTGAGCTGGCGAGCAGTCATCCAACGACGAGTAACCACTATGGAATCTATTTAAAGGAGTGAAGTAATGTCGAGGCTAAAAGTTAAACAAATCATGAGTAAGTTGTTAATTGTCGTTCTGTTGGCCGGATCTTTTCAAGGCTTGCTGATGAATCCATCCACAACTAGTGCGAGAGACGATTTAATTATTGCAGAAGGGGACACGTATGTATCCAGCGTAGTTGCCGATCAAGACAAAAATTTTAATAAAGCGACGTTTAATCAAATGGCAGTAGCTTCTTCAGGTACGACCAATCAATATGCATTTCTACGGTTTAATTTGGCAACACTCCCAACCGACCTGAACGGAGCTACATTTAAGCTTCGATTGTATAACAATCCGGTAACGACCTCCCCTTCCAAAGATACGGCAGTTACGATGAACGTCTACGAGACCGATGATTCTTGGACGGAAGATACATTGAAATGGACGAACATGCCCTCGCCGATGGGTCCATTGATCACCTCTTTTACAATTCCAACTTCGGCCAATGTAGGTACTTCTGTTGAAGTGGATGTGACGAATTATGTGAAGCAGCAGAAAGCCTTAAATAAAAAAGTGAATCTTGTCATTATGAGTAAATCAGGCTATTGGAGAGGGTTTACAGATAAGGATAGAACCTCATCTGAATCTAATAAATGGCCAGCCATCGTCTACACGCATGATGCGGAACCAGCCGTTTATCAATCGGCAGCGGTTAGTGGAGATTATAAAGAAATTAATTTAGCTTGGAATGAAGCCATTTTTGACAATACGTCGGGCAATTTAAAGAGTAAAGTGCTGCTCACGACGGATGGGCTTACGTATAACCCTTTAGGGGCCAATGATACGGTCACGGTGAGCAATAATGTGTATGTAAAAGTAAACCTACAAGCACCGCTGATCGGAGAGAACAATCGGATTAAAGTGCTGGCTAACACGGTAAAGGATGCCTATAACAATATTACTTCGACGGAAGTTGTCACGAATCAACTCATTGGACAAGTGGATATGACCGTTCCAACGTATCAGAATGCAACGGTTGGCGGTACAGCGCGAACGGTAACACTTAACTTTGATAAAACGGTAGCCTGGCATACAGCGAATCCGAAGTCAAACATCCTGATTTCTACTAATGGGGGCACGACTTATCAAGCGCTTGGCGCCAATGATACGGTTGCCGTTAGTGGAAATTCTGCTGTTATTCAATTTGCTAGCGCGTTGATTGGCAGCAATTATAAAGTGAAGGTACTAGCAAACACGATCAAATCATTTGCTAGCAATTTGCCGATCACCACAGACATCACGACTCAGACATTGAACATTCCAGCACCGCTAACATCGCTGGTAACTGTCAAGGTTAACGCGGATACCTATGTAGATGCCGGTGGAGCCATTACGACATCGGATGTGAGCGCAAACAGTCCTTACTACAAAAACTATGGAACAGAATCGCTTATGTATGTAAGAGAAGTTTCTGGCGCTTCTGTGATCGGCGCAGCTAAGGCGAGATCTTTCCTGAAGTTTAATATTGCGGATCTGGGAACGTTTAATATAGGGAAATTGCGTTTGTATCTTTCCTATGGAACAACGCAAGGTGGAACCTTCTCCTTCTACGCTGTAGATGATGATAGCTGGACGGAAACGGGATTGACCTATGCGAACCAGCCAGCTTATGGCGATCTAATTGGAACAGTTACCATCGATGCAAACCGAACCGATACGTGGTATGAACTCGATGTAACGGATTACTTGAGCAAGCAAAAAGCCAAAGATGGCGTTGCCAGTATCATGATTATGAATGATACAACGTCCACAACAGGTGCACGGAGTTTTAAAACGAAGGAAGGCTCTGGCGTAGGAACCATCTATCCGCAGCTAGCCGTGGATTATGACAGCAAAGCTCCTGAAATCTCAGGTGTAGCAGTAACGGATAACAAAAAAGTGGAATTGACGTTCAATGAAACACTTGTGAATAAGGCTGCTGATTTGAAAACTACGATCACTACCTCCTCAAATGGTGTAGATTACACTGCGCTTGCAGCGGGTGACACGGTAAGTATTAGCGGACAAAAGTTAACGATTAATTTGGCTCAGAAAATAACTGCGCCAACATTAACAGTCAAAGTGGCGACAGGAACATTAGCCGATGTGTTCGGCAATGTCAATGGACTTGCGATCGTTACACAACCGATCGTACTTGACGTCTCGGCTCCTATCTTCGAGCCTAACGTAAAGATGGATGCGACGAATAAAATCATTACGTTGAAGGCGAATGAAACGTTAATTAATCAGGCTGCTGACGCTAATGCACTGAAAGCAGCTGTTACCTTGAGTGCAAATAACGGGCCATTCGTTGCGTTAGCTGCAGGGGATACCGTTACGACTAGTGGTAACTCATTTATCGTCACGTTAGCTTCTAAAATCGTTGGAGCGAACTACAAATTAAAAGTAGCTGCTTCTACCGTCAAAGATGCCAGCGGAAATTTGACTCCGGAATATACGTCTAACGCTTTCTCTGAGGATGTTACGGCTCCTCAATTGACGGATGTATTTACCGTCAACTTTAATAAAACGATCAAAGTCGCTTTTGATGAGCGCATTATTAACAATTTGGGAGATAGCCAAGCTTTGAAGAATGCCGTACAGCTATCGACAGACGGTGGATCTAGTTATCATGCGCTTGGTGCCAACGATAAGGTTGAGATTGGTGTTAATCATCTCAATCTGATTCTAGGGCAGCCCGTTTCTGGAACAGGATTGAAGGTGAAAATAGCCTCTGGCGCATTGAAAGATGCTCCTGGCTTTGTAACATCGGAGATTAGCGGCACATTTGCGGCAAGCCCTGTTGCTTATCCGTATTCGGAGCCTGCTCATGAATCTCTCGTGGATGCCTTAAACCATATTCGCAACATCGTGTTTGCTAATACAAATAACGGAACAGGCAACGCGGTTGAAACAGAGAATGCCAAAGGATTCTCCGTTGTGGCACAAGCTATAGCTGCTGGGAACACGGATCCCGTTTTGGTAGATGAATATGTGGATGCACTGAAAAAGATGTTAACTGTCCCTGCCAAAATGCCCAATCTGCAAGCGGGTCTTGATGATCGGTCACAGTCACCGATTGTATACGGAATGGCGCTTCTCTGGAATGACGCGCGCATTACGTCAAGATTAACGGAAGCCGAGAAGTCTATCTGGTACACCTTTATGAAGGCAGCGCTAATCGCGGAGATGTATATGCTTAGCGATTACGATAAGGATGGCAATTATATCGGCTACACGCAAAGAAGACTCGCGATGAATGGTGACGCCAATAACGGTGTAACGGGGAACTTCGGGGAACCTCACTTGACTAATCTCTTCGGTGCTGCTTTTGCCATTGGTTTAGATAACATTAGAGGGATTATCGCAAATTATGATCATAAGGCATTTATTACCGAGTTAAAAAGTAAAGGATTAACTACCATTGCGGCTAGCTTTGAGAATACGAGTAATTATTCGACAGCTGCAACAGATGCACTGAAACTGACAGAGAAAGCTGCCCGAGTGGAAGCAACATTGAAATCGAGCAAATGGTCATTCATGAATGTGACTTTGGATGATTTCCTAGAAAATCCTCTGAAAATTCTTGCTGCCCAAGAAGCGTACAACTGGCCATATCTAGCAGAAGATGGGGAGTTTCAAGGTCAACTCGGGATGGGGTTTGAGTTCCGTTCAGCCGATCAAGGCGGTCCGCGTGAATCACCAAGCTATGTGATTTTAGGGTTGGAGCCTGCGATTTCCAATACGGTTCTGTTGAATCATTTTGGTTATCTGCATACACCTGAAAATACGAACTCAGCTGCCCAAATTGAAAAGTTACAAAAGGTAGCGTCCAATGATCTTTACGCTAAAATTATTAATGGCTATTTTGGTCAAAGTTGGATTAGTACCCATACGTACCAGATTAATGAGAGTGATTCCTGGCCGTTCCTGTTTGAATTACTATATTCGACAGGAAATCTGACGGGGGCAACTTTCCATGATTCATTCAACTACAGCAACGTAGCTGACATGGCGTCTAAGAATTGGACAGTTAATCAAGCTAGTTCTACCATTACGAACGACAGCATCATTCCGTATAATCAAAAGTCTGTCATAAACTCGTCCGTTGTTGGTGGACATAACCATGATGATAATGAGAAATTGTTTACCATCACGGGAGGTCAAACACCGGTTATTGCTTACAACACCGCAAAGAAACTGGCGAATATGAACTACTTTGCCTGGATGAACACGCCTGCGATTGGAACAGGTGAAGCGGGAATCCTAGCGAGGGTTATTGATGCCAACAACTATTACCAAATATCGTATACCAGCAATAAGTTGTTCATTAAGAAAAGGGTGAATGGCAACTTTACGACGATTGCCGAGAAATCGTTTACGTTGCCTACGACTAGACCTGGGTCGATCTTCTATTTTAACCCTTGGGGCTGGAAGGATACGGTTGTCCCGGCGACAGCTCATCGATTACGAGCAGTATTAACGAATGGCACTATTCATGTGTATGTAAATGGTAACATGGAATTAAGTGCACAGGATGCAACATTTACTGAGGGTTATGTGGGCTTAACGGCTGTACAGACGGTTGCCAAGTTCGATGGTCTTCTCGTTAGCTATACACAGCCTGCAGCACCTGTTTTGAATTCGGTTAAAGTAGGCAATACCAACTTGACGCTAGATTACACACCTGTTGATGGTGCATTGACCTATAAAATCAAGTATGGCACACAATCCGGGACGTATACACACACGTTAACTACGACGAATCCAACACCAGTGATTCCTAACTTGGTTAATGACACGACCTATTACTTTGTTTTAACTGCCGTAAGTGCACAAGGGGAAAGTCCTATTTCCAATGAGAAAGCGGGCACACCCAAAGCACCGGATGCTGTGACACCTACGCTGAATAGTCTTGTCGCAGATGGCAATCAAGTCACAGTGAATTTTTCGACGGACCCCAAGAATACATCATATGTAATCAAATATGGGAAAACCAGCGGGAATTACACGAATACAATTACCAATGTAACAAACACAGGCTATGTCGCAACCTTGGATGCTACAGCAAGACCTTACTATTTCATCGTGATCCCTTCGAATGAAAATGGATTAGGGACCGCTTCTAATGAGAAAAGCGTTGTACTGGATACACCTTTCTTACCTGTCGTTAGTGTAATGGCAAGCTTAGACACAGATCCGAAGTATGTGGCACTGAATACCATTGATGGTGACCTTACAGCTGAATCACGTTGGTCAGCAGAGAAAGAACAGTGGATTCAGTATAAATTAGGCGATCCTAAAGAAATTAACGCCGTATCCTTAGCCTATTTTAATGGTCATACGAGGAAAAATTATTTCGATATTCAGGTATCCATAGATGGAAATAACTGGACGACAGTTTATCCTGGAGGAATAACAAGCGGAACAACATCGGAGCTGGAAACCTACGTATTTCCTGCGGTGACAGCTCAATATGTGCGAATTCTTTGTCATGGTCATTCGGGTGCAGGCTTTGGACTTGGATTTAACAGTATTATTGAAACCAGAATTTTCGCGGCTGCGCCAACGAAGCCAACAGGTTTGCATGTAACTAGTAAGACTGCTAATCGCGTTAGCTTGACTTGGCAAGCATCTAGCACGCAATCGGATACGACCATTACGTATGATTTGTTTGATGGGGGGAACAAACGCAATGCTTCAGACATTACGGGCACATCCTATACTGTGACTGACTTGCAGCCCGAAACAAGCTATTCGTTCACCGTTGCAGCCAAGGATTCAACTGGTAAAGTATCCGACGCGAGTAACGTCTTGACGGTAACAACGGAGGCTTTACCGACACCAGCAGGCGGTACACCGCCAGCTTCTGGAGGAGGAACACCGCCGCCAACGCTGCCTCTTGGCACGGTGGAACTTCAACCTGTCATAAGTGGTGAAACCGCTCGAGTAGCGTTAAGTGCTTCTTCTTACAACACGGCATTAGGTCAAGCACCAACGGGCAGTCATGGAGATAAAGTTGTCACAGTGGTCATCAAGCCTGAACAGGGGATCAAGGAATATCGCCTTGCACTTCCGAAGGAAGCTTTTGATGCCTCGAAACCGAAAGTACGAGATTCTGTGAAGGAAATAGAAATCAAATCTGCACTGGGAACGATAACGATTCCTGAGAATATGTTTAAGCCAAAAGACGTCGAAAACGCATCGACGATCGAGATCTCCATCTCACAAGCGAGTGCGGATGGTCTTAGTGCTAAAATGAAGGAGAAGATTGGCAATAAACCGCTTATTGAACTGAATGTGCGAATAGATGATCAAGTTGTTCTTTGGAAAAATAACAATGCTTCTGTCAAGGTAAGTATAGCTTATATGCCAACCGAGCAAGAACTGCAAGATCCTGAGCATATCGTCATCTGGTATGTGGATGGTGCCGGCAAAGTCATCAAGATTCCTTCTGGGAAATATGATGCAGCCACAGGAAGAGTAACCTTTACAACCACACATTTCAGTACTTATGCTGTCGCATTTGAGAAGACGACCTTTGAGGATATCCAAAGCTTGGCTTGGGCGAAGAAACCAATCGAGGTACTAGCTTCCAAAGGGGTCATTAATGGGACTTCCGAGAATATGTTTTCGCCGAGTGTCAACATCACAAGAGCTGATTTCATCAAACTCCTTGTCGATACGTTAGGTGTCAGCACCGAAGTGGAAAGCAACTTTGGCGATGTGATGCCTTCGGATTATTATTATGAGGCGGTTGGAACAGCCAAAGAGCTAGGCATCAGTTCTGGCACAGGAGAGAACAACCTTAACCCGCTTGCATGGATTACGAGACAAGACATGATGGTCATGGTGGAAAGAGCGTTACGCTTAGCAGGTAAGAAGTTGCCCACTGCGAATTCTGTGGACATGACTCCGTTTGCTGATTCAAATCAAGTAGCGTCTTATGCGAAAGATAGCATCACCATTCTGATTCAAAGTGGACTTGTGGAAGGAGATGGGCAACGCCTTCACCCATTAGGTCACACAACGCGAGCGGAAGCAGCGGTATTGCTGTATAAAGTCTATAGTCAATGAAGAAAAGGGATTGCGCTATGAAATGCGCAATCCCTCTTTTTAAGTCGGTTGCAGTTAGGTAACCTGCCTACTACCGTGTCATATGGCGAAACTGTTCAACAGGCACCCGATAAGCGAGCTCATCACCACGTTGGAACCGTCGGATCTCTTCCACCATCGCGGCACTTAATTTTGTAAGTTCCACCATTCCGGCTACATGAGGCATCAGGATGGCATTGTCCAGTATTCTTAGTTCGCTGGATAATGGCAGAGGTTCTTTCTCAAATACATCCAACACAGCTTGGATTCTTCCCGTTTTAAGTTCTGCGATAAGAGCGTTCTCGTCAATTATAGCACCTCGCGCAGTATTAATAAGAAGGGTGCCATCTTTGAGGAGGGCCAGCCGATCTTGATTTAACAGATGGTAGGTCTCATCTGTTTTGGAGGCATGGATAGATACGATGTCTTGATCTGCCAGCGCTTCCTCTAAGGAGCAGAGGGTAACATTTGGATAGGGGATAAGCGATTCTGGCGATACATAAGGATCATACAGCTTTACGCTAACGCCGAACGGTCGCAATAGGTCCAACAGAAACCGACCCACAGTGCCCAGACCAATAAGGCCTATGCTTGCTTCTACTAGCGTGCCACAAGGCGAAGTATCCCAGATGCCTTGTTTCATGGCTGAATGGCGTTGTACGATATCGCGCTTAGCAGTAAGCATGTATGCCAATGTTCCTTCTGCTACATACTTAGCCATCAGTCGATTCGCACTAGCTACTTGAATCCCCCTCTCATACACGTCTTCTGTTAGAAAAGTAGCGACACTGCCGCCGGGAGTAACAATGAGCTTCAGATGCTTGGCTTCGTCAAGCACTTCTTTGGTGAATTTCGGAGCTCCCTCCCATGCCATAACGATACATACTTCAACTTGATACAGCATCACTTTAAGTTCATCTGGCGTACAAACGTGGCTATGTGGATTTTCTCTTAAGTTGCCGAGAACTCGGAGATCGCTCAGAATCGTGGTTGGGAAAAATTGTTGTTTTAATTTGCCTCTGTGCAAGGATAATAGCATATTCATCTTCTAGGTCTCCTTATTTGAACTTTACGAATCCGTGTGAACTTCAAGCTGTGAACGAACGTACTGGACGAAAAAAGGAAGTGACTGCTCATAGTCTGCCAGATAGGGACGCCAAAGTTTTTCCCACTTAAAGGTGACCCAGCCCTGGAACTGATTTCCCCCTATTGCATGAAAGTAATCCTTTAGTGGAATTTGGCCAGTACCTGGTAATACATCTTCATAGCCGTTCTTCAACAGAAGAATATCGGCTATATAGAATTGCTGAGTCAAATCGGAAGCGACTTGCTGGACGTGATCAGCACTTTCCTTTTGGAGAAGGCAGTGATCAGTAGAGACAATGAGGCCGAGCCTCGGATCGTTTAATTTCCGGATGACATGGGAGCAGTCGCTCACGCAGAAGTTGTTATAATGATTTTGAAGTAACAAAGTGACCTGTTTAGGAGCATCACTTAGCACCTTGTGAAGTACACGTACCAATTGGTCTTGAAACGAACTGACTTCCATGCCAGCAGGGATTTGACCTAGTCGAAGCCGGAGGCTGCTTGCACCCAGTTGATTGGCGAGTTCTAAGTGGGAGAGAATGCTTTCTGTCATTTGCAACCATGAAGACGGTGTGTTGTTGCCGGTTTCGTTATAAGCTAAGAGACTAGCTAAAGCAATGCCTTCGGCATCAAGCGTATCAACAAGTTCTTGGATGTGATGCTTAGAAGAGGCTAGTGTAAGTTCCCCAGATGAAGAGGACACGCGAAGGTCGATGCCATCGTAGCCATATTTTCTTGCTATTTTGATGGCTTGGACTCCCGTCAACTCAGGCGTAGCAAGTGTGGTGTAACTTAACTTCATTGGTTCAACTCCTTGTATCCAAGTGTGAATGGGGCGTCTATCTGTTACTTACTATACCGCTTTTTTCTTGGAAATACGTGTGTTGTTTGTACCTAAAAAGTATGTTATTTTGATGTCATATGAAAGACTGAGAAGGAGGTTGTATTCGCATGAAAGTTCAACGATTTACGGCTGAACAAGTCATTGATCCCGTAATAGAGGCTTATTATCGCATTCATAATACAAGCAGCAATGTTCGTGTTTTACACACCCATGAATACTATGAGCTTCATTGTGTCGTAAAAGGGACGCTGAAGCATAGTTTTGCAGATGGCACTAGCCAAGTTCTGCCTGTCGGAAGTTTGTTATTTATTCGTCCCCAAGATGAGCATGTTTGTTTAGCGGCAACCGAAGAAGAGTGCGAATACATCAACATTGCCTATTCGATAGGAACTATGCAAGAGCTATTTGGATTCCTTGGGAAAGGGTTTTTAGCTGAGCGATTATTGGCTACACCGTATTCGCCATTGTATGTCCTTTCCGAAGTGGAGAGTCGGCAGTTTTTACATCAATTTGAACGAATAGCCTCGATCCCTCATGGACAAAAGGAAAGAATAAAAACCCAGTTACGCTCCTTACTCGTCGATAGCTTACTGAAATACTTCTCTACCTTATTGGAATTGGAAGGGCCAGAAGTTCCTGAGTGGCTATCAAGTGTGTATGAAGAGATGCATAAGAAAGATAATTTTATTTTAGGTGCTGAGCGAATGGTTGAGCTGTCAGGCAAGAGCCACCATCACCTCTGCCGAGAATTCAAAAAGTATTTTCAACAAACACCGACGGATTTTATCAATAACCTGCGTTTGAATTATGCAGCGAATATGCTCGCATTCAGTAATCAAAGCGTGATGGATATTGCCATGGATCTCAACTTTTATAACCTAAGCTATTTCCATCATGTGTTTAAAAAACAATTTGGGATGAGTCCGTTGAAGTATAGGAAGGGTCATGTGACTTAGATAATGATGAACTTCTAGCGTTCAGACGTAAACACGCCCTCATCCCAGATGGACGAAGGCGTGTTTGCGTTGTTCAGCTTCCATTGCGATACTCCGCTGGCGTAATTCCGGTATACTTTTTAAAAACCTTATAGAAGTAAGTGCTGTTGTTATATCCCGTCTTCTGAGAAATTTCCTCGATGGACTCAGTGGTCGTGGAGAGGAATTCCTTGGCACGGGCGACACGATATTCATTTAAATAATCGGGAATGGATTGATTAGTCAGCTTTTTGAAAATACGGCCTAAATAGGCTGGCGACATATCAATGAGCTCGGCAATTCGGAATAAGCTCAGATCACGGTCCGCAAAGTGGGTATGAATAATTTGATCCACCTGGGTTACCAAATTGTCATGTTTGGTGCTCTTACGTTCCTTCAAGCCATTGCAGATACACGCTATCAATTCATTGAAATGGTTGCGAACATCCTGTAAGGTTTCCAGTTTGTGGAGTTGCTGAACGAAATTCGTAAAATCGTAATTGAAGGAGACGCCTGAGCTTTTCTCCAATTGAATCGCCGTTGTCGAGATGGAATAGGCCATTTGATGGAATAGCGTATTGTAGACGATGTAAGGCTGATGTTCTATCGTAACTAAAATATCATTGAACCATTTGCGCGTTTCCTCTGCTTTGCCAAGCTTAAGCGTTTCGAGCAAGTTGTTCTCCATAGCACTTGGATGCACAAAGGGCTGTTGTTGCGGCTGGGGCACGTACGATCCCTGCAAAATACTCCGATATCCGAAGATAAACTTGTTCTCCATTAATTGGAGCGTTTCTTTATACAACTCCGAAATTTCAAATAAGTTATCCCCCACTTCACTAATGGCAGCGCTTAACGAGAGATGTAAATAGGCTTGAACAGATTCTTGTACTTTCTGCGTCAGCTCTCGAAGATGCTGTGTGTCTTCGAAATCCCCGTTTAGCAGCACGACGACACTTTTTTCGTCCATATCAATGCATTCACTTGTCCCATAGCTACCGAACAGCTCATCCGCGATATTCATTGCCGCATATTTCAATAGGGAACGATCTTCAAAGTTGTATTGATTGGAAAATTGATCGAATCGATCAATTGTAAGTAGGATGATGATGAAATCACGATAGGGTTCAACTCGAATCTCAAATTCTTGCAGCTTGACTTCAATGTCGGTTAATCGCTTAGAGCTGCTATCCAAAATGAAGCGACGTAAGAAATCTTGCTTCAGCTTAAACTGGTTATTGCGCTTCTCGTTGGTCAGTAAATGAACGTTGGAGAACACCTTATCAATCGGCTTGTGCAGAAATTTGGAGATCAAATAGGAGACCGTCAGCCCGATCAGTAAGAGAATGGAGCATACGATCAGTACATTCTTCTTCATGGCTTCAATTTTGCCCATAATTTTATCATAGGGAAGAACACGGATGAACGTCCAGCTGGATTGATCGTGCTTCGAATAAACCACTAAGGACTTTACGCCATCAACATCGGCCACTAAATAATCAGAAGCCTGATTCGAGGAAGCGCTTAATATTTGCTGTATGTAAGGTCGGTCATTTAAATCGGCAAGAAAAGGTACCGAATCTGTACTTGTTACAGCCTGGCCATGACTGTCGATAATGAAGGTTGAACCCGTTTTATCCGTATCAAGACTCATAATGGCTTCCTTCATCCAGCGCTCAGACACATTCAGTATAATGACATTGTCTAATTCCTTCGCAGGTCCTTGTAGATCGTAGAACACGAATGTGTAGACATTCACTGTCTTCTCAACCCCTTGAAAAGGTGTCTGGATGGGGATCACGCGCGGAATCGGTGCTAGACGCTTATACATGTTGAAGTTTTCAATCAATTTCACAGCATCGGGATCTGAAAATTCTTCAATCGATTGTACGTTCTTCATGGTCGCTTGCGATGTAGCGTACATTGTCTTCGAGTTCTTACTATAAATGTAGATGGAATTAAAGAAATAACTGACATTCATATACGTACTTAATCGAGCGAGCGCATTATTCGTATCTAACGAGTTAGGAGCCGTGTAATGGAGTAATTTATCAAATTGCGGATCGGCATAAATTTGAATGGCATAATTGGTTGAGCTTTCAATCATGGATTTGGCGCTGTAGCTTGACTGCGAAAGGCTGCTTTTCTCAGATGCATAAATGTTGGAGAGGGCGATTTTTTCAAAATTTGCATAAAGCGCGTAAGACAAAGTGACAATCGTAACGATAATGCAAATGATGAGGGAAAGAAAAATATTGGCGTATAGCTTTTTGGAGGTGCGAGCTTCTGTAATTTTCATCCTATGTCATTGCTCCTTCACTAAACAGGGTCCCATGTACACATTATTATAATGAATATCCTTGAAATGCGTAAGTCTATATGCAAAAAGTGTACAGATGTACAAATTTGTATAGGTGTAAACCTCCAAAATGTTGAGTGTTTTCAAGGGATTGTGAAGTATACAACAAATTGCGACATGGGCTAGTATGAAATTAGGAAACCGGTCATCCTAACACACCTGAGAGATGGAGGGTCTGCATGGAGAGTAGACATACTGTAGAGAAATATGCGTTTAACCTTATTGGATATCTGATGATTATTGCTTTCGCAACGCTGTGCGTGATCCCCTTTGTCATGATTATTATGGGGTCGTTTACAGATGAGTCCGAAATCGTCAAAAAAGGCTATCAATTGTTCCCGCACACATTTTCAACGGAAGCGTATTCGTTCATTATGAAAAATCCGAAGCAAATACTGAACGCGTACAAGATTACGCTATTGGTAACTATCGTAGGGACGATCGTTGGCTTGTTTCTTTCGGCGATGACCGCTTACGTGCTGCAAAGGAAAGACTTTACGTATCGCAATGTGATTTCCTTTTATTTCTTCTTCACGACTTTGTTTTCTGGCGGATTAGTTCCTTGGTATATCTTGATCGTCAAATACTTGGGCTTCAAGGATTCGATTCTTGCCTTGATTGTACCGTTATTGTTGAATGTATTTTACATCATTATATTAAGAAGCTTCATTAGCTCGACAATTCCAGATGCCATTAGTGAATCCGCGAAAATAGATGGAGCTGGTGATTTCCGAATCTTCGTTGCCGTGATCCTGCCGCTGCTGAAACCAGCACTTGCGACAATTGGCTTGTTCATTGCTCTGAATTACTGGAATGATTGGTACCATGCAACCTTGTTCATTAATAAGGAGAACTTGTACCCGCTGCAGTATTTCTTGTACAAGATTTTGAATAGCATCACTTTCGCTAATTCGGCTGTAGCTGCACAAGGCTCGGTGGTCATGGATACGCCGAAGGAATCGTTTAAACTTGCCATGACCGTTGTGGCCACAGGTCCAATCATTTTGTTATATCCATTTGTACAAAAGTATTTCATTCAAGGGATTACGATTGGTTCTGTAAAAGGGTGAATCCGGTTTATGCCGGTTTATCATAAGGGTTCATGTATAATGAGATTAAGGGGAGGATTTATCAATGAAACAATTACGAGTACTTATGGCTGTAGGTTTGACCGCTTCCATGTTGATCGCAGGCTGTTCATCGAATACCACGACAGAAGAAACACCAAAGGGCAGCACAGCACCAGCTGCTACGGCAGCAGCAGCGACGAAGCCGGATACATCTAAAGAAGTTAAATTGAAAATGTATCTCATTGGTGATGCACCTAAGGATCTTGGGCTTGTCTATGATGAAGTGAATAAAATGCTCAAGAAAGACATTAATGCCACAGTTGAGCCTGTTTTCCTATCTTGGGGTGATTATGTTCAAAAATATCCGCTGTTGTTCGCAACTGGGGAAGATTTTGACCTCATATACGCAGCTAACTGGTACAAATACAGTGAGTTTGCCAATAAAGGCTCTTACAAAGAGTTAACAATGGATATGTTGACCAAATACGCACCGCAAACGGTGAAAGAAGTTCCGAAAGAAGCTTGGGATCAAGTGAAAGTTCAAAATAAAATTTACATGATTCCTAGTTCCAATAAAGATTTCGGGATGGCTACCGTAGGTGTGCGTGGAGATCTACGTGAGAAATATAATCTTGCACCGCTCAAAACGGTTGATGATTTTGAAAAATATTTAGACACCATTGCGAAGAATGAGCCAAGTTTGGTTCCATTTGATGAGAATGGCGCTGGGTATGCCTTGTATGACAATATTATCTCAGCTGGAACTACAACGAAAATCATTGTAAGCAACACATTACTATCGGTCGACCTGAAAGATAAATCAGGTAAAATTATCGATGTTGGTCAGACGCCACAATATTTGGATTATGCGAAAAAGATGTCCGATTGGATGAAACGGGGCTTCTGGTCCAAAAATGCACTGGTCAACAAAACACCTAATAAAGACTCCTTCCTTGCTGGTAAGAGTGCTTCCATGGCAGCTAACGCATTAGATATCTCCAACTCCATAACTGCCGCTAATCAGAAGCATCCAGAATGGAAAGCAGAAATGTATAACCTATATAACGGTCAAGCAACGTATGTAAATAACTATTCATCGAATGGGATGTCGATTAATGCCAACTCCAAAAATCCGGAGCGCGCATTAATGATGTTGGATCTTTTCCGCAACAATGAAGATTACTTCAACTTAACCACTTATGGTATTAAAGGTAAGCATTATGATTTGACAGCGGACAAGAAAGTTCAAGCATTGAATGGTTCAGATTCAGGCTACAAGCCAGATTCAGGTTCACCTTGGGGCTGGAGAACGGCAGGTCTATACAAAACATTATCCGACCAACCTGCGGCATTCACAGCGATCAAAGATACATGGACAAAAACAGCAATTACGAACCCATTGTTAAACTTCGTACTCGATACAACCAACATCAAGAATGAATTAGCTGCAATTAAAAACGTAAAAGATCAGTATCGTGACCCCATCAACCTTGGTGTTACGGCAGATGCGGCAGAAGCTGTAAAAACGCTTAACGCCAAATACAAAGAGGCAGGACTAGAAAAGATCCAAGCAGAAGCACAAAAACAAATTGATGAGTTCTTGAAAAACAATAAATAAGAGCGTACATGGGAGCGAGAGGGGCTGTGCCTGGTCGGGCAGTTCCTCTTGTTATTGGCTACTAGGAGGTTATTCGGATGATCGCAAAGAGACTTTGGGGAGATTTAATCAAAAATCGTACGATGTACATCATGATTCTGCCAGCCGTGTTATTCTTTCTTATTTTTAGTTATTTACCTATGGCGGGTTTGGTAGTAGCCTTTAAATCATACACGTATAACAAGGGAATCTTCGGAAGTCCATGGGTTGGGCTTGAAAATTTTAGGTTTTTCTTTGAATCAGGGAAGGCACTGCTCGTCACTAAAAATACGATCGTGTATAACTTTATTTTCCTGATCGTGAATAACTTTTTGGAAATCTTTATTGCCATCATCCTGTTTGAGCTAGCGGGAAAGTACTTTAAAAAAATTCTGCAATCGGTCATTTTCCTACCCTACTTTATTTCATGGGTTGTTGCTGGAGCGATCGTATATAATCTACTCAACTATGAATTTGGTGCGGTAAATACACTGTTGAAATCAATGGGCTTCGAGCCTTTGAACTTCTATAACAGTCCCAAACTATGGCCGTATATTCTTGTTTTCTTTAGTGCTTGGAAAACAGTCGGTTATGGAACTGTGATTTATTTAGCCAGTATCGCCGGCATTGATGCCGAAATGTATGAAGCGGCAAAAATTGATGGTGCAAACGTTCTGCAGCGCATTATTCACATTACGTTACCATCGATTATTCCCACAATTGTCGTCTTGCTGTTGTTGAAAATAAGCCAAATTGCTCGAGGTGATTTCGGCATGTTTTATCAGCTCATCGGAGCTAACGGTATTTTATATGATAAAACAGATGTTATTGATACCTTCTCCTTCCGGGCGCTCCTGGATATGCAGGAGTTTGGGATGTCGGCAGCTGTGGGTGTGTATCAATCTGTCTTGAACTTTGTGATTATTATCATTGTGAATATGTCGGTGAAAAAAGTGAGTAAAGAGAACGCATTGTTCTAACCGTATTGTGAAATTGCATACGAAAGCTGTCAAGACCGAGGATTCCATGGTTTTGACAGCTTTTTGCTCCATTAATTTCCCAAGAAAGGAACTAGGTTATGGACAGAATTCGATTACATACAGGCTACTTTCCATTTATTCGTGATATGGGGAAAACGCTAACCACGGAAGGTTGGATTCATCCCGATCGTAAGGCTGATTTTAATGTGTTTATCTTTGTCATTAGTGGTCAGATGCAAGTGGTGGAGGAAGGGCAGGAATATCTTCTTACGGAGGGGACTGGCTTTTTTCTCAAAAGTGGACTGCACCATTGGGGTGGTTCTGGCACGCTGCCGGACACCTCAACGATTTGGATTCACTTCTATGACCGCGAAGAGGAGTCGCTTCCGACGAGAGAAGTCGAGGAACGAAGCTTACCATCCTTCCGGGCTACGCAAGCGTACCAACTATTTACACCACAAGATTACCAACATCAGTTAGTTCTACCCAAGCTTTTTCAATTAGGACAGCCGTCTGGCTTGATCAGCAAATTAAAAGAGCTGTACGAGTTGTACAGCTCAGCCCCTTTATTTAGCCATTTGTCTTTAAGCATGAAAACGATGGAGATATTTCTTGATATTTATCGGCAATCGCTGGAACGGCCCAAGCTGTCTAGTAAGTCAGATGCGGTTGTCCAGAAACTCGCTGCTTATCTGGAAGAGCATTGGGCATATAAGCTGGACCCCGAGCGTATTACCGCGGAGTTCCAGCTCAATTACCGTTATATGAGTACATTATTTACCAGTAAAATGGGAATTAGTTTATTCAACTATCATGAGCGACTTCGCATTCATAAATCAGCCGAGCTTCTGAGAAATACGACGCTCAATATCTCAGAAGTGAGCCATCAGCTCCATTTTACGAACCCCTATTATTTCTCGCGTGTTTTTCGCAAAGTAATGGGTGAGCCACCTACAGCGTATATTCGCAATATTTATCGCACGTAATTAAGCTTTAGCAAATTATTCAAAGCTAGGAATAATGACTTCCTTACCGCCTTGCATGGCAGATTCGTGTGCACAAATACCAGCGGCAGTCCAATTCGCGGCTGTCACGGCATCAATCGCCGGCTTCCGCTGTTCTACAATACTGCGTAGAAACTCATGAACTAAGTGAGGATGCGAGCCATGGTGGCCATTTCCTTGTAAGACAGATTGATGCGGATTGTTCGGATCAAGAATGGCCTGGTGCGTAATATGATAAGCCAGTTCTTCTGGGAGCAAGTCTGGACGGGAAGGCGCTTTTACCAAGGTAACGTCGGATTTACGGCCTCGTTCCCCTTGTTCTGCAGCGGTCTTAAAAACAGTCAGGGGCCCATCTTCCATGTGCCATTCAACGGAAGCTTCTTCCCCATAAATATTGAAGCTTTCCATGTAAGGGCGCGTTGTCTGGAAAAGTGTACGTGTAACCTCTGCGCTTAAATGCTCTTGCTCCAATTGGAAGATCGCCGTTTCTATCGGATAGGGATTCCCGTATTGCTGCACAAGGTCGTCCGCCATGAGGCCAGAACCGATACAGTTAACTTTTGTTGCTCGTGTTCCCGATAGAGCAAGCAAAGGCGAAATTGCATGCGTAGCATAATGCATAGGAGGAAGACCTTTCCAGTATGGTGGCCAATTCACCATATCTTGGTAATGAGCCCCTCGAAGGAATTGCACACGTCCGAACTCGCCTTTGCGATACATTTCTTGGGCATACAAGAATTGGTACGTATATACCGCTGTCTCCATCATCATGTAATTGCGATTGCTTTCTTTCTCCGCTGCCACGATGGCACGCAAATCCTCTAGGCTAGTCGCCATGGGTACTGTGCAAGCACAGTGCTTACCTGAACGAAGTACTTCTACGGATTGTTTCCCGTGCAATGGAATCGGAGATACGAGGTGGACGGCATCATAGTCATCTGACGCTAGAATATCCGCTAAGTTCGTGAAACGTCTTTCAAATCCATATTTATCCCCATATTGATTCAAAAGTTCTTCATCTGTATCGCAAATCGCAACATGCTCGACATCGGGGTGGGCATGATAGATCGGTGCGAAGGCTCCTCCAAATCGAAGTCCGACTAGGGCAATTCTTACTTTTTTAGTGGATGTGTTACTCATGTGTGTCGCTTCCTTCCATCAAGTTATCGTAGTCTACGTCTTTAATAGTAGTCCTAATGATAGAACCTGTGAATGAAGCGAGAGACAGAAAAGTTGTATTCTGTTCAGGTAAATGACTCGACTAGCGAATTCCGCTGTCGGGCTTTTTGCACAGGTGTGTAAATGATATAATTCCTCTTAGATATCCTAAGTTAAAGACGGAGAGGCCGGAACCATAATGAGTACTCACCTCATCTATTACTATCGTGATTTTATGGAGAAGGACTTCCCATTCAAGCTGGATTTTCCTACAGAAACCAGCTTGAATCTGGACTTTCATGCCCATGAGCATGTTCAAATTTGTTATGTTATGCGTGGAACGTGCTGCCATTACACGGACAATCAGAGGTATGTCATGAGCAAGGGGGATATGCTAGCCATACCGCCTTTCGTGCCACATCGTTTTGAGCCATACGAAAATGAGAAGGTTGAGATCGTCCAGATTGATTTTATGCCGCTAATTATTGATCAAGATGAGACCTCACTGTCCAATCAATTTTTCCCCAAAATCCAAATTTCCGCACAGTCCCAGGATATCGTGGAGCAGCTCATTTCAAGTATGAAGCGGGAGAATGAGAAGAAGGAATCCGGCTACCATTATTTGATCAAAGCTGATTTAATCCGATTGCTCGTAACCATCTTTCGGGAGAGCACCAAAGAAGGCCCACAGACCAAATCTAAGGATACTCAAGGAAGAAGGCTTTTTCATGAGGCTGTTCATTACATTGAGCAGCATTACGCTGACAATCTCCAACTTGAGGAAGTGGCGCAGCGTGCTGCGATGTCACCGACTTATTTTAGCTATATGTTTAAGGTATTAAAGGGGCAGCCCTTCGTTCAGTATGTGAATGAGGTTCGCATCCGCAAGGCTATTGATTTGCTTCGTTTGACGGAAAGAAGTGTCCTCCAAATTTGCTTGGAAACAGGTTTCAATAACGCTAGCCATTTTAATCGAATGTTCAAAAAAACAACAGGCATGACGCCGCTGAAGTATCGCCAACAGTCCGAAGATCCTTCCTAAAAAAGGTGTATTTTTTCGTAAAATACTGCAATTAATTCATATAGCCTCGAGGTATAGTAGACGTAAGTCAACCATACTTGGAGGTTATTTGTCATGAAATTATGCTTTAGCACGCTGCCTTGCGAAGGTTGGAGTGTTGAATTGCTGATAGCGAGCTGCCAAACCTTAGGTTATTCAGGCATTGAATTGAAAGAAGATCATAACTACGCAGTAACCCTTGCTACGCCTGCCAACGAGCTGCTTCTGATCGCAGATAAGTTTCGAGAGGCAGGTATTACCATTACGAATGTTGGGAGTAAGGTTATTTTTAATGGCCTACAACCAGAGGAAGAGAAGCTCATCGAGCTTAAACAATATATTCAGATGGCTGCCACACTTGGTGCAAAAGGGGTACGTATTTTTCTGGGTTCATATCTTAGATTCGTGCGTCAGCGAGAGCAAGAACATGATGTGGCGCGTATTATTTCTTATATTCAGGAAGCTTGTGACTTTGCCGCAACGCGCGATGTAGAAATATGGATTGAGACCCATAATGAATTCTCGACGGGTAAGGTGCTAAACGCGTTGCTAGATCGGATAGAGCGGCCGAATTGCAAAGTCATCTATGACATTATACATCCCTATGAGTTCGGTGAAAGGCCAGAAGAAACGATTCGATTGCTTGGAGATCGCTGTGCGCATGTACATATGAAAGATGGCGTTCCATTTGAAGATGCTGACATTCATGAATGGAAGTATACCCCAATCGGAGAGGGGCAGCTGCCACTGAAATCAATCGTTTCAGCGTTGCAGGAAAGTGGTTATAACGGATATTACTCCCTAGAATGGGAACCGAAGTGGCGTCCAGAGTTGAAGCAGCTTCAATTGGAAGTGCCAGAGGTTCTAAAGTCCTATGTAACCTATATGGAACATAACTTTGGGACAAACGGTGAATAAGATAATTGACGAAAGAGGAGTTTATGAAAATGAAAACATTACTTGCGATTACAGATCCGCACTTAAAAGAACTATTTTTCCCAGATCATGTTGTTGCGAAGTTACAATCCTTCTCAGAGACGGTCTGGTTTGAAGCCACAGGGGAGACATGGAGCTCTGATGGATTATCACGGATTATTGGCGAATATGATGCCGTTCTTACTTCGTGGGGGACGCCTTTTTTCACATCTGAGGTACTTGATCGTGCAGAGAGGCTGAAATATATTGGCCATGTCGCAGGTTCACCGACATCCATTCTGGATGAAGGCGCCTTTCATAAAGGCATTGCCGTCGCCTCGGCAAATCCCGTTTTGGCCAAATCTACAGCAGAAGCGGCAGTTGCTTTAATCATGGCTGGCGCTTGGGATTTACATGGGTATAACGCGAGATTAAAGCGGGGACAGTGGGGGAATAATAGCAGAGACACCGTAATGGGTGTTTCTAATCAGGTGATCGGATTAATCGGGTTTGGTGAAATTTCGAAGAATGTCATTTCAATGCTGCGCGGATTTCCAGTTCGCATTAAGCTCGCTTCACGTTATTGTTCAGAAGAACAGGCAAGATCGCTTGGTGTTGAATTGTGCTCTTTGGACGAGCTGCTGCAAACGAGCCAAATTATTTCACTGCACAGTACTTTAACACCGTCAACCATCGGCTCCATTGGCAAAAGAGAGCTCTCACTTATTCAGGATGGTGCGCTGTTCGTAAATACGGCTCGGGCTAAAATTGTGAACGAAGAGGCGCTCATGAAAGAGCTGGCATCTGGACGTTTTTTCGCTGCCTTAGATGTATTTCATGAAGAGCCTGTGCCAGCGAATCACCCTCTCCTCTCTTACGACCATGTTATCTGTTTGCCGCATATCGGTGGGTTTGCAAGAAACTACAAGCGTGCCATGGGAGAATTCGTTGTCGAACATTTACAAAGTTTTTCCCAAGGTGACCGTCAGGTCGTAGGATCAATCACATTAGAAGAGTTCGGTCGTATGACAACGATTCAGATGCAATAGTAAGCTAGAAGCAGGATAGCATAAGGATGAATAGCATAAACTGTCACAGGTAAAGAGCAATGCCTGCGGCAGTTTTTTTGTATGTAGACTAAACAGAATGCCCAACAAGGTGTATAATGCATGCTAATAAGGCAAAGGGGAGGAGATCCGTTGTTCAGCTTTATCAAAAGTTCTTTACAGTGGAAGCTCATTCTGATGATCTCATGCATTGTCGTCCTTGTTGTCATGACGATTGGCGGCTTCAGTTATTACAAAAGCGCGAGGGCGATAGAATCAGATGCACAACGATTCAGCAATCAAATTTTGAAGCAAGCCACGTTGAATTTGACCCGGTATATTAATGATAACGAGCAATTTTTTCAAACGCTTGCCGTCAGTCAGGATTTCCAGGATTGGACGCGGGTTCAAGCGGGGGATACGTACGGTAACTATGCAAAGCTCAAAGATATGGAAAATCGTATTATTAATCCGTATATCAGCTTTCATCAGGAAACGCTTTCAATCGTTTTATTCAACGACAATGGCAACGAAATTTTATATCGCAACGGCTATAGAGATGCAGTGCTGAATACGAAGTACTCGTTTGCCGCTTCTGGAATTAAAGAAATGATGACAGACTCTACACGCATACAGTCGTTCGTAGCACTCCGAAACGATTATAAAAACAGCGATGGCCAGTTTATTCAGCTTCCCATTTTAACCTATGTGCAAAAGTTGTATTATAGTGATCATCCTGTGTATCTAGCTGTCGATATTTCTCTCATGCCGACGCAGCAAATTCTGGATCAGATTGAGCTTGGCGGCAGTGGGCAAGCGTTGATTACAAATGCGGAGGGCACGGTTATTTCCGCGCCTGATTTGACCATGATTAATACGGAATTGGAGCATTGGTTGATAGCTCAAATGAATGTTCAGGCATCCGGCTACATGTATGATAAAAACAAAGAACAGATGATTGTGTACCAATCCATTCCGAAAGTAAATTGGCGAGTTATTGTATTCGTGCCCTACAAGGATTTGACACAGCGTATTATCGACATTCGGAATTGGACGGTTGCGATTGCCCTGCTCATCTTGTTCTGCGCAATCATTCTTGTCTATCTCGTTGCTCGTTCCATTACGAAGCGTATTCAGATGCTGAGAAGGACAATGACGACAACGAAATTAGGTCGATTTGATATCCGCACCGATGTGAAGGGGACCGATGAGGTTGCGGATCTAGCGGAAACATATAATCTGCTCCTGAATCGTATTGATGCTTCCATCCACCTATTGGCGGAGTCCAAGATGGTTCAGCAACAAGCTGTATTATCTGCCCTGCAATCGCAAATCAATTCGCATTTCTTGTATAATGCCTTAGAGTCCATCAATGCCATGGCGAATATAGCCGGACATCAACCCATTCGTAAATCGACAATTGCACTTTCCAATATGTTGAGGTATACGTCCAATTACAAAGAAGCCTTAGTTACCCTTGAAGATGAGATTGGTCACATTCGAGATTACACACAGATTATGGATAATTTATATCCAGGCGAGCTGGAATTTCGGTTTCAGATTCAACCAGAAGTTGCGCAATCAGCTTGTCTGAAAGCTTGTTTGCAACCATTTGTGGAAAATTGCATCAAACATGGTTATGAAATGACGGGTGAGCGATTACGGATCGTGATTTCGGCTTACCGCTTTGAGAATGACTATGTCCGCGTAGATATTGAAGATGACGGGATTGGCATCTCAGAGGAGAAGCTGTCTGAAATGGGAGAAGCGCTGCAGCAAATTCGAACCGAACAAGATTTTTTACAGCTTTCACGTATTGGCATGTTGAATGTTCACTATCGTCTCAAAACCTTCTACCCCCATCACAGTCTTGCCGGCATTGCGGTAGAACGTGTATCGGAGGGAGGCGGGACACGCGTAAGCGTCATTTTTCCAAATAAGGTAAAGGAGAGAATTAACGTATGATACGTATACTTCTTGTTGATGATTCCTCTCTCATTCGCGATAGTTTATCGGTATCCATAGAAGCTTATCATCAAACGACCGTCGTGGCAGGAACTGCTGCTAACGGTGTAAAAGCGTTGGATTGGCTGGAGAATCATTATGTGGATCTCTGTATAACGGATATTCGTATGCCGGTGATGGACGGACTGACGCTCATCAGTGAAATTAACCAGCGGTATCCTTGGATGCGCTGTATGGTGGTTTCGAGTTACGATGATTTTCAATATGCGAAAATGAGTATACAGCTCCAGGCTTTGGATTACATTATGAAGCCGGTGGATGAAGAACTTCTCTTCCAGGCTCTGGACAAAGCCAGAGAACGACTGGATGCGGATCGCCATCGCGATGCGGCTGAATTGCTCTTAAGAAAGCTGCCTCATCATAAACAGGATGTGGACAAGTGGTTGGAGCATATTCGTACGTTGCATGTGGAGACGCTGCCGCTTCTCATTGTAGAAACGTTAGAAATGCTTGAAACTTGGGTTGCGGGCAATTTTAACCTGCTTAATCCATTAAGCAATTTATGGTTGAGAACGATCATCGAGGAATTAGCTTCGGATCGCTTTAAGATGGAGCTGGAGGAGGGCAGCGATCATGGGCTCGGAGAAGCTGCGTTATCGCTGCAGACGGTTCGAAGTTATTTCCGATTATGCGCTGTACGCAGGCTTGAAGAAGGTGCCTACCAACTTGTTGATACGATGAGGGGGATCCGTGATCAGCAGTCGGTGAAGGTGATAGATAAAGTGAAGCTCTATATCGATCAGCACTACGGGGAAGCGATTAACCTACAGGAGCTGGCAGATCATGCATTAATGAATAAAACCTACATGTGTACGTTATTTAAACAGGAAACCGGGATGACCATCGGTACATACACGGTAACGATTCGTATGCGCGAAGCTCGAAATCTTCTGATGGACACATCGGAGAAAATCTATACGATTGCCAATCAAGTCGGTTATGAAGATGTGACATACTTTTCTCAACTATTCAAAAAGCATTACGGACTTAGCCCGGTTGATTACAAGAAACGGATGAAATCATGATCCATTACATGAATGAGACTGTACCTCATAGGGTACGGTCTTTTTGCTATTTTCCGAAGATTGTCATAGTAAAACGAAAGCTGCTCCACTGTTTGGCGGGAAACCCCAGCTCTATAATTAGTGGTATACACGAATGAGAGAAGACATACAGGAGGAATGTACGTTGCAATTAATGGGAGATGCATTGACCGTATTGGGATCGAGGTTAGGACTTGCCTGGGACCCAGCTAATCAAAAAAGTTATCTGGTTCGGCATGGAAATCATCCAGGTTTGCCGATTCAGCTTCATGCAGGAATAGATTTGGGAGACCGTGTGCTGACACTTCCTTTAGCGGGGGAGGAGCAATCTTTTGAGTTTATGGATCAAGAAATGACGGCAACGACAATGAGATTAAGCGGCATAGACTCGACAACTGGCATTCGCGTGAAGCTGACGGCACGCATTCCGTTTCGCCCGAGAGACAACTTTTTCAGTACAGTGCCCGTTGTTTATTTGGATCTTGAGGTGGATCGATTACCCTCATCCTTCCGCTGGATCGCACAATACGACGAAGTTGTAGAAGGCAAGCTGTTTCTTGGTTTTTCGGGGGAAGGCTTTAGCTTCCAAGCAGTCGATGTTGCTAAACAGGTAATCGAAGCATCTTACGATTCGGTTGTTTTACGTCCGTTTGAGGAAGATGATCATCGCCAAGCGATTCGCTCCAATGAAGAAGTAATCCCATGCCGGGATCGCATTGCAATTCTTTCAGGATTATGGGATGGAAGCTATGTATCAGCACCCTTTTCTTTGAGTAAAGGCATGGAAGGTGCGACGCTTTCCCTTGCATGGTGTGCCTGGGATCAACCTGTACTAAACGTATTAGGACAACGTAGTCCATTCAAATATACGCAGAACTTCGCTGGTTTGGATCAGGTGATTGATTGGTCTATTCAGAACGCGGAGGCGGTAAGAGAGAATTCGATCAAAGTCGATGGCATTATTGCCAATCATACATTGGGAGAGACAACAACCAAGTTGCTCTCACAAACGCTGCATGCTTGGCTAATGAATACGTGGTGGGTAGTAAGAGAGAATGGGCAGGACTGGTTTACCGTATGGGAGGGGAACTGTTATTTTCACTCCACGGTCGATGTTGAGTACACGCAAGGCCCTTTTTATTTGGCTTTATGGCCGGAATTGCTTGAGCTTGAGCTTAATGAATGGCCGTTGTTCGGTAAGGACGGGCAGCGGGTGCTGGGAGAACGAGGTGAGGGAACGCAGTATTTGTCCCACGATATGGGTGTATTCGGCGACAGCACCAAGCAGTATTACCATCATGAAATGGAAGTTGAGGAGAGTACGAATTATATTCTTCTTGCTTACACACATTGGAAGCGTACAGGAAAAGATGCGACGATTCTGCGGCATGCTGGATTCATTCGTAAATTAATAGATTTCATCGTGCGATGCGATACGACAGGCAACGGTATTCCAGATAAAGGCTGTGCCAACACGGTAGACGATGCCTCACCAGCCATTCAATATGGAGCAGAGCAAGTGTATTTGGGCGTAAAATCATTGGCGGCATGCCAGGTTGGTATCCAAATCCTGCAACATGCAGGAGTGGAGGATCTGCAGGCGTATGAACATTTCGTTCAAGCAGCGCTTGCGACGATTGAAGAGCACGGTTGGCTTGAAGATCACTATGCCGTAACATTAACCCGAACCATGGACGGTACAGTCGATCCTTGGACAGGGGAACCGCAGACAGGCGAGCTTCTGGGCTGGGATGCCTACCACATCTATACGGTAAATGGACTCTCCTTACTCGATATGGTTGGCCATCAAACAGGTTTAAGTGATGCTAATCTTCGTCTTGATATGGAAAAGGCAACGGAGAAAACCTTGGGACGCTACGGCTGTCGACATACGAGCTATATCGATATGCAGGATAAGAGCATTTTCATCCCAGGTCTGGCTAGTCATTCCCGCAAGGTGGGGTGGGTGTCCATGAATATGTTGAGGGACATTGCAGCAGCATATCGGGGGCTGGATCTCCTACATCTTAGTGAGAACTATTGGAACTGGCAGAGTACAACGAATACGCAAGAGCTTGCTATGTTTTTCGAAACGTTCTACGGCAACAACCTAAGCTTTTATCCTAGAGGCGTAGCTGTGTACGGATATTTGGATGCAGCAGCGGGTTTTGTATATGATGCCGTTCGAGGAACGCAGTCTTTTGCTCCAATTCGGGGGTCTCTCCAAGTACCTATTCTCTTATTGGCAGATTGGGAAAGAGGCACCGTGCCTAGAGTCATTTCCAGCTTAAACGATGGACATATTACGTATCGTGTCGAATCTTGAAAAGAACAGAAGATTACCATGAACTTCGAAAGATTCCCCACTAGGACGGTGAAACGTCGATTTATATAATAGAAATAGAAAGAGATAAGGAGTGGGACCATGAATAACGAAACCTTAGAGGCAGCATCGGTCCAAAGGATCAAGCCTGCTGAAGCAGTAAGAAAGAAATCTGGAGAACTGAGTTTCCTTGGATTTGTTAAGAAGAACAACGCCTTATATATTATGTTGATTCCCGTGTTCATTTATTTTCTCACCTTCAAATATGTTCCGCTGCTCGGCAGTATCATCGCGTTCAAGGACTATAACATTTTTGATGGTTTTATTAAAAGCAAATGGGTCGGCTTTCAATGGTTCGAGCTGATGTATACGAATCCGCAGTATGCACGCTTAATTAAGAATACGTTATTAATCAGTCTGTATCAGATCGTATTCTCCTTCCCGGCACCGATTATTCTGGCGTGCCTCTTGAACGAAGTGCGGAATATGGCTTTTAAGCGATCGGTTCAAACGGTCCTGTACTTGCCGCACTTTCTGTCTTGGACGCTCGTTTATGGTCTCGCCTATATGATGCTTTCGGAACAAAGCGGCCTCGTCAACGAAATGTTGAAAGGATTGGGTCTGCACACCTTTGACTTCTTGCAAGCTCCATCGGCATTCCGTTCAGTTGTCGTATCGGCTGGTATCTGGAAAGAGATGGGATGGAGTACTATTATTTTCTTGGCAGCATTATCGGGGATTAGCCCTTCCTTGTACGAAGCAGCGAAGATGGATGGGGCTGGAAGATGGAAGCAATTTCAGTATGTAACGTTTCCGGGCCTTCTTCCTGCAATTACCATTCTTCTTTTACTAAAAATCGGCAATGTAATGGATGTTGGTTTCGAACAAGTATATATCTTCCTAAGTCCAATAACGTATGAGGTCGGGGAAATTCTAGATACGTACGCTTATCGCCTAGGAATTATGAATGGTCAATTCTCCATGACAACAGCGATCGGCCTTTTTAAATCGGTAATTGGCTTCGTTCTGCTTGTGGGTGCAAATAAAATCAGTAAATCGACAACAGGCGAGAGCTTATACTAGGAGGCATCATATGAAAATCAAACAATCCAAGAGCGAGAAAGCATTTGATGCCTTCAATATAACGCTGTTAGTGGTCATGAGTCTTGTTGCGTTACTGCCGCTTCTGCATGTCTTGGCAGGTTCCTTCTCTTCCAACAATGCGCTTATTCAATCTAAAGTTTCTTTCTGGCCTGTTGAGCCTACCCTGCAGCAGTTTAAATACGTCATGGCCAACGACACGTTCTGGAAAGCGGGCTGGATGACAGTGAAAGTTGTTGTGATTGCAACGCTTCTTAATATGATTTTAACGGTGGTTGGCTCTTATCCTTTATCCAAATCGTATTTAAGAGGCCGAAGGGTAATTATGCTATTCATTATCTTCACACTCATCTTTCAAGCGCCATTAATTCCAACTTACTTGGTTGTTAAGGAATTGCATTTAATTAATACGATGTGGGCATTAATTGTACCAGGAGCGATTAGCGCCTTTAACATGATTCTGTGTATAACGTTCTTCCGCAACTTACCAGAGGAACTCTTTGATGCTGCGAAAGTTGATGGCATGAATGACTACCGTATTGTTTGGCAAATTGTCGTCCCTCTATCTAAACCAATTATGGTCACATTGTTATTATTCTATGCGGTTGGGCATTGGAACAGCTATTTCGCACCGCTCCTGTACATTAACGACAGGCACCTGCAGACGCTGCAAATGTATATCTATTTCCTCATCGCCGCAGGGAGTTCGAATGACATTGCTTCTGCCGTTGCTGGAGATGTAGGAGGCAAGTTGCTTCCGAAAGCGTTGGAAATGGCAACGATTGTGCTTGCTACAACGCCGATTGTTATCTTGTATCCATTCCTGCAAAAGCATTTTGTAAAAGGTGCCACACTGGGTTCTGTGAAAGAATAATTCGTTATGTCGACATGAAGTCTTCATATATAATGAAACACAACAAAGTAGATAAAAAGGGAGGAATTTTGAATGAACGCTTCAAAAAAATGGATTGGCGTAACTGTTGCTGTATCGATGGTTGGTGCCCTTGCAGCATGTGGTACTAAAGCTACAGAAAACAGCTCTACAGCAAGTCCTGTGGTAAGTGCGGTAGCAACAGAGGCGCCTAAGGCACCTGTTAAGTTTAGTTTACTTACGACAGATAATAATCAACCTGTCCCTGGCGGTAACTTAATGGATGATCCGACGATTAAATATATGGCTGAGAAAACCAACACCATACTAGATATTACCTTCTTGCCAGCCGCACAGGCGGAAAACCTTAAAAAGGTTAAATTCGCAAGCGGTGAACTACCGGATGTCATTTCTGACTATGGGGTAAATGGGGACTTATACGCTAATAATCAATTGATTCCATTGAATGAGTACCTGGATAAATACGGACCAAACTTGAAAAAAGTCATACCAAAAGCGGCATGGGATGGGGTAACACGAGGCGGGAAAATCTATGCAATTCCAGAATCCGCAGCTGGAGATTCCCAAGTTAACCGTATGTTCTTCGTGCGTAAGGATTGGATGGATAAAGTAGGCATTAAAGAATCCCCAAAAACACCAGATGAGTTCCTAACGTTGCTGCGTGCATTCCGGGATAAGGATCCTAATGGCAATGGGAAAAAGGATGAAATTCCTCTATCGGGAAGAGAAAACTTCACCTGGTTGGATACGGTCTTGGGTATGTTTGGTGCGAATCAATACGGAGCAAAGTTAATTAATAATGAAGTTGTTCCATCTAACATCAGTCCGCAAATGAAGCAAGCGCTTACCTATCTGAGACAGTTAAATGATGAGAAATTGTTAGACAGCGAATTCATGACGAATAAACGTAATACATGGGAACAAAAAATTCAGAACGATCAAGTCGGCGTATGGGTTCACGATCCTAACCTTGGCTGGGATTGGCAAGATAAGTTGAATAAAGCGCTGCCTGGCAAAGGGGCAATCGTTGCACCGTTGCTTTCTCCTAAAGCACCGGGCGTAGAATATGCAGGATTCGGAATCTCTGCTTTTAATAAAACGTTCTCCATTACGAAAAAAGCAAAAGATCCTGCGGCTATTATTAAGTTCTTTGATTGGTTAGTTACGCAAGAAGGACAAGAATTTATTAATTTTGGTATTCCTGGTAATACAGTTACCAAAGATAGCGCCGGTAAACTGACGTATAACAAACAAAAAGATACAGATGACAAAACCATTTTATGGAGAAGCATCACGTTTAACCTTGCAGGTTGGAACCCGGAATTGAAAAAAGTTCAAGTCGGTCCAGAAGCTGTAGCGAAATTGGAAGAGTTTTTTGCAGTGGGGAAAAAGGAAGGACAGCCTAACTTGCTGTTAGGGGCTCCGACGTTTAAGTCTTCGTTGCCGGAAATTGGTGAGTTTGCGGTACCAGGTACGATGTTCATTGAAGCAGCTGCAAAAATTGTGCTTGGCAATCAACCTGTCGAATATTTTGATGAGTTTGCGAAAAATTGGCGTACACGTGGCGGTAATGACCTTGTGAAACAAGCAACGGATTGGTACAACACAAACGGCAAGAAGTAAATCGGTGAATGGGGGAAAGTGGGGACTTCGGTCTTCGCTTTCCGCTCTATTAACGACATTATGAAAGCGTAATCAAATTAAAATATAGGATGAAAGGGTGGATATTTATGAAATCCTTCCAATTCAAGAAGCTTGTCAGTAAAGTGCTTACTGTAAGCCTGACGCTAGCTTTGTTGAACGGGCCGATTGTGATGGGTCCGCAAACGGCAAGTGCTGCAACAAGTACCGTATTTGCGGAAGCGGATGCATATGTGGATGGAGGTAATACAACAACGAATTACAATGATCCTGCCTATAACTTACTGAGTATCAAAGAAGATTCGAACCTTACTGTGACAAGAAGAGTCTTTATGCGGTTTAACCTGAGTACGCTGCCAACTGCGAATGCAATAACGAAAGTGGAAGTCAAGGTGTTTGCGAAAGCACCTACAGCTGTTACATTAAACGTTTACGCGGTTGATGATATTGCATGGGATCAGACGACAATTAACTGGGCGAATAGGCCTTCGTTCGGAGCGAAAATCGGTTCCATTAGTTTGGGGACGACAGATGGCTATTATGCTGTTGATCTTACGAATTATATCAAGACGCAGCGGGCACTAGGCAAAGCATCTATTATGATTACCAATGCAACAAGTAGTCAAATTCAGATATACGACACAGAAAGAGAATATGATACCCAGAAACCTAAGCTGGAATACACCACAGACGATACACCGCCAGCTTATCAATCGTCCACGGTCAATGGAAATTTCAAAGACGTTCAACTGAACTTTAACGAAGCTCTAGTAGCGAATGCGGGAGTTACCGTAAAAAACAACGTATATTTGGCAACCGATGGGGTTACCTTCAACCCGCTTGGCACGAATGACACGGCCACGATTAGCGGGAGCGGTATCCAAGTGGGACTGCAACAAGCATTAAGCGGATCCCTGAATAAAATTAAAGTATTGGGCTCATCGCTCAAAGATGCCGCAGGCAATGTTCTTACTGTGCCTGTGATGACGGAAGCGCTAATCGGCATGCAAGATGCCAGTGCACCTGCTTTTGTGTCAGCGACAGTCGGCAGTAACGGAAAAAGTGTTGCTTTGACCTACGATAAGCCCATCTCCATGACGGGGACAACGGACCAGCTTAAATCGAGCATCACGCTATCTCAAGATGGCGGAACGACTTATGTGGCGCTGCAATCCGCAGATCAGGTTGTGATTAGCGGTAATGTCATCAACATCGCATTAAATCAAGCGCTTGCAGGCATCCAAAATAAAGTGAAAATCGTTTCTGGTGCTCTGAAATCGACTAGCAGCGCCACACCGACAGCGGTGGATACCGTCACTGCAAATCTAGGTGGTATCGAGAATGCGAGAACCATAACGGTGGCCGAAGATGCGAGAGTAGACAGTGGTGCTGCGAATGTCTCGGCAAACTTTGGGACAGAATCCACGATGATACTGAAAGAAGGCGGTTCTACCTTTAATCGCCGTATCTTTTTCAAATGGAATGTGTCCACGTTAGGCATCTACAATTCGGTGAAATTGCGTTTAAACTTTACTGATGCTGGAGCAACTGCCGAGCCTTTAAGTTTGTATGCCGCCACGGATACATGGACGGAATCTGGGCTTACCTATGCTAACCAACCTGCCTATGGGGCTGCTATCTCCACAACACAAGTAGGCGGAGGCAACGGTTGGTATGAATGGGACGTCACATCGTATGTGCAGCAGCAAAAACAAGCAGACGGCATCGCATCATTCGTGCTGTTGGGAACGAATTTGAGCACCAACCGGATCGTCAGCGGCAAAGAAAGTGGTGCCAACGCTCCTCAATTGGTTGTCAATTATGATAATGTGCCTCCTGCTTATATCGACAGTACGGTAAGTAATGAAAATAAAACGATTGACCTCTTGTTCAACGAGGGTCTTAGCAACGCGACAGCGAGTTCCGCTGCTTTGAAAGCAGTGATTAGCATCGCCCGAGATGGAAGCAACTTCGTTTCCCTAGACAGCAGCGATCAAGTCTCCCTTGCTGGAACGAAGCTGACGATTACACTGGCCAACCGACTAACTACAGCTGGCGCTAAAATTCGAGTGGCAGCGAACACGCTGCAAGACAGTGGGCAAAACGTCTTAGCCTCGACGGTGACGACGAATGCGCTGACGTATGATGTCACATCTCCTGTTTTGAATCCTATTCTTCAAACGGATGCGACTAGCAAGCAATTTACTTTGTCAGGGGATGAAGCTTTGCTGAGCAATATGGCGACGTCCGCTGCTTTGAAAAATGCGATTACATTCTCCACGGATGGTACGACATTCTTGCCTCTGGCAGGTGGAGACAGCGTGGAGATCACGGGAGGCAAGCTCAAAGTAACACGTACACAGTCATTAAGCGGCGCCTTCAATAAGCTGCGCGTTGCGGCAAATACGCTGAAAGATGGAGCTGGGAATGTGGTGACGCAAAGCTTCACATCCAATGTTGTCGTTGCAGATACGACAGCACCGACCATTTTGTCGGCATATCCATCTAATTTTAATAAGAAGCTTATCGTGGTATTCAGTGAGAATGCCTTCAATAACCTATCAGATGATACGCAGCTGAAGCAAGCGATCACGCTTTCGGGAGATGGAGGAACCAGCTACCACACGCTGGATACAGCGGATAAGGTGATTCTGAGCGGAAGCACTCTAACGTTGATACTGAATCAACCATTGACAGGAAACCAGAACAAAATTCGCATACAAGCGGGCACGTTGAAGGATGCCGTGGGTAATGTGGCTTCGGATGTCCTAACAACTTCATCTATCGAGGCGGCTGCTATCGTGTATCCGTATCTGCCCCCACGACAAATCGATTTGCAGAAGGCTATGGCGGATACCGTCAATATCGCGTTTGGCAATAAAGATGCGGCGGAAGGTTCAGCTGTGGAACTAAAGGCTACGAAGGGACTTAGTTTTATTGTCGAAGAAATTGTTTCCGGCGATCGCGATCCCATCTATCTAACTCGCTACGTGTCGACGGTGAAAAAGATGCTGTCTACACCAGCAAATATGCCTAACCTGCAAGGTGGACTGGATTCGCGACCGCAATCTTCAATGCTGTACAGTATCGCGCTCCTGTGGAACGATCAAGAGGTCATGAGTCAGTTTACAGAAGCAGAGAAATCAAAGCTCGTCACGTTCTTTAAAGCTGGTCTAATTAGTACGGCGTACACGTTAAACGATTATAATGAGTCCGGTAATCTACGTCCAGGGGATCGTCTAGCCATGAACGGAGATCCAAATAACTGGAATGGTACAGGAGTTAACTATTGGGAGCCGAATCTCACGATTTTCTTTACATCTTCATTCATTCTTGGGTTGGAAAATGTGAAAGAGTTGCTGCAAAATTATGACCACGCAGCCTTTATTTCGGAACTGAATTCACAAGGATTAACGAAGATTAAAGAATCGTTTGAGAAGACTACGAATTTCTCGGTGGCGGCTACAGAACAAGCTAAATTAATAGAAAAAGCAGATAAAGTACAGCGCACGATCAAGCCAAGCAACTGGTCTTTTAAAGGTGTAACCTTGGAACAATACCTTCAGAATCCGTTCAAGCTGCATGAAGCTTCTCAACGAAAATCTTGGACCCATACTGCCCAAGAAGGCGACTATATGGGGCAACTCGGCATGGGACATGAATTTGATGCCGTAGATACAAAGGGCTCAAGACAAAGCGCAAGCTATGTGGTGCTCGGGATTGACCCCAGCTTACAGAACACAAGAATAATGAATTACTTCGGCTTTATGCATGCACCAGGCAATGAAGCGGGAGCAGCCGATATTGTAAAGCTGCAGCGCGTAGGCGTATCGGATTACTTTGCAAAAGTAGTAAATGGATATTTCACCCAATCATCGTATGAGATTACAACTAGCTACATGCCGGAAAGCTTCTTTATTAACAGTATGATGTCAATGGGATATTTGAAGCCTGCTTTGTTCAATGACACGTTTAACTATGACGGATTGACAAGTAAACTGACGGACAATTGGCTTGTCCAGAGTGGCAGCTGGCAGGCGGTGAACGATAGCATCGTTCCTTACAATACAAAGGATCCTGTTTCCCATATGACAGGCGCCAAACCTATTGATGAGAATGAAAAGCTATTAAAGCAGGACAATGTGACAGGTAGCGCACTGATTTACAGCAAGAAAAGCTGGGATAATATCAGCTACTTCGCGTGGGTGAAGGATATGAGCAGCGGCGAGACGGGGTTGCTTGCGAGGGTACAGAATGAGAACAATTACTACCTCTTCTCGTACAGCAATGGCAAGCTTGCGATCAAGAAGAAAGTAGCAGGCAATTTGACTACACTTGCTGAGAAAAATGTTACTTTAACGGCTGGAGCGGCCCATCGCTTGCGCGCAGTTCTGAATGGCAGCAGTCTGGAGCTGCATGTGGACGGCGAACAGCAGTTGACGGCGACGGATTCAGCGTTTACTTCCGGCGCTGTAGGCCTCTATACGAATCAAGCTAGTGCGAAATTTGACGGCGTTCTCGTTCAAAATGCCAGCGTACATGCACCGGATTTCCAATCCATTGGCGTCGGCAACACCAAGCTGTCTCTGACATACTCAGAAGTACCAGGGGCGATTGGCTACAAAGTCAAATCAGGTACAACAACTGGCCAATACACGAATACATTTATCACGACAAGCACAATTCCTGTAATTACGGGGTTAACGAACGATACCATGTACTATTTCGTTGTTTCAGCTATCGATGCAATGGGAGAAAGTACGAATTCGCGAGAACTTTCGTTAATGCCCAAGGCACCGGATGCCATTACACCAACGATTACAGATATGATTTCGAATAACAACCAACTCGTCATCAATTTTACTATGGATCCCAAGAACACGTCGTATACGCTGCGTTATGGCACGAGCTCCGGCAGCTATACGAAAGTGATCGACAACATTACGGCTTCTGGCTATGCCGTGACGGTTCCCATTTCACAAGCGCCGTATTACTTTGTGATGGAAGGGCGTAATGCGAACGGGGCGAGCGGCCTGTCGAACGAGTGGAAAGCGATGGCGAACAACTCCACGTTGTTCACGGATGATTTTAATGATGGTGAATATGCCAGTGATTGGGTTCTCTCTACAGGCTCGCCGGTGATGGACAATGGCAAAATCAAGACAGGCAGCGGTAACCCAGAGCGCTTATGGCTGACGCAAGGCGCGGATTGGAGTGACTACACCGTTTCCGCAACGTTTACACTATTACCGGAGGATGTTACGAAAGAAGTTGGCTTGTTGGGCAGAGTCAATACAGCCGCCAACTACTATGTGGCCGATTATAAATACGACAAAACGGCCAATACCGAGAAGGTGATGCTGAGAAGAAAAGTGAATAATGCTTTTCTAGCTGATCTCGCTTTTGATTTCACGCTGAACAAACAGGTGACAGAACATACGATGAAAGCCATCTTCGATGGCAGTCATATCAAGCTGTATATCGATGATGTATTGGCTTATGATGTGACAGATACGTCATTAAGCAAAGGAACGGTGGGTATTTTCTCTGTACTGACGCCTGTGTATTTTGATGATGTGAAAGTCGAGCAGCTGAATGGTTTAAGCCGGCCTGTGATGACAAGCGTAGCGACAACGAACGCTAAGACTACGGCTGTGTTCAGGAAAGTTGAAGGCGCGCAAGGGTATAACGTCAAATACGGGACGCAGTCGCATTCGTATACGAATCAAGTGAGCGTCACTGAAAATGCCTACGCGGGAACCGAAATTCCTAATCTTGTAGCAGGCACGACTTATTACTTTACGGTCAGTGCAACGAACCGTACATTGGAAAGCCCGAATGCGGAGGAGTATCGCTTTACGGTACCTGTTGGAGGGGGGGATCCTGATCCTACAAATTCGAATTCAGGAAGTGCGGGTACAAGCCCATCAACGCCATCAGTAAACGACGGGCAGGTAGCTATCACACCCATTTTGGTGAGCGGAACGGCTCAAGCTAGTCTGGATGCGGCGACAATGAGTCAAGCTTTTCAAGGCGCGTCTGCGGATCAACAAGGTCATAAAGTGGTAAGTGTGATTTTGAAGGAAATGCCTGGTGCGAAAGTATACAAGGTGGACCTTCCAACATCAGGCTTCATGGATGGAAAGTCAGGGAAGGGGAAATCCGAGAAAGTCATTCGTGTGCAAACGCCGATTGGCACCGTAACCATTCCGGACAATATGTTCAAAACGAATGACCTCAAAGAGGCTTCTAATGTCGGTATATCCATAGGCTGGGCGGATACAACGTTGTTAGATGCTGACGTGAAACGGAAAATTGGTGATAAGCCGGTCATTGAATTACATGCGTTATTGGATGGGAACGTTGTTGCCTGGCGGAATAACAATGCATCCGTAACTGTTAGTATCCCCTATACACCAACAGCACATGAATTGAAAAATCCAGAGCATATTGCCATCTGGTACCTAGACGGAACGGGACAAATTAATAAAATGCCGGCGAGGTTTGACGCAGCGACAGGTAAACTGACGTTTACGACGACGCATTTTAGCCGATATGCTGTGGGGTATGACGTGAAGACGTTCACGGATTTGGGCCAAGTAGATTGGGCAAAGAAAGCAATTGAAGTGTTAACGTCCCAGGGTATTGTGAATGGAACGACAGATACGACTTTTAACCCAAGCACGCTTATTACCAGAGCCGAATTTCTTCAGCTTTTAGTCGGTGCGCTGGGGATTTCAACAGAGATTGAAACGAATTTTGCGGATGTTCAAAAGTCGGATTACTACTACGAAGCAGCAGGGATTGCTTTGAAATTAGGCATTAGCGACGGTGTAGGAAATAACCGTTTGGATCCATCGGCAGCCATTTCCAGACAAGATATGATGGTGATGGTGGAACGTGCGATGCGAATTGCAGGTAAGAAGTTGAGCAGTAAATCCGTTGTTAATTGGGTTTCTTTCAAGGATGCAGCCCAAGTGGCTGGCTATGCCAGAGAAAGCTTACAAACGTTAATTGGCAGCGGGTTGGTTGAGGGTTCCAACAACATGCTTAACCCGATAGGTCAAACCACACGAGCTGAAGCAGCTGTGCTGATGTATCGCGTATATAACAACTAATGATTTTATCCAGGGGGATAGCTGTTATCCCCCTGATTCTTCACTTGATATGAATGCGTTTACATGATTTGGCGACATGTAAGAAGGGAGGTGAGGCGGGAATTTGAACTACTTCAACCAAGATAGCTCGCGGATTTCGTCAGGCGCATAGTTTGATCCCCATGAGTTGGCACAAAAAATGAAAATTTATGTATGAGGAGGCTATCATGTATGAGAAAAAACAGAAAATGGACTTTGGGATTGATCAGCGTAGTAGGTTCTTTGACCGTCTTCGCTGCTTCGGCATCAGCCAGTGTCATTGCGACAATCGACCTTGAAGGCGCATCGGTTAACGCAATAAGCTGGGACTTAACGGACAGCGGGGTAACGTTTGATGAGAAAGGGATAGATCGCAACAATATGGTGACGCCTTATTTATCGACTTGGACGCCCTCGGGCACAGGCTCAAGTCTGAAATTGCAGGCGACTCCTTATACAACAGGAGAAAAGCAAAGAAATGAATTTTACACGGCGAGAGACCAACCCTTTGGGGAATGGCGATATAACGGGTTTCAGATCGGGCTCCCGTCAGACACTGTGCTGCCGACCAATTGGGTCGTTCTCGATCAGTTTCATCAAGACAGCTATTATGTGTCTCCGCAAGGCTCATTTGAGTTAGCCAATGTCAATGGCAAGCTCACTTACCTTTTCAAAATTCGCAATAAGGATTACTACAACATCGACGGTGTTAACGGACCAAGCGGCAATGCGCTGACGCTTTGGTCACAGGAGGTAACGACGAATCAATTCAACGGAATTGTCATTGGCTTCAAACCTGACGCTGGAGGCAATGGCGGAGTGAAAATTTGGTATAACGGCACACTAGTCGTCAACTGGACGGGGTATCTGGGCTTTCCGACAGGATTTCAAGGCAAAAATTTTATTAATCAGTACTATAACTCCTTCGGTATTTATCGCGGTGCCCAGAACAATACGCTGAAAGTCTATTACGATAATTACAAATGGGGAACGACGTATAATGATGTAGCTCCATAATGGTGAGCATCTACAAGCCCAGCAGCCTCTTCCGATATTGCATGGGGGAAATCCCCTTTAGGGTTCGGAAATGCTTGATAAAATAACTGGTATGATTAAACCCGGTTTCTGTGGCAATTTGTGTAATCGGTTTAGAGGGGTCGAGCAGCAATTGCTCGGCCTTTCTTATTCTCAGAAACGTGATGTATTTGACTAGCGGCATGTGCATGAATTGTTTAAAAACGGTGGCAAACCGGCTGTAGCTCATCATCGCCACTCGCGCAACGTCAACAGCATTCAACTCCTCGTGGGAATGCTCATCGATGTAGGTTAGCACATGGACGAAAGCTTGTAAGCGTTCAGCGCCTTGAGTCGCAGCGTTCGGCGTAGTGTGAGTAAGCAGGGAGCTGTGACGGAGCAAAAATAGCATAAGCTGGTGGATGCCTGATGTAACAGTAAGCTCAAAGCCGATCTCTCTGGTTGTAAATTCGGTATGCATAGTGGTAATCATAGCTTCTAATCGTTGATTCTGTTCATTAGAAAGCTGGAGTAAATTCCAAGTAAACGTCCGATTGATGGAATAAGGCAGTCGATACTTTAAGTCGAAGGCTAGCTGGGGCATTGGCGATATAAGTTCAGGGTCAAACCCAATGACGTAATGAAGCGATGAGAGATGCGGTTCAATGTGCACAGCATGAACTTCGCAAGGGGGAATGAGTACAAGATCGCCAGCTTGGACGTTAAATGTTGAACTGCCTGTCGTCACAGTGCCTCTTCCTTCGGCCCAGTATACGAGTTCCATATGATAGTGCCAATGGTGTCCGATGCAGTATCCTTCTGTAGTAGTTTTAAGCGATCCTATATAGAATGGACGTTCAATGTTACCACTGTGCGACTGATCTTTGTTCGCTTCCCAGTAAGGCGTGATGTTCGTCATGTATGTACCTAGGCTCCTTTCAGCAAACACAGCGATAGTAGAATTGTTATATTTTTTGATATCTTCATTATAGTTTACTTCACCTATCTTTAGTAGGCTAGAAACATATAAAGAATGTTATGTGTTAGTGTGTGGAAGGGGATAATTGGACGATGAATGCAATGTTTAATGTAGAAAGTTCATTCTTTCTTGGCGTTAATTACTGGGCTTCGCATGCGGGGACGGCGATGTGGTCGGACTGGCGTCCGGAGCAAGTTGATACAGATTTAAAAAATCTGGCGGCTGCAGGTGTTGAAATCCTGCGTGTATTTCCGCTCTGGCCCGATTTTCAGCCCATTCATACCCTGTATACGGGACGTGGAAAACGGCACGGGCATCGATTTGGGGAAGAAAGACTGCCAGACACTGCAGCAGGACAAGCCGGAGTTTCCGAAATAATGATGGAAAGATTCAAAGCCTTTACAGCCATTGCCGAGCGACACGGTTTAAAGTTGATTGTTGGACTGCTTACAGGTTGGATGAGTGGAAGGCTGTTTGTGCCACCCGCACTGCAGGGCAAGCCCATCTTGACTGACCCTGATGCGATTCGTTGGCAAGTTCGATTTGTACGGTATTTTATATCGGAGATGAAGCATGAACCTGCGATTGTAGCATGGGATTTGGGCAATGAATGCAATGAGATGGGCGAAGTTGCGAGCCAGGAAGAAGCCTGGCTGTGGACTTCTTCGATCGCGAACGCGATAAAAGCTGCTGATAGCTCCCGGCCGCTCGTTTCGGGCATGCATAGCCTGCTTCCAGCAGGGAAGTGGACGATGCAGGATCAGGGAGAGCTTACGGATATCTTGACCACACATCCGTATCCTTTCTGGACGCCATACATGGATTTTGATCCACTGGATACGATTAGACCTACCATCCATGCGACGGCGGAAAGTTTGTTTTATGGTCACATCGGGGGCAAACCAAGCTTTGCAGAAGAAATGGGAACGATGGGTCCTATGGTGTGCAGTGAGGAAACGGCGGCTGCTTTTGCACGGACCAGCATGCTGTCCCAATGGGCCCATGGGTTGGATGGCTTGCTGTGGTGGTGTGCCAACGACCAGACGAAGCTACAGCATGCGCCCTATGACTGGGTTGCCTGCGAGGGCGAGCTTGGCTTGTTGACGGAAGCGGGGCGCGTAAAACCAGCTTTGCAGGAGATGGGTAAGCTGAAGCAAGCTATTGAAGCACTGCCGATACCGAAACTGCCTCCTCGGTTAACAGAGGCTGTCTGCATTGTGAATACATCGCAAGATCACTGGGCTGCGGCGTTAGGTTCCTTTATGCTGGCGAAGCAGGCGGGGTTTGATCTGGAGTACCAGTTCGAGGATCAACCTTTAAAGCAAGCCGATATCTACCTGTTGCCCAGCTTGAGCGGCGTGCAAGGTATTCCCAAGCAGCGCTGGGAAGAGTTGTTGCGCAGAGTAGCCGATGGTGCAACCTTGTACCTGTCAACAGATGACGGCTATACACTTAATTTTGCCGAACTGACAGGATTGACTGTGGTGAACCGCCAGCGTCGTGCTCAACCTGTGGAGCTGACATTGGCAGCAGATAGCGGCAAGGTGCAGATGTCCATTCCGGCATCATTCTGTCTCACCTTCCGAAATGATCGGGCAGAAGTGCTGGCTGAGGAGTCGGATGGCAACCCTGTATTGACGAAGGCCACCTATGGAAAGGGGACAGTCTATTTCCTATCCGTGCCAGTTGAACTGGCGATGGTACAAGGCAAGGCGACGAGCTTCCGCCCGGAGGAGAATCCATTTTGGAAGCTGTATGCGAAGATATCAGCCGAAGTTAGAAGCGCAAGCCGCGTTATAAGCGCAGATACGCCGAATTGGGGAGTTACCGAGCATCCGATTGATGAGCGGACAAGGGTTGCTGTGATCATCAACTACTCGCCTGTTGTAAGCAAAGAGCCGGTTAACTTGGCTGAAGGGTGGAAAGTGGCCGCGTGCTGGTATGGTCAATATCCATCTATTTCTGGGCACATTGCACAGTGCAGTCTGCCGGCGAATGACGGTATAATTATTTTGCTTAAAAGAGAAACATAAATAAACAGGGGGCGCTTATGGCGTCCCTTTTGCTTTGTATTTTTCCCGATTGCATTCAAGGAATGCTAAAGAGCCATAATATTGGAGATGATAAGGACAAAAACGGGTTAGGAGGCATCTCACTGCTAAAAATGAGAAAAGTATGGTTGTTTACGCTAGTTCTAACAATTAGCACTTTGGTTACTTCTAAGTATGCAGAAGCTGAGCCAATGCAAGTAGTTGATCATTTTATCAGCCACTTAATAAAGAATGATCTTGAATCAGCTAAGCCGGATTTGTTTACTGAATCGGTAAAGATACCTGAATTAGTAAACACAACATCAATTGGTGAATTCAAGGTACTTCCAACACCGCAAAGAAAAGATACTCAAATCGTGGTAGCCTTTTATAAAGATGAACCTGGCGGAGAACGAATCGCATTTATATGGGAAGTCATCGTTAAAGATGACAAAATCTCCTACATACAAGTCATTCACGATGGGGCTAAGCCGTTATTGGAAGAAGCTAAAGTGGTCAAGGAATATCAAATGAAAGTTAACAGACATGTGTTAGTGCCCACTGAATTCCCAGCTGAGATTACTGGATTTCATGGTTATCTAATTGAAAAAAATGAAGAGCAGCCGGAGATTCTACATTTAGGATATCGTATGGAGTCCCTACACAGCTATCTACATATTTCCGTATTTCCCGTAACTCGGAACTTAGAGCAGTATCAATGGAAAGATACGGAGATTCTTACATTAAAAGATGGAACAACAGTGCTATATAGACCAAATTTTGATTTGGCCTATGAATTAAGATTTCAGAAACATGGCATGCAGTATACACTTGCAGTCGGTAAGAAGAACTTTATTGGCAAGTTTACGGTAGACGATTTGATGAAAATCGCAGAATCGATGGAATAAGTGTTAATCACGTAGTCGAACTCAACTAAAGTTTGCAAAGATTTAAAAGATCACCTATAATACTGAATGAATGTTCAGTATTGATTCGATTCTCATTTTACAGATCGGCTAGCTAGAAAGTGGTGAAGCATGTGTGAATAAAAAGCAACAACAAACCGAGCAAACGAAGAAGAAAATCGCTGATGCGGCTAGAGGTTTATTTGCTCAAAAAGGGTACAAAGCAACCGCGATTGAAGATATTGTAAAAGCAGTCGGGTGCAGTGCAGGTAACATTTATTATCATTTTAAGAACAAGGAAGGGCTATTCTTATATTTACTTGAGGATTGGAACAGGGAATGGGACCGTAATTGGTTGGTCAAGGAAAAACTGTACACGACGACTACCGATAAATTATATGGCATGGTTGAATATTTGGCGCTTGATCAACTAAATCATCCGTTGACAAGGGCTGCTGATGAATTTTTCAATAATGCGGAGAAAGCCCCCGATGTGGAGGAGCGAATAAATCTCATGGTTAAAGGGTACATTGACTTTAATCGGCAGTTGCTTCAGAAGGGGATCGACAACAATGAATTTGAAATTACGAATGTGTCAGGTCTCGCGATTATCTTGGACAGTCTGTTGCTTGGGCTCAGTCAACATAGCCGAAGGATGGAACGAGAGGAAGCGCTAGCGGCATATCGGTTGGCTATGGATGTGTTTCTGCTGGGCATTGCCAGGCGGAGCCACTAGCCTTTTTTTTGCCATAATACTGAATATATATTCAGTATTATTCGATAATAGGAGGATTTACAAATGACATTATTAACAAGACATCAGGGAGCATTGTTGGTGCTCATGTTTAATCTTTTTTTAGTCTTTTCAGGAATAGGACTTGTTATCCCTATTATGCCTAAATTCATGGATAGTCTAGGAATTACAGGAGGTATTATCGGCTTATTGATTGCCTCTTTCTCACTCACGCAACTTCTATGCTCACCGCTGGCCGGCCGTCTAGCCGATTCCTTCGGCAGGAAAAAAATGATTGTCATCGGCATGCTTGTGTTTGCTGTCTCAGAGGGCTTGTTTGGATTAGCCAGTTCGCCTCTATTGCTCTTTGTATCGAGAATGCTAGGCGGCATCAGTGCAGCCATGATAATGCCGGCCGTAATGGCTTACGCAGCAGATATTACGACACCGAAAGAACGTGCGGCAGGGATGGGGTATATCACAGCATCCATTACAACAGGCTTTATTATTGGACCTGGTATAGGTGGCTATATTGCTGAATTTGGGATTCGTGTACCCTTTTACGCTGCAGGTGCTGCGGGGCTTTTCGCGGCATGTATCACACTGTTTATCCTTCGGGAGTCGCGTCCGACAAAAGAGGAGGACATATCAGATACGCCATCTAGCACAGTTGATCGAAGAGGTCTGTTCTCTCAATTGAGATATGCCTACAGAGAGCCCTATTTCTTTAGCTTAATCATCGTATTTGTTATGTCATTCGGACTTTCTAATTATGAAACGATTTATGGACTGTTTGTGGATCGAAAATTTGGTTTTCAGCCTAAGGATATTGCTTTTATTATTACGTTCGGGTCTATAGCTGGCGCTGTAGTTCAAGTTACGGCATTCAGCTGGATATTGAAACGGGTTGGGGAACAACGCGTCATCACGCTTTGTCTTTTCTTTGCAGGTTTGTTTATTCTACTGACGCTATTTGTTCACCAATTTTGGATGATTTTTGCTGTTACTTTTATTGTATTTTTGGCGATCGATATCTTACGGCCGGCCATTAGTACCCAATTATCGATGGTGGCTAAGGATCAACAAGGCTATGTTGCCGGCTTGAACTCTGCCTTTACCAGTCTTGGTAATATAGCGGGACCTATTGTAGCTGGATTTCTATTAGATTTGGATGTCAATTATCCGTATACGTTGGCCTTCTTAGTCTTGTTTGTTTGTAGTGGCTTATCGATCACGCTTAAAAAGCGCAGCTTGCGGGTTACCAATTGATTTTGAAACAGTAGTGGTTTGATGAGACGAGTACTCATTTTCAAAAGTCATTCCTAATATTCGAAATTTACTTTTCACTATGCCTATTTTATGATCAAAATCATCTCAGATAGGAATGGAGAGAAGGCAAAGTGACACTTTCTGTACAAAATGAAGTAAAGTCTTCCAAACAGCTGTTGGAGACATTTAATAGTCAGCCTTACAATGCGGAAAAGCTTGTATTTACAAACGTTGGCCATAGGGATGTCTATAATATTGCGGCACCTTTTTTAGACGATGGCGAGATGGTACTTGCGGGTCGTGTGGAGGCTCGTGATTCAGAGCGTTCAGAGGTTATGTTTTTCGTTAATCGCGGTGGTACATGGATACCGAGGGAAGGATGCGCATCCTTTACGTTACAGGATCCTTTTTTCACGTTCATCTCCGGGGAGTTAGTTTTCGGTGGTGTTGAGGTTGTCTTTGATACGGAGAATCCAAAGAAGGTCTTAACATGGCGTACCTTGTTCTATAGAGGGGCAGATATACAATCGTTAACTTATTTTGCCTGCGGCCCAGACCATATGAAAGACATCCGTCTTGTTGAACTTGCAAGCGGCAAAATTGGTGTATTTACGCGTCCACTAGGTGTGGGTGATGCAAGGGGCTTAATTGGATATACAGAGATTGAACGGCTGGAGCAGCTGAATGAATCCGTCATCGATGCAGCAACGTTATTTACCGACCAGTTTCGAAAGGATGAATGGGGAGGCGTCAATGAAGCGCATTTACTTAAGAACGGTCTTGTCGGTGTTCTTGGTCATATCGCTTACATGGAGGAAGGCGACATTCGCCATTATCATGCCATGACGTTTGCTATCGATCCGACAACGTTAGAACGAAGTCCAATTAAGATCATCGCAACACGCAATCAATTTCCTCAAGGGCCTGCCAAGCGGAATGATCTCATGGATGTGATTTTCAGCGGAGGACTTCATCGCTTGAGGGATGGTAAGGCGATGCTGTATGCAGGGGTTAGTGACACCGAGGCTCACAAACTGCTTATGGATGACCCTTTTGAGGAATATGAAAATAGGTAAGAACATGGCTCCTCCTTCTAATTAGGAGGGGCTTTTTGCTGATTTTTAAAATAGATTCCTCTTTTTCAAAGATGCTTCAGGAAGGTGAATGAGTTATGATGGACGCAGGGGTGACAGCATCATGGGATTTTTTAAGCGTATTCAACATTATCGAGTCTACCGAAGGCTAATTTTATCTTACTTATTCTTAATCATGGTGACAATTACGTTATTGTGTACCATTTTATATTCGATGTTTTCGGCTAGAGCAGTTAAAGAAATTGATCTTTCTTCTCGGGAAATGCTTTCGCAAGTCAGTTATACAGCGAATGTCGTATTCGAACAAGTTCAGAACATAACCAATCAGCTCGTGAGCGATAATCAGATTAATACGTTCATGTATGCGAATGTGGATGATAAAATTGCGGATTACAACGCTAATCTTCTTTTAACGAAAATGCAAAGCGTGTATCCTTTCTTAGCCAATATCAGCATTTATAACTTCACGAATAAGGCGTATGTAGATGTTATTTCGCTGCCTCCAGACCCGCAAATGGGGGAAAGAACACAAACCGGTTATCTTGGTTTTTATCCTCGTAAGGTCGTGGATGGAAACGGATCTTCACTTCAATTATTAACATTCAAAATGATTCCAGAGCCTGTTTTTTCGGGGCCAAATAAGTCCGCTATCGTGCTTGATTTAAAAGAGACGTATATTCAAAATACGATGAGCAGTATTAGCCGTTCGTCCCGTGATACGAGTACCTTTGTGATAGATTCAAAAGGTACTGTGATTTCTCATTCGGATTCTGAACAATTTATGAAGAACTTCTCGGAAAGCCATTATGTGCAACGGATTTTAGCTGATGAGGGAAGTCAGGGGAGCTTTGTTCAATCCCTTGATCAAGATAAATTCCTCATTACCTATGTGAAATCAGCAACACTTGATTGGGTGTTTGTTAGTGTTCGTCCTTATGATCAATTGCTTTCTAACATTTATGAGCTACGTAATTGGATGCTTCTAATCGCTTTGTTTCTTTTCATTATGGGCGCATGCATTTCATTAATTGTAACGGGTAACCTGTATAATCCGATTAAAGCACTCGTAGACAAAGTAACAGAGAGTGAAAATTCGGATCATAAATCTCTTCTCCGTCTGGATGAGTACAAGTTGTTATCGGAGGCCTTCTCCCATTCTATGCAGGTGACCAAGACGATGGAGATGACGCTTTCTCGTTCCTCTGACTTGCTGAAGAATGGATATATCGCCAATATGCTGAAAGGACGCCCGCAGTCGTCTGGCTATACAGAGGACATTGAACAGCAGCTGCTTTCTCGCATGGAAGGTCCCTATTATGTCGTTATTCAATTTCAAATCGATCAATATCATCAGTTTAAGAACACATTCAGTATCCTTGATAGGGAGCTTATTCGCTTTGCCATAAGTAATATTGCACAGGAACTGCTCGGCAGGATATATCGTAATGATGAGGTTATTATTGAAGAAAATGAAATCACTTTGATTATTCAATGGGAGCAAAAAGAACCGGATGAACAGTTGTATTTTATCCTGAATGAAATCCAGGCGGCTGTTAAGGGTTATTACAAGACATCTGTATCGGTAAGTATAGGCGATGTTGTTTCGGTTATCGGAGATATTGATAGTTCTTATCGATCGGCTCAAAGGTACATGGGCATGAAGCTGTTTTGGGGGCATGGCAGTTTCCTGAATGCGACGAAACTATTGGTTCCTGATGAACATACACGTTATCCAGCAGCTATAGAGCGTAAAATTATCGATGCCATTAAACTCTGTCAGCCCAAAGCGATTCAAAAAGAATTGGCGGAGTGGATTACGCTATTATCCCGCTGTGGTTCGCCTTCACTAACGTTACAATATGTGAGCTTCTTACATCTGGCGATCACACGAGAATTTGAGAGCATTCTGGAATGGTGGGACGCAGACCCCGAGGAACTATATTTGGCTATGAATGAGCTTCCGTATGCGGAAACACTGGATGAAATTCAAAACATGATGAAGCAATTTTGCTTGCGAATTGTGGATATGATTGAAGAGAATAAAACAAACATGGCAGCTCTCAAGAACTCAAAGGTCATTGAAGAGGTTAAGCTCTATTTACAACAGCATTACCATAACCCAAGTCTCTCCTTGGAGAGCGTTTCCGATCAAGTAGGACTAACTTCAGGATATATAGGTAAAATGTTCAAAAGTATGGTGGGTACATCTTTCAATGATTATGTAACTCATATTCGCATGGAGCAAGCCAAAACTCGCTTGGCAGGAACGAACGATACCGTTGCTCAGATTGGCGAACAAGTCGGAATTTTTAATGTGTCGTATTTTTCAACCCTATTTAAGAAGAAATACGGGATAACCCCTACACGCTATCGAGAGCAAAACGAACAACAAACGTAAAAATTAGGACGATTGGTGCCTTAAATGGCATGCAATCGTCTTTTTTGATAGCATCGCTTATTTTTAATAGACCGAAACACCAATTATTGAAAGCAATACGAATACTCGAAATTTACAGTATCCCGGTAATCTCCTATGATTAGGGCAACCCGAAAGCGAGAGGTGCTACCGATGCAGACAAGAACATTTTTAACCAAAGAGAACGTTCCAAAAATTAAGAAAAAAGCGGGGATATGGCAAGAGCTTTTCAAAAACCGTTTTTCATATTTGCTCATTGTCCCTGCGCTCTTATATGTCTTTATATTCTCCTATGCCACCTACCCTTATCTGTTGATCGCCTTTCAACATTTTAATTACCAGAAGGGCGTATTCGGCAGTGAGTGGATCGGTTTCCAAAATTTTGAGTTTTTCTTTAAGACAAACGATGCGCTGCTCATCACCATCAATACGGTGAAGTTAAATGTGATGTTTCTAATCGCAGGCACAACTAGCGCCGTATTCATTACGATTTTATTTAACGAAATCAGAAGCCGGTTGTTTCAACGATTTGCCCAGACCACGATGATCTTCCCTAATTTTCTTTCATGGATCATTGTGAGCTACATGATGTATGGTCTCTTTTCCACTGATTTTGGGATGATCAATCAGATGCTGACTTTCTTCGGAATGGCCACTGTGAATTGGTACACCAAAGCGGAGGCGTGGCCTTGGATTCTCGTCATGATGAAGATCTGGAAAGAAGCGGGAATGGGCTCGATTATTTACTTGGCAGCGATAACGGGCATCGATCACTCACTTTATGAATCTGCCGAAATCGATGGGGCTACAAGGTGGGACAAAATTTGGCGTATTACGATGCCTCTCTTGGCACCGACAATTGCTATCCTGACGTTACTTAACTTAGGCAAAATCTTCTACGGGGATTTCGGCATGATCTACGCCATCATTGGTGATAATGGTGTGTTATACCCTACAACGGATGTTATTGATACGTATGTGTTCAGGTCGCTTCGTCAAATTGGAGATCCCTCCAATGCAGCGGCTGTAGGTTTATTCCAATCAACGGTAGGTTTACTGCTTGTTTTCATCGCGAATTGGTTTACACGCAGATTTTTCAAGGAAGGGGCGCTTTATTAAGATGCAGACACTGAGACGATTCGACACAGCGGGTATGATGATTTATATCGTTCTTACCATATATGCCCTCCTATGTATTCTGCCTATGTATCTAACCGTGATGGTTTCCATATCAGATGAAAGCAGTATTATACGGCATGGGTATCAGCTCATTCCAGAGCAATTTTCATTAGAAGCTTATCGCACGTTATTCAACAATAAGGCGGTTTTACTCAAAAGCTATCTGGTGACGATAACAGTCACGGTAGTCGGTAGTCTGGTCGCTGTGATTATTACGGCAATGGCAGCCTATACGCTCTCCAATCCGAATGTGAAGTACCGTGCAGGACTTAATTTATACTTTTTTATTACGTTGTTATTTAATGGTGGTTTGGTTCCATGGTATATCATGTGCAAAAAGTTAGGTCTGGTCGACAATCTGTTCGCTCTTATTGTACCCATGCTGCTTTTCAATGCCTTTAATATGTTTTTGGTACGCAATTTTATGGAGGCCTTACCCAATGCACTCAGGGAATCAGCCTATATGGATGGCGCCAATGATGTGCGAATCGCTTTTCAAATCTACCTGCCCTTATGTGTTCCTGTGTTAGCGACTATTCTTCTTTTCTATGCGTTAGCTTATTGGAATGATTGGTTCAATGCCATCATGTTAGTCGATGATAAAGGCTTATATCCACTCCAGTATGTGTTATTTAAAATACGATCCAATATAGAAATGCTTAGCATGATTCCTGCAGGTGCAAGCAGCCAATATACCGCTCCAGCGGAATCAACCAAAATGGCAACCGTCATAATAACACTAGGACCGATCGTGTTTTTATATCCTTTTCTTCAGCGATATTTTGTTAAAGGTCTTGTTGTAGGTTCCGTTAAAGGTTGATATTTTCCTCAAAAGAGGTTTATATAAGATTACATCAAAAGGAGAGGTCAAATTGAAGAACTTATCTATGATTTCATTATCCAGTCTATTGGCAGTATCTGTTATTGCAGGCTGCGGTTCAACAAATGATACACCCGAAGCGTCTGCAACATCTACTACAGATGCGAAGGGCGTTAAAGAAACAGCGAAAGCAAACGAAGTCGTTACATTGAAATATGTTTTACCTGGTAATGAACCAAAAGATTGGCCGGCAGTAAAAGAAGCGATTGATAAGAAACTGCAAGCAGACGGCGTGAATGTGAAAATCGTCAAAGAATATATCGACTGGGGAGCTTGGGAACAAAAGTTGAACCTTAAGCTTTCCACGGGTGAAGAGTTTGATTTGTTCCACGTCATGAACGACTGGATTTCCTTGGCCAATTATATTGGTCGCGGAGCGGTTAAAGATATTGGGCCAGAGATTGCCAAATACGGACCTGAATTAAAGAAAGCTATCCCTGATTCGGTATGGAGCGGCGTGCAAAAGGACGGGAAAACCTTCGGAATTCCTTCTTATTGGTATGAACCTGCCGTTGATGGTTCCTTTACGGCGAATCGCATTATGCTGAATGAAGCAGGTGTTAAAGAGGCTCCTAAGACACAGGAAGAAATGCTGGCTGCTATGGAAAAAGTCATGGCAACAGACAAAGGTGCGACGAAGCCGTATCTGCCAATTCGTGGAGGTTTGCGTGATGCATCTGATGTTCTGCACCGTGCATATGATTCGTATCCTTTTGCTGTAAAAGATAAGATTGCATTCATTGATAAGGACGGCAAAGTTAAGAGTTGGGCTGAAACGGAGGAGTTCAAGAAAGATGCTGCTTTCTTCCGTACGGCTTACCAGAAAAAACTAACGAATCCCGATATTCTAGTCGTGAAGCAAGAGCAAATCGACAAGCAAATAAAAAGTGCCGTGTATCCGTTCCTTTTCGGTACGCCGAATGACGTTAACGAAATGAAAAAGACGTATCCGAACATGAAAGACGAAGATTTTACCTTGCAACGATTAAATCCGGATAAACCGCATTACAGAATGTTTAACGCGAAAAATGTTAACGCTGTAGCTGTGAACAGCAAACATCCAGAAGCAGCCGTAAAGCTATTGAATTGGTTGTATAGCTCACAAGAGAATTATGACTTGTTCATGTACGGAATCGAAGGCAAGACGTACAAGAAAGTCGGCGATCGTGGCATTGAATACTTGAAAGATACAGATGGCAAGACAGATTTGTACAAGCAAGAAGACTGGATGATCGGCAACTTGAAGTACATTCGTATCGATCCGAATACGTTAAGTGCTAACAAAGCTTTATTCGTCGCAGATCCTAATGCAAAAACATTCTTTGCTGCAGACTTCTTCTTCGATCCAACCTCGGTTAAAGCAGAGATGTCTAATATTCAGGCTGTTTACACATCCGATGTTATGCCGATCTACGATGGTGTGCTGGATTATGACGCGAAGAGCAAGGGAGCCATTGATAAGCTAAAAGCAGCTGGTATCGATAAAGTGATCACTGAGTATCAAAAACAGTTAGACGCATACAAAGCATCCCAAAAATAATGAACAATGATGGGCTACTCCAGAAGCTTAATTGGAGTAGCCTCATCTCTACGTGAGGAGACTAGATTACGATGTATGGACAAGACAAGTTGAACTGGCAACTAGGCCCATTTATTAAAGCAGATGAGGTGAACCCTATTTTGCTTCCGGAAGCGGAGGCAGCCTTTATCTGTCCGGTTCGTGAGGACCAGATAAAATGGGAAGAGAAGGATTTGTTCAATCCAGCTGCTGTGGTAAGAGATGGCGAAGTGCATCTTTTGTATCGAGCAGAAGACAAGGTAGGGAAGTACGAAGGCACTTCTCGGATTGGGCATGCTGTGAGCAGAGATGGGTTACAATTTAAGAAGGAATCGGAGCCCGTTTTGTACCCTGAAAAAGATGCCTATAACGCGCTCGAATGGGAAGGCGGATGTGAAGACCCACGTATCGTCGAGGATGCGAATGGCATGTATTATATGATGTATACGGCTTATGATGGCATCAAAGCTAGACTTTGTGTGGCCACTTCCGTTAATTTAACATCATGGACGAAACATGGATTAGCCTTTGGCCAAGCTTTGGCTGGCAAATATGCAGACATTTGGAGCAAATCAGGGGCCATTGTCACCAAACGTGTGGGAGAGAAGTTCATCGCGGAGCGAATTGACGGTGTATATTGGATGTATTGGGGGGAATCCAACATCTATGCGGCGACTTCCATAGACTTGATTCACTGGACGCCAGTTGAAGCGGAGGATCCGCGCGGATACCATTCGGAGCCGCTTTTGCTACCGCTTTTATCTGTAAGAAAGCACCATTTTGATAGTGATCTCATTGAGCCAGGTCCACAGGCGATCATTACCGAACGTGGAATTTTGCTGATCTATAACAGTAAAAATCATGGTCAACATGGTGATCCCCACTATACGACAGGAGCATATTGTGCTGCACAAGTACTATTCGACCTGAAAGATCCTAGCATCGTGATAGCACGGTCGACAAAACCTTTTTTAATGCCTGACAAAGAGTATGAAATTAACGGACAAATCAATCATGTTTGCTTTGTTGAAGGGCTCGTCTATCACAATGGCGCATGGCTTCTCTATTATGGAACAGCCGATTCCAAAATTGCTGTGGCGCGTTGTGAGGGTTAGTAGGGGATGATGACAAACATGACAACGAATATGAAGAAGCAGATCATCTCTATACAAGGGAACAGTGCTTGGAACGAGGATTCCCTTCTTGTTAACGACAATCTTCACCTTTATGGTGTCATAGATGGGGCTACCTCGTTGGAACCTTACAGAGGCTCTGGCGGTGAGACAGGGGGGTATCTGGCTGCACAGCTGATAGCCAAATCGATACTCGAGATGTCCCAGGATAGCGTTGGGCAACATCATTCTCCACAAGAGATGCTGCTGCATGCTAATCAACAGTTGCGAACAGAGATGCTCGCAGCAGGTGTGGATGTAACCCGTAAAGAACAACTATGGGGCGCTTGCGCTGTCATTGTTCGCGTACATGGCACTTACGTTGACTACGCGCATACTGGGGATTGTATGCTGATCGCGGTGTATGAAGATGATACGATTCGGATTGTAACCCGCGATCAATTGGAAGTTGTCGACCGACCCACCCGTCAGCTGTGGGCACAAGGAGTGGCATCAGGACTCACTTCCCGTGATGATTTGTGGGAGCTCGTTAAGCCGCAGATCCATGCAGGAAGGGCATTAATGAATACACCGAATGGGTATTCCGTCTTGAATGGTGAACCGGAAATGGCAGATCATATGGAATTTGGACGCATTAGCCGAACGCAATTAAAATCTTTGTTACTTTTCTCTGATGGCCTCATTGCTCATCAAAGAGAGCTTTCCTTGGAGGAGTCGTTCAAACAGATCGTATTAAAAGTTACATCCATGGGACTAGACAATTATATCGAGTGGCTCATTCAAGTGGAGGAAGCAGATCCGGATTGTCTGCAATTCCCGAGAGTGAAAAAGTCGGATGATAAAACGGCGATTTATTTAGAGTTTTAAGGGAATGAGGGACACGTCATTATGTGACGTGTCTTTTTCGTATATAGGGAGATCCAGAGATATTTATGGAAAGAATCGAGTCCAAAACAATTATGTGCTAGGTACGCATTAGCGACATAGTCCGATATTTCCTAACTAAAACCCAGGTTCATCGCTGAAAAGAACGATTAGTCCGTCTCTGCCGAACTATTTACGAGATTTTCTTGATGGAAAGGTGTTTGAGTCGATTTAGTTGGGCTATTTCTGACTATCGAAGATTCGATGAGGAAAAAAGTGAGATTACTTCGATGATTTCGGACTATTGTGTTGTTTTATACCTAATTTACTTAATTACGAAAGCGAAGTGCAATCAAAATGTTGCTAAAATGAGTGAAAATCAAGGAATTAACAACTAAAACAAATTAAATCAAATATAAAACACAAATTTTACTTGGATTTAACATTGCGAATACAAATGCCAGTTAAACTACGAATAAGAAACAACCAATTCCAACTTGAGGTGAACACATGCCAACCCAACAAGCGCATCTCGCATTCATGAAAACGGAAGGCGATATTAATTTAACGGAAGCAAGGTCCCAATGGTGGACAGCTCAAATAGATGAAGGGGCACGGTCGCTGTTGCAAGAGGATGAGGATGTCTTTTTACACCAAACCTTGTCTACACCTTGTCTGAATGTGCTGACTTCCTGTGAAGGCATATATGTCGAAGATAGCCAAGGGCGCAAGATCATGGATTTTCATGGGAATAACGTGCATCAGCTTGGTTTTGGTCATCCCGCTGTTATTGAAGCTGTTAAGCAGCAGTTGGACCAACTATCCTTCTGCACGAGAAGATATACGAATGGACCGGCTATTGAACTTGCCAATAAATTAGTCGCGTTAACGGACGGGGCGTTGCAAAGGGTGCTTTTCGCGCCAGGAGCAACATCTGCCATCGGCATGGCTTTAAAGCTAGCTCGCGCAGTAACGGGCAGATATAAAACGCTGTCGATGTGGGGGGCGTTTCACGGCGCATCGCTGGATGCGATCTCGGTAGGAGGAGAAGGTGCTTTCCGCCGTGGATTAGGACCCCTGCTGCCTGGTGCGGAGCATGTGATTCCTTTTAACTCGTATCGCTGTGAGTTTGGCTGCCAAGATGAAGCGCACTCCCTCTGTTTGAAGCCAATTGAGTATGTGCTTGAGCACGATGGCGAGATTGGTGCAGTTGTCATTGAAACGATTCGGAACACAGATGTGCAGATCCCGCCAGTTGCTTATTACCAAAAGTTGAGAGAACTTTGCGACAAATACGGTGCACTGTTGATCGTAGATGAGACAGCGACGGCGTTTGGCCGAACGGGCAAAATGTTTGCCTACCAGCATTACGGAATTGAACCCGATATGATGGTGCTGGGTAAAGGTTTGGGCGGCGGCGTGTTTCCCATGGCTGCTCTCCTCGTGAAAGAAGAGTTGAACAAAGCGCAGCAAATGTCAATCGGGCATTACACCCATGAGAAATCGCCGGTAGGCGCTGCTGCAGGCCTAGCAACGATCCGCGTCATCGAGGAAGAGAATCTATTGGAGCATGCGAATCATTTGGCAGAGCTTATGACCAAGCGTTTGCATCGCATGATGGAGATGTATCCCATAATCGGGGATATACGCCAAATCGGGCTGCTTGTCGCAGTTGAGCTCGTAACAGACAGGTTGAGCAAGGAACCAGCTGTCCAAGAGGCGGAGCGAGTCATGTATAACTGCTTGGCTAGGGGGCTTAATTTCAAAGTCTCGAAAGGGAATGTTCTTACGCTGTCACCCCCTTTGATCATTACGGAAGAACAGTTAAATGAAGCCTTAGATATTTTGGAAATGAGCATCGCCGAACAACAATAATCGCACGCAACTTACATGAAGGAGGAAATGAAATGATACAAGCAGTTGTTTTTGATTGGGCAGGGACGATGGTCGATTACGGGTGTTTTGCACCGTTAAACGTGTTTATGGAAGTGTTCCACAAGCGAGAAATTGCGATTACGATCGATGAGGCAAGAGCACCGATGGGGTTGTTGAAGCGGGATCACATCCAAGCTATTGTACAAATGGAGCGCGTAGCGGGACTGTGGCAGGCGCGTTACGGACAGCTTCCACAGGAGTCAGATATTGATGCGCTCTATGCCGATTTCGAACCTTTGATGCTAGCAGTCGTTCATCAATATGCCGAGCCAATTCCTGGTGCGCTCGCGCTGGTGGAGCGCTTGCGTCGAGCTGACATTCGTATTGGATCAACGACAGGCTACACGGCAGAGATGATGGCGATTGTCACGGAAGAGGCGGAGAAGCGTGGCTATGCACCTGACCATTTGGTAACGCCGAATGATGTGCCTGCGGGTCGCCCGTATCCTTGGATGATGTACAAGAATGCGGAAGCCTTGAACGTCTATCCGATGTCGAACATGATCAAGGTCGGGGATACCGTCAGTGACATTAGAGAAGGTGTAAACGCTGGAGCTTGGACAGTAGGTGTTGTGAAAGGGAGCAGTGAGCTCGGCATGAGTGAAGCTGAAGTGGAGCAATGTGAACCAGATATGCTGCAGCAGCGCGTAACGATCGTCGCGGCCAAGTTCCATGAAGAAGGCGCTCACTATGTGATCGATTCTATTGGCGAGTTAGATGCATTAATTCCAGTTATCAATCAACGAATTCAAAGAGGTGAACGTCCATGAGTATCAACATGAATCAATTGCCAGATAATCCGTACGTTTTGTTAACACCAGGTCCTTTGTCCACAAGTAAAAAAGTAAAAGCTGCCATGCTGCGCGATTGGTGTACATGGGATCAAGACTACAATCAGCTGGTGCAATCCATACGCAGCCGTCTTGTCACAATGGCTTCCTCGAAGCCGGACGATTATACGACCGTGCTTATGCAAGGAAGCGGAACATTCTGCGTGGAGTCTGTTATCGGCTCTGTTATACCGAGGAACGGTAAACTGCTCATTTTAACCAATGGGGCTTATGGCAAACGAATTGCGCAAATGGCGGAAGTCCTCGGGATTGATTCTCTTGTACTTGACTCAGGTGAAACCCAACCCGTGAACGTGAAGCAGTTGGAGGAAGTTCTCAATGTGGATGGTTCCATCACGCATGTAGCCGTTGTCCATGTGGAAACGACGACTGGGATGATGAATCCAATTGCTGATGTGGCTCGAATTGCCAAACAATATGGCAAAACACTTATTGTCGATGCGATGAGTTCCTTTGGCGGCATCCCGATTGATGTAGCTGAGCTCGATATTGATTATCTTATCAGCAGCGCCAACAAATGCATCCAAGGTGTGCCTGGATTTGGCTTTATCATTGCTCGCAAAGAAGCGCTGTACACATGCAAAAATCAGGCTCGTTCCCTTTCCCTAGACCTCTATGATCAATGGGAAACCATGGAGATCGGCAACGGCAAATGGCGATATACGTCCCCAACGCATACGGTTCGTGCTTTTGACCAAGCGCTTCAGGAGCTGGAAGAAGAGGGCGGAGTTGCGCGTAGATTTGAACGATTCCAACGAAATCAACATACGCTAGTTGCTGGCATGCAGCGCTTGGGGCTGCAGACGTTATTGCCAACAGAGCTTCAATCGCCGATTATTACATCATTCTTATATCCAGATTCACCTGTGTTTTCCTTTGAAGAGTTCTATGCACGCATTAAACAAGAAGGCTTCGTTATCTATCCAGGCAAAATAACGGCAGCAGCTACGTTCCGAATTGGTAATATTGGCGATGTCCATCTTCCTGATATTGAACGCTTATTGCAGGGAGTGGAAAATCAGTTGTTTTGGAAAACAACATAAAAACAATTAAAAGAAATAAAAAACATTATCTTAACTTGTATTTAATATGTACTTTACAAAACTATTTTACAATTAAACTAACAAATCGAACTTATGAACGAATAAAAAAGGGAGTGGGAAAAGAAAAATGAAAAAAACAATTGGCTCTACAGCAGCGTTATTGACGGTTGTATGTATGTTGGCGGCTTGTGGTGGTAAAGCAGTATCGACAGATGGGGCGAAAACGAGTCCAGCGACATCAACAGCAACAAATGCAGCGACAGAAGCAACGGTTGATACCAAAAGCAAAGATTTAACGGTCTATACGGCATTGGAAGATGATATTATCAAAACGTACTTAACCACGTTTAAAGCGAAATATCCCGATGTAAAAGTAAACATCGTTCGGGATTCAACAGGGATTATTACCGCTAAATTACTGGCAGAGAAAGATAATGCTCAAGCAGATGTTGTCTGGGGAGTAGCTGCAACAAGCTTGCTGGTGCTTGACCAGAATGCGATGTTGGAGGCCTATTCACCAAAAGGCGTAGAGCGGATTCTTCCCGATTTTAAAGATAAAAATGCGGTTCCTCATTGGGTGGGAATTGATGCTTGGGAAACAGCTTTCATCGTTAACAAAGTGGAGATGGAGAAGCGTAAGCTAGCCATCCCGCAATCCTACGAAGACCTGGCAAAACCAGAGTACAAAGGCCTTATCACGATGCCGAATCCCTCTTCATCAGGCACTGGTTTCTTGACGGTATCCGGTTTGATTCAATTGAAAGGCAAGGATGCCGCTTGGGACTTTATGAGTAAAATGCATAACAACGTTGCTATGTATACACTCTCTGGATCTAAACCAGCCAAACTGGCAGGCACGGGGGAATATCCAATTGGCATTTCTTTCGGGTACCGTGGGATTCAAGAGAAGAAAACAGGTTCACCAGTTGAAGTTGTATTCCCTAAAGAAGGTTCAGGCTGGGATGTAGAAGCGAATGCCTTGATGAAAAAGAAAGTCGTGAAGCAAGTTGCGAAAGACTTTCTAGATTGGGCAATTACCGACGAAGTGATGAAAGAATACAACAAAAATTATGCGATTTTGGCCATCAAAACAGATTCCGCTAAAATACCAGATGGTTACTCAGTAGACCCTATGAAACAGTTGATTAAGAATGACTTGAACGAAGTAGCGAAAAACCGCGACAGCATTTTGGCGGAGTGGGACAAGCGTTTTAATGCGAAAAGCGAACCGAAACAATAACTTATAACCATACAACGGCTGACTGCGAATTCTGTCTTGCAGCCAGTCGTTTTTATTTAACCGTAGCGAATTGAAAACCAACCAAAACAAAGGAATAACACAAAACATACAAAGGTTTAACAATGAGGTAACAATCCAAGCCTATACTTATTTTATGAAGATGAAGGGGGCTATATCATGACTCAAGCGTACCTATCCATACAGGGTGTAAATAAATCATTTGGTGCTTTCTCTGCTTTAAAGGAAGTTAATATCGATATTCAGAAAAACGAATTCATTTGCCTGCTCGGACCTAGCGGATGTGGGAAAACGACACTTCTCCGTATTATTGCAGGCTTGGAGAAGCCATCTCAGGGACGAGTCATCGTGAATGGGAAGGACATTACCGCGCTGCCTCCAGCCAAACGTAACTTTGGTATGGTGTTTCAATCCTACGCGCTGTTTCCTAACTTAACCGCCTATCAGAATGTAGCCTACGGCTTGCAAGGTAAGAAATTCTCGAAGAAAGAGATTGACGAGAAAGTGAGGGAGGTCCTCTCCTTAGTTGATCTATTGCATCTACATGATCGGTACCCTGCCCAGCTTTCTGGCGGGCAGCAGCAGCGGATCGCTTTGGCCCGTGCCATCGTGTTGACGCCTGATTTCCTACTGCTGGATGAGCCGCTTTCCGCCTTAGATGCCAAAGTACGCGTAAAGCTTCGCGAGCAAATCTGTGATTTGCAAGACAAACTTGGCATCACCACGGTGATGGTTACGCACGATCAGGAGGAAGCGCTCACGATGGCGGATCGCATTGTTGTGATGAAGAACGCTGAGGTGGTGCAGGTAGGAACTCCGGAGCAAGTATATGATGAGCCTAACTCTCCCTTTGTTGCTGATTTTATAGGCTCTATCAATTTCTTACATGTTGAACCACATGGCGAACGTCTGCAGCAGCAGGCCGTACGTCCTGAACATATTCGACTCTCAGCTCCTGGTGCCAATCGCGGTATGCAAGCGGTTGTCAAACACATTGAATTTAGAGGTGCTTTTTACAGATTGCTACTCCAGCCTTCATCAGTGAAGGGGATCGGTACAGATACGCTTATTACTGTCGATGTTTCGGCACATCTCGCTCATCAATTAGAGATTGTGAAGAATGCAACGGTATCGGTTGAATTCCCGCAAGAGAAAATGATCACGTTCTCATCGGAAGCGATGGTAGGTGCCTAATGAGTAAAGGGAACGTCAGCATGTATATACCAATTCGCCGTAACCTTGGAGCCTTTTTCACCTTACAAAATGTGTTAATTGTCATTCTTGTCCTTACGTTAACGACGAGTACGCTAATCCCATTACTTCTGCTATTCAGCAAGGCATTTGCGAATAAAGATGATCAATTTATAGGGCTTGCCAACTTTGTTCACTACTTCTCAACCCCAGCACTCATGCAATCCTTAACGAATACGCTTAAAATCTCAGTACTCTCCACCATAATCGCGGTTGCGCTTGCCTTCGCTTACGCTTATGGCTTGAGTCGGACAGCGATTCGCGGCAAAAGTTATTTTCATTATGTGGCCCTGCTGCCATTGTTTGAACCGACGATGATGCATGGAATCGCCTTAACGTATCTTTTTGGTAATCAGGGTATAATTACGAACGGATTTTTCGGTCTTCTGCCAGGATTACGTATTCCGATCTACGGTCCCATTGGGATTGTGATTTCGGAAGTCATTTACTTATTTCCTCAAGCGTTTCTCATTTTTATTACAGCACTGTCGATGTCCGATCAGCGACTCTACGAAGCAGCGGAATCACTTGGCGCTTCTAAGATGAAAACATTCTTTACGGTTACGTTGCCTTCTGTCAAATATGGCTTAATTAGTGCCATTTTCGTTTGTTTCACAGCATGTTTCACGGACTTCGGCGCGCCTCAAGCGATCGGAGGTAAGTTTAACGTGCTAGCTACGGATATCTACAAACAGGTGATCGGGCAACAAAATTTATCGATGGGTGCCACGGTGGGAATCTTACTTACGATCCCTGCCGTCATTGCCTTCGTGGTTGACCGATTCGTTACGAGAAGACAGCGTTCCATGCAGTCTTCCAAATCAACTCCCTATCGGGTACCTGAAGGCAAAGGGAGGGATACCTTTTATCGTACGTTATGCTGGATCATGTCTAGTCTCATTCTGATTCCTTTATTCACCATTGTATTTGCTTCGCTCATCAAGGTATGGCCCTATAACTTGACCTTCAGCCTCAAGCATTATGATTTCTCAAGTGTGGCTGGTTCAGGGTTAGAGCCATTCTGGAATTCGCTGAAGGTTTCGCTGATTACAGCTGTATTTGGAACGGTGATCACTTTCGTTTTCGCTTATTTAATTGAAAAGTCGAGAACAATGAAGGGCATGAGACAGGTTGGTTATTTTCTTTCTATTCTTCCGCTTGCGCTTCCAGGAATGGTCATTGGCTTAGCGTATATTTTCTTTTTTAACGATCCGAGCAATCCTTTGAACTGGATCTATGGAACGATGGCCATCATCGTATTAGCGAATATCACGCATTTCTATGCGGTACCTTTTATTACAGCGACTACGGCACTTCAAAAGCTAGATAAAGAATTCGAGCTCGTTTCGGAATCGATGCGTGTACCTTTTTATAAAACATTTCTAAGAGTAACGGTTCCGATGTCCTTACCTGCCATTGTTGAAATTGCGATGTATTTCTTCGTAAATGCGATGGTTACGGTATCTGCTGTTGTATTCCTGCGTTCGGCGGATATGAATTTGGCTGCTGTCGCTTTGGTGAATATGGAAGATGCCGGTGATGTGGCTGCCGCTGCCGCGATGTCTACGCTCATTGTAGCTACGAATATTGTAGTGCGTGTCTTCTATGAGCTCATCATGATTAAGGTTAAAAAAAGAACAGCTGCTTGGCAAATGCCGAAATAAAGCCATATAATGTGTTAACAAGCTGTATATAAACGGGAGGCTTATCCACCATGTCGTTGATCGGGGAAGAACGAAAAGACTATATTCTTAACCAGCTGAATTTAGAAGGCAGAGTAAAGACGAATGATTTGGTTGAACATTTGAATGTCTCCTCAGAGACCATTCGTCGTTATCTGGAAGAGTTGGAAGAAGAGAACATGTTGAAACGTGTATATGGCGGCGCGGTGAAAATCAATCTATCTCGTGAAGAGCCCTCTCATCTCAAAAGAGAAGTTCTTCATGCAGACGAAAAACGAAGAATCGGAAGAACTGCGGCTACTTTGGTCGAGGACAACGATGTTATTTTTATTGATGATGGTACAACGACGCTACATATCATTGATTATTTATTAAATAAGAAAAATCTAAAAGTGTTGACGATATCCATTCCAGCGCTATATTTATTGATCGATTACAAGAACAAGGAACTCTTCTCGGGTGATATTTATCTAATTGGGGGAAAAGTGAACACGACGCATTCCCGGGTGAGTGGATCACTTGCGGAGAAAATGGTTGAAAGCTTTTATGCGGATAAAGCCTTTCTTGCCATAGATGGCATCATGTTAGATAAGGGAATAACAGGCTTCGACGAAGGCAAAGCCCAAATGACGCAAAAATTTATTCAACATGCGAAGCAAAGTATTGTGCTGACGGATCAATCCAAGTTTGGACATGTACAGTTTTTCAAAATAGCAGATTTGAAAGACATCGATGTGATTGTGAGCGATGTTCCCGCGCCGAAAGAGTGGGAAGAAGATTTGGTGAAGAAAGATGTGACTTGGGTCACCGCTGATTAACATAGGGAATGATACAATGAAACCACCGTGATGATACGGTGGTTTTTTACGTGTGAGCACACCAGTTAAGCAAGTATCTTTTTCAGTATCGCTTCAGCAACAGATGATGCCGACTCCAGTCCAGTCCAATACAGTCCCATCTCAGACTCCATCTCCTCAAGAATACTCCAATCCGCAAATACTTCATGCTGGAAGTAGCAGTTCGCAATCGTATCGTTCACAATATTAAGAGATTCAAGCGTATCCGCATCCCAAAGCTTCTCATTGATGGACTTCAGGACAGATAAGAACTGTGAGGTCCTACTGATTAATTCCTGCACGTCGGGGTTGAACGCAGTTTGAAGAAACTGGACGGCTAGCTCCATCTCGTTACAGGTGGCTGGCACCATAAAAGCATTAGCTAATAGCAGTGTAGCTTTCACATCGCCAAAGGGGAGTGCTGCTACTTGTGGTTCAAAGCCAAGATTTTCGTTTCTCCAGCCCGCAAGCTCGATCGATGTGGTCAGCACCATTCCTGCTTTCTCATGAATGAAAGCCTCTGATGTGGCATGATACTGCGAGGTTAACGTAGCAATCCGCAAACGATAAAGCAGGTCATGAATAAAGGTTAACGTAGTCATAAGGGGTTCTTTTTGCAACGTGCCCCTGAAATTGAAACCGTTCTGCAAGGCCAATACGGGCCAGCGATTAGAAGAGGAATGGAGAGACAAACCATATTGGTCGACGATTCCATCGCCATCTGTGTCTACGGTAAGCTTCTGCGCAGCACAGATGAAATCTTCTTTGGTCCAATGTGGACCTGGCCGAGGTACGTTGTAGGTATCAAATAAATTCGGATTATACGCCAGATAAACAGTGGAGAAAGTAACCGGCACAGCAATCACCGCATCGTCCCGGCGAAAAGCAGTTACCATTCGTGGATACATGGCAGGCAGGTAATCTTTTAACGGCTCCCGCAAATCATAGAAGGTATCCGCAGGATCCTCCATTTCCATAATCTGCCGATCGGTCACCATGATGATATCTGGCTGGAGTCCCATTTCACGACTTGCCCGTATGGATGCCCAAAAATCATGAGCAGGTAAGCTTAGCAATTTGACATCTACGTTGGGGTGACTTTGTTGAAATCTATCCATGATCAACGGCATAGCGATATCGGCAAAATGGGAAGGAGAGATGGCAACGATTCGCAGCGTTTTCCGCTGTGTCGCGGGAATAACGAGATCGGGAGAGACAATTGTGCCTTGACCTGCCTTTTTGATGATGAAGTTGTCTTTTAATAATTCTTCTAAGGACTTTCGGACAGACGTTCTACTCATGTCATAATGTTTGCACAGTTCATGTTCAGACATCAGATATTGACCCGGTCTCAGATAACCAGAAAGAATTTGTTCGCGTAGTATATTGGCTAGCTGGGAGTACCGAAATTGGCTTTCTCGCTTCATCGTGTATCATTCTTCCATTCTTCTTTGGTTGTTTTCATTATAGCTTAAAAAGAAAAAACATTTTCAGTCGTATTTTAATCGCTTTTCAATTACAATACAAGTATGATACATGTTATTGAATTGAATGTGAAGTGGAGGCATGGAAATGAAGAGTTCATTACGAAGGAATGCGCATGGGGAGCCCTATTTCGTTTACGATGTGGAAGATATTAATGAAGTTCTTTCTTCAGAAGAATTTTGGAGCAAGCTGCCTGTTCTCCCATTGCAATCACCCCCTACAAACATATGGAAGGTCCCATTGTTTCGCTCGTTTTTTTGGGGACTAACGGAAATGGAAGAAAAACATGTGACGTTCCAAGTAGCGAATGATACGGTGAAAAGGGATAATGAAACGCCAGTTGTCTCGAACGCGCTAGGAAAACCTGTACAGGAACGATTGGTCGTGGATGACACCATGCCATTTCAACCGTTCATGACGGGACATGACATGCAAACCCTCACCTACAGCAGTCGTTATTATCCGAGACGCATGCATGACTATGTTTTGCAGGATTATTTGCCTGCTTTTGTCTTAACGGAAGATCAACGGTTCTGGCACCGAGCGGAAGAACTTCTTGCCTTCCTTCGATTTACACGTTGGAAAGAAGACGGAACGAATGATTTTGTTGAGCAGTTCTATCCAGAGGCGTCATACCCGCGTCCCGACTGGGCTGGAGGGTGGGATTATGTATTCGATTGGGAATGGTTGGATGGATACGGCTATCAGTGGAGCCTTCACGAGCCCGATCACCACGTATGCTCAGCGATAGCTTCTCTTCACATCAATATGTATGAGCGAACCGGATTACAGCATTATTTGGAGGAAGCTAGAACTTTTGTTAAGAATCAAATGCCCCGTTACGGATTTCATAAAGGGGTTTGGAATGGCCGCGTTTATTATTGGACGGAGTATAACCCGACAGGAGAATCTGAAGGGAATCCAGTCGTCGACGCGACGGATAATGTAATCGCTTTAGTTGCGATGGCGGTTGCAAAAACCGGCTACTACGAATCGGATCCCTTAATGAAAGGGCGATTGTTGGAATACGCTCGTGGCTTATTATGGTACTTAATCCGTGAGTGGGAGACAGACGGCAGATGGTTCTACGATGGGGCCGAAAATCCGATGAATGAACGGAAATACAAATCCCATGATATTGTCTGTATCGTATGTGCAATGATTGCGTTGGTGTATCTCTACAAAGCTGGTGCGGATATCGCTCCGTTCGTGAGTAGTCTGTCTGATATGGAGGCGAAATACGCCGCAATGTCCGGGGTCTTTCAGCGCAAAGCGTATTTGAAAATGGCAAAAGTTTATGATGGTGAACCAGCCCCAGGGAATCAGCTGATGTTCAGCACCTTTTTCCATATAAGTGGTTCATCGTTACAAAAGGTTCAATTCAAGGATAACCTTGCAGCTGGTATTTCCGTGCCAGACACAGTAGCTATTCGAGTAAGCCGGTTGTTGCCGCCAGATGACCGTACGTCCGATTGGAGGTCTGATCCTGATACAGACCGAACGATCCTGATTACGAGTAAGCAGCTGATGGAAGGCATCGAATTGCCATTTGATTTGAAAACGGGAGAAACCTATCGAATTTGCTACTGGGCCTATTGCGAGCAGAATTTTGACCGAAGTGAGGCAGAGAATCCCGATAGCGAATTGGCATGTTGGCTTGATGTCAAAGGCGAATCCTATTGTGTCCGATCAACAACAGGAAGCTATGGCGATCGACTCCACAGTTATACACTGCCCTTATCTTTCCAATCACCGATGAATAGCGCCAACTTTCTTTCTTTTGGAGCAAGGCTGCTGTTTCCTTTTCCAGAAGAGATAGAAGCGCAAGTACTAGATAGTCCATGGCCGGAAGCGATTCCTTATGTGCAGCAAGAAATGACCCCTTTCGAATCTCAAGTTCATGTATACGAAGTCCAAAGTTTGTTCCCTTGGCATACAGGGGGACTCTCGTTTGATCCGGAGCAGCATATCGGCAAAGGGAGGGTTTGTAAAGCTTTTGAGGTGGGACAATATGTTGAAATGGAGTTCCAGTGGCCTAATGACACGTGTAAGGTGGAATTGTTTGTGGATTATTCCATGGGAAGGGACCGGGGAATCGTTCAAGTTTATGTAGACGGTACCTCCTTTGGTGATCCGATTAACCAATTTTGTGAGACAGATGACTCCATCCCGGTCAAGCGAATTTCCGTAGGCCAAACGTTGCTGGAAAAAGGCAAACATACGCTTTCCTTTCAAGTAGTTGACAAAGACCCTGCTTCATCTGGCTATTACATCGGACTGTACCATGCGATTCGTATTGAGCGTGTGCCGGTATCCGTTATTGCATAGTTACCTGTAGGAAAGACGGTGGAAGTGTTGAAACGAGCAGACGGATTGCTCTTACTTTGTGTAACCCTTTGGGGAAGTAATTTTGTATTTGCTTCCATACTTTCAAAGGAGTTTTCACCCTTATTGCTTGCTGCGTTACGATTGACCTTAGCTATCCTCGTTTTACTGATTTACGGTCTGCTTACAAGAAAGTTAGTCCGTGTGAGCCTAAAGAATTGGAAGCAATTATTACCACTCGGAATCACCGCTGTACTCATTCATCATGGTACCTTCTTTATCGGTTTAAAAGAAACAGATGCGACAACAGCTGCATTAATCATCGCATTAGTCCCTATGACTACCGCTATTCTAGCGGCATTTTTCCTGAAAGAAACCATTACCTTACGAATCGCACTAGGATCCATTCTAGCGCTGCTCGGCGTCTATTTGGTTATTGGCTTTGGAAAAGTAGTGCATTGGAACATGGAAATAGGTATGATTTTCATCTCCATGTTTGCATTTAGTGTCTCAATTATCCAGACCAAGAAAATAGCGAACAGGATAGATCCTTTTGTTATAACCGTGTATAGTACGGCGGTTGGTACTAGCATGCTATATCCCATCGTATTTATGATTGAACCAGCAATCCAGGTTAGTAGGCATTTGTGGGCATGGGGATTAATGTTGCTCTCCGCAGTTGTCATACAGGCGATATGTTCACTGATCTGGGCTTACCAAGTGAAAGCGGTTGGAGCAAGTCGAGCTGCCACGTATATTAATTTAGAACCTTTCATCGCTATGTTTGTTGGTTTTCTATTGTTGGGGAATAGCGTTAATCTTGCTCAGATTATCGGTTCGGTTGTTCTGGTTGTTGGCGTAACGTTGGTGACTTCGCACAGTAGGGGGATGAAGGTGAAGCGGGAGAGGGATGTGGTGTCTTGAGTAATGACTTTTAGTAAATGAACCTTTACTGCGACTATCCCCAACGATTGAACGTATAGGATTATCTATTAAAGGTTTATACGAAGAGAGGCTGTCCCATAAGTGATCTATAGAACACATCGGGAACAAAAAAGATCACTTTCCACGAAAAGTAGTAACCTTGAAACTCTGGGGTATTCTTGCTAGCTGCCACTACGTGTTTAGATGTATAAACTACAGCTAATTTATCCGAATCTGACCTGTTTGCAGGATTAGATGGAAAAACTACAGCTAATCAGCATGAAATTCGAAGATATGAGCAAATGGAAGGGAATTAACTTCAGGAAATACAGTTAACCTTTTGAATGCTAGATATCCTCTTCAAATAGATGGAGAATATCCAGTTAGATTGCGGGAAGCAAAGGAAGCAGGTTCACGACTCAAAGGTCATGAACGGAAAAAGAGGCTGTTCCCAAAAAGTCTAGATCAACTTTTGAGACAACCTCTTATCATTAGAAAAAGAGAAGCTGGCGAAGTGCAGCTTCTCTTTTTTGTCTATTCATTCCAGCAGAAAATGACAATGTAATAACAGTTGATGATTACTTTTTACTTATCTAACCATGGGCAACGGGTTTAAATCATAAGAACCAACAGAATGAATATCGACGGAAACGGAGTGCGCTCTTTAAGATGAGGATGTCGACGAGTGCTAGAGAATTGGATAAATCGAATACGACTATGTACGACTGACTGTATGAGGAAAAGGAAAGGTGAAACATGACTTATCATTTGAACGACTTTGCATTCGATTTGCGTGCTAGTGTGGCTCCAGCTAATCACATTTGGGTAGGCAGTGGATTTAGTACGGTTGCGCCAATTGCGGGTACGGTTGCTGGTGTCAGCGGGTTATTCTCTCCACCGTATGCCGCGCAAGATATGGAGATGCTCCTTGATTTAACTGCGGACGGACATCGCGTGAGTGATACTGGAAATCGTGGGAAAGGGGATTGTGGACTGTTATACGCAGGAGCTGAGTGGCGACCGGATCGAATCGAGCGGATAGGTACGTATCATTACTTCGTGGAAGAACGTCTGATTTCACTCTCCGTGCGAAGCTCACTTGTTCCGCTTTCGGATCGTGCTGGATTTGTGTTAACAGTTCGGGTCGTAAATCGGACGGATCGCAGTATGCAGCTGAGCATATTTCCGCGCGTTACGCCAGGCCATCCGAGCTTCCAAGCACTGAACGATTGGGATTTCGGCCACCCTTCTATGGGTGCACAAGTGCACGAAGTTGGAGCGGGTACTTGGGAGAACGATCAAGTTAGGGTTACGCTTTTGCAGGAAGAAATTGGACCTGATCTTGTCGCATCGGGGGAAGAAGCGGTTTACCGTGCAGCTGTCCTGCTGACTAAGGCTGGAGAATCTGTAGGTATGGATGAAAGTCTAGCCTCATGGGAACAGCGAACGCATGAGGTCTGGGAGAATCGGATTCAGCGCTATAGTGAAGCTATCCCCAAATTAACTAGCAACATTCCCGGACTTGAAGATTACTATCGGCGCTCGCTTGTCAGCGGTCTGATCTGTCTATGGGAGCATCCCGACTTTGCTATGCAGCCCTTTACCGTCGTAGCGGGGATGGAAGGCGCCGGAATATGTTGTTACCCATGGGATACCGGAGGTTATGCAGCTCGGATGCTAGGACTCATGCTGGGAAGTGACAAAGTGATCGAGCTGGCGCACATGATGGCGCGAAGCGGCATTGAGCGGCACTCGAGATTTGCCCCGAGTGGGCTGGGTAAGGATGTTCCTTATTCCTACAGTCTCTGGTCCTTCTACAATTTAGTTTGGTGCAATGTGACACAGTATGGCGAAGGATTAGAACTATATGATTTGATGAAAAATCTACTGCTTCACGACGAAGAAAGGTTACCGGCCTGGGGCGAATTGTTGGATTACGGCAAGCAGCATAATCTGCTCGAAATGAGGAGCGCTGCCCATGAGCATGTCGTATCCAGCCCGAACGCTGAAAGAGCGTGGTGTTATGATCGTTTAGCCGATATGGCAGACCGTCTTGGACATGAAGAATCAGGAACATGGCGTGATAAAGCCAGCCGTATCCGTGAGGCCATTCGGGACCACTTGTGGGATCCAGAGAACGGATGGTTTCTATGCAGATACCCGAACGGACACGTAGAGCGGGTGTACACGATTCAAGCATTCGATACATTAAGAATGGGCGTTTGCAACGAAGATATGGCCAAGGCTTTATTAACTCATCTGAATGACGGAGCTTTTCTCGGGCCCTACGGTGTTAGCAGTATATCCGCTAAAGACTCGCTACATTATGAATTGAATGACCCCGACTGGTCCGGCGGAGGCAGCTATACGGGTGAGAGTCCGACACTCGCGCTTACGTTGTGGGAGCAAGGTCAGCCCGAGTTAGCTTGGGATGTCTTGAAGCGATTGTTCTGGATGGGCAAGCATCTCCCGTATTTCCCACAGGAGCACTATAGCGACCGACCTGCTGTTCCGAGCCATAAGCGGGGGAATATCATAGCGGGTCTCACAGGCACGGAAGCCCTGGTGTTTGGCATGGCGGGCATCAAACCGAAATTGGACGGCACGCTGGAGATATTCCCGCAGCCGCCGCTTGAAGGAAGTGTCTCGATTACCGGATATCGCTATCGTGACCAACAGATTGACGTCCATATGGAGCCGAACCATTGCACAATCGTTTGTAATGGAGAGCCCGTGTATAGCGGTGTTCCATCCGCCTATATCCTATCCAACTAACCAAACCAAGGATAGCAGATGACAACGGCAGGGAAGAAAATGAATATCGGTTGGAACTAGCAACGAAATGAATATCGACGGAAACAACATGAGGCAATTAACATGAAGGCAGTGAACGATTGTTGGAGGATGTGACTGACCGATGAATAGATCAACAGTCCAGAGAAAGCGCGTGCTGACGCAGGCGACCTCAGTGGGCACATCGCACAAACCTGGATATCTGAAGCAAATATTGTTGGATATCAATAAAGAAAAGCTGCTGTATGGCATGCTGGTCCCAGGCCTTTTATTTTTCGTCTTGTTTAAGTATTTACCAATGTTGGGTGTGGTCATTGCCTTTCAAGATTATCAACCGTTTGCGGGCATCTTAAAAAGTCATTGGGTCGGCCTGCAGCATTTTGAACGATTTTTCACGAATCCAGATTTTTGGAAGTTGTTCAGAAATACACTTGTGCTGGCTGTTTACAATCTGCTCTTTTTCTTTCCGCTGCCGATTATTTTAGCTTTGATGCTGAATGAAGTTCGGAAGGAGTTTTTCAAAAGATTCGTGCAAACGATCATTTATATCCCGCACTTTATCTCGTGGGTTGTTGTCGCAGGGTTGACATACACCTTGTTTACAACAGAGGGCGGTATTGTGAATGAAGCTCTCGCTTATTTTGGCGGGGACAAGATTAATTTCCTATTAAGTAAGGATTGGTTCCGTTCGATGATTACTTCGCAAGTCATTTGGAAGGAAACGGGATGGGGAACGATCATTTTCTTAGCGGCACTCTCAGGCGTGGATCAGCAGCTGTATGAAGCAGCGCGCATGGATGGGGCTAACCGGTGGCACCAACTCTGGCATATTACGTTACCAGCCATCCAAACGACGATTGTCTTGTTGCTTATTTTAAGACTAGGCAGCTTCTTGGACACTGGCTTCGAGCAAATATTCCTCATGTTGAATTCAGGAAATCGGGAAGTTGCTGAGGTGTTTGATACGTACGTGTATACGTCGGGTTTGGTCAATGCGCAATTCAGTTACAGTACGGCGGTGGGATTGTTTAAATCTCTCGTAAGCCTCATTCTGGTCGTTTCTGCAAATGCAATGGCTAAGAAATACGGTGAGGAAGGGGTTTATTAGCATGAGAGATCGTACCCTAAGCAGCAAAGCGTTCGATGCAATCAATTATTTGATGCTTTTTATCGTTGCGGTCATTACGGTGCTGCCGTTCATTTATGTCATATCGGGTTCGCTCGTGGCGTCGCAAGAGCTGCTTATCAAGAAGGTTGTACTATTTCCTACGAAAATATCGTTGGATGCCTACAAATTTATCTTTTCCACCAAAATCATTTACACAAGCCTATTCATCACCATATTCATTACGGTTGTAGGAACACTGATCAATTTGGTGCTTACAACGCTGATGGCCTATCCGTTAGCACGCAAAACCTTGCGCGGCCGTGGGAAATTCATGCTGTTGATTGTCATTACCATGCTTTTCAGCGGAGGTATGATCCCCACGTTTCTGGTTGTCAAAACCTTTGGATTACTGGATACTTATTGGTCCCTATGGATCCCTTCAGCGATCAGCGCGTTCAATCTGATCCTGTTGAAAAACTTTTTCCAGCAGCTGCCCGAGGGTTTGGAAGAATCAGCAAAAATGGACGGCTGTAATGATTTGCAGATTTTGTACAAAATCGTTGTTCCGTTATCCTTACCGGCGATGGCTACGTTTGCGCTATTTTATGCGGTGGGGCATTGGAACTCCTATTTTACGGCCATTATGTACATCAATGATGCGAAAATGTGGCCCATCCAAGTGTGGCTGCGCCAAATCGTCCTTCTATCGGCAGGTGGTTTTACGGATGCCAGCGCAGCTTCGGAAATCGCAGCTCCGCCTCAGAGCATCAAGTATGCGGTTATCGTCGTAGCGGCTGTACCGATATTGCTTTTGTATCCATTCCTACAGAAACATTTTGCCAAGGGCGTTTTGCTAGGTTCGGTTAAAGGTTAGACGGTCAAGTCTGGTAAGGTCGTCTTTCTTTCTATACAATAAAATGAAATAGCGGAGGGTTTGTATGCGAAAAACAAAGGGTCAATTGAAAACAGGGTTAGCAGTTACTTGCACGGCAGTCATGATGGCATCCGTATTAGCGGCTTGCGGAGGCGGAGATCCCGTAAGTGACAGTGCGAAGAGTTCCCCAGGGAGTACTAGTACGGCTCAGGCTCAAAAGCAGATCAAATTCAGTATGATGTCTCCCTTCTATGGCCAGCAGCCACCAGCAACAGATGATACGAACGCTGCTTTTAAAGCCATTCAGGAGCAGACCAATAGCAAGCTGGAAGTCACGTTCGTCCCTGGTGCGTCCTATAATGATAAGCTGAATGTGACCATTGCCTCAGGTAAACTTCCGCAAGCGATGGTCGTATTAGACACTAAGAATTCGGCGATTATCAATGCCGTCCGTTCCGGTGCTTTCTGGGAAATCGGGCCTTACCTCAAGGATTTTCCGAATATCAAGAAATATTGGAATGACAAGATCGCCAACAATATCTCTGTAGATGGTAAAATATACGGGCTCTACCGTGACCGTCCGTTTGCTAGAAAGGGGATTATTTTCCGCCAAGATTGGCTCGATAACCTCGGTCTGCAGCAGCCGAAAACCGTAGATGACCTCTATAATGTTGCGAAAGCATTTACATTGAACGACCCGGATAAGAACGGCAAGAATGATACGTACGGTCTGACTTTGACGGATGATAATTTGATCACCGATGCGAGTCTTGTCCTTGTTACTGCGTTAGGCGGCTTTAATCAGTGGGGCGTACAGGACGGCAAGGTGATCCCTGACTTTATGACCAAAGAATTTATGGATTCGCTCAAGCTGCTCAAAAAAATGTATGATGAGAAGCTGATTAATCAAGACTTCGGTGCCATCAAGGGTACCAAATTGCATGAAAACATCAACTCGGGTAAGGCAGGCATTTATCTGGCAAGTATTGATGATGCTCCGAATAAGCATGCTGATCTGTACAAATTGAATCCGAAAGCCAAGATGGATTTCGTCATCGGGCTGCAAGGGCCGAAGGGCGTCAAGCTACCAGCGAATTCAGGTTATTCCGGCGTATTCATGTTCCCTAAATCCAGTGTGAAGACAGAAGCAGAACTGAAGGACATTTTAACTTACTTTGAGAATAATCTGAAAGACGATGTGTTGAAAACGTTTGCTTGGGGCGTAGAAGGCGTTCATTACAAAACAGAGAACAGTAATCCCGTGTTCACCAATGAGCAATTGTATAAAGATCAGGTTGGTGATCTAGGACAGCTTCGTATTGCACCTTCAACCTTGGCTTGGCCAACAGAACCCGATATGGGGAAAAAAGTGAAGAAGCTGTATGAAGAGGGGATGCCTAACGCGGTGCCAAGTGTCATTGAGCCGTTTCTTTCTCCGACAAAAACTCAGCTGGGCGCAGAGCTGGATAAGCTGATCAACGATGCTCGTGTTCGTTTTATCATGGGCGAGATCGATGAGGCTGGCTTTAACAAAGTCACGGAAGAGTGGCTTAAAAAAGGCGGCGATAAAATCATCGAGGAATTTACAGCCGAGCAGAAAAAGGCTCAGCAAAAATAAGAATGCTGAAAAGCAGCGCTTGTTCCCGCATAGATTCGGGGATCAAGCGCTGATCTTATTGACATTTCCGCGCATTTGCTGATAAAAGTAAAGAACCGAGAGTAAACAATAAGTTATGGTTAGTACTAGGACAGCGGGGGCTTGTTTATGAAATTACGTGCATCTACATTTTTATCCAAGCTCATATGGTTTACACTGCTGCTAGGGACGATTCCAGTTATGGTTCTAGGTGCTTTTTCCTATTACCAGGCATCCGATGCCGTGCAAACCAAGGTCTATGAGAGCAATCAGCAGATGCTGAAACAGACAGAATCACAAATTGAACAGCTTCTGAGGCTAATTGATTACTCGGCTATTCAATATATGAATCAACCGGTAGTAATCGACGCTCTTAAGGGAGAATTAGCCGGTACGGATGGATACGTTCAGAAAGTGAAAAGTCTGCTCGAATCGATGAGTAAGCTGCAAAGCAATGAGCTCGGTACAATGGGCATGGAACTTATAAGCATAACCAACCAATGGTCCATTAATGAATCCGGTTTGTCCATGTTGGAAACGAAGTCTGTTGAGAATTATGCGGGATGGGTGAAAGATCCTAGAACCTCATTTTGGTCTACAAGCGCTACCGGAATGAAACTCATCAAAAAAATTCCGGCCTATTCCCCCAACCCGTCGGGGTTGCTAATCATGACAATTCCGATCTATGAAGTCAATAACCTAATAAGCAGGGATACGGCTATGGGGAACGTTCTGCTTCTGGACGATCAGCAGGTCGTCTTCGCAGGCAATGCCCTTAAGCTGCTGGGCAAGCAGTTTCAAGAACTAGCGATCAGCAAAGACCAGTCTATACCTGCAGCGGTGCAGGGTTTCTACACAGCCCGTTCGGAACGGGAGCGCGTCGGGATCAGTTACCGTAAGTCCGATTATAATGGTTGGGTTTATTTATCGGTGGTGTCCATCGATGAGTTGAACAAGGAATCGCAGGGCATAGGATGGTTCACCCTGTATATTTGTCTTGGTATATTATTGATTGCCTTTCTTATTGCTTATTTAGGATCAAGGAAAATGTATAAACCCATACGAAAATTGTATGAAGTTGTACGCAACTCACCAGAAACCGTAGGCGTTGATGCGGCCATCGATGAATTTGAATTTATCAATGAGCGTTTTCGAGGACTCATGCAAAGGGAGTCAAGTCTTCTACAGGAGGTTCTGGGGCAGTCCCAGCAAATGAGGGAATACTTTGTTTTCAAACTATTCCAGAGCGATATGGCAAGGACGGAAGCTCAGGATAAGCTGGAAGCTTTCGGGCATCCAACAGCATGGAACACCATGTGTGTCATGACCATCCAAATCGATACGTTATCCAATACACGTTTCGAAGAACAGGATCAGGATTTATTGCTGTTCGCAATCAATAATATCGTTTCTGAGCTTTTCCTGCCGGAGCAGAGGCTGCCCCCCGTCGTAATGGGGGACTCGCAGGTTACTTTGCTAGGAGGGGCCGAAACGGATCCCAAGCTGTTCAAGAATCAGCTCGACACGGCGGCACATCACATTATGCAAATGATTAATCAGTATCTGGAACTAAAAGTGAGCATTGGCTTCAGCCATATGTTTACTGACATGAAACAAATCCGTCATGCCTATGGTGAATCGTTGCAAGCACTGAAGTACCGGATGAACCTGGGAGAAGAGTCGATCCTATTCATTGAGGATGTACAGCCGGAGAAGAGCATGCAGTTGAGTTATCCGGATGCCCTAGAGCGGCAGCTGCTTGATGCCTTGAAGCTTGCAGACCGAGAGCAGGCTACGCGCTGTCTTCATCAATTCATCACGACGCTTGCTGTCGATGAGCGTACGCATGAAGAATATTTCATGTCTTTCGTCCGCCTGCTCGTGCAAATGCTTCAGGCTGTCAAAGATGCAGGCGTGTTGCCTAAACGGTTATACCCCGACGAACAGACCTTATTTATTCAATTATTTCAATTGAAAACAGTGAGCGAGGTGGAACGGTGGTTTCTGGACATGGTCATGCTTCCGTTCTTAATTCACTTGGAAAATAAGCTAGATGCGCAGTACCAAAGTATTTCCAGTCAAATTATTCATATGGTAGAGACCGGTTTTGACACCGATCTTTCACTAGAAGTGTGCGCACGCCGGATGAATTACAGCCCGAATTACTTAACCAAAGTATTCCGCAAGGAAACGGGGGTTAATTTCAGTGATTACTTGTCGGAGTATCGTATGAAAATGGCCAAACAATGGCTGTTAGAAACGGATATGAAAATATCCGAGATCGCGGAGAAGCTGAAGTATAATACGCCTGCCAATTTCATTCGTTATTTTCGTAAGTTGGAGGGAACGACGCCAGGCCAATATCGTGATAACATTTTAAACAAATAGGGGATAGTAAGTGATAATGATGGAGCTTGCCTTGCGGCGGCTCTTTTTTGTTCATTCAAGTTGCAGATGGTATAGTTGAAAAAGGAACTTACATGTAAATCTCGAATAGCTAAAGTAATCGGGCAGTTAGAAATTTGATGACAGACAGGAGTTAGATACGATGATAAAAGGTTTCGGAGGCATATTTTGGAGAACTAAGAATCTTGATGTTACAAAAAAATGGTACAGTGAAGTGTTGCAGATTGATATAGAAAACTGGAACGGGACTGTGATAAAACCTCAATCAGGAAACGAAACGATTTTTTCTTTCTTTTCTGAGGATGATAGTTATTTTCCAAAAGAACAACAAGTCATGTTAAATTTCGAAGTACATAATCTAGACGAGACGCTTCAGCATCTTGCACAGATTGGTGTACCTCTTGCAAAGAACAAAGAGAGTAGTGACTACGGACAGTTTGTTTGGATTGAAGATCCTGAAGGCCGACTGGTCGAGCTTTGGGAGAGATGATGTAAAATAAGGGTAACCATAAATAAAGGTGGACATGTCATGACAGAGAAATACGCCAAAGTAATGGGAGTTGACTTTCCCAAAATTACATTAGAACGAACCATTGAAATTATCAGTGATGTCATTGAAGAGAATAGATCCGAACTTTTTCATGTAATAACGGTTAATCCAGAGATCACGATGGCTTGTCAAAAGGATAAGTCGTTGCGTTCTATCATCGATCAAGCAGGTCTCATTACTGCGGATGGTATTGGAATCGTGATGGTATCTCGACTAAGGGGAGGAAACCTTCCTGAAAGGGTTACTGGGTATGATACATTGTTAAAGCTACTTAATTCAGGCAATCAAAAGAAGTGGTCCTTTTATTTTTTAGGTGCAGATCCGATTACGAATGAAAAAGCATGTGAAGTTATTCGTGAAAAGTATCCTAACCTTGTAATCGCGGGGAGGCATCACGGCTTTTTTAATTCATCCGAAGAAGAGCAAATTGTTGAAGAAATTGGCATATTAAAGCCTGATATTTTGGTCGTTGCACTTGGAGCACCGTATGCGGAGAGATGGATTCATCAATATAACGCACAACTTCATGCGAAAATTGCGATAGGGGTTGGTGGGAGTCTCGATGTCATAGCTGGAAAAGTAAAGGAAACTCCCGAGATATGGAAAAGGCTAAACTTGGAGTGGCTTTTCAGGTTGAAACAACAACCTTCTAGATGGAAGCGACAGTTGATCTTGCCGCGGTTCGCTATTCGTGCAATTTTTTTTAGGGAAAGTAAGTAGGTAAGCCAAACGATAGTTTTGAAGGGATGACTTTTGTGGGTAAATTTGTAAGGTGGGCCAATGGAAATGATGCCGAGGTTCTTGTCGCCTTGAACGAGGAATTTAATGGGGTAGGGATGACGGCTAGTGAAGTTAAAGAAAGCCTTACGAAGAACAATGAATTAGTGGCACTTGCCATACTGGATGATATTCCGGTTGGATTTGCTTGTGCCCAATGTTTTAAATCCTTTTGCTATCGCAGTACACAAGGTGAAATAACGGAAATGTATATTCAAGATGCTGCTCGAAAATTAGGGTTAGCTACTATGCTTATATCGTTCCTGGAACAAGAACTTTCCTCACGAGGTGTTACAAGTATAAAGATTCTAACAGGAAAAAATAATAGGGGTGCACATAAAACCTATGAACGGTCAAGTTATGTGCTGAAAGATGAAATGACGTTCCAAAAAAAGTTGAACTCATATAGAAGTTGAAGCGTTTTGATCTGAAAAAAGGAAGTTCATCGGCATATTCATGTCGAGGAACTTCCTTTTTTTCCTACTTAATTATTTACGGAGTTGTTCCGCCAAACCGACTAGAATGCCTTCAGTTCCGCGAATGTAGCAGAGCCGATACGAATCCTGGTACTGAACGACTTCGCCAACGAGCTCAGCACCAATCTTAATGAGTCGGGATACCATTTCGTCAATATTTTCAACGGCGAACATGACGCGTAGATAACCGAGGGCATTTACAGGAGCAGTTCGATGATCTGATACAATAGGTGGGCTGAGGAAGCGCGAAAGCTCAATTCGACTGTGGCCATCAGGGGTAGCCATCATAGCAATCTCTACATGCTGTGAACCCAGCCCGGTTACGCGACCAGACCATTCACCTTCAATGGTAGCTCGCCCTTCGAGCTTCAAGCCAATCTCCTCGAAGAACGAGATTGCATTATCAAGGGATTCTACAACGATGCCAACATTGTCCATTCTTAGTAATTTGTTATTTTCCATTATAGTATCTCCTTATGTGTACATAGTGATGATCTAATTATCTTCCTAGTTATTCTTCCATGATGTACGGATTCCTTCCAAAAGATTAACTTCTTATCACAGATCACTTTTCACATAACCAGTGAAAAAGAGATCGAAGTATCTCATTTGAATAAATGGTATAATTTGAAAGAAATTGCCGATATCTACTCATTAATATGAAAGGTTGGTCATCGCTTTGATATCTTTGCTGATAAAAAGAACCTCTATACTGCTAAGCTGCCTAGTGAGTCTTGGTATGACAGGTTGTACTTCTAACGAAACAAAGACAACGGAAGCAACGTCTTTAACAACTAACTCATCAATTGTAAAAACAGAATTTGAAACCATGGCGCCACCAAATGCCGTTGGATATCTCAGGTCAGTGTTGAGACCAAACATGCTTCAGGAAGATCTACTGAGCCTTCTTGGGCATACCTATAAAGAATTTCAAACTCAAACTGGAACTAGCACAGAGACTTTATGGAGATATGATATCGGAGTTAAAGAGGGATTTAATCCCACGGGAACACAAGATTTTCACGACTGGGCTGATGAAACAGGGATACAAAAAGGGAACGTATACGCTCAATTCTTGATCCGATGGGTAGACGGTAAGTCCGAAAGCTTCTGGTTGGCCTACCGAGGGGCTGATAACGAAAGCAAATTTGAGGAAGTAACAGGGGAATTTCAAGGGATAACGTGGGAAATGGCTCCAAATGAACCACCTGCAGTATTCCATGCGGATATCTTTGGTTATAGCGATATGAATGACATCAACAATGGTTGGGCAGCTGGCAGAAAAGTGTGGAAAACAAGCGATGGAGGGGTAACATGGGTTGATCGTACACCTCCTAAGGAAGACGGATCCTACGAATTACTTAAATTCGCAGATCCAAACACGTTAATGGCCTTCTTTCGTCCGAAAGAGTTTACTGAAGAGATGACAACAAATACGGATTTGTATCTAAGTGAAGAACCTGTTTATCTCACTACGGATGGGGGGGATAACTGGGAGCAATTGGAGCATCCACTAAAGGGGCACTGGGGTATTCACCCTTTGGTTACAATGAGCGAGGCACAATTTGTAGATGAACATGTTGGATACTATTATGCATATGCCGAACCTGGTTTGGCAAAGGAACGTCGAAATTTGTTTTTGAAAACCATAGATGGTGGTCGACATTGGACCGTACTCAGTGAAGATATTACGAACCAAAGAGATCTCGGGTATGCTAGTCCTAGTGGATTGGTTATGAGGGATCACAATGAACCGTGGATCACTTACAACAATACGGGTAAAGGAAATCCTATCATTTTCAAGTCCACTACGAATGGTCTTTCTTGGGAACAAGTGAAATTGGAAGTACCCTTGCAGGCATTAGACACAAATATGTATCCTTTAAATAAGCCGATGTTCTGGGGACCCCATCATACAAGTGGGCTCATGACCTTTTCATTTTACAAAGACAATCATTTGAATGGGATTATTTGGTACAAAACCACGGATGGAGGAATTAGCTGGACAAGTCGGGTTTCAACTTATGAAAGTATAACAGACAAGCCTACTTCAGCGGGGCGGAATAACGGGAGTTTTTCGGTTTACGCCTATGATATCAACAATCTATGGATACTTGAAAATAATTTAGGCGAATTATATCGTTCACAAGATGGCGGTGAGAGTTGGCAGATTGTTGGTTCATCTCCATCGTTTCAGAATGTTCATAGTCTTATTTTTTCAAGTCCGAATGAAGGCAGGGCCTATTCTCGGTTTATCAACCTCTATACCAAAGATGGCGGAGTAACATGGAAGGAACAACAATAACGAGACGAGATTAAGGGAGTGTTAATCATGGATTCGTTCGTACAAGCCATTCAAACAGGAGACGTGGACGCGTTGCGTCATCTCCTAGAAGAATATCCTGAATTGGCTACAAAGAGAGAAATAGACAAAATAGGCAGTTCTCGTACTGCGTTGCACGTTGTGAGCGACTGGCCAGGATACTTCCCTAACGGACCCATAATCACAAAAATACTCCTTGCCGCAGGTGCTGACCCTAACGTGCCTATGATTGGAGGAAGTCACTCGGAGACACCGTTGCATTGGGCGGCCAGCAGTGATGATGTGGAAGTCGCAGCTGTGCTGATCGAAGGGGGCGCCGACATTGAAAGGCTGGGCGGCTCGATTGATGGTGGCACCCCTTTGGACAATGCAGTGGGCTATGGGTGTTGGCATGTTGCTCGATTACTAGTACAGCAGGGAGCTAGTGTTGATAAGCTTTGGCACGCATCAGCTTTGGGATTGATGTCGCGTGTAGAGGAACTTATTGACAGTAATCCATCACATGCAGCGGAAGACATTACTATCGCATTCTGGCATGCGTGCCATGGAGGACAACGGAGGGTTGCCGAATACTTACTGACGCGTGGAGCTGACATCCATGGGACTCCTAGTTATAGTAGAGAGTCGGCTGTTCATATAGCAGGTGCTCTCGACACTCGCAGGCAGACTATGGTTGGTTGGCTGAAAAGTAAGGGCGCATTAACTTAATGGTGTTCCAAGGAGGAAGAGACTTGTATCCACGTGCTAATGTATTAGGAATCGTTATCCGAAACAAACAAGTGCTTGTTGAGGAACAATCTGGCAAACATTCAAAAGGTACTGGTTTTTACTATCGACCAATTGGTGGAACAATTGAATTCGGGGAACATTCAGAAGAGGCACTCGTTAGAGAATTCCAAGAGGAATTAGGTGTCCGAATTAGTATTAAAAGTCATTTGAAATGTATAGAAAATATTTTTAAAATTGATGAGAATATGGGGCATGAAATAACTCAAATATATCTCGTTGAACTAAGTGATCCAACGCTATATAAGCAAGAGCGTTTTAAGGTTAGTGAGAGTGATAAAATAACTTATGCGCAATGGATACCGGTATCTGATTTTGAACTAGGATTACGAATTTTATATCCGAATGGCTTAATGGAACTACTAAAAGATGTTACGTAAAAACACTGCAGAGCTCCTAGCTTCTAAAATAAAGTATACCTTGTTTTTTTCTTTATATGGTATAATATCCCAGATGTTGGTTTAATGATTGAACTAATTCACGAGGATATATTTTAGAAGGAGTTTATGGTGATGAACATGTTTAAAAACAAGGTAGTTCGATGGTCTTTATTTGGATTGGCGCTGGTTATTGTAATAAGTGGTTTATTTTTAACATTCGGAAGAACATCAGCTTTAGCTTCTGATCCTCAACGAGTACTACAGGCATATTTGGATAGCCTTATAGCCGAAGATACGAATAAAGCTTTCTCCTATGTTACCTTCACCGGAAAAAATGAAATAGATATGAGGCAAGAATTCGAACTTGCCATGAAGTCGGATAAATTATTATCTTACAAGATCGATAAGTTTTTTAATGACGATGACACACATGCTAGCGCCTCTGTTACCCTTCATTTTTTAAATCAAGGTGAACAGAGAAGTGTAAATGAATTACTTAAGTCAAACGGCGTTTGGAAAGTTATACGAGACATAAGTGCTTCTTCCACAGAGGATCAATTGCTGCAACATCCAAGTCAAGCAGTCATTTATCAAGTTCAGGAAGATGTTCGGAATGGAAAAGTTGGAACTGCACAGCCAAGTACGCAGCCATTAAAATGATAAGAAGCATGTGATTAACACGCCATACATACGATACAACCTGAAGGCTGCCGATAAGAAATAATCGGTGGCCTTTTAACCGTAATATCATAGTCAGTTTTTTGAGATTCGGCAGGGAGAGTATCATTCACACGGCTGATAATCATTATCTCAGAAAATGAGGAGATATGATCAAATGATTGTTTCGGAACCTCTTTTTAAACTGATAAGCTGTGGTTGTTGGAAATATTTGAGATTAAGAAGAGTTTGGTTGAGAGAAGGGAGCGGATAAGACAAACTTGTAAGCGATTCCATGTATGCTAGACCAATTGATCGCGGGAGGAATTAAATTGAAAAATAGTGCAGCGAAAGTTACGAGTTACGTTTTATTGTTTGCTCTAGTGTTTTCAATCATCGTAAGCGGAGTGGGGAATACGGTCGTACATGCTTTGGGTGTTTCGATCACGAGTAGTGGAGGATGGAATGAGACGGCCTATGTAGAATGGTCACCTGTCAGTAATGCGCAAGGATATAATGTCTATGTTAAACCTGCAAGTGCAGCAGATTCACAATATAAACAAATCGATACCCAATTAATTCGAAAATACGCTTCCTCCTGGAGAGCTGATGCTGTAGGGCTTGCAGCTGGAAGTTATGTCATGAAGGTTGAAGTGGTATTGGCTGATGGTACGAAAGAAAGCACGGTTTCTAATACGCTATCTGTTGCGGCACATGACAGATCTGGATTTGCCTTTGCAGATAGTTCACCTTTTGGCACAGGTTCAGGTGCTTATAATGATGATGGCACACTTAAGAGTGGCGCTCAAGTTATGTATATTACATCTGCGACTGCACAGACGGTAACGCTTGATGTGATAGTCAATAGCTCAGGTGGCAAACAGACAGGTGTTGGACTGGCTGCAATTCTGGCGCTAAGACAAAAAGGGTATGATACAACACCACTTGCTATCCGATTTATTGGAAAAGTAACAGATGCGAACATGAGCGGGCAGCTTAACAGCAGTGGGTTTTTGCAAGTAAAAGGTAAAGCCATTTATGCAGAAATGAATATTACATTAGAGGGTATTGGGAAAGACGCCTATGCCTATGGATGGGGAATACTTCTTAGAGCTGTTGGTAATGTAGAAGTAAGGAATTTAGGGATAGCGTTATTCCCTGACGATGGGATTTCACTTGATACAGGTAATGCGAATATTTGGCTGCATAATAACGATATTGTCTATGGAAAAGCGGGAGGAGATGCGGACCAAGCCAAAGGCGATGGTTCAACTGACCTCAAAAAAGGATCAACTTATATTACCATTTCATACAATCACTATTGGGATTCCGGAAAAGCTGCACTAGTCGGTTTTGATGATTCGGCAGAGTTCTTTGTTACGTTCCACCATAACTGGTTCGATCATTCGGACTCTCGTCATCCACGAATTCGGACAGGATCTATTCATATTTATAATAACTTCTTTGATGGCATATCCAAATATGCGGTTGGTGCTACAACGGGAAGTAATGCATTTGTAGAATCCAATTATTTTAGACATACGAAGAAACCTATGATGATTTCCTTGCAAGGTACGGATGCTTTAGAAGCAGAAGGCACTTTCTCAGGTGAAGATGGCGGTATGATAAAAGCCTACAATAACACGATTGTTGATGCTGAAAGCATCATTTATGCCAATTCCAACATTGGAACAGCGCCTGCTAGTGCAACCTCATTTGATGCCTACTTAGCTTCGTCAAGAAATGAAACAGTGCCTAGTTCCTACAAAACATTAGTTGGTGGAACTTCGTACAATAACTTCGATACAAGTATCGATACGGGTGTAAATGTTGCTGATATTGATAGCGTAAGTAATGTTGAGCAAGTAGTTACGGCAGAAGCAGGGCGCCAAAGTAAGGGAGACTTTACATGGGATTTTGTAGATTCTGTTGATGATCTATCCTCTAGCCTTAATGCACCGTTGATGACTAAAATACTAAATTATACAACGCAACTTGTATCCGTTGGCGGTAATTCAACCCCACCAAGCTCTACACCAGCACCAACGACGACACCAGCGCCAACGACCACGCCTGCCCCAACCACGACACCAGCACCGACGGCAACACCAACACCACCGCCTGCATCGACAATAGTTCACAACTTTACGACTGATGGAAAAACAAGCAGTTTCTTTACGATTACAGGCTCCCTCTCAACGACCAAGGGAACAGTGGTATATAATGGTTTAACGTTAACCCAATGTTTGAAAATCGAAAGTGCAACCAATATTGCCTTTACCACAACCGCTGCTAAAACATTAACCTTAGTGTTAAATACAGCAACTGGAACCAAAATAAAGGTTGATGGAACAAGCTATGCGGTAACAAATGGTGTTGTCAGTGTACCAATTGCAGCTGGCTCACATACCATTACCAAGGATGATGTCGCAAATCTTTATTACATGAAAGTAGAATAAAAGTAATGTTGCCAACTGTATTGCGAACGTAGCATATGGTTGGCATTTTTTTATCAACTACTTCATTTTCATAATATGGTATAGTGTAATGGATATTAATTCCATTTAATGGAGTGAAGATGATGAGTGAAGACATTATGAAGAAAATCGCTTCCAATATAGGATTTCTTGCTTTAGCAGTTACGATATTTCTTTTTATTAAGATTAAGATTGAAATTGGCTCAGACTTAGGAGGTCTTCCAGCCATAATGATCCCACTTAGCTTAGTGTTAATCATCGCATCCGTTACGCAAAAGGCAATATTCATGAATGTGTGTTTGCTTTTGAGCTTGCCTCTTGTTTCTTTTTGGAACCCGAACATGGGAAGTGTGGGACTTCTTGTAATAATTCCAATGTTGATTTTACTTGCCTCATTGTTAATGACTTATCCATGGCTCCGATCTAAATTGTTAAAATCACAATCATAGATCAAGCTGTTTATTTTACTTCATAGCCAATGATAGGATCAAAGCGTCTAATATATAGGGCATCTGACAAAGAAGCCAGAAGCTTATTGCGGCCATAGATAAGTAGCGTGTTCTCAAGTTGTACGATTCGTCCCATCGATCGAGACATTCTAGTGATGCGGTTTACACGTGGCATACGTTCCTTCTCATAGGCTGCAAGTGCAACCGGAATATCCGAGTGCTGCAGGCATCTGGCTAGGACAATGGCATCTTCGATCGCTTGCGCGCCTCCCTGTCCTAAATTGGGCAGCATGGGATGTGCCGCATCTCCGAGAAGCGTCATTCTACTGGAACTCCACTTTGGTAGTGGTGCTCGGTCAACAATGTTATGGGCTAAAATGGTGGATGCCTCTGTTCCTTCAATAGCAGTCAGGATCGGACTATGCCAGCCGTGAAATTGACGCAGTAGTTCCGATTGTCTCTCTTCTACTTGAGGTAGCTTGCCTTGTGGCGCATTAATTGCAGCAAACCAGAACGAACGGCCATTGCCGAGGCTCGAGAGTCCAAAACGTTTGCCAGGCCCCAGCGCTTCGAACCCCCCGCCAATATGGGTATCTATGGACTCTTCATGCTGACAAACACCTCTTAGCGCGATATAACCCGAGTAACGTTCCATACTCTGGCCAAAAAGTCGTTCGCGTACAGCAGAGTGAACTCCGTCGGCACCAATCAAGACATCCGCAGTCTCCTGGGATCCATCTTCGAAAACAGCGACAACACCTTGATCATTCTGTTGCCCATCCATCCATTGTTTGTTGGTCTGAATGGGGGTTGTCGCAGTGACCGCTTCCACAAGAATCGATTGAAGATCAGCTCTAAGAATGACATAGCTTTGGGTGCCGTATAGAGCCGCTTGTTTCGCAACGGGGAGGCTCGTAATGATTTTGCCGTCCCAAGTTCGAATGTCACCATGCATAACTGATGCTCCTATTTTCCGGACGGTATTGCCAACACCAAGCAAATCAAGAGCTTTCATCGCGTTGGCAGCTAGCACAATTCCAGCTCCAGCTTCTCTTAAAGAGGTTGCCTTTTCGAAAACCGATACTTGCCATCCTTGTAACTGAAGCGACAATGCTGCGCATAATCCACCAATGCCTGCTCCAATTATGATCGCTTTACGTTTTGTTGTTGTACCCATAGGTAAATCCTCCCTACTCGTTGAGCCGTGCTTTTTTCGTTAGTCTCATCATAATCAATGAGGGGGCGGATGACCACTCCTAAATATGGCGAAATATTTTATAAACAGGAGGCTTACAACCATAAATAAAAAAGGTCGTTGGATTGGACTCATTGTCATCCTTCTTTGCATATGTTCAATATATTCTCTGCTTGAAGTGAAGAAGAGTAGACTTGAAAAAGGCTTGCGAGTATATCTTGTTAACGAGAAGCACTATGAATTATCTGAAATCGCTAGAATTAAAGCTTATTTTGGAAAAGTTCCACAAATGGGCGTATATGTAATTTTTACTGATGAACCTGGTGTTCCATATACCTATACGGATAGGGGAATTGGGCAGTGGATACAGATCGGACCCAGTGACGGGGATATACAGAGAGGCATCAAGTTTAATCATTTAGAAGAAGGACGAGACCCGTATAAGAGATAAGTGAAGGGACATCATGGAAGTTTTTAGATACCAAGGGGCTGCTCATTTTGAGCGGGCCCTTTTTTAATAACCTAAAACAAGGTCAATAATTTTAATAGACAGGTAAAATATGTATATATAAATCCCAGTAAATAACAGTTACAATTTTAGTTGAATACACGCCGATGTTAATAGGAACGGAGGTTGTTGAGTGGAACTTCGTAAAAAAGGTATGCTGATGATTACCATATTGTTTGCATGTTTGAGTGTTGTAGGCGTATCAAGTAATCTGATCTTGTACAAAGTAATCATTTGGTCTAAACAGTTAGAGCAAATGAAGTTAGGTGATTTAGAATTTTTTAAGAGGAATGCATTCGCAATACATATTTTCGCTATAAGTTCCATAATTCTACTTGTACTTTTAACGATAATATTCATAAAAATGAATCAAAAACAGGTAAGTAAATTAAAAATAGTACTATCTTTAACTTGTTCAATCCTGGTCGGCACGTATTTATGCCTTTGCCTCTTTATTTATCACAATCTAGATGGAATGATAAATATAAATCACCTTGTTTACCAACCCAAGAAATTGGATCAAGTTAGTTCAGATCACATAAGCTTACTTTACAGTCATGCTGAGGAAATCAAAATAAATGCAACTGACAATATCCAATTACATGGGTGGCTTTTGAGGAATACGGACAATGATAAACAATCTCCGCTTATTTTATACTTCGGTGGTTCTTCAGAACAAGTATCAGATATGCTATCAATCGCTGAGATACTGGATGGTTGGTCGATAGCGCTAATTAATTATAGATCGTTTGGACGGAGCGAGGGGGAGCCAAGCGAGCAAAACTTATACCTCGATGCGAATTCCATTTATGATTATTTCTCAAAAAGAGGCGATATTGATAATACGAAAATAGTATCTATGGGATATAGTCTTGGAACTGGGGTCGCCGTGAATTTATCAAAGGAACGCTCTACAATCGGTACAATTCTTGTGTCTCCCTATGATAATTACGCTAAGTTATTAGGTACAAATATCTCAAATGCGTTACAGCTGCATCATATGTTTCCGCTTTCCCTTTTTATAGAAGAAACCTTTAACTCAATAAAAAAAGCGCCTTCAATTCATACTCCTTTACTATGTCTAGCAGGTGAGTTAGATCGAAATATTCCTATTGCTTATTCTAAAAAACTAGTAGATAAGTGGGGAGGCGAGAAGACAATGAAGACCATATATCGTGGTGATCATTTTTTCTTATTCTCGAGCGGGGAAGCTTGGAATGAAATAGAGAGCTTTTTAAAGACTATTTCCCTGTGAAACATAGCACGAACGTGCATACTAAATTTCTTCTAGCATATTACTTCATATTTTTGTATAATACCTCCAATAATAGATGGGGGTGACAGGGGCGTGCAGAAACGCTGGATCGAAGTAATTGAAACGCAATTGCTTCCGAATTTGCATATTGCCAGTGAGCGACCTTATGACCCAATCGTCGTTTATCGTGTTCCTGAACCATGGCAGCTTGTCGGAGCGGGTAATTATGCGGCTGTGCTGATGCATCCAAGCTTTCCGGATTTGGTGGTGAAGGTGTATGCGCCAGGGCGGCCAGGCTTAGAGGATGAAAAAGAAATATATCGACGGCTGGGCAATCATCCAGGGTATTCCGAATGTCTGTATGCGGGGGATACGTATCTCGTGTTGCGTCGTTTAACGGGTGTTACATTATATCAATCCGTGTTACGAGGCATTCCAATTCCGCGTCAAGTACTGCATGATATCGATGAGGCGCTCAAGTATGCGGTTAGCCGGGGATTAAAACCACATGATGTGCATGGTAAAAATGTGATGCAAAACAATGGTCGAGGCTTGGTCGTCGACGTATCGGATTTCTTGAAAGATGATCATTGCTCGATGTGGGACGATTTGAAGCGCGCCTATGATCGCTTTTATTTCCCATGGGTACGCAAGCTGCCGTTTCCAGAGATCCTGCTGCTACTTGTCCGCCGAGGTTACCGGAAATACCGCAGTTGGACACGAACTTCGGGTGGTCTATCCAAGAAAGGTACGTAGGCAATTATTTTTCTTTCAATAAAATTAAAAGAAGGCTGCCGTGATCAATCAATACCTGATCGGCAGCCTTTTTCGTTAGCAATTGGCTAATCTTGCGTAATTTGAAGGTACCACCTTTGGAGTTCTTGCCCAATGAAGTGTGGGTTTTCCTCCACTAAATGATGAAAGCCCTTGCCAATATCCTTCATCTCCAAGTTCTGTAGATTGGCATGACACCAGCTAAGTTGCGGTTCACGAATGGTACATCCGGGTGCAGCGTAAAACAAAATTTTTGGCATGGCGGACGCAGTGAACCATTTGTTCCTTTCCTCCACGGCTTGAACGACTTCGCTTGGCTTACCTTCGATTGGAATCTGGTTTGGAAACACCCACATAGGTTTTCGCATCTCTTTGTCCCTGAAGGGTTCACGATAGTATTCATGCTCATCCGGTGTAAAAGGTCGATTGATGATGATATGCGGCATGCCTTCCACAAATACGTTGTTATCTCGCATGAACGGCCATCCCAATTCGGGATCGCGAAGTGTCTGGAAAAGCTCTTTCGATTCAGCAGGCGTAAATTCAGACCACGTCGGGCAAGGATACAACGCTTGCGGTTCAATCATCGCAATTGCCTTCACCCGATCAGGATGATTCATCGCATACTGCAAGCCAATGGCCATTCCCCAATCGTGTCCGACGATAGTGATATTGGTAAGACCCAGTTTCTCAATAAACTGGCTAATGTACTCGACATGCTCCAAGAAGATGTGGCCAGTATCTGATTTGTCGGAGCGGCCCATGCCCATTAGATCCACAGCTATGCAACGGGCAGTATTTTCCAGATGGGGAATAATGTTTCTCCACATGTAAGACCACGTTGGGTTGCCGTGCAAATACAGGATGGGCTCCCCTGAACCTTGATCGATATAATGTAAGTGATGACCGTTTACTTCAAGAAAACGGGACTCGAATGGGTACTCTTTTCCGATAGGGAGAGACTCCGGGTTAGTCATACAGTTGCAGCTCCTTCACATGTTTGTTTCAACATGGTCTATTGTATCCTTTGTTGAGCGTATCCCATTGTAAAAAAGCGTCATTGTTTGGAATAACTATTGATACATAATATCCGTTGTGAGTGATTGGTCACGGCTCCCGCTAAAATGTTTGGCGAGTTCCGGTTGCACTTCATTTCGGAAAAATTGTTCAGGCGTACACCCAGTGAACGCTTTAAAGTCATGCGCGAAATGGGCGTGATCGTTAAAATTACATGCATGAACGATATCCAGGTAATCGTGTCCGGATTTTTTAAGTTGAAGGGTATGCTGAAACCTGACAATATTGGCAAACTTTTTGGGTGTGATACCAATAATCGCGTTAAACTTACGTTCCAACGTTCGTTTGCCAACCCAAAAGTCATCGGCTAATTGTTTGATGGAAACGTCCCCTTTTTGCTGTTGTATCTGCTTTGCGACTTGTACAATCACCTGATCCCCAGACTGATGCTCCAGCGTCAAAAGTAAGAATGCTTGTACAATAGCTACCCGATCGGCAATAGTTGTTGCTTCGCTAAGTCGCTGTTCCATCTGGGAAACCAGATGCAGCTTGAAGATGAGATGTAGATCTATGTTGGCATCCTGAAATTCGTGAATCGGATAGGGTGTAAATGCCTTCAAACCACCTGGCTTGAACCGAATAATGATCGTTCCGACGCTCCCAGTGCTTAGATATTCTCTATACGTGGTTTGCAGACCGGTTAACCCGCTAGTACCTAGCAAATCGATTTTGTGGTCCACAATGACTTTCATACGATTTCCATATTGTATCCCAATAACAGCAAGTGTCGAAGGCAGAACCTTAACGGGGTTCCGATTGGCGAAGTTGATGGGGTCAAAGTCCTCCTGAACCAAAATGCTGTCAACATACGCACTAAGCTGCGGAAGTGGGCGGAATTGTTCAAACAACATAGGCCATATATCCCTTTCTAGCTTTGGTAGTTCATCTTTATTATACGTATGATCTGCAATTTATGAAATGAAAACCAAACGAATCAAACCATCAAGTGTATATATATGGTAAAATTGTAAAGGGGAAAGTGGCAGCGGAAAGGAAGGTGACTAGTAATGAATAAAGGTATAAAAATACTAGGAATTGTATTCAGTTTACTCACTGTAGCTATTGGCCTATCTATTTTGCTATTTGAAAGTAGTGAAACTGACACAAGGCTTTCTTGGATGATGGTTGCACTGAATGCTTCATTGATTTTTAATGGTGGTGCTCAATACTTAATCAAACAAGATAAGAAAGGACTGTTCTCTGTAGTCGCCGGAACCCTCATTTTGCTATTCGTACTCATCAAATTTCCTTTCTAAGATAAGGAGCAGTTGCCGCGGCAATTGTTCCTTATTTATTTTCCAGAAAATGATGTTACTTTCAAAAGAAAACACAACACAACCCCAGAAAAATCCAATTGAAGCGTTTCAACAATCTTTATAATAAAAGGGATTTTATACCATTCATGCGCAGGAGGTAGACGTATTGAAGCATTTAAAAAGTTTGATATCCGCAGGTGTCGTTGCAAGCATGCTAGTAACGCTGCCTAGTTTAGTAAGCGCTTACGACTATTCGTCCTTTACGGGGATTCAGTTCACAGATCCTGACTTGATTCCGCCTGAATCCAAAACTTCGGATGAGAAAAAGAGTACCACAGAATTGAAACAGAAGCTGGCAGATCCCCAAACCATTTTAGGCGCATTGCCTGCCAAAGAGATGCATCCGAGTCTGTGGTTTAATTCCAGTGAGCTTGAAGCTTACCAAGCAAGAAGAAATATAAAAGGCTCTTATTATGAAAAGTTATGGGCCAAAATCAAAGCTGATGTCGATACGGTCTATATGAACTATGACTACAGTAATGCCAATTTGCATGAAAATGATCGCTCTCGTGGCGCGAAATTATTAGCTTTTTATTATGTAATGATTAAAGATGACAAGAATTATTCAGAGGCTGAAATCAACAATGTGAAAAATAAAGCCATTACAGCAACCGTGAACATGTACACGGGCACTGTAGCAAATCGAACCAAAGATGACGGTGATATCTACTGGGCGACCTATTTGCAGGATTATGCGTCCGCATACGATTGGTTAGTTCCATTTTTAACAGAAACAGAAAACAAAGAAGCGCGAGCAAGGCTGAAGAAAGAAGCGGCTTTTATCGCAGATTGGCTGATGCAGCCACAACCGCCTCGTCCACATAATCATCGCTCGAAACCAGCGCTAGGCTTAGGTACAGTTGCACTCACCTTAGCTGAAGAACCAGAAGCACAGTACTGGATGAATTTGGCGATTGAGCGTACCCATAACACGTTTGACTATCAGTTTAGTGCGGATGGGATATCGAGGGAAGGTGCTCATTATGGCGTGTTTACCTTTGTTAACTTGGTGCCGTTTCTGTATCAGTACAAGAATGTTGTAGGCGATCAAGCACCTGGCAATATTTCACCTGCAGCACTCATTAAGCAGACGGAGCCCATGTTTGAGTATGCTGTTCGGGGGAGAATGGGCAATGGCTGGCTGTCCAGCACAGAAGATAGTTATGTGAAGCCGTATCCAACGCATATGGCTGCTCATTTATACAAAGATGTTCAAGCGCCACAGTTCGGAAGCGGGCTTAAGCTGGGTGAAGTTTTTCAATGGAATTATGCCAATTCTCAGATCTACTTGGATGACTATACAGGTGCGACATCGCAATATCAGATTGCCATTGATGAGTATCTGACCTATGATTCGACCATTGAGCCAAAGCGTCCTACCGTGTCTCGCACTACATTTATGAATGGCGGTGTCAATTCGAAGACGAAGGAACCTTTTGGCGGGATCGCAATCTTGGGTAATCAATGGGATTCGAAATTCGAACCAAACGGCAAGAACAGCCTGTGGTTAATGTTTAATGGCCATCCAGAGTCGGACAACCATCAGCATCAAGACCAGCTTCATTTTAATATGTATGGAAAAAATGCACTCCTAGCGAATGATACCGGATATGGGCAATACAGCGCATTCGCGTCCTTCTTGAAAAAGCCGCAGGCGCACAACGTCATTACGATGAACGGCAGGGGCGTGAAGAACGAAACCGATCCCATGACCGGTGTTCGAAGCAGTTACGAGATCGATACGAATTATTTTGATTTTGCTCAAAAAGAAGGCGACTACTACTCCGATCAGGCTGAAGTATTGGGGACACATAACCGTGGAATTGCATTTCCGGGACAAGAATATTTCGTCGTCGCCGATCGAGTTACGTCGAAGAGTGGTAAGGCTGACTTTGATATGTATCTGCACAGTCTCGGTGCCTTGAATTTGACTGGCAATCAAGCAGAGTGGTCGATTACGAAGGAGAAAACGCCAGAATTATTGAACAAACCAGAAGCTTCACAAAGTGCTGTAGTGCCCTACTACGACTTGAGTGAAGCGAAGATGGCAACGTATATGTTCCCGCAAACGGCTAAATTCCAAGCGAATGATTCGGTGACGAGTCTGTTCAAGGAAGATATTAAAGAACAGTATGTGAGTGCGGAGCAGAAGAAGGAGAATGCTCAGTTCTTGACGATTCTCGTGCCGCAAGAATTAAACGAGAATGCACCCGATGTGCAAGATTTAAGCACTAGTTCGATGACAGGTGCTCGTGTGGTTAAAGGCAACACAACGGATACGTATCTGTTGCAAGCTGGCAGCGGTGTACAAGTCACAGCAGGTCATTTGACGTCGGACGCCAACTTCGCTTGGCTGCGAGAAACAAGCGCTAACGCTAGTGATGTGATGGTTCGCGAGGGCAAGAAGGCGCAAGTGAATGGCGCATCCATCATGACGAGTGATGTGGCGGTTACTTGGGTTCAGCACATGGATAGTAAAGGCTGGACCGGTAAGGTTTCTGACCTGAAACAAGCAGCCCAAATGAGCTTGACGCTGCCTGCAGGTGTAAATGTGAAAACCATTACGATAAATGGCATCAAGGTGGACACGAAAACGAAAGATGGCGTGATTACTTTAGATTTAGCCCAATCGTCCGACTATGCCATCGAGTTTGAGAAATCCGCTGCGCTCGTTACCAATCTGCCGCTTGCGAAAGTCTCGGCAAACAAAGCTATTGAATTCGGTGAGCGGGGGAAAGGCACACGTACTGTTACTTTCTCATCATCGGGAAGTACGGGAGCAGGTCTGACCTATGCGTGGAATTTCGGCGATGGAACGACATCTGATCAAGCTTCACCCACGAAAGAATATAAAGCATTTGGTATGTATTTGGCCAATCTGAAAGTGACAGATAGTGCGGGAAATACAGATACAATGACCATTCTGGTTGATAACAAGGACCCGAACAAGGTGCCTGTGGTTAAACTGAATTCCGACCACGCCGCTGGTAGACCTGGAACGAAAATCGCGTTTGATGCGTCCGCTTCGAATGATCCAGATCTCGCATTGGGAGACAAAATTGCGAAATATGAATGGGATTTTGGCGATGGAACACCGCTTCAAACGGGTGAAAACTTAAGCAAGACAAGCCATGTCTTTAACAAAGTTGGCGCTATGAAAGTAACCTTAACGGTCACGGATACACTGGGTGGAACTTCTTCCATCACACTTCCGATCAGTATTGGCAGTCCGTTTGGCTATTTGGATGTCAAAAAGACGGATCCAGATGATGAGAATACGTACGTCTTGTTTGAAGCGGAAGATTATACAGCGAACTCGAGCAGCCAGAGTGATCAAATCTCCCTCGTTTCATCGAGCAAAGCTTCTGGCGGTACCTACGTTAAATTTGGTAAAAACCTTCCAGATGTGACGAATAAGGATGTGCTGGATCCAGCGTATAAAGATACGATGCCGGCGGACAAAGTTTTACCTGATATGAAGTACGTTCAGTATGAATTGAATGTGACCGATCCTGGGGCTTTCCAAGCCCATATTTATTCAACGGGTGAATCTGCCTCAAATGGTTCTGTCTTTATTCAGTGGGATGATTCGGAGCTGAAACGCATTACGTTGAAAGATGCGGATTGGAAACGCGCCTTCGATAATTATCAATTTGCTTTGGATGAGGGCATTCACGTCCTTAAAGTTTGGTCCCGTAAAGGCGGTGCTGACATCGATCGTATTCTGATCATGACAGATGGTACGACGCATACGAAAGTACAAAGCAGCATTATTCCTAAGATAAAACAGAACTACCCAGTCAATCTGTTTACGGATTTGGCAGGTCATTGGGCGAGAATGGATATCGAAGATCTTGGTATTAAGAAGCTGATTCGCGGAGTCGAAGAGAAGAAGTTCAAGCCTGATCAAGAAATGACAAGAGCTGAATTCACTTCGATGCTTGTAAGTGCAAGTGGGATGAAAGCGGATGTGGCGGCTGCTTCCAAAGTGAAGGATGTGCCTGCAACAGCCGCATATGCAGGTGATATCGGTGCTGCAATCAAGGCAGGCATTATTACCGAAGGGGAAGGTGGCTTCGCGCCTAATCGGAAGGTGACTCGTGAGGAAGCTAGCAGCTTCATCGTGCGCACGCTGACATATTTGGGTAAATCCGTCACGATCTCGGACTCGGAAATAACGAGGGTACTCGCTGCATTCGACGATACAAAGATGATTAATAACGCAGTAAAACCAGAGGTGGCTGCCGCGATAAAAGCAGGATTACTAAATGGCATTCGCACGAAGGAGCTCGTTCCACTCGGGAACCTAACTAGAGCACAAGCCGCTACAATGATCAAACGGATGTTAGATTCGGCCCAATAATTGGCATTGTTTAAAGGTCATTAACGAAAAAAGAGGCTGTTTCAAAAGTCTAGCTCGACTTTTTGAGACAGCCTCCTTTAATGGGTAGGTTCGTTACGGTTTCTTAATGGTATAAAAGCCAAAACGTTCGATTTCCTCAAGTGCTTTACGTCCAAAAGACTCTGTTAGCTCGTCTGCTCGGATTTTGGTTCCACCTAGTGTAAGCCCATCCCAGCGTACGATTCTACCGTCTTTAACCAAAAAATAATCATCCATATTAAAGCCTCCCATATGGTCATTTTGGAAATCTGTATGCGCTAGCATTTGCAGAGCATTAGTCTGCCTATTCGTATTTTAACATATTCTTCATGGGAAACATAAGAGCTCTTTATAGGTCGAAAATGTTAACGTTACGTGTTGATTTTTGGCCCATAGGAAGATTGATTGCTCCTAAATGGATCGAGTTCAATTTCGCCATTGAGATTTAAAAATAGTTTTTCTGTACCATCATCAAAATTCCAAAACAAACTATGGTTAATGAGAAATAGGTGTACATGTTGAACAGAGCTGGTTCCAAGTTTGACATGGTAACCCTCGGATTCGATTCGGTTAATGATATTTTCATAAGTAATAGGTAACTTTACAGTTTCAACTTGTTCAATGGAGTGAAACAGTACTGCGAATTGTTGTCCATTTTCGTCTTTTGCTACACATAGGAATGGTTTAGTAAAGTAGGGGAGTGAGGCAACCTCAGTAAGTTTCATCGAAGAAAGTTTGGTCGTATAACCATCAATGATGTAAAGCTGGTCTCCTGCCACTGCATTGATTTGTGTTGAACTTTTCTCGCAGCCGATTAGCGATAAACTTATAGTGAATAGCCATACAACCAGTAGGATACCTCTTTTCATTATTAACCCCCTAACATAGCCCCTATAAAATAAAAGCCCCGAAATTCAACCGAGGTCGATTTCGAGGCTTTTCAATATTTATTTATCTTCTAGCGTTGAAGCCGATGAAAGCTTTTGTGTTGAAATCAAATACAGCTGTCAAAGGTCCAAGCAACTCGTCTTGATCTGTTGTGTAAGTAACCGTTACAAAGTTACCGTTCGCAGCTTGAACGTCTGCAAGCAATTTCTTTTGCTCGTCTGTGGAAGCCAATACCCCAACTTCTTTAGAGGACACAATTTGAACGGATGCTTCGTCTTGTTTTGTCGTAATATGGGACACTTGCTCTTTCACTTGTGCCCATGCTAAGTCACGGTATTCTTGTGCCGATTCTGGTGACATTTTCGGCTGGCCAATAGCTGGCGATTGTGACTGAACAACTAAAAGGTAAACTGGGCTTTGAGGCGGAAGGCTTTTCGTCTCGAAAGGACCGTAGTAAGCTTTTACCTTCGTACCTGCTTTCAAATCTTCCCAATTCACGGACTCACCTTGGGATGTCAATACGCGAGTTTCTTTACCTGCGTTCAATACCAAAGCATCGCCAAGCTGAACTTGCCAGCCATCATCTGTATGTTTTACTTCTTTGATTGTATCTTCTTTGATTGCACGATCAGCGTGAACATTAACATTTACTGCATGCGCTTGGCCAGGGTAACTCATCGCCATAGCAGGTCCGAATTCGGCATCGATTTGTGTGCCAGCTTTCAAATCAGCAGGAGTTAGTGTTTTACCGTCTAGGCTTTTAATCGTTGTTGTTTTATCAACAGTCAGGATAACCCATGTGCTGCCAAGCAGTTCGATACGGTAGTTACCGTCTTGGTTAGATTGCACGCTTACGATCACACCAGTTTCACGCATCAAGTCAGCCGCTTCATCTAGCTCGATTTCTTTGTTGGCTTCATCGTAACTTACTGTATATCCAAGTTGGGTAGCTGCATCGCGAACTGGCAGATAGGCTTTGCCATCGATATAGACAGGTGTAAGTGCGCTGTCTTGTCCGTTTACAATGATCTTAACATCCTTTTGTAAATAACCTGTCACCTTTTCAACTAAATCCTCTGCTCCAACTGCTGCAGTCGTGCCGAGTATCCCTGCCAATGTTAAAATTACCGTTAGTTTCTTTTTCATTAAATATTGCTCCTTCCAATTCTGTAGAGTATGTATCAATCAAGTTGACAATCCTTCAGACGGAGGTTGTTGCAAATAGGTTGCAGTTATTAAAAAAAAAAGCCCTAGGGAGTTCATGCTTCCCCGGGCTTTCATTGTGAGATATGGATTTTTCTAAAAACCAGACTCTAGATAGTCATCGTTGTTGTCGAAAGGAATTTCTCTTTCCACAGCGGAGTCTATGATCGAAATACCATCTTTCATCGTCACATGCCAATCCTCATTGGATTTGAGGACTTCAGTTAGAAAAGCATCAATGTCCAAGATCGTCGTCCTCCAAACGTCAAATAATCAAGTAGTACGCTAAGGTGTATTCTTAGTATGGGTGATCAAAATCAAGTTTATTCTTCCAGTGCTCATTACTTCGAAGAAAAGCAGAATCTGATGATAATTAAGTAGATTGGATAAAATGATACAATGGAATTGTCTTTTTTTTGAAATTCGATGTCGATGTGCTTGAACCTGGAGGTGGCTGTTACATGAAGTATGTGATTTATATCATTGAAGATGATCTATCCATCAGTCGTTTATTGAAAGAACATATTGAGAAATACGGACTTTCAGCCACAGTTGCTGACAATTTTGAAAGCATTTTGGAACAATTTCAGCTTCTCCAGCCTCATCTTGTCCTATTGGATGTTAATCTGCCCAAATTTGATGGGTTTTATTGGTGTAGGAGGATCAGAGAATCGTCCAAGGTCCCCATCCTCTTTATTTCCGCCAGAGAGAGCGGGATCGATCAAGTAAGAGCTCTTGAGAACGGAGCGGATGATTACATCACGAAACCCTTCTCGTATGAGGTCGTTATGGCCAAAATAAACAGCCATATCAGACGGGTATTTGGGGAATATGCCCCTGCTACAGTCGAGCGGGTAGTCGAATTGGAAGGGTTGAAATTTTATCCAGAAAGAGTAGAGCTGGAGTTTCAAAGTAAGATGACGATCCTGACTAAGAAAGAAGCTATTTTGATCGAGAATCTCATTCAGACCTACCCTAAAGTGGTAAACCGAAACTATCTTTTGGAGCAAATGTGGGATCACGCCGATTTTGTGGAAGAGAACACACTCAATGTAAATGTCACGAGGTTAAGAAAGAAATTGCAAGACCTCCATATTGAGAACGGGATTGAAACGATAAGAGGCTTGGGCTACAAGCTAAACAAGAGCTGGTAAGGGGAATGGCAGATGAGTTTATTTTTAAATGAACACAAGAGTTATATCGGGTTTTACTATTTCTCTGTTATTCTAACTACCTTTTATTGTGTGCTTGCGAGCGATTTTCCATGGGTAGATGTGTTATATGCTTTCCTATTCAATTCTTTTATTCTTCTTGTTTTTTTAGGGTGGAAATATGTGAAATCGAAGGATGTCTATGTACGACTACATAGAAACTTTGAGGACATTGAGGAAACCACTTTGGATCAAGGTGATTCCTTCTGGGGTCGCCATATAGCTGCACTATTAAAGCAACAATACGGATTGTACGGGAGAAATCTGCAACAACTTAAGCAAAATCATCAAGAGCATTTAACCTTTATTAATCAATGGGTGCATCAAATGAAAACACCGCTTTCTGTCATGAGACTTCAGCTCGAAGCCCATGCAGGTGAACCCTATGCACATGGGATGAGTGAAGAAGTATATAAAATGGAAAAAGGTCTGAATATGGCGTTATATTATGCACGGATCGATGCTTTCGAAAGAGATTTTGTGATTGAAAAGGCAAGCTTGAAGCCATTAATTTTGGACAGCATCAGCCAAGAAAAAAAACTGTTCATTAAAAATAATATGCTGCCGAAGGCAGACGTGGACGACACGATTGAGGTATACACGGATGTAAAATGGATCAAATTCGTCATCGAGCAATTGCTAACAAACGCCATCAAATATGCCAAGGGAAAAGGGAAATATGTGACGATTACTGCTTATACAACTGAAGAGCATGCTGTGTTAGAAGTCATAGATGAAGGCATTGGCATACATCCTAAGGATATAAGGAGAGTCTTTCAGCCATTCTTTACAGGTGAGAACGGAAGGGTTTTCGGAGAATCTACGGGAATGGGTCTGTATTTGGCCCAAAAAATATGTGAAAACTTACATCATAAACTTGTGATTCAGTCCGAAGTGAACGAAGGTACCAAAGTCAGCATTCTGTTTGAACTTATCCCAAAGGATCATACCTAAAGCCTATGAAGAACGTGCCTTATATCTAATGCATGTTCTTTTTGCATCTTCCAACCTTACAACAATGTAAGAATCGAGTAAGAAAGTTGAATCGCTGAAAAGGAGGCGAAGGAGTACGATCATGAAGGAAAATCAAATAACAAGGAGTTGGCATGGCTATGTTAACAGTTCATCATCTGAGTAAAACATATGGGAAAGAAGTAATATCTCATGCTTTAAATCAAATTAGCTTCGCCATTGAACCTGGAGAATTTGTCGGAGTGATGGGACCATCGGGCAGCGGCAAAACGACTTTATTAAATATGATCTCTACAGTTGATCAACCCACGACCGGAGACATTCAGATTAAAGGCTTCAATCCACTGCAACTAACTGGAGATAAATTAGCGCTATTTAGACGTAGAGAACTTGGTTTTGTCTTTCAAGATTTTAATTTACTTGACACGTTAACCGTGGGGGAGAATGTGGTTTTGCCTCTTACCCTAGATCGGGTCTCGGTTATGGAGCAGGACAGAAGACTGCAAAGCATTGCTAAGACATTACGTATTGAACATTTGCTCGACAAAAGGACCTATGAAATCTCTGGAGGCGAAGCTCAACGAACGGCGATAGCCCGAGCTATCATCCACCAACCTTCACTCCTTTTGGCGGATGAACCAACGGGGAACTTAGATTCCAAGTCTGCAAGAACCGTCATGGAATTGTTTGAGAAAATCAATAAAGAACAGCAGCTGACTACGATCATGGTGACGCATGACCCAGTGGCAGCCAGCTATTGCGGCCGAATTATTTTTATTAAAGACGGCGCTATCTATAATGAAATTCATAGTGGAGGCAGGAGGCAGCCTTTCTACCAACAGATTATCGATGTACTTTCGTTATTAGGCGGTGCGGATCATGGAATTTAAACAGTTTGCGATGAGAAATGTTCTACGCAACGGTAAGCACTATTTCGCTTATTTCTTAAGTATGCTTATTTCCGTTACGCTATTTTTTTCACTTACTATGTTTATTTTTCACCCGGATAAAGGCACTTTCAAATCTTATATCAAGGTATCCCTTTTGGGTACGGAAATCATTGCTTATTTATTTTTGTTCTTCTTCGTCTTCTATTCCATAGGCGTCTTATTAAAAAAGAGGTATAAGGAATTTGGCATCCTCTATATGCTCGGCATCACGAGGAGTCAACTGCTTAGGATGATCGCGATTGAAAATATGATCATCAGTGTCGCGGCTACAATCGGCGGTATCGTTACGGGCTTGGTGTTTTCCAAACTCATTCTGACGATTATCGAGAGGTTGCTGAGGCTGACTTCCTTGCCGTTTTATTTTCCGATAAAAGCGATTCTGATTACGCTTGTCTGTTTCCTGCTACTCGGCATATTGGTCTCTTTCTTTACTTCATGGATCGTGAAGGAGAAAGATATTTTACGCTTGCTTAAAGCAACGAAATCACCGAAGCCAACGCCTAAATTTTCTCCACTAGTTGCGGTCTTGGGCATCCTTCTACTCCTTGCTGCGTATGCCTTGTCATTTGTTGCCTTTAAAGGTAATTTGGATAAATATATAGTCATGATTATAGGCATGGTCGTGATTGCCACGTATTTGCTATTTTCACAGTTCAGTGTATTCGCGATCGCTTTATTAAAAAAGAACAGGATCCATTATTTAAGAAACACGAATCTGATCTGGATATCGAATTTGTTCTATCGCATACGGGACAATGCCAGCATGTTTTTTATCATTACCATTACGTCAACAGCTGCTGTTATATTGAGCGGCACCTCTTATGCCTATTGGATGAATACGCTAACTAAAATAGAAGAACGACATCCTATGGCTTTTTCATATCAAACGTTTGGAACGAATGCTTCCACGGCTGAAGAGATACGATTTATTGAAGATCAATTGCAGAGAAACCATTTTCCCTATGAGAAAATAGTTGTAGACATGAAATATATGGTTCAAGTGGACGAGTCTGTGATACCGATTATGAAAGCAAGCGTGTATAATCAATTCGCCAAAGTATTAAACTTGAATACCATGTCTTTTCGTGAACTAGAAACGATGAAAATCGTACCCACAGAGGAAAACGAAGGTGTAAGTCATCCAACGATTGAAGGGAATAGTCTGCAAATCAAAGAAGAAATTCATGCGAAGCTGTTTACGGATCATATAAATACGCTATATGTTGTAGCCGATTCGTTGTTTGATCGAATTGAAGTCGTCGAACAAGCCCAGCCTCAATATATGTTTCATGTCAAGGATTGGTCCAATACTTATGTTGTATATGACGCATATGAGCAGCAATATGGGGATAATCAGTATGCCTTATTTTATTCCAAAGCCCATATCTATGAAACCGAGAAAAGAGCGTATGGCACGATTTTGTTCTTATCGATTTTCTTAGGTATCATCTTCTTCGTCGCTTCAGGCAGCTTTGTGTACAACAAATTTTATATGGATCAGGAAACCGATAAACAGAAATATAAGCAATTATATAAAATCGGTGTCACTTTCAAAGAAATTAAGAAAGTGGTTTCGATTGAAATTGGTGTCATGTTCTTGCTTCCATACATGGTGGCAACATTACATTCCGCCATTGCTTTAGCAGCTCTGCATAGGCTTTTTAAACTGGATGTCAGTGAAGCCGCGGTTACGGTTATGGGCGTCTTCTTGGTCCTTCAAATCGTCTATTTCTTGTTTATTAGAAGAAATTTCTTGAACGTGATCAGAAAGCATTTAATCGTCAGCTGAAAAAAGTCTTACAGGTAATAGGCGTCCAATCGGGAGGATTGGATGCCTTTTTTTTTGTAGCGAATAAAACTTCAATGACCTTGACAGAAAATGTTGTCTAACATATAGTTGTCTAAACAACTATTAATGAGGGGGCATCACTTATGTCAACCGATTCCCGTCTTTTGCCGATCGGATTCGCGATGGGGGTTACACACCGCAAGTTGACAGCTTTGTTTCAACAACGACTACACGCGCATGGGATTACGCCCGAGCAGTGGTCCGCTTTGAATCAGATTGATTGCGCGCAAGGGTTGATTCAGCGTGAAATTGCCGAACGGACCGGTAAGGACAAGCCGACAACTACGCGGATTTTGGATCATCTGGAGAAGAAAGGGCTTATCTATAAGAAAGCAGGCGATCGAGATCGACGATCGTTTCTCGTGTACAGCACGGAGCTCGGTCAAGACCTCATCCGTGTAACGACACCGATTGAAGATAGTGTGACAGCTGATGTGAAAGCTTGTATATCAGAAGCGGAGTACGACATTATAATGGAGTTGCTGCTACGCATCCAACTTCACGTGAGTGGAAAGCTCGGACATTCGGAGCTAGTAGAAGACTAATCATAGGAATAAAAATTTATGCGGAGATGATCTAACGTGCAGCCAGAACAACAACAAACTCCCTTATGGACGAGACCGTTCATCGCTTTGACGATTTGTTTTTTTCTATTATTTCTAAGTTTGCAAATGCTACTTTCATCTTTTCCAGCCTATGTGAAGGCTGAATTTCATACAGGAAACGTACAAGCTAGTCTTGTTACGTCTGTTTTTGCGCTTGCGGCCATCTTATCGCGCTTCGCGACGGCAGCGCTCATGCCGCGCATTTCGCGGATGAAGCTATTGCTCGCAGGGCTTATTATTGCTGCGGCAACGACAGCGCTGTACTCGGCAGCAGGCTCATTCGCCACGTTATTGTCGCTGCGTATTGGCTATGGCATCGGCTTCGGGATGGCGAGCACGATTCTGCCGACACTTGTATCCCGAATCATTCCGCTGCGCCGAATGGGCGAGGGCATCGGGTATTTCGGTTTGTCGACGAGTCTTGCCATGTCGATTGGCCCGTCCATCGGGCTGAATGTGATGAAACAGGCAGGCTTCATGCCATTGACGATGATCGGATTGATTACATCCGTGGTTATCTTCCCAGTATTGTGGCTGTCGCGTTCGAAGCGGGATCAAGCCGCCGAGGAGAAAATAAAGCTTGATTCTGATCAACAAGGTGTTCAATCCAAACCTGCTGCCAAACCTGGCTTCAACCGTCAGCTGTTGTTTCCCGTACTTCTGAATGTGTTTCTCTCCATCACGTATAGCGGTCTGCTTAGTTTCCTAGCCCTATTCGGCGATTATGTTCACATCGAGCAGGTGGGCTTATTCTTCCTGTTCAACGCGATCACCATTATTCTCGTACGTCCCTTCTCGGGTCGCATCTTCGATCGGTTCGGACATGCTTCCATACTGATTCCGGCTGGCTTGTTCGTTACCGCAAGTATGGTCGTGTTGTCGAATACACATGCCATGCCGATGTTAATCGTATCCGCGCTGCTCTATGGTGCCGGATTCGGCGCTATCCAGCCTACCATTCAAGCTTGGATGTTGCGTTCCTCGAAGCCGGAGCAGTATGGCATGGTGAACAGCATGTTCTACAATTCAACCGATTTCGGCGTTGCTGTTGGCGCGATTCTGCTTGGTCTCGTTTCCTCAATCACTAACTACTCTGTGATGTATCGATATTCTGCGGGCGTTATGGCCGTGTTCGTCATCCTCGGGTCGCTGCAGTATGTTATAGCGACTAAACGCCATTCTCGCGTTTTAACTGTTGTCAAAAACTATACAGTTATGTTATGGTGGAACAAAAATAGATAGAGATTAGGATACGGAATGCAGAAGAGGAGAACATAATACAATGACCAACAAGAACAAACAGCATGCCGTTCGCTTGGCACTGCTGCTCGGTTTATTTTCGACACTTGGCCCTTTTACCATTGATATGTATTTACCGGCCTTCCCACAAATTGTAGAACAATTTGGCACGACCGCTTCCCTCGTTCAACTCAGTCTGACCGCCTGTTTACTCGGTCTGGGTATTGGTCAGATGGTCATGGGTTCGCTAAGTGACGTCTACGGCAGACGCAAGCCGCTGCTCATTTCCATGGCTATTTATGTTGTGATATCAATCGTTTGTGCAATCTCGCCGAATATATGGACGCTGATTCTCGCGCGACTCGTACAAGGTTTTGTTGCTTCAGCGGGAATCGTCATTTCCCGGGCAATTGCACGCGATATGTTTAGCGGTCACGAGCTCACCAAATTTTTCTCACTGCTCTTGCTAGTAGGGAATTTGGGTCCGCTTGTAGCTCCTGTAACGGGAAGTGGCGTTTTAACGCTAACTAGCTGGATCGGCGTCTTTATCGCTTTGGCGATACTCGGGACTTTCCTCTTTGCGATGACAAAATGGAGACTCCAAGAGACGCTGCCTGTCGAGCGCCGAAGTCCTAGTAATTTCGCTCAGCAATTGCGTAATTATGGGTCGCTTTTGCGTGACCGTTCCTTTACGGGATACATGCTCGCACAAGGGGTTATGATCGCGGGAGTCTTCGCGTATGTTTCGGGTACACCGTTTATTTATCAAAATATTTACGGGGTTTCCCCTACGGTTTTTGCCTTATTATTCGGATCGAACGGTATTACCTTGATTATCGGTTCCCAACTTGTCGGTCGGATGTCACATCGTGTATCCGAGCAGACATTCATGTTGTTCGGTCTATGGCTTGCTAGCGCAGCTAGTATCGCCGTCTTATTGGTGGCTATTTTCCACGGTCCACTGTACGCACTCGTGATTCCGCTCGTTTTCTTCGTAGCGGCTATCGGGATTACATCCACAGCAGCATTCCCGCTGGCCATGGAGAGTCAAGGACATATGGCGGGGAGTGCGGCTGCACTCATGGGCGTCATTCCTTTCTTGCTCGGTGCGGTCGTTTCTCCACTAGTTGGTATTGCCGGGGAGCATACGGCTGTTCCACTAGGTGCCATTATTCTAGGCACTAGCGCCGCTGGGATGTTATCTTATTTCCTTTTAGTGAGAAAAGGAGCGAAAGCAGCGGCTTGACGACGATTTCAATAAATTCCAAAAAAATCCCAACCATCGTATCTGATGGTTGGGATTTTTCCGTTTTCTTGTGACGAAGTCAATTCTTTCTGGATGTACTGGACTGGATTAGACACCAACGCTTTTTAAGGAATTCTCTTCAACAGTCGTATACCAATGACTCGGTATCACATCACGCTCCAACTCCAGCAACTCTTCAATAATACGATCAGCGTCTGCAATGGAATTAACCAACGGATCCGTCAACATTGCCCGTCTCAACTTCTCACGACTGCCTTCAACAACGGCTTCCGCCGTCAATTCATGTGCATCTAGCACAAGTTCCTGCAAGCCACGAAGTCCCCGGGGCATATTACCAACGGGTAACGGTTTGATACCATCCATGGATACATCACATAACAATTCTAGGAAAGCGTCATTATTCATATTGGGTACAGCACCTTGATTTGTCGTGTTGATGTAGAAAGGTTTGCCCAAGCCCCCAACCATATTCTCAATAATATCCGTCGCATGGTCTGGTCCGAAGGTGTCCATATACGATTGAATAGGGATTCTTCCTTCGATAAAGTCGTCGACTTGCTTCCACATGTCATCATGTCGGATATAACGTGCATCTGTTTCCCAGATGGATAATGGAGGAATGGCATCCGGTGTACGACCGAGCCCCTGCCAGAAACGCAGATACTCTTTCGTATGAGGTGTGCATGTCGGTACATAACCGTAAATGTCATACAATTGATAGCTTATGGCATCATTGTCTTTCGCTTTTGCACCAGTATCCCCACCAGCAGTTTCTGTTTCGGCGGATTTCTTCAAGGAAGCTGCAATGTCAGGCATGACATCGGTACCATCATAATCTGCCTGGAGCATCCAGGTAAAATGATTGACGCCAGCAATTCGCAGATCGAAGCGACTGTCCATCTCCGCTGTATATTCGCTTGGATCTGCCACAATTCCAGCGCGCCAAGCGTAGTTAATTTTCTTCCCTGGCATATGATGACCATCGCATAGAGCAAAACTCTTCAGTTTTGGTGCGTAACGACTCAAGGCTATACCGTGAACAGCAGAGGGGTTAATGTAATTGATTACCCACGCATCAGGGCATAATTCCTCGATGTCACGCGCACATTCCATGATGACAGGCAATTCCCGCATAGCTCGGAAGATACCGCCTGGACCAATTGTATCGCCGGAACACATGCGAATGCCGTATTTTTCCGAAATCGCACAATCGATGCCTCTGTACTTAACCGTATCTTCAGCGAAGCTAAGCACAACGAAATCCGCACCCGGCAACACGTCTCTACGGTCGGTAGAACCTTCAATCACTAGTTCCACTTGGTTCTCTGCGGCGACCATTTTGGCAAGCGTCACCATCTTGTTCAGACGTTTCTCATCCGTATCCACCAAGGCAAGCGTTCCTTTGTTCAAATAAGTAGAATGCACCATCTGCCAGATAGACTGGCGTCCGAAAAATAAACTTCCTGCTCCGATAACCACAACTTTAGGTTTCTGAATCTGTGTAGTAGGCATGTTAATTTCCTCCATTTCAGGGTATGCCTTAATTATAAGAGAATAAGTCTGAGAGAAAATGCAGGATAGTTCCACATAGATGTCAAATAGTATGATTATTGATGCAGGGAATACTCGGGAAGACTATAGCTTTGAGAGTTTTATGACAAAAAGTAAGAGGATGATTAACCGATGAATAGCACGGATCTGTTTAACGATTTGTCAGAGCATGTCTCATTACGCATTACTTCCTATAATTCAATTCTTCATCCCGCTGGCTGGGTGGAAAGCAAGTCCCATCATAATTACGATCTGTGGCTAATCCAAGAAGGTCAAGTTGAGATTCAGTCAGGAAAATCAATTCATACAGCAACCGTTGGCGATTTGGTGTTGTTTTATCCGGGAATCCCTTACACGGCAATGAACGGCATTCAAGCATGCCGTTTTATTTATCTTCATTTCGATTTTGGATTAGGGGAGCAACAACGCATTCTGGAGTCCTTCCCTTTGAGTGGTATCGTCACAGGAAGTCTTATCGCAGAAGAAGTAGATGGTTTGCGGAAAATTTTTCAGGGAAACCTGACTACAGTAGGGATGTCTGGAATGCGGTTGAAGGGAAGTTTGATGATTCTGATTGCCCGCATCTTAGAATGCTATGGAGCTGGAACTTACAAAGGAGAATTTCTGACTGATTCGCTAAGGCATGAGCATGCTGGGAATTTATTTTTTTTGCAATCGACGATTCGTTACATTCAGGAGAATTTGCATCGAGCCATCCGTATTACGGAATTGGCCGAGGTGGCTGGGATGTCGGAAAAATACTTTATACGCTATTTCAAACAAGCATTAGGCGTTACGCCAGGACAGTACATGTTCCAATTAAGGATGAACCGAGCGAGAGACTTGGTCTACACCCAGCGGTATTCGATGCAGCAAGTCGCTTCCCTTTTAGGTTACCCTGATGCCTATTCGTTCTCCAAAGCATTCAAGAAACACTACAAAGTGCCTCCAAGCAAATTTGTGTAAACAGTAAGGTAGAAAGACCGATATCCCCTTTCACTAGGGGAACATCGGTCTTTCTTTATTATCAATGATTTGAAGCGTATTAAATCCGAATATCCTTATATTTTCCAAACGGTGTGTGCAGTTCAGCGGTTGTTAGCGCTTTATTTGTTTTGTATACTAGGCAATACTAAGACAAATAACAACAAAGCGAGGCTGAATCATGACTATATGGAATAAGTTTGGATTACCACCGAAGCCGCATTCGTTAAAATATCGACTCATCATCATTCTGTTTATAAGCTCGCTTGCCCCTTTAATTCTGATAGGAAGTATTTCATATTTCTCGATGTATGCCATCCTGCAAAATAAGGCAGAGGGCGGTGCCCTTAGCAATTTGCATCAAGTCCGAATCATGTTGGAAGATACGCTTGGTCAATTGAATCATACTTCACAGCAGCTAGCCTTTGACGGCAGAGTAGGGAAAAGCTTAGAGAGCTACTTAGCAGCGGATATTTACGAGAAAAAAAGACTGAATGATGAGATTCGAAGTGAATTAGGATTAATTCATTTCACGAACCCAACGCTAGGATTGATGTTTTACTATTTTGAAAATGACAATCAGGCCTTATTTGAGAATTTTAGTGTAAATGACAATTATGATCTAAAGAATCTTCCTGTACTCATTAAATTCGATAAACTTACGTATATGGGTCCGCATCTTTCACTTAATCCTATTGATGGCAATCAAGTGCTTTCGATTCTTCGGAAAGTAGAGCTGCCGGATCGTGACGATGTGTATGTCTATATTGAAACGAATTTTAAGTTGGCTGAAAGCATCCTCAAAGACAATGATCAATTCGGCGGGAACTTAGTACATCTGATCGTTGATAATAACGGCAAAATTGTCTATAGCGAGGATTCGGAAGATTTTCCTGTTGGGAGTGTATATGCTTCTGCTGATTCTCATAAGGACAAGACAGGTAAATATCGGATGTTCGAGGAAGCCAGTAATCAGAAATGGAAAGTGATGTCGGCTGTCCCCAATTCGGTCTATAACCTCGAAGTATATAGGTGGATGAAGCAGTTTGTGTTTTTTGCTATTTTAACGTTAATTGCGAGTTTCTTTATTGCCTGGATGATTTGGAGAACCGTGTATCGACCGCTAAACCTGCTGAGTACGGATATTCGTAATGTAAAAAGCAATACGGAAGTATTTCCTAGAAGACAATCGCAAATTTCAGAGTTTGCAATGATATACAGAGAATTTGCCGAGATGAGAAGTCGTATTTTTGAGCTCATTAGTGAAGTAGAGCAGAAGGAACAGAGTAAAGCTTTTCTTGAGGTTGAGAAATTAATGACGCAAATCAATCCTCATTTTATACATAATACGCTGGATACGATACGCTGGCTGGCTCGTGCGAATGGGCAAAAGGATATTGATCGATTAGTATCTACGTTAAATAAAGTGCTCTATTATAATCTCGGAAAAGGCGGCCCGGCAAGAATCAATGATGAGATTGATGCTTTGAAAAATTACGTGGAGCTGCAGGGGATCCGCTACAATTTTCATTTTGATGTGAAGATCCATGCGGATGAGAAGGCACTTGCATTAGCAGTTCCAAGGTTTATTCTTCAGCCGCTCGTCGAGAATGCGTTATACCATGGCTTAGGTGACAATGGCGTTATTGAAGTGAGTGTAATCGAAGACGGTTTATCCCATGTCATTATTGAAGTGAAGGATAATGGTGATGGCATGACGGAGGACGATATTGCACAATTAATGAGTGAAAACACGTTAGAGAAGAAGAAAGTAGGAATGGGGATTGGGCTGCAATACGTGTATCGTATGGTCAAATTTCAATTCGGACCAGCAGCAAGTTTCCATATTGAAAGCACAATCGGCGCAGGGACGACGATCGTTCTTCGTCTTCCGATAGGAGGAGTTTGATGATGATAAAAGTTATGGTTGTTGACGATGACCATTTGGTACGGAAAGGCTTCATCACGATGATGCCTTGGCGTGAGCATAAATTAGAAGTGGTAGGCGAAGCTGGAAATGGGAAGAAAGCATTGGAGTTTCTTGAGAATAACCAAGTGGACTTACTTATTACAGATTTGGCTATGCCGGTTATGTCTGGTATTGATTTAATGAGATCGGTGAAAGAGAAATATAAGGATATCAGCATGGTCGTGTTGACGTTCCATCAGGATTTTGAGCTTATTCAAGAGGCGCTTCGTTTGGGCGCGCTGGATTACATAACGAAGGTTGAGCTTGAGCATGAGCACATGGATGATGTGCTGAGACGCATTGTGAACAAGATGGATGAGCAGAAAATGCGCACAAGGGATGCAAATGCACCTATTCAGCATCTGCATTTGACAACGCTATTGGAAGAAGATGAAGGGCCTTATTCACCAGAAGTTAATGCAAGTGTATGGAAAGCGGTAGATATTATTCAATCGGAGTTCCAGCAGGACCTCTTAGTCACGGATATTGCGAAAAGGGTCAATATGAGCCGCAGTTATTTCAGTCGTTGCTTTCGAGATATTGCGGGGAAAACGTTTAACGATTTCATCCGTGAAGTGCGGGTAAATCATGCGAAAGCCTTACTAATTCAGTCTAGCAAATCCATTGGGTGGATTGCGACGCAGGCTGGATATCCCAATGAGAAATATTTCAGCAAGGTATTTCGTGAGTTAACGGGGATGCTGCCCGGTGAGTTTCGCAAGAAGGAACCCGTAAAGTAACTTAGATTTGGTCGCAAATCGTCTCCTAATAAGTGCACTTTCGTCTACTGGACGTTCAAATGTGCCGATTACAAGACGATTTGCTACCTAAACACAAGACAGAATTGGACCTGAATGCCTTTCTTTTATTTTAAGATGTATGTGTAGGGTAATTAAAGAGGAGGGGCATTATGAAGAATAAAAAAGCTCTAATTTCTATGATGGCAATCGCTGTTCTAATGACAGCATGTTCAAGCAATAACACAGGGACTAGTAAGGATGGCGCACAATCAACGGCGGATTCTAACGTGAAAGTGGACCCTTTCAAGATGCCGAACCCGATTGAAGTTACCACATTCAAAAGTTTAAGTCCTGGAGCGAAGTTGCCAGCTGGTGATACAGTGGAAAGCAACCAGTACATGAAATATATTTCACAAAAAACGAATATTAACTTCAAAATTCTCTGGTATGCCGCTCCTCAGGATCATGAGCAAAAAATGAAGCTGGCTATCGCAAGTAACGACTTACCTGACGTTATGCTAGTGAATGAGCAGATTTTTCTAGCATTAGCTGAAGCGGGTCAAATTGAAGATATGAGTAAAGTATATGACAAATATGCTTCGCCTTTAGCGAAAGAGTTATACGGTTCAACGAACAATAAAGCGCTTGAGAAAGCGACGTATAAGGGCAAGTTGATGGGTATTCCGAATATCAGCGTTCAAGCGGATGCAGCAAGTATGGTATGGGTGCGCAAGGATTGGATGGATAAATTGGGGCTGCAGCCGCCGAAATCAATTGATGATGTAACGGCTATCGCCAAAGCTTTTGTTGAGAAAGATCCCGACGGCAATGGAAAAGCGGATACCATGGGGATCGCTGGGTTTGAGAAATCCTTGGCTGTGAATGGCAAAGCGCAACGTGGAGACTTCAAAGGTATTTTCCAAGCTTTCGGTGCATACCCATCCGGTGGGGTTGAAGGTGTCTCTAACTGGATTAAAGATAGCTCAGGCAAGGTAGTCTATGCTTCAATCACGCCTGAAACGAAACAAGCACTAACTAAGCTGCGTGAAATGTATGCTGCAGGCGCAATTGATAAGGAATTTGCGCTTCGTAAAGAGCCGAACGAAAATATTGTTTCTGGTAAATCGGGCGTTTTCTTCGGGCCATGGTGGTCCGGCGGTTTGGCTGCTGACGCGATGAAACTTAATCCAAAGGCTGATTTCGTACCCTACTTGATCCCTGATGCTAAGGGTGCAGTGAATACCATGATGGTACCAGTAAGTACACAATTTATCGTTGTGAAAAAAGGGATGAAAAATCCTGAAGCTGCCATGATCTACGCTAACACGTTTATCAATGCGCAACGTAAAGTAGATCCAGATGCCTTGAAGCTTGATTTCTCCGTAAGTGCAGAACACTGGCCGATCGGAAATGCGACGTTCGACTTTGCTGATGCGGTAGAAAGAAAATCAGACATGTTGAAAAAAGCGCTGGGTGGGCAAACCAAACCAGAAGAGCTGAGTCCAGAAATGAAAGAAATGTTTGATAAGGCAACTCGTGATAAAGCTAATCCGAAAGCAGATTTGAAAGATTGGTCTGGTTATTATGGCTACACAGCTCCTGCTGAGTTATTGAAACAAAACATGAATAAAGTGTATAGCGAATTTACGGCTAACACGAAGACGATGGAAAGAAAATGGGCGAATCTGCAAAAGCTGGAGAAAGAAACGTTCTTCGGAATTGTCATGGGCGAGAAACCGCTAGAAGCATTCGATAAGTTCGTAACCGATTGGAAGGCGCAAGGCGGCGACGAAATCACGAAAGAAGTGACAGAGGAACTGAACAAATCCAAAAAGTAATAGGTACTGACCAAAAGCGCACCGCCTAACCGATTGGTGGTGCGCTTTTTGTACACAATCATGTTTGAACTAGAGGTGTAAGACTAATGAATATTCGATCATTTTATAAGCACTATCATTTGATGCTCTTACCGGGAATTGTGCTTCTTATTATTTTTCACCTTATTCCGATGTTCGGGGTCGCCATTGCGTTCCAAAACTTTAAGATTGGTTTAGGTATCTGGGATTCGCCCTGGATTGGGTTCGAAAATTTCACGTACATGTTCGAGTTGGAAGACAGCAAAACGATTTTCTTTAATACCGTATTTATCGCAGTATGTAAAATTATTGCACATCTGATTGTTCCGCTCACATTTGCCATATTGCTGAATGAGATTCGCTTTCATATTTTTAAAAGATGGGTACAGACGGTTGTTTACCTCCCTCACTTTATTTCTTGGGTTATCTTAGCTGGCGTCGTGATGGATATGTTGTCGTTGGATGGCATTATCAATAGCACGTTGAAAATGTTTGGTATCGAGCCAATTATGTTCTTGGCGAAAAATAGTTGGTTTCCTACGATTGTAGTTAGCTCAGATATTTGGAAAGAATTTGGATTCGCTGCCATCGTTTATTTAGCGGCTTTAGCGGGCATTAATCCCTCACTGTATGAAGCGGCTGAAATGGATGGCGCTACGCGATTAAAGCAGTTATGGTATGTCACTTTGCCAAGCTTAGTACCAACCGTCGTGTTGTTGGCTACTTTGAGCATAGGAAATATTCTTAATGCAGGATTTGATCAAATTTTCAATTTGTATAATCCGCTTGTCTACAAATCAGGCGATATTATTGATACGTATGTGTACCGGGTTGGACTTGTGCAAGCACAATATGGTTTAGCGACAGCTGTCGGCCTATTGAAATCGATGATTGGGTTCATCCTTATTATCCTCTCTTACAAAATTGCTTATAAATACGCTAATTACAGAATTTTCTAATGAAGCAGGTGAATACTTATGGTACGTAGTAAAACAATATCCGCTCAGGTAGCCGAAGCCATTCTCGTCTTAGTTATGCTTCTGATCTCATTCATGTCGCTTGCTCCTGTTGTACACGTATTCTCTGTCTCGTTTAGCGATAATGCAGCAGCGGCAGGCGGCCTCGTCAAGTTCTGGCCTGTGGGATTTACTTTGGAGTCTTATCGTAAAATTCTTGAAGAGCCTCACTTTTTCAATGCTTTTCTAGTTTCTGTCAAACGGGTATTGCTTGGCGGTGGGATTAACTTCATTTTGACTGTCATGATGGCCTATCCTTTGTCTAGAAGCAATAAAGAGTTCCCGCATCGGACTTTGTATATGTGGTTTATGTTATTCACGATGTTATTCAGCGGTGGGATCATTCCTCTATATTTAACGATTAAATCCTTAGGGATGTTTAATACGATTTGGGCGCTAGTGCTGCCAGGAGCAGTCCCTGTGTTTAACGTCATTTTGTTAATGAACTTCTTCAGAAACTTGCCGAAGGAGCTTAGTGAAGCAGGTTATATGGATGGGGCAGGACCTTGGTACATGATGATTCGCGTCTATCTGCCACTTTCATTGCCCGCTATGGCAACGGTTACATTATTCAGTATTGTGGGTCACTGGAATGCGTTCTTTGACGGGATGATTTTTATGCGCAGCGCAGAATTTTATCCGTTGCAGACGTATATTCAGCAGCTCGTTGTTAGTCAGAACGCCATGCTCGAACTAGATTCCTCCAAATTGGAATTATTAATGAAGGTATCAGATAAAACACTCAATGCGGCCAAGATCGTTGTGTCGATGGTACCGATTCTAATTCTCTATCCGTTTCTGCAAAAATACTTTATCCACGGCATCATGCTAGGATCAGTCAAAGAATAAGAATAGTTGAAAAAGAGGTGTAATGTGATGTTAGGGAAGGTCATGACTTTCAATTTACGATACAACGAGCCGAAAGATGGGGCCAATGCATGGCCTTATCGCGTTAAACGCGTGGCTCAAACCATCCAAGAACATGATCCCATTCTTTTCGGCACACAAGAAGGCTATTATGACATGCTAACGGAGCTTCATGAAGAGCTGCCAGCCTACAATTGGATTGGCACGGGACGCTTTGGCGAACATGAGGATGAGCATAATGCTATTTTTTATAAAAAAGATCAGCTTGAGGTGCTTGAAGAGGGACATTTCTGGCTATCGGATACACCAGACGTTGCAGCAACCAAATGCTGGGACAGCATGTTCCCTAGAATGTGTACCTGGGTTCGATTCCAAGATAAGATCAGCCAGAAAGCGTTTGTCGTGTACAATACGCATCTGGACCATCGCAGCCAGGATGCCAGAGAAAACGGTGTTAAGGTGATTTGGAATTACGTATCTAGGCATCAAGCTGCTGGGCCCTTACCAGTTATTCTAATGGGAGACATGAATAGTCATCCAAGTAATACGACAATTCGTTATTTAAGCGGGAAGTCGCAGAAGACAGGACCCCAAGGCTGGTTGAAGGATGCTTATTCCCTTCTAGAAGGACCTATAGGTCGAACAGCTCACGATTTCAACGGTGGTGCAGATGAAGCACCTATCGATTATATCTTCGTCTCACCTGAAATAGAATTGCTGGATACGATTGTTGATAGAAGGCAAGTCGAAGGGGGCTACCCTTCCGATCATTACCCTATTATTGCAGCTGTGAACATACCCTAAAATGGTGTCAATCAAGGAGAATAGCGATGAAACCTGAGGCAAGAAACCGTTCAGTTATGACTATTACGCGCGAAATTGCTCATGCGGAGCAAAGCGCTTATATCGAAGTGCCTTTTGAAATGCCAGAGCATGTAGAGGAACTAGTAGTAACGTATTCGATTGAATCTCATAGTGAGCAGAGAGCTATTATTGACTTGGGCTTAAGAGACTCGGAGCGAGTGAGAGGCTGGAGTGGCGGTGCGCGTAAACAGTTTCAAGTTGGCTTGGAAAAGGCAACGCCTGGCTATACGTCAGGTGATTTAACGCCAGGAGACTGGGCGGTATTGCATAATGCGTATAAAGTGCCAAGTGAAGGCTGTTCGGTTCACGTCACCATTCAATTTCTGTATAAAACACCGCGTTGGCTCAAAGGCGATCTGCACACACACAGCGTGAATAGTGACGGAACGTTTACACTTGAGGAAAACGCGGCAATGATGGAGGGGCTTGGGTGCGATTTCATCGCCATGACCGATCATAATGCGGTTAGTCAAAACGTGACGTACCCACGGAATACGAATGTGCTCATGATTCCCGGCATGGAGTTTACGACGAACTTCGGGCATAGTAATTTTCTTGGCGTTGCCGATCCCATCCTTGATTTTCGAGTGAAAGGGCAGGAGGACGTCGAAGCTAAGATTGCTGAAGCGCGTGCAAATGGTGCCAAAATCGTCATCAATCACCCGCATTGTGAATTTTGCCCATGGGAATGGGATTTCAATGTGGATCACGATTGGGTCGAAGTGTGGAACGGGCCGTTTGCCGATCGAAATGCGAGAGCATTGCAATGGTGGCATGAGCAACTCGTCTCCGGCAGAAGACTTGTTGCTGTTGGTGGAAGTGATACACATCGCCCAGATCCGTACGTGAAGCATGCAATGCCGTGTACATGGGTGTACGCTTCTGGAAAGACCGTTGACGGTATTCTGAGTGCGATCGATTTGGGTCATGTTTGCATCACGTATGCGCCGCAGGGACCTTTCGTACAGCTGAATTGCGGCACCTATATGGTGGGAGATGTTGTACCCGCAGGAGAGTCAATTAACGAAGTTTCCTTCCAAGCAGAGGATCTGCTCATCGGGGATACGGTAAAACTAATAAGTAATCGTGGTTTGGAAAAGGAAGTTGAAGTGACGGAAGCTGGCAGTTTTGCCCTTCAAGTTGACATTCAAGACACAACCTTTGTAAGAGCGGAAGTGTGGCGACATTTTCAAGAGGTTGACATGACTTTAATGGCTGCGCTTACAAATCCTATTTATTTTGACAAGTAAGTACGCATAGACGAATAGACGAATAGACAGATGAATGTCAGGGAAAGGAGTTCAGATAATGGCGCAAAAGCTTGAGAAAATTTATGTTGTGTTCAAAACTCATTTTGATATTGGTTTTACAGGTTGGGTGTCTGATGTTGTCCAGCGCTACAGGACAGAAATGCTAAAAGATGTGATTGATATTTGTGAGAAAACGGCTCCGAATGCGGAGCATGAGAAATATGTGTGGACGATGGTTGTATTCTAAGATTGCGCGAATGGACGGGGACTGCAAGGGAGCTTGTTATTTCGCTTCCAGCTTCAATCACCCGTGTGTTCCAGACCGATCTGTTGGAGTATACGCAGTGTGAATTACCACTTGTATCTCGCAACGAAAACGGAGTTAAGCAAGTCATTCTTCCAACGAAGCCGTTCGAGGTACATACACTTCGCATTTGTTAGGACGTTTAGGAGGTTATCGACATGAAAGTTCAATACGGCATTTCCGCCATCAATTGGGTGAATGAAGATATCAAGGAATATGGGAACCACTATACAGCAGAGCAAGTGCTAACTGAAATGGCGAGTCTCGGCTTCGAAGGCACGGAGTTCTGCCGCAAATTTCCACGGGATGTCGATGCGCTCAAACAATTATTAGCAAGTAAAGATATGGTCCTCACCTCACAGTGGAGATCCGTTCACTTCAGTGATCCGTCTCGACATGAGGCAGAGATGGAAGCGTTTCGTGCACATGCAGACTTTCTGAAAGCCATGGGCTGTCAGTACGTCGTCACGTGTGAATCGAGTAATAAGATAGAGGATCTCGCGAATAACAAGATCAGTATTACACCCTTAACGGATGCCCAGTGGGAGTTTATGGTGGAAGGCTTACACAAGGCTGGTCAGTACTGTAAAGACAACGGCATGAAGCTCGTATACCATTTCCATGGTGAGACCGTCGTTGAAACCAGTGAAGAAATTGCTCGCTTAATGGAAATGACAGACCCCACGTTAGTTTATCTGCTTTTTGATTCGGGCCACGCGTATTATGGCGGCTGCGATCCGCTTTATATTTTGCAAACCTTCTATGATCGGATCGCTTACATCCATTTGAAAGACGTACGTGAGCAGGTGTTGGAACAACATCTCATAGACGGATACCGTTTTCGGGAAGGCGTGCGAAGAGGCGTGTTTACTGTGCCTGGGGATGGTTGTATTGATTTTAAACCTATTTTTGAAGAGTTGAAAAAACGCCATTATGAAGGCTGGATCATTGTGGAAGCGGAACAAAATCCAGACATTGCGAACCCGCTGTTCTACGCAGAAAAAGCAAGGAATTATTTGAAATCACTAACCGAATAACTCGGCACTACCTTGCCCCTGGCGCTTATGCATCCAGGGGCACTGTTTCACATATCTCAGTTACGATGAAGGAGTACAACCAAATGAAACAATTAGCTATTCATGGATTCGAGTCCGCATGTTCACAAATGATTCTGGGTTCGGATTATTTTCAGCCTGCGATTCAACCCCAAGTAGACAGTCTGCTCGATGCGTATGTTGAAGTTGGCGGCAATATGGTAGATACAGCACATGGGTATAGAGCTGGTGAGAGTGAAAAATCTATCGGTCACTGGATGAAAGCGAGAGGCAATCGCGATAGCATGTTGATTATGACGAAGGGAGCCCATCATGATGCGAATGGACCCCGCGTGAATGCCGCAGCAATTACGAGTGACCTAACTGATAGTTTACAACGGCTGCAAACCGATTATATCGATTTCTATGCGTTACATCGTGACGATCCTGAAGTGTCAGTGGAACCTATCATCGATAGTTTGAATGAGCATATCCATGCCGGGAAAATTCGTGCGATCGGTGCCTCGAATTGGACGCATCAGCGAATCCAGTTAGCTAACGACTATGCGGAGAGAAAAGGGCTGATGGGTTTTACTTTTAGCAGTACGAATTTAAGCCTTGCAACACCGAATATGCCTCGCTGGCCAGGTTGCGTCTCAGCGGATGAATCGACGATCGAATGGCATCAGATGACCCATACACCATTATTTTCTTGGTCATCGTTGGCTGCGGGATTCTTGACGGGGCGTTTCACACCAGACAATCAGGATAACGAAGAGATGGTTCGCGTCTACTACAACGAACTCAATTGGCAACGATTGGAACGTGCCAAACAATTAGCAGCCGACAAAGGGGTAACATTGGCGCAAATCTCATTAGCCTATGTAACGAATCAAGCCTTCCCTACTTGTGCAATCGTTGCTGCACATTCCTTAGAAGAATTGAATGCGAACTGTGTTGCGGTAGATATCGCGTTGTCACCCGCAGAAGTGCGTTGGCTCGAAAAGGGATTACCCCTATGAAGGCGCTTTTTTCTGCTGAGGGGGTTGTAACCCCTAGCTGCTCGAAAAGTCATATCACGTACACCTTGCATCTCCATTCGCCTGTAGATGAACTCTATGTGGATTTTGCTTACGAACCTAAGACATTAGAAGAGGAGTGGAAGGCCAAATCATTGATCGAGGAAGGTCTTCAGCGTTATATGCTGCCGGAGCACGTCGAAGCCAGCCAACAGAATTGGAGAGCGTACTTACCTTTGCAGAATTTGCTAACGCTATCATTCGATGATGAGCATGGCTTTCGTGGAGCAGGACATCGACATGACCCCGTTCAACGCCTGAAGATTGCAAACGAAGAAGCCTCTCCAGGTTTGATTCCAGGACAGCTTCCACGTGGTCAGTTCCGAGTCACGATCAGCCTTCATTGCGTTGTATCTGAGCAAGTCAGATACAGATTGCGGATTGAAGAAGGGGGGCAGGCAGATGAGACAGTGGCAGCCCTATGAGCTTCATACGCATACTTTTCATAGTGATGGGAAACAGTCGCTCCTTGAATTAGCAGAAGCGGCTAAGTCACTTGGATTTGCTGGCTTCGCCTTAACGGACCACAATACAATGACGGGGCTCTCCGACCGTGAGCACATTCAAGATGGAGTTGGGATCAACATTATTCAAGGGTTGGAATGGACAACGTTTTTTGGTCACATGGTTACACTGGGGATTCGCGATTATGTGGATTGGCGGCAACTAAGTCCCTTTCATATTTCCCGGGGAATCGAAGGGGTTCATCGTCAAGGCGGTGTAGTAGGGATCGCTCATCCCTTCCGTGTCGGAAGTCCAATGTGCACCGGCTGTTTCTGGGAGTTTGAAATTTCCGATTGGCATGAAGTTGACTACATCGAAGTATGGTCTGGCGTATTCCCTTCCATTCAAAAGAATAATAGACGGGCATTTGCACGATGGACCGAATTACTAAATAGTGGAGTCAGGATATCCGCTACAAGTGGAAGGGATTGGCATATCAAAGATCCTGTGAAAGAACCTATCAGTGCCACGTACCTGCACATCAATCAGAATGAAGGAGCGGAATCTGGTGTCATAAACGCCCTGCGTACTGGAGCGATTGCTGTTTCCATGGGGCCACTTCCACTTCTAGCTATTAAATGGGAAAATCAGGTGTTGGCTGGCATCGGAGGATCAATTAGTAGAAAAGCGCATGCATCCAACTGTTTTGAAGTTGTAATCGGAGTTGATTTTACTGTGAGAAGTGGTCAATGGGAGCTAATGGACATGTCCGTTACTCTACGATTGAATAGCAACAAGGGTGAGATCGCAGTATGTGAGCTGTCAAAGGTAGATCAAGAGAGGGTGTTCTCGCTAGACTTGGAGGGTGTCAGTTGGCTGCGAGCGGAAATGTTCGGGACATTCCATCAGGTGCACACCATGATCGGGTTTACGAATCCCATTTATTTGAATGATTAAGGAGGGGGAAAACAATGGCGGATATTTCTAGTGTTTGGTATATTTCTCACCTAGATCTATTGATTCGAATGTTGGTGGCGACTGTACTTGGGGGATTAATTGGATTAGAACGGGAATGGAGTAACCATGCCGCTGGGTTTCGTACGCATATACTGGTGTGTTTGGGTTCTACCACAATCATGCTTTTGTCCATTTATGGGTTCTCGGAATTCGTTAACGAATCGAATGTACGTGCAGATCCAGCAAGGCTCGCTGCGCAAGTCATTAGCGGTATTGGCTTTCTTGGTGCAGGCGCGATTTTACGCAATGGATCCGTAGTGAGTGGACTCACCACGGCTGCTTCGGTGTGGGTGGTTGCTGCTGTTGGATTATGTGTCGGAGCCGGATTTTTCTTCGTGGCTGTGTTATGCACCTTCTTGGCTTTAGTTAGCTTGCTCTTATTGAACAAATGGGAGAAGCACTTGTTAAGAAATCGTCGCGTACATGAGATTACCGTTAAAGTGCTAGATCATCCAGGTGTACTTGGCAAGATTGCATCCGCGTTAGGGGACCAAGGCATTCAAATCATGAAGATGAAAATGATGCCGGATATTGAAATCACGGGAAATAGCCTCGAGAAGCCGACTATGCAACTTTGTTTTACGATGAAGGCACCAGAGAAAGGCAAGCTCCTTGCAGCACTAGATGAAATTCATCGCTCCGAATATGTACTGTCAGCAGATTCTCCTTGGTTGGAAAGTTCTCCAATCAAGCAAGCGGTCAAAACGATGAGTGTACAGTAATACATGGAATTCCCAATAAGCAATACAAAAACAGAGTTCCGTGAGGTGTCGGGCTCTGTTTTTTTTGTTTGTAGGGGAAATTGATGACTACTAATGTACAATTAACTATGTACATGGTAAAATAATACACAATAATTTCGAAATTTAAACTGGATATAAACTGGTGCGAGGAGAGATCATCTTGGTCAAAGGACGTAAGTCATTCAGAGAACGATTAAATGAGATGGTAGGCACACTTCGCAAAGAAATCATACAGGGTACATTGCAAGTTGGTGATTTTTTGCCCAGTGAAATAGATTTGTCTAGGAAGTTCGATTTGAGTAATCTTTCTGTTCGTAAAGGCCTTCAAACCTTAGTGGAGGAAGGGTATATTACGAAAATTCCTTCTGTCGGCAATCAGGTCATCGAACAGTTTAAACAACAAAAATGTCATATCCGATTTGCTTATCCAGCTGACTTAGAAGAGTCGGTTCAAATCTCCACGTTGTTGGATCAATTTGAAGCACGATATCCTCACATTGAAATTGTTCGCATTGCCGAAAGTGGAGGCGACTACACCTCCTATTTGCGTTCAGGATTGCAGGAGGGGCAAATCGATGTCGCGTTGTTAAGTGATTCCGTTTTCTATAGTTTAACAGCGGAGCAAGAGGCAGCCGCTTATTTTGCGCCAACCCCGCCACTAGAAGGACAATATCGCATGTTAGCACAATGCTTTAGTCAAAATGAACACTTATATGCTTCGCCATTTTCGTTTTCACCGCTGGTGCTTTGCTATAATAAATCGCACTTTCGAGAGATGTCCCTTGCTATGCCAGATTCAAGCTGGACATGGTCTGATCTCGCGGAGCACGCGAAGCTACTGACACAACCGAATACGAAGTATGGCTTCTATTTTTACACAAGGTCGCGCAACCGTTGGCCTTTATTCTTGATGCAAAATGGCGTCGAAGCGCCGCGTGATCATGAAGGATCTATTCCACAGTGTGTGGAGCAAATTAAAGATGGGCTTAACGACTATCGACGTGTCTTAGATGGTCCCATGTTGTTTCCTCATTTCCTAGCGAATGCGCCATTACCTTTAACACCGGAAGCTTTATTTGCGCAAGGGAAGCTGTCGATGATTATTACTTCCTATTTCCATCTCAATCGATTGTTGAATCTGCAAGACATTGACTTCGATATTGCACCCATTCCACGTGGGAAAGAAGCGAAGACACTGCTAATTACGCTTGGCATTGCCATAGCCAATCGTTCGCAGAATAAGGACGAAGCCGCACTGCTTGCCCAATTCTTCACTTCGTATGATTCCCAAGTTGGCTTAAGGCTGCGTACGACTAGTATTCCTGCCCTTCGCAGCGCAGCAGAATTAGAGGGAGCTGACATGGCTTTCAGTCGCTATACAATGTATCGGGATATTGTACCTACGTATACCTCGCTCAAAGAGATGGGACTGTCTTCCGAGAAGCTGGACAAAATAATGGAAGCCGCACAGCTCCATTGGTCCATGCTGGAAGATGAAGCAACGTTAAATCAACGTTTGACGGATATTCTTACATAATTATGTGTATAGCAGTTTATATCCAATTTATTTTGTTGTTGACACGATAGATGAAGTCATGTAATTTATATTATGACAACACAAATATAAATTACATGTAAATCGGAAGGGGGATTACATGAAACGTCCGATGTCGAGCCGAATCTTCGACGGGATAAACGTTTGGCTGCTAGTCGTGATTTCGGTGACGATGTTATTTCCGTTTGCCTACATCTTCTCCGTTTCATTCACGACACTGGAACAATATTTGCACAGTGAAGTGCTGCTCTTTCCACGTGTATGGGTCATGGATGCTTATCGTTATATTCTAGGTTCCAGTACCTTTATTCATGCCATGTGGATCACAGTTCTTGTTACCATCTTGGGAACTTTCGTCAATTTATTGTTTACCTGCACATTTGCTTACGCGCTAACAAGAAACATTTATGGGCAGAAGTTGATGCTGTTGCTCATCCTCATCACGTTATTATTCTCTGCGGGCATTATTCCAACGTATCTTGTTGTAAAAGCAACTGGACTTTTGGACTCCATTTGGGCGTTAATTCTGCCAGTTGCCATCGCTCCGTTTAATCTCATTGTCGTACGTCAGTTTTTTCTCAACATTCCAAACGAATTGAATGAAGCGGCCGTTATTGATGGGGCCAATGATCTGACGATTTTCCGGAAAATCGTACTACCACTTTCTAAACCAGCTTTAGCCGCATTTTGCTTATTCTACGCAGTCACCCATTGGAACAACTACTTCACAGGCATCCTCTACATAAACAATCCTTTTTATTGGCCCATTCAGGTTATCCTACGTCAACTTGTTGTACAAAGTGATTCCAAAGCTTTAACGGGCATGGACCTCGCGATGGTTGAAAACCCGCCGCCGCCCGAGACGATTCAAATGGCAGCAATTTTGGTTGCCACACTGCCGATCTTGCTTGTTTATCCGTTTCTACAAAAGCATTTTGCTAAAGGTGTTATGCTCGGATCCGTTAAGGGATAGCTGCATGTCGCTCAGTAGGAAAGGGCATGTATTCACGCGTGATAACTAAAAAGGGGACGTGACCAATGAATCGTAAAGAGTTTTTTGTCGTGTTAATGGCTTCAAGTGTATCGCTTGCAGTAGTTGCCTGTTCCTCCAACTCTACATCAACCACCTCTTCGTCACCGACGGGTACTACGCCCGCAACCAATAGTCCCGCACCTACTGCGGAAACAGCCAAGAAAATAACCATTACAACGATGAAATCCATTAATGGCGATGTCCCACCCCAAAATGGCAAAGCCGTTCAAAAAATTAACGAAAAGTTTAATGTAGATTATCAAGCTGCTTTAGTGCCAAGCGGATCCTACACAGAGAAATTAAATGTCACTTTAGCATCGGGCAGTCTTCCTGATGCAACCTTGCTGCCTTCAGCTGAATTAACCGATAAATACAGTAAATTTGCGAAGCAAGGCGCATTTCTAGCGTTAGACGACTACATAAAGAGTTATCCCTCCTTAAAGCTTGTTCCTGACTATGTGTGGGATCAGTTCCGAGTGAATGGCAAAGTCTACGCGATACCAGGCTATAATCCCAAATTCGGTTTTACAGTTGTCGTGCGTAAAGATTGGCTGGATAGCTTAGGTTTAAAAGCACCGACGAACTATGAGGAGCTTAAGCAAGTTGCGCTAGCTTTTACCAAGAATGATCCGGATAAAAACGGTAAGAACGATACGTATGGACTTGCGATTGGAAAAGACATTAACTGGCCAATTCCAATGGCAGCGTACTGGGATCCAGATGCTTGGTACCATAAAGATGATAAGAACCGTTTTATTCCAGGAATTGTATCGAATGCGCGGAAGGACATGATTCAGTGGTTTTCAGATCTGTATAAGGAAGGTGCAATGACTAAGGACTTCATTACACTGGATTGGGCAGCGACGAATAAAGAGTTTTATTCAGGCAAAGCGGGTATTTTCATTGGTAGTCCACGCGGAATGTCAGAGCAATACATGGATGGTCTTTTGAAAATTGAACCGAAAGCACAGTTCCTTCCATTAGATGCTTTTACCGCACCAGATGGCTCAAAAGGGTTCACAGCAAGTCGTGGCTTCGCCAACATGGTCGTGATTTCAGCGCAAGCTGGCAAAGATCAAGATAAGGTTAAACGTATCCTAAGCATGGTTGACTTCTCCCGTAACTTCTATCCGAATGAGCAAAAGAACGATAAAAATAAAGATTTTGATTTCTTATATGGTGGACTTGGCGAAGGTTATGATCTTACCGATGGCATTGGCGTTGCGAAGCCAGCATCCATTACGCAAGGGCTTGTGCCAGCAACGTATCTACTTGATGGTGTGATGGTTCCGTCCAAAGATACGGATGTAGATTATCCAGCCATGTATAAACTGCCACAACTGAAAGAATTGACTGCGGCGATTTCCAAACAGTATACACAATTAAAATTCTACCAAAGCCCGAATTACGCGGTCATTTCCCAAACTGAGATTTCAAAAGGTGCAGAATTAAAGAAATTTTTACTAGATGAACAATCCAAAATGATTGCTGGCGTTCGTCCTGTTGCAGACTGGAGTAAAGTAGTCGAAGAATGGAAAACCAAAGGCGGCGAAGCCATCATCACAGAAATGAATGCAGGTATTAAAATCAAGGACGCAAAAGAAGCATGGCAATAAGCTAGACGCGTGTCGCACTTGCGAACATTAACATGGGGGAGGGCTAGCCGTGTTTAAATACCTGGGTCGTCCTTGTAGAAATTTTAATATTTTGGCTAAAACAGTCATGATCGATCCGCTGGATGGGAGGGAAAAGCTGGTTCTCTCCAACTTTGTAGCTGGGGGTACCGGTTCTCTAATTTTCATCGATACGGAAAGTCACGCGTACGAAGTCCTTCCATTGCCAGGAGATGAAGGCGCTTGGGGGCTAGTGAATTGGTTTGATCAAAAGTTAGTCGTAGGCACATGCCCAAATCATGCGTATCTCCATTGTTTGGATTTAGTAACGCGAGAATGGGCACCTCCGCTCTCGGATCCAGATGAGAAGTATTTCTGGGATATGACACTAGGTTCAGATGGGCATGTGTATGGTGGAAGTTGGCCTGGCTGCAGCTTGCTGCGATATGATCCACGCTCTCATGAATTGCTTAATCTAGGCAGGGTATCAGATAACTTGGATAATCATTACAGCCGTCCGGTCTATGGCGGTTTACCAGGCACAATTTTCGTAGCTGGTGGTTTCAGCGAGTCATTCCTAAAGGCGTACGATTTGCAAAAAGGTGAATTTCAATCCATTGATGCGCCTGGATTTACCGTTCGGGAAGCGAACAGCTCATTCATCTGTTTAGAAAAAGGAACAGAACAAATTTGGTATGATCCAGTCACCTTCAAGCGTATACCGGACCTAGATCCACAATGTCTGAGTGTAAATGCAATTACACTGCCCAATGGTCAATCCTGTTCTGTCATCGCACTGGCGAATGGCAGGTATGCTGGGGTGCGGGGTCAGGACTATTTTATCCTTGAGCAGCTCGCAGACGTTCCTGTCTTACAAAGAATACCGTCTGATCCATCACCGACTCGCATATTCACATTACTGACCGACGCTAAGAATCAGGTGTGGGGATCCAGTGGATTTGGCCAAACCATCTTCCGGTATGATCCGGTGAGTGGTGAAGCCTGGAACTCAGCAACAGTCTGCAATGCTGGCGGTGAAGTGTACGGGATGGTTGCTCTAGGAGAGCAGTTGTATTTATCTGCTTATGTTGGTGGCGATCATATTATCTATCAGCCCGAGCAGCCTTGGGATCAATTAAATAATCGCAATCCCAAAATGTTGCAAGCGGCTTCGCCAGATTACATTAGGCCGGAGGGACGCAGCGTGCTGGGACCAGATGGCGGCATCTGGACAGGATGGTCCGCCAAATACGGGCAATACGGCGGCGCGTTGAGCCGCATGGATCCAGACACGGAGCGCGTACACATATGGCGTGAACCACTGAACAATGGACAGCAAGTTTGCGGAGTGGCGGCTGATGAGCGTTATGTGTATGTGAAGACGAATGGCGGTGCCAGTGGACTTCCTATTCGTCAAGTAGCTTGTGGATTCGGGGTTTGGCAGCCAGGCGTTGGACTCCTGCATCAAGTTGCGTTCCCCGAAGAGGAGCAGATGGGTCATGCGATTGCAGTTGGAAACTTGTATGTGTTTATTCAAGCGGGATCATCCCTTCATCTTTTTGATCCGAACACGATGGAGGTTGTGGAGCGTATAGCAACTGCTGAGCCTTGCAGCTGGCTTTTGCAAGGGGATGAAGGCACGATGCTGGCTTTTATCGGGAAAGAAGCCGTTTGGTTCGATGAACGGACGACGCAGGTTGTGAGAAAAGAGGAACTGCCAGGTCCGGTAAGAGCGGCTGCCCGTGCTTCGAACGGCGATATTTATTTTGCAGTAGGAGATGTCTTGTATAGCTTCGAAAGCACGAAAGTGATAGGGAGGGATTCCTCAGTTGACTCAATCATTGCGCAGGAGACTGTATAAAGACCGGTATCTCTTCCTGCTTGCTATGCCCGGCATCTTGTATTTTATCATCTATAAGTATTTACCTATGGCTGGTATTGTGATTGCTTTTCAGGAGTATAGTCCCTTCTTAGGTTTCATGAAAAGTCCCTGGGTAGGCTTCGATCAGTTTCGCGCCTTATTTGCTGAGAGTGAATTGACGAGGGTCATGTGGAACACATTAGTGCTTTCCTTTATGCAGATTGCGTTCGCCTTTCCTGCGCCCATCTTGTTAGCATTGATGTTAAATGAGCTTCGGAATGAACTGTTTAAGCGATTTGTACAAACGGTCGTCTACTTGCCGCACTTTTTATCTTGGGTTTTTGTTGTAGGGATCTTCATTATTTTCTTGCGTGGTGAAGGGCTGATTAATAATTTCCTAGAAGTGTATTTCCATCGAGCGGAGCCGGTTGGTTTTCTTTCGAACCCGCATTTCTTCCGGCCGCTTATTGTTCTGCAAGTCATCTGGAAAGAGGTAGGCTGGGGAACGATTCTGTTTCTTGCTGCACTTGCCGGCATAAATCCCGATTTGTATGAAGCCTCCACCATGGATGGTGCGAATCGCTGGTGCAAAATATGGCATGTCACCTTGCCAGGTATTCGAAGTACGATTGTTATTTTATTAATTATACGTTTAGGTCATGTCATGGATAGTGGATTCGAGCAGTTGTTCTTGATGCGGAGTGCGTACAATAAAGAAATTGCGGAAGTCTTGGATACGTATGTGTACTACAAAGGGATTGACCAATCGAATTATAGCTTTGCAACAGCTGTAGGGGTATTTAAAGGTGTAATCGGCTGTATTCTCGTACTCGGTGCAAATCGAATTGCGAAGAAATACGGCGAACAGGGGATTTATTAGGAGGGAAAACATAGATGAACATGGTGAGGCTAGGTATCCTCAAGGATGACTCTGCTGCCCAACGCAGACAAAGCTATGGACTTAACTGCTGGGGCAGCTATATTGCAGAGATCCTTTCCCATGCAGGGATTCCCTACGAATGGGTGCAAGTCACGACGACGAAGTCGCTTGCAGCTTATGATATGCTCATTGAAACGAATTTGGATGAAGAAGTGCAACCCTATGATGAAGAAATATGGCATTATGTAGCTGGCGGGGGGAGATTAATCTCCTTCGGCGGGCTGAATAAATGGGCCAAACGATTAGGTTGTCTCCGAACCCCCTATTTGCAAGCAGGGTATGCAAATGTGAGCTTGTCGAACGAGCAAGGGGGTGAGGATGAGCTGCTGCGATTTATAGGCGCAAATCCTTGGACGGTCGTAAATGCGGATTCGCTGTCAGAAGCAAGTGGCTCGATTACGTCTTATACGCCGGACGGCAAAGAGGAGGGTTATCTGCTTCTGCAATTCTCAATTGGTAAAGGAACAATTGAACGATGGGCTGTTGATGTTCCCAAAACAGTTGTCAGCCTTCAGCAAGGTGAGGAGCCTATTCTCGGAGATGGCGTGCCAGCTGCAGATGGAACAGGCAATGTGGACGAAGGTATTTTGAAAGCGGATGACGGATGTACCCATCACTGGGAGTATGACCGTCAAACAACTGAAACGGGCGGCAAGTATTTCGCTAAGCCATACGGAGATCTTTGGCGTGAAGCCGTGATATCGCGGTTAATTGGTTCAGCGCTGGCGATCGGTAAGACGCTGCCTTTTGTGGATATATGGCCAGATGGCATCGACCAGGTACTAACGATTTCCCATGATAGTGATGGGAATCTCGATACCCAAGCTACCGCAGCTCTGGCGTTGTTAAAAGACTTAGGCGTGCGCTCGACATGGTGTATGTTGGAGCCTGGATATTCCGACGAGGTTTATCGTCAAATCAAAGAAGATGGGCATGAGCTGGCTTTTCATTACAATGCACTGGATTCACAACGAAGCGAGAACGCATTGGCGGGGAAGACGTGGAATGAGCTTGAATTCGCTAGGCAGTTGCAGCTTTTGAAGCGATCTGCTAAGCTGTCGTCCGTTGTTACGAATAAGAATCACTATACGCGCTTCGAAGGTTGGGGCGAGTTGTTCGAGTGGTGTGAAAAGCACGGGATCGAACTGGACCAAACGCGTGGTCCGAGCAAACCTGGCAATGTTGGCTTTGCATTTGGCACCTGTCATCCGTATTTTCCAATCGCGTGGAGTCAGGATCAGAATCGGTTCTACAATGTGCTGGAGCTGGGCTTTCTTACACAGGATATGGATTTGAAAGGCTGGGCTGACAGCTCGATAATCATGCCGTTTTTAGATGAAGTTGCTCGTGTGCGAGGGGTAGCCCACTTCCTCGTTCATCAACTGCACATTGAAGCGCAGCCACTCGTTCGGGATTCTTTCCGTAAGGTAGTTAGCGAAGCGTTGAAGCGCGGATTTGTTACGATGACAAGTGCAGAAATTAATGCCTGGGAGCGGAAGAGACGCCTTGCGGTCATTCAGGGATTTGGTGATGAAGGGGAGCTTATCGTAAAAGGCGCAATGCCTGAGATGGTCATTTGTGTGCCGTTTATACCTATGAACACGCAAGTATCTAACGCTTCCATTGTTAAAAGGTATGGGTATGACTGTTACCAAAAAGTAGGCGTCGGTATGGTGAGTGTTTAAAGAGGAGGATTGTAAACCGATGGAAACATTTATGTCCAATGTACAAAGCATGCTATCCTCCGTTATGCAGTCCCAGATCGATGCCATGAAACGTGCTTCTGAGGTGTTGGCAAATACGTTGGTAGCCGGGCGTCATATCTATGTTTTTGGCACGGGGCATTCTCATATGATTGCAGAGGAAGCTTTTTATCGCGCGGGTGGACTTAAAGATATTATTCCCATTCTAGAGAGCGGTCTTATGCTGCACGAAGGTGGAGTCAAAAGCACAAAGCTAGAAAGACTGGAAGGCTATGCGGCTGTTTTATTGGATACTTATAAGGTATCTCAGGGGGACGTACTTATTCTAGCCTCCAACTCAGGGATCAACGCAGTTCCAGTTGAAATGGCGCTCGGTGCCAAAGAGCGAGGGGCCACTGTGATTGCAATTACCAATTTAAAGCAATCTATGCAGGAATTACCTAGACACTCTAGTCAATTACGCTGCTATGAAATTGCCAATATTGTCATTGATAACTGCGGTGTCGTTGGCGATGCATCCGTCTATGTCGAAGAGATGCAGCAGTACATTGGGCCAACGTCCACAATTATCGGAGCTTTTATCTTAAATGCGATCATCGTTCAAACGGTTAAGAATTGTTTGGCTCAAGGCTTTGTCCCGCCAGTCTATGTTAGTGCGAATGTGGCCAAAGGTGATGCACACAACGCACAGTTGAGCAACAACCCTCCTTCTGGAGGGAGTGACGCGAGTTGAAAACCTTTGTGGCAGGGATTGATGGTGGAGGTTCCAAGACAGAAGCGCTGCTCGTAGAAGTAAAGACGGGTGAAACCCAACGATTTATCGGCGGTGGTATGAATGCGTTGACGGATGACAGCTTGATTTCTGGAACTAATTTGCAAGGAATATTGAAGGAGATGACACATTGGCTGGCAAGCAGCCAGGGTTGTCTCACGTCTATATGTCTAGGATCAGCTTCCATGCTTAGAGAAGAGGAGCCGGATTGGGCGGTGAACCTAATAGCTGGTTTCTTTCCTCAAGCTCAGGTTCAAGGAGTTGCGGATGGACGTATTGCGTTAATAGGTGCATTGAATGGTTCGCCGGGGGTCATTGTCGTAGCGGGTACCGGGTCTGTGGCCTATGCATTGGATGAAGCAGGAATACTCAGACGTTGTGGGGGCTTTGGTCCAATTTTCGGTGATGAAGGAAGCGGATATGCGATTGGGCGAGACGCTCTGCAAGCGGTCGCCATGGATTTGGATGGCAGAGGAGAGTCGACCCTGTTAAAGGAGCTGCTCCAGCAACGATTATCTTTTCAGAGCGAAGAGAGTTTGATAGAAAAAGTATATGGCGAGATGTCAAGGAAGCAGATTGCTGCTCTTGCCCAAGAAGTCGGGCGATGTGCACAGCAGAACGATCCGGTTTCACTGCGCATTCTTGATCATGCGGCTAAACAATTGGCGGTCCATTATTTACATCTTCTTGCACAATCTCACTGGTCCGTTCCTCCACCTTTGTCTTATGCGGGTGGCGTTTTTCAAATGGGAGGCAGCATACTGCGGCCACTTAGAAATTACCTTGAATCGTGGGCGGAACGCCTGATACCTCCGAAACAGACTCCCGTTTATGGAGCTGTTAAGCTGGCAATGCAGGCGTTAGGAGATCATAAATGAAAATAGGGTTTGCCAAAATAGAGATAACACCATCGCTCCCGGTTACGCTAGGGGGCTATGAACATCGGCAACACCAGGCATACAACCTTCATACCCCGCTATATGCACGTTGTATGACAGGGGAATCAGAGGGTACACTCTTTGCTTTCATTTCATTGGATTTGCTTGGTGTTGATCATGCGCTTCGTGAAGATGTTTGTGGCATTGCGGTTGAGCGTTTCGGTATGCACCCACAGCAAATTAGTTTAATTGCAACGCATACGCATTCGGCGATCGATGGTATTCCCGATGTATTGCACAAGGGATTATGGACGGAGCAATTGACTCACGTCCCAACGGCGTATAGGCAAGAACTAGCCTCACTTATTGCGCTAGGCATAGAGCAGGCGTTGGCTAGTAGGTGTGAAGCAGTGATGCAATGGACGGTATCTACCTGTAGCGACATTGCCTCCAATCGTCGTGATGCCTTTGCAGAAGCGGATCCAGAGGTTTACTGGTTACATGTGTATGACCGTTATTCAAATGAAACGCTGGGTGGGCTTCTTCATTTTAGCTGCCATCCCACGGTTATTGGCTGGGAAGAATCGGTTGTCTCTGGCGATTTTCCCGGAGTAACAATGGCGGCTTTGGAAAACCAACATCATGGCAGTGTCTTCTTGTATGCAAACGGAGCTGCTGGGGATATCTCTACAAGATTTACGCGACAAGGCTCAGATTCGGTCGAAGCGGAGCGTATGGGGAATGGGCTGGTTGGGAGTTTGCAAACGAGCCGTCCAATCGCTTCGTTGTCCCGATATACGTTCTTGAGGGATGAAAGTCTCTGGCTGCAAGACCAACGGACAGGGGGATGGCTGGTTGGGTTTCAGCAGTGGATTGAACTAGGCGGTATGCGATTGTGGTTAGTTCCTGGTGAAATCTTTTCGAGCTATGCCCGTGTAGCCAAAATGCACAATCAACTCATCATTGGCTACGCCAATGGCTATATCGGGTACATACCGGATGAGCAGGCTTGGGATTTGGGAGGATACGAAGTTGAGGTATGCCGAATCTCAAGGGAAGATTGCCAGCTTTTTCTTCAATATGCAAGAGAATAATTGGAAGTAATTGAAGCTCACTGGAGGGATATAGTGGAAAAACTCGCGATTGAAGGCGGCACCCCAACGAAGCTGACGCCATTTGGAACTGGCCGAAGATTCGGAAGTGAAGAAGCGCAAGAGCTGTTAAGTGCCTTGGAACAGAACACGTTATTTTATCATCATGGAACGAAAGTAAAGCAGTTTCTTGCTGATTTTGGTCATTTATATGGCGTTGAGCATCTTGTGGCAACTTCTTCAGGAACAGCAGCTATTCATGTTGCCCTTGGAGCAGCAGGGATTTCGGTCGGCGATGAGGTCATAACGAGTCCGATTACAGATCAAGGAACATTGATTGGCATTTTGTATCAAAATGCGATTCCTGTATTTGCGGATGTAGATCTTCGCACGTACAATTTGGATCCAACGTCTGTGGAGGCTAGTATTACTCCGCGTACCAAAGCCATTATAGCCGTTCACCTTGCCGGGAATCCATGTGAAATGACCGCGTTAATGGAGGTGGCGAAGCGTCATAACTTAGTCCTGATTGAAGATTGCGCACAAAGCTATCTGTCACGTTACCAAGGTCAATTAACAGGGACACTTGGGGAGTATGGCTGCTTCAGCACCAATGATTATAAACATATCTCCACGGGTGATGGGGGGATGGTAACCATTAATACAGGGGATGAGCGCGATTATTTCCGGGCACATGCTTTTGCGGATAAGAACTACCAACGAATTGGCAACGGGGTGACGCGTGATCTCCACTATGTAGCGCCGAACTACCGAATGACTGAGCTTCAAGGTGCTGTCGGAATTGCGCAGGTGAAGAAATTGCCTTGGATTTGTGGCCGCCGAACAGAAGCAGGGGATCGCATTACAGAGGGCATAGCGGATGTGCAAGGCTTGTATACGCCAACAGTCGCCGAAGGGAATGAGTCTACATATTGGTTCTACATGTTTCGAATGGATTTGGAAGCTTTCGCTTGTACTCGCGATGAATTCAGTGCTGCTTTGCAGGCAGAAGGGATTCCAAACTCGGCCGGCTATATTCCGGATGTTGTCTATATGCAGCCGCTTTTCACAGCCAAACAAGCGTACTTGGGGAGCTCTTTTCCATTCGATCTTACGGATCGAGAGTATGGTAGAGGCTTGTGTCCTCGTGCGGAAACAGTTCTACAAACGGCCATTCGACTGCCAATCAGCGAATTTTACACGGATGAGGATATCGAGGATATGATTCGAGCGATTCGGAAAGTGGCAGCTTTTTATTTTAAAAAATAGGCTCTGTTAAATTTTAATGTTGATAGTAAGTGAAAAAAATAGAACCACCAATTGTCTGGGAGTTCTATTTTGTAATATAGTCTTATTCAATCAATGCACCCGTTTGAGTGAGACATTGGTTCACGATTTTCCCTCTAAATCAGCAATTCTCTTTTCAAGTTCTTTTACTTTTTTAATACTGGTCAATGTATTCGTAAAAGCAATAAGTCCGAAAGCGAGCCCGCAAATACCAAAAATTTCCACGTAATCACTCCTTGTTTAAAACTTTACGATGTAATGATATCACTATTGTAAAAATTATTCAATTATCAACAACTAACTTTAACAGAGCCAACAAAATAAGAAGGATTGTCCGCTTGAAAGGGGGGATGCCACTGTTCGTTGTCCACATCACCAAGATGAGCCTGTCATGTATCAGGTCTTACATGGTTATGCATTTCAATTACCAAAAGGAGGTAATGAAGGATGAAACGAAAGGTAAGCGCAGCCGTTGTTTTGCTCTTTATCGTATCATTAATTAGCACGGTGTTCTCAGCTTCTGCAGCCGATATGTTGATTACGAACTACAGCTTTGAAAGCGGGACATCAAGCTGGACACAAGCCTATGGGACTACAGGTATAACAGCAAGTACGGAGCAAGCGTATACGGGTACGCAAAGTGCCAAGATTGTGGATAGCAGCACGACGGCTAATCTTGGGCTTGAGAGTGTGAAGTTTGATGCGACAGCGGGAACGACTTACTTGGCCTATGCCAAAGTATTTCTCGTCAGCGGAAACGTTGACATGTATCTGCGATTTTGGAATAGCAGCGGTACCGTTATTGGAAACGGCATCGTAAACGTAGCTGCGCCTACAAATCAGTGGACGACAACACAGGTGAAATACACGGCTCCGGCTAATACAGCAAAGGTTTCTGTACTGCTCTATGCGGGCATTGGTTCCGTATCGACGGCGTATTGGGATGATGTCTTAATCACAAAAGAATTTACTTCGTTGGGTAATCAAGTCGTTCATACGTCAACACTTGGTACGACTTTTGGCATTAGCACGAGCCAAGACAAGATTTATACCGTTGGATCAGGCTCAGCTGGAAGTGACGCGATGATGTCGATTATTGATGCGGATACGAATGCGGTCGTTGCTAATTATCCGCTTCCAGGTGCCTTGGGAGCTTGGGGGGCGACTACTGCGACCGATGGCAAAATATATTTTGGTGCGTATTCGAACGGACACGTCTATCGTTATACACCGGGATCTACCTCGGTAACTGACCTTGGCTTATCGTATACAGGCGGCGAGAATATCTACGCAGTAACGGCCGGAACAAGTGGCAAAATATATGGCGGCGGCTTCGGGGACGCAGGATTTTTTAAATACGAGCCGAGCGCCGGTTTCTCCATGATTAATACGAAGCCCATCTGGCCTTCTGAAGAATATGTGCGTAGTCTAGCATATGATGCGGCCTCGAACGTCACGTATATTGGCACCGGAACGAACGGCAATTTAGTACGTTTCGACAACACAACGGGTGCGAAAACGAATATATTGCCAGCTGCTTACGCGAGTGAAACGTTCGTCTACGAATTGAATTTCACTGGCGGCAAGTTGTTTGCTGGACTGCGTCCGAGCGGGACTGTGCTTGCGATGAGTATTGATGCAAGTGGGAACGCAACCCTAGATGCAACGCTGCCTGCACTGCCTTCTCCAGCTCTAAATGGCAAGGTGTACTATGTATCTGGTGCTCAATTGTACTCCTATGACCTTGTTGCAAAAACATCTACTAATCTTGGAGTTACAGCAGATCTAGGAGCTAATAAATATGGCTGGGTACAGTTGGCTGACCAGACGAATTTCCCTGGAGATTCGCTTGTGGTGTATGGGTCAAAGGATGGTCGTATGAGTCTGTTCAAATACAATCTGCAAACCGGAAATACAAGTATCGCTTATGTGAGCGGAATGCCGGAGCTTACGACGATCATTAATCAAATTGGCGGCGGCTCCGACGGTAAAATTTATTCGGGTGGGTACTTGGATGGTGGTATTGGCAGATATACACCGATGCGTGGAGATGCAAACGAGGGGTACCCCGATGAAAACTATGCAGCCCCTTTTCAAACTTATAGCTTCTTAGCGTTAAATGGTTATACGTATTTCGCCTCGTACGGAAGCGCGAAGCTTTGGAAGTTCAACCCAGCCCTTAGCTGGTCGAGTACGAATCCGACCCTCTTATTTGATCAGAAGAGTGACGGTATGGATCGGCCAGTTGAGATGATAAGTGGCGGCGGTAAAATATTCATGGGCAACGTAGCTGAGTATGGCAGTTTGAAGGGTGGTTTGACGATTTATGATCCGACTACCAATACGCGCACGCTGAAAAAAGACATTGTCACCGACCAAAGTGTCACCGCACTTGCCTATTATAATGGCAAAGTCTACGGAGGGACGTCCATTAAAGGGGGCAATGGTTTGGCGCCAACGCAAACTCAAGCGAAGCTCTTCGTCTATGATGTGGCGACCGCAACAAAAAGCGGGGAATATACACTCCCTGTTTCCGGATTGACTGGCATTACAGGAATGCATACGGTGGACGGTAAAATATGGGGCATGGCCGAAGGGTACTTGTTTATCTTTAATCCTACGACAAATACGTTTGATTATTTCCAAGAAAAGTTTGCTGATGTGGATTACAATGGCGAGGGTACTTGGGTAGATGCCACTTTGCTTACCGTTTCGAAAGATCCGAACTATGTTTACGGCACCATCCGTGGAACCTACCTGTTCAAGATTAATCGTTCCACGAAGGCTGTCACCATAATCAGCTCTAGTGGCGCTTATTTCCTAGCTGCAGATGAGTATGAGAATTTGTACTACGTGCTGCCTGGTGGGCATACGGAATTAGTGCGATATGCGTATTAATCGCAGATAAGTTCGCGTAAGGAGGGGAGTTGCTTCGGCAACTCCTTTTTTGGTTTGGGGGTAGGTTGCATGTAGGAAGGGTGATGGGGGAAGGGGCGAGTGTGGAGGTGATGCACACGTGGTGCCAAGGCTCCGGGCGTATTGGGCAATTGAGTAGCTAGTTTTTGAATAAATGGATAATGTACAGCTAATTGTGCAGATTTTCGTTGGTTTTAGAGATTAGATGGAAATAGTACAGCTAATCCGAGCACGATTGGCAGTTTGGTGGATTTGAGCTGAAATTACCTGTAGGAAATCCATCTAATGCTTCCATATGGGGGGAATCAGTAAAATTAACTACATAAAATCCATCTAATTTGTTTGGGGTGGGGGAGAATGGTTTGGTTGCAGAAGTAGGGGGAGAGGTAGAAGTAGAGATGAAATCGAAGTGTGGTGGTGATGCAAAGTGCGTCATAGAGTGAATGAGCAAACCGTACCAGCTGGCACGTGGTATTGCTGGAAACACATCCGTTTACAACAGGAACATTGGGATATGTGGAGTTAACGGACAATGCCGATGGCACTTACGTGAATGTTGATGCGACATTAGAACGTATGTTCCGAAAGTGGTTTTGCAATAACCACAGCAATGTGCTTTTCATCATGTGCATCTCATGCTTTGACTTTGCATCTCATGACATCGTCATCAAATGCGAAGCCATCTCATGATTTACAGATTGTCACGAGAGATAAGCCCTCGGTATACTAAGGTCAATCCACGGAACACAGGCCAATACAGTGGGGGGCACATGGGATACATTATAAGGAGGTCAGATCATTGAAACTTATGAAAAGTTTAACTGCCGTTAAAGTTGCTTCGGTCTTTGCAATCTCAGCTAGTCTCGTAACAGGTTGTGGTTCTTCTCCATCTTCGGTGGACAACTCGGCAGCACCTGCGGGATCTACGGCGCCTGGAGGTTCATCGGCACCAGCAACATCAACAGCTCCTATTAAGCTGTCGTATTGGGTTGGCTTACCAACGGATTCAGCACGTATCATGAAGAATTATAGTGAGAATATGTTCTATAAGGAATTAGAGAAGAAAACAAGTGTGAAAGTTGACTTTCAGCATCCAGCGATTGGCAGTGAGAAAGAGCAGTTTAACTTATTGATTGCTTCCGGTAATCTGCCTGATGTGATTGAATACAATTTCACCACGTATCCAGGTGGTCCAGAGAAGGCTATCGCGGACAAGGTCATTATTCCTCTGAACGATCTGATTGATAAGAATGCACCGAATCTGAAGAAGTATTTGGCAGATCATCCTGATTTGAAGAAAGATATAAGCACGGATTCAGGTGCCATCTATTCCTTCCCGGCGATTGGAGTGGGTCATTCGGATGTGAGCAGCGGATTCGTTATGCGGAAGGATTGGCTGAAGGAACTTAACCTGCAAACACCAGAAACCATGGATGAATGGACGACGGTCCTTCGAGCTTTCAAAGAAAAGAAAGGTGCCAAAACACCACTTACTGTAACGCGTGACGAGTTAAAATCGGATCGGTTTATCGGTGCCTACGGCATCAGCAACAGCTTCTATCTCGACAATGGCAAGGTTAAATATGGTCCTGTCGAGCAGTCCTATAAGCAATATTTAACTCAGATGAATGCTTGGTATAAAGAAGGCTTACTAGATGTGGATTTCGCTACACAAGATGCAAAAGCGAAAGACAGTAAAATTACAAATGCAGGGTCAGGCGCATTCATCGCTTATATCGGCAGTGGCATGGGCAAGTATCTGAATGCCATTCCAGCGAACGATAAAACCTTTGACTTAGTCCCACTTCAACATCCTGTTCTGCAAAAGGGGCAAGAGCCTAATGTTTTCGTAGCTGCTTACGAGTATCGTGGTGATGGAAGCGCGGCGATTACACCTTCGAATAAGAACGCAGCGCAAACAGCCAAATGGTTAGATTATTTATATTCCGAGGAAGGTAATATTTTGAAATCCTTCGGTGTAGAAGGCGTCACGTTTAAATCGGATAACAACTTCCCGAGATATACGGATTTGATTGTAAACAATCCAGAGAAGCTGTCTGTCGGCGAAGCTATGGCGAAATACCTGCGTGTGTCTACACCAGCACCAGGCTTTGTCGGTGATGATCGTTATACAGAGCAATATTATAAGTTCGATCAACAGAAGCAAGCAGTAGATATTTTCAATAAGTATGTGAAAAATATTAATAAAACTCGTTTCCCACGCGTATCGCATACGAACGATGAGGTTCAAGAGCTATCGGCGATTATGGCAGAGGTGGAAACGTACAGAGATGAAATGGTTCTGAAATTTATCATGGGCTCTGAGCCTCTTACGAATTACGATAAATACGTGCAACAGTTGAAAAACATGAAAATTGATAAAGCGCTTACACTTAAGCAAACTGCGCTAACACGTTACAACAGCCGTAAATAGGCACAATATCTCGGATGCGTAGGGGCGCTTCTTGCCAAGCGAAGGCGCCCTATCGAATTCGCAAGTGAAAGGAGGAAGAGGCATGTCATGGCTAGTTAACGACTACCGAAAGCACAAATACTTGTATGTCATGATTTTTCCAGTCGTCCTTTTTTATATTATTTTCCATTATGTTCCCATGTATGGAGCAATCATTGCATTTAAAAATTATCGGATTGCGGATGGATTCCTGCACAGTCCGTGGGTGGGATTCGATCATTTCATAAGCTTCTTCCAAAGCTATTACTTCTGGCGACTGCTGAAGAATACGCTGCTGCTCAATGTATACATGCTTTTAATTTCGTTCCCAGCACCGATTATTTTCGCTTTGCTTATTAATGAAATTGTCAGCAAGCGGTTCAAAAAGCTCGTTCAAACGATCACCTATCTTCCGCATTTTATCTCCCTGATTGTTGTGTGTGGAATGATTACGCAGTTTCTAGCTAGAGATGGTTTTATTACGGACATCTTGGTTTGGTTCGGCATGGAACGGCAGGTCTTACTCGCTCATCCGGAATATTTCCGCAGTATTTATATTATCTCTGATATTTGGCAGGGAGTCGGTTGGGGATCGATTGTTTACTTAGCTGCCATCACCGGCATTAATCCTGAACTGTATGAAGCGTCGAGGATTGATGGCGCCAATCGCTGGAAACAAATCCTGAATGTGACGATCCCAGGCATGATGCCAATCATTATTATTTTGTTTATTCTAAAAGTTGGCCATATGCTGGACGTCGGCTTCGAGAAGATTATCCTTCTCTATAATCCCAATACGTATGTTACCGCAGATATGATCAGTACATTCGTGTACCGTAAAGGCTTGCAGGGCTCTTTCGAATTTAGCTATGCGACCGCAATCGGATTATTCCAAGCTGCCATCAATTTCATCTTGCTGATAACGGCCAACCGAATCAGCAGGAAAGTTAGTGAGAACAGCTTATGGTAAAGCGATGCAGGAGGAAATCAAATGGTACTTAATTCGATTCGTAGAAGTACGGGAGAAACGATCTTCCAAATACTGAATGTCCTGTTTATGGTACTGATGATCGCGGTTACGTTGTATCCCTTCCTATTTGTCGTGTTCTCTTCGTTGAGTGATTCTAAGAGACTGATCGCGCAAACTGGACTGCTTGTGGCTCCTGTTGGATTTACGGTAGAAGCCTATCAACTGGTATTCAAAAATCCGAATATCATAAGCGGTTATATGAACACGCTATTCATAGTTATTGTAGGAACTACTATGAATTTGATTATGACTAGTCTAGGCGCATACGTGTTATCACGTAAGGGCATTGTATGGACGAAGCACATTATGCTGATGATCGTCTTCACCATGTTTTTCTCAGGTGGTATGATCCCGACGTATCTGTTGGTTAACAATTGGCTGCATTTAGGCAACAATCTGCTGGCGTTGATTATTCCTGGGCTTATTTCCACTTGGAATTTAATCATTCTTCGTACTTCGTTTAGTACGATACCTGAAAGCCTGATTGAGTCAGCTAGGATGGATGGCGCCCAAGATTTCACGATACTGTTCCGAATTGTCATCCCGCTTTCCATGCCGGTTATGGCTGTTATGCTGTTATTTTATGGCGTTGCACACTGGAATTCCTGGTTTGGTGCGATGCTCTATCTCCGTGATCGAGAGTTATTTCCTCTTCAATTGATTCTGCGTGAAATATTAATTCAGAACAATACGTCGTACATGTCGGGAAATGCTGCTATCGAAGATGTAGAAGCGGTAGGAGAAAGTATCAAGTATGCCACGATCATTATTGCGACTTTGCCTATTCTATTTGTCTATCCCTTTCTGCAGAAATACTTTGTGAAAGGTGTTATGATAGGGTCGGTGAAGGAATAAGAAAACTGGCATCCGAGGTGTAGTGACATGAAGTTAAGGTATAGTTGGAAATGGCGTGGCATACGAAGCAAATGGCTGGGTTCCTATGCGATAGTGCTGATGATTCCAATTATTTTGATGGCGGCAACTCACATGCAAACGCGACGGGTTATTGAGGATGAGATTTTTAAAGCGAATTCAGCTTTATTGTCACAGCTTCAGCAAGAGATTGACAATTACATTGATTACACGTATCGCTTGACGGAGGTTATCTCTCTTAATCCGAGGGTCAGCACCTTGGCACGCGCTCAGAAAGATATTGGTACCACAGAACGACTATCGATCGTGCAGCTGCTAGCGGAGTTCAAAGCCTATAACATTTCCAAAAGGTACGTCAATAACTTTTATATCTACTTCCCCGACGGAGATTTTGTCCTTAGCGATAGTTCCTATTATCAAAGCGAGTTATTTTATAAGCAAAATATTAGCGCCACCGGAATCTCCATGGAGCAGTGGCGGAATTACCTGGCACAAACCCAAAGGGGCTCTTTCTATAACTTTCTCGAGCTAGGCGGCGTTGTGCAAAATGGCATTATTTATACCCAAGGACTTCCTATTCAACAAGGCGGCTCCTATCCAGCCGCACTTGTTATTGAATTAAATGAAGAACGTCTCTTGTCATCCATTCGCAATATCCAAACGTATAATCAAGGAAATGTGTACATTTTTGATGCTCAGAATAAGCTATTGGCTTCGACTGAAGGCGACAAAGCGCGGGAGCGGACTTTTGATTTTTCCAAAAAAGGTGGAGAAAGTATCGGAAATACGTCCGCTGTGTGGGATGGCGAACAGGTCGTTCTCTCATATATCGAATCCCAGCAGAGTAACTGGAAGTATGTCTATGTCCTTCCTGCCAAATTGTATAGTGAAAAGTCTGAGTATGTGTGGAATATGTCACTGCTCATGTTAGCTGTTGCCTTAATTGTTGGCTTAATTATTGCCGTGCTGCTCGCTAGAAGAAATTATTCGCCTCTCCAAAAGCTTGTGCGCAGCGTCGCTGAACGCAGTGGCAATCAGACGTTAAGTCATGCCAAGTCCAATGAGTATGACTATCTGGAAGAAGCGATTGATAACACATTTGGCCGCTATCAAGATATGAATCGTACGATTGAGAAGCAGAATAAGACCCTGCGATCCAATCTCCTTGTGCGGCTTCTCAAAGGCAGAATCGAGAACGATTTTCCGATTGCAGACGTCCTTCCGGAATATGGCATCAAGCTGCGTTCTGAGGATTTTGCCGTTGTCTTATTTTATCTCGATGATTATAGCGGCTTCTTTCGGCATGATGAGCAGGATGTGGAGAAGAAGCGTGAATTCGTTCACCTCATTATGACGAATATTGTGGAGGAGCTTGCAGGACAGAAGCATCAAGGATGGATGACAGAAATAGACGAAATGCTTGCTTGTATCATTAACTTTGAGCCGGGCACATCGACTGAAACCGCAATTGCTGATCTCAAAAGCTTAGCGGAAGAGTCGCAAAGGTTTATTAGTAATCGCTTTCACATTTTGTTCACCGTATCGATCAGCTCCATTCATAAATCTTCCATGCAGCTTCCCGTAGCTTATCTAGAGGCTTTGGAAGCGATGGAGTACCGGATGCTGCTTGGCGGTCAGACGATCATTTGGCATGATCAGATCAAAGTGCAGAAGCCGTCGTACGACTACACAATGGAGAAGGAACATCAGTTAATTAACTATGTGAATGCAGGAGATTTCCCTGGTGCGAAGGCGATGTTAGATGACATCATTGACCATAATCTGGCTGAAAAAAATATCTCAGTCGATATGATTCGTTGTCTCATGTTTGACATTAGCAGTACGATGATGAAGGCAGCGATGGAATCTAATCTAGATCAACCTGAGATTTATCAAGAAAATTTGGTTGCGATCCGTGAGCTCATGAACGGGAGTACCGTCGCCTCGATGCGAGAGCGCATGACGCAGTTCTTACAAAAAATTTGCGGATATGTGGATGAACGAAAGAAGAGTAACAAGAAAATCCGTTTGAAGGAAAATGTACTCAGCTTTGTTTCCGAAAACTACCGCGATCAAGATCTCAATATTGGAACTATTTCTGCCAATTTTAATGTACATCCTTCGTATATGTCCCGTTACTTCAAAGAGCAAGTTGGCGATAATTTAACCGAGTATATCAATAAGTATAGAGTGGATCAATCCAAAACGCTTCTGCTGCAGGATGACATTTTGATTAAAGATATCAGTGATCTTGTAGGCTTTTACAGTATCAGCACGTTCATCCGTGTATTTAAGAAGTACGAAGGGGTTACACCAAGCGCTTATCGGGAAGGCAAAAAATATTAACTCTTCGATATTGGATTGTCCAGACAACGAAAAGAGGTGATGCAGCGTGGTTCATATGGAGCATCGGTATTATCCGATGATTATTTTAGGAGCGACATTTGCAGGGCTGGGAGCAGCGTATACCAACAAAGCTGCACTTGTAATTGAAAGAACAGCGCATGTCGGACATGAATTCATTAATAGCTATCATCTAGGGGAGGGATGGCAACATACACCTGTAACCGAAGAAGGTGAGAAGCTGAAAAAAGAATTACTCGATCGAGGCATCTTGTCAGAGGAGGGGAGTGTGCACATTCCCGCAATCGCACCTGTCCTCTACAACAAGATTGCTGAGGATGCCATTTCGATCATGCTGCATACCGATGTTACGGAAATCCGCAGCCTAGCTGACGGATTCGAAGTCACGGTGTACAATGCCTCTGGCTTCAGCCGGTTCAAAACGGATCGCATTATGGACACCCGATCAGAAAGCACATTGTCAGGTAGTGTCGTGTCTAAAAGCTTGAATGCGATGCTGAGTTGTCGTGAAGAGGGCTTGGAAGTGCCGTTGTTCACCATGGAAGATGTTCGCTTTGTTACTGGCAAGCTTCAGGGTGAATTGATTGTGAAAGTGCCCGTTGATGTTGAGGATGATTGGATTGCGGCTAGACACAAGCTGCATCACATTTGGGCGAATAGGCCGGATGTATGGGAGAAGTGGACGATTTCTGCTATAGCTGGCTGTTTCGAGCTTCATATTAATCAAGAGCCGACTGCCATTGAGCCGAACTGGTGGAGTCATCCATCCGGTGCTTTTCGTAATCCTTTAGAGGCATTCGAGGCAGGACTTGCGTTTGGAAGGGAGAACTAGCATGCAGTTATCACAAAATGTGAATGGTGCCATAGCAGTTACAAACATCGAGGTACCTGAATTTGTCCAAAGCTATGATGTAATTGTAGCGGGGCTTGGCACATCAGGCGCGATTGCATTAATCACCGCCGCCCGCAAAGGACTGAAAGTCCTTGGCATCGAGCGTATGAACTGTATGGGCGGCATGGGAACGGCCGGTTCCGTTAACGGTTACTATTTCGGGTCTACCGGTGGATTATACGAACAGTTGGATGAGAAGGTAGCAGACTATGTGGATACGATCTACACGAAGTCAAGTGCTTACAACGTAGAGGCTAAGAAGTACGTTCTGGAGCAGGAAGCGATCCGCTATGGCGCGGAACTTGCTTACGAATCAGCCATAACAGGTGTTTATCTGGAGGGCAAGCAAGTAAGAGGTGTGAGCTTCATAGGAGCTAGAGGGATGCAGTCGGTCAACTGCAAGGTGTTGATCGATTGTACAGGAGATGCCGAAGCGGTTCACTTGGCTGGGGGTGACTTTCAATACGGCCGAGAGCTGGATGGCCGAACACAGCCTTTTACAAGTGTGAAGGTATTCGCTGCAGGTAATAAAGTAAGCTGGAGAAATTTTGATTCCGGCTGTACGAACCAAACGGATGGAAATGCATTTTCCACGGCTTTGGTTCTTGCGCATGCGCAGCATTTGGAAGAAACGTATTCGAACGAGAATCGACTGCTGCATATCGCTCCTTTATTGGGTGTAAGGGAAGGCCGTTTGATAAAAGGTGAAGAGACAATTGCACTCGGGGATTTCTTCGCGGATAGGACGACAGAACAGCCTGTGTTTTATGCCAATGCGGATATTGATAAGCATGGTCGGGACCATGCTTTCGAGAGTCAGCATCTGCAAGATTGGTTTGTTGCCAGTAATCTAGGAGCAGCCAATATTACGGTTCCGGTCCCCCTCGGAGCTATGATCCCTAAGGGATTCGAGGGGTTGCTCGCTGCAGGTCGCTGCTTATCTGTCGATCATGATTTATCCACGTGTGTGAGAATGAACAGAGATATGCAAAAGTCAGGCGAAGCCGCAGCCACAGCAGCATTTATTGCGATAAAGGACGATTTGGCACTGAAAGATGTACCGTATGTAGTGCTTATCGAGCATCTAACTGAAACGGGTTGCTATGATCCCCACAACGATAAAGGGTATGAATTTGCATATCCGGGTGGGAGGAAACCGGCACTGCCGATAGTTTGGCTAACCGAACTGGATCAGATCCGCCTAGGCTTAATGAGCGAGCAACCAGGCGTGGCGATCTGGTCTTGCAAAAGACTTGGTGATGTGATGAAGCATCATTTGCACATTTGGATGGAGGAAGGTCAGGAAGGAACTGACTCCCTTCGCAAGCATTGTGCCTTCGCCCTAGCACTATTGGAGGATGAGGCAGCATTGCCAGATCTACGTGCCATGGTCATGGAGCGGGACTCGCTCGTTCTGCAGGATTGCCGCAAAAACAATCAAATGCGCGGATACATGGCCATCTATTTGCTGGGGAGAATGCAGGATAAGGAAATAGCTTCCGAGCTCATTCGCCTTTTACAGGATCCAGAGGAAATCAAGCGGCCCCTCTACAATGCAGGAGACGGAACGGAAGCTGCGAGGCAGAAGAAATACAACGATACGTATTTCCAGTTTTTCTCCCATGCTGTTATCGCGCTCATTCGCATTGGTGAACAGCATGCTTCCATGCAAAATGAGATTGGCAGGGCCCTGCGAGAAGTGGTTGCCAATGGAGACTACGTGGAAAGAATTACACATCGGCCGTATGGGACCTACGAGTTTTCGATCGTCGATAATATTCGGTTCGTGATTGAAAAAGAATTGAAGCATTGGAGACTCGGGGAAAATGCGGTTAGCGCAGGCTAAAAGAATCATTATTTTAGGATGAGGGAAGGAAGGGTGAAGATGATCAAAATGCTAGCTAGGAAATGGCGCGCTATTGGGATACTTACTTCAACAATACTTCTGGGAGCAAGCGGTTTACCGCTTGCTGCCTCTGCAGCAACAGATGAGGAAATTCCGATACTTTATCAAGAAAACTTTGACAACGTGACAGATGCCAGCCAATTGACAGATTGGACATTTACGAATGGCGTGCCCATGACGGTAGTGACAAGGCCTGATAATGGGGTGGATACAGGATCTGATCCTACGAATCACAGCTTGAAATCGACAAGCAGAAAGGCGAATACGAAAGCATCAAGGACATTCGATCCATTAGAGGGAAAGGTGGTCTTAACTTACGATTTAAGGGTTGAAGCAAACACAGCAAAGCAAATGAAGCTTCCCGAAATTAAAGGAAATCTGGATAATGGCGAGTCGATCGTCACCTCCATTTCGACGGCGCCAGCAACGGTAGACGGCAAATTCAAAATGGATATTCCAGCCGTGGATGCAAGCAAACGCATTCGAGTCGATTTGCCGACGAAGCAATGGATTGCCATGCGGGTGGAACTGGACACAGACACGGATACCTTCTCTGTGTGGCATGATGGGAATCTACTCGTCGATCATTTAGGCTTCTATAATGGAGCGAAAGTGAAAAATATCAAATCTATTGATTTCTTTCCGACCAATGCGGATGCGCAGGACTATTATATCGATAATGTAACAGTCAGGGGAAAAGAAATGACGGTTGTGACGCCGGGTGTTAGAGATACGAAGCTTTCTGTACTGCCGGTGACACCGATGATTCCGAATGTGAAACAGCAGCATCCCCGCCTTTTCGTAAATGATTTCGATGCCATCAAGGCCAAGATTGCAACGGATTACAGGCCTATGCAGTGGTACAACGATGTGAAAAAACGTGCGGATGTCTTACTAACAGAGCCCGTTCGTCCCTATGGAATCGAACCTACGAATAATGCCATTCTGGAACATGCACGCGAAATGGAAAATCGGACGTATATTCTGTCGATGGCCTTTCAGATGGAGCGTGACATGAAATATCTGAATCGATTATGGCTGGAAATTCAAAATACTGCCTCTTATCCGACCTGGAAGCCATCGAGTTTCTTGTCCGTAGCGGAAATGCTTCAAGCCTATGCGATTGCGTATGACTGGAACTATTATGATTGGACGCAGGAACAGCGGCAATTTATTCGGGACACGATGTTGGATAAAGGATTGACGTACGCAGTGGATGCGTATAACGGCATCATTAGTGGGACTAACTTTGTAATCGCTTCCCACAACTGGAATTTAGTCTGTAATGCATCCATTATGAGCGCTGCCATTGCCATTTCGGATGAGTATCCGAACTTGTCTGAATTTTTGTTGGAAAAAGGGTCAAATTCCATTCAAAGGGGCATTACGGAATATGCCAACGATGGTGCCTATCCAGAAGGCGCTATGTATTGGGTGTATGGGACCAACTTTTTGACGAATGCGATGGCGACCTTTGAGACGTCCTTTAATGAAGACTTTGCACTACCAGCGAAATATCGTCTCTACGATGCTCCAGGTGTTGCCAATACGCCGGACTTCCCGATCTATATGTCTGGCTCCGAGGGAGCATTCAACTACGGGGACAGCTCTGTAGGAAAGCCGAATAGCCCGTTAATGTTATGGTTTGCGAATAAGTTCAACAAGCCTCAATATGCCTGGTATTACTTGCGCCTGCAGCAAGAAACGTATAATCCGGTTGTTGCGGCAACGCGAGATCAAGTATTCGCTCTCTTATGGTACGACTCGGTAAATAGCACGGCAACAGGCAGTTTTCCATTAGATAAAAGCTATCAATTTCAAGAGGGCCCCAATGCTGTGCTGATGAGAAGCTCTTGGCAGGATGACAACGGTATTTTTGCAGGGCTCAAAGGCGGGTATAACAAAGAAAACCATTCCGCGCTATCCAATGGTACTTTCGTTATTGATGCGCTTGGTGAACGCTGGGCTACCATGAGGGGACCAGGTAACTATGCTTGGCCGGGCTATTCCGACACGACTGGTGGTCGTTTTCAATACTACACGACGAGAGCGGAAGGACAGAACACGCTTGTCATTAATCCGGATGGCGGCTTCGATCAAGATATTTATGCGACAGGTCGCGTGATGGATGCGCAGTCTAGTGCCACAGAAGCATTCGGTACGTTGGACATGACGGAAGCTTATGCGGCCGATGCCACAACGGTCCGTAGAGGAATGCGATTATTTGATAATCGCTCGAAGTTGTTGCTTCAAGATGAAATAACAGCGAATGCGGACGTGGATGTTTGGTGGTTCATGCACACATCAGCCAAGGTTCAAACGAGTGAAGACCGTAAGTCTGCGATGCTGACGTTAAACAACAAACGCGTGTGGGCACACATTGTAGAAGGACCAGCAGATGCGGGCTTCTCAATCATGGATGCCAAGCCGCTGCCACAATCGCCGAATCCATCGGTACAAAGCTCTAACTATGGATCGAAGCTCGCGATCCGGATGCAGCATGAGAACGCCATTCGTTTGGCGGTGGAATTTGTGCCGTTGAAAGAAGGAGAAGCAACGCCAACTGAATTTCCTGCCATCACGAACATGGCAGATTGGACGCTTGCAGATCAGAGTTCTACCCTTTTAGGACAAAAGCTAGCTGATGATATTGGTTTTTTTAAAGGAAGTCCGCTGGTATACACCAATGGGGGCAGAACACTTATTCAGCCGAATGATCCCAGCGTGACAACGAAACAGGCAGATGGGCACACCTGGGTACCTGTGCAATTCGTTACACAAGGAATGGGCGGAAGCTACCACGAGGATGAGGCATCCAGCCATGCAATTATCAACTATGGTGGCAGAGTTGCCGTCTTACCTGTTGATGATGCGCTGCCTTCACCGACGGTGGAAGGCTCTAGGATCCTCATGCCTGCTCCACCAACTGCAGCGGGTGGTATTGTTCAAGTATCGGTCAGCTTCGATTTATTTCAGAGCGCATTGCAGCATGCAGTGCCAGATAGCAAGGGGATAAAAACGATAACGATTCAAGTCGGTTCTACGCAACAGGCAACCTCCTATCAAGTAGGACTGCCGGTAGAGGCAGTGTCCTCTTCGAAAAGGAACCTGAAAGTGCTTGTTGAGACGGACATTGGCTCCGCACAATTGCTGGGGAATATGCTGCCTAACCAACAACCAGATACGAAGATTACATTTGCAATTGAAAAAGTAAATCCATCTACGTTCGGAAGCATAGCCAGCAAGGTCATAGGAAGTCATCCCGCGGTGAAGTTCACCCTCTTGAAGAATCAAGTGCCGATTCCGTGGGTTAGCCTGCTCAACAGTGTTACACTGACCATTCCATATGAAGCTGCAACGGAAGAACTGAACCAAAACCTTGTGGTATGGCGCGTCAATCAAGAGAAACTGCTGCTTCCCGTGTTGGGAAGTGCCTATAACGCAGAAACAGGCAAAGTAACCTTTGTAACCCACTTATTGAATTCTGATCCCTATGCGATCTCATTCTTGCCCAAACTAAAGGATATAGGCGATGTATTAAGGTGAAATGAATCAGTTATATACAAGGAGGATTTATATGGGGAAAAAGTTGATAAGCCGGTTGCTGCTTCTGGTCTGGCTCGGAACACTTCTGTTGGGGATTGCTTCCCCGGTGGGAGCGGCGGATCTGGGTGTAGGTGCATCGGATATCGTTGTGGATAATTCGGACGCAGGCATAACGCGAACGGGCACATGGACAGTGGGCACTTCTGCAAGTGAGAAATATGGCAGCAATTATGAGTCGGTACAAGGCACAGAGAACAAAGGACAAACGATTCAATACACCCCTGTGTTACCCAGAGCCGGATCCTATGCGGTGTATGCAAATTGGAGCAGGTCATTGAATCGAGCAAGCAATGTGCCTTTTGAGATTTTTCATAATGGTATAAGTGATATCGTGACAGTCAGTCAGCGGGCTAACGGGACGGGCGGCGTTTGGAATTTGCTCGGAACCTATCATTTCGCAGCAGGAAATACGAATTTTGTTAAAATAAATGCGGCCGGAACGGACGGTTATGTGATGGCTGATGCCATCCGCTTCGTACCACAATTCGAAGTACCCAAGAGTAATGATGCTTCATTAAGCGGATTGACTGCACTTCCAGGTACAGTGGCTTATGATGTCGTGACAGCTACCTATCATATTACAGTTCCTCCACAGACGATCCACGTCGATCTAACACCAACCGTGTCATCCTCCGTATATAAGAGTTTGACGGTTAATGGGATTAGCCAAGGGTCAGGGGTTGCTTATCGAGCTGTCCTCACAGGGAATACGACACCTGTAGCGATTACAGTTACTGCTGAAGATGATACACAAAGGACGTATCAGGCGCTCATTCGCAGAATGAATAATGATGCCACCTTGAGCAGTCTGTTCATCAATCCTGGGGAGTTGAATTTCAGGCCGGAGACGACAACTTATGATGTTGAGGTGGGGAATGAAGTAAGCAACATGGAAATAACACCTACCGTAACTTCACAAGTTTATCAAAGTTTGAAAATAAACGGTGATCCTCTATTGTCCGGGGAAACGTTCACAGCGGTGTTATCCGCTAGTGTAACCCCCATTTCCATTACGATTACTGCTGAGGATGGTACCCAACTAACCTACTATTTGAATGTGAAAAAGGCTGGCGTGGCGCCAGTTTTGGGGAATTTACTGATGACACCAGGTCAATTGCCATTTAGCCCGCTTAGAACGGATTATGAGGTTGTAACGGGGAACAGCTTGACGAGCATTGACATCACACCATCCGTTTCCTCACCGACGGATACCCTCCTGATTAACGGAATGGCGCATCCTTCGGGCACGGCCTATACTAAAGCGCTCTCGGTTGGCGATAATGTACTTTCGATTATTGTCACTTCGCAAGTTGGCTTACAGACGACTTATACGGTTAATATCGAAAGAATGATGATGAACCTGGATGCGCAGTCGATAAATGGTGTGATTACTTTCCCGGCGGAGGAACTTGCACATGCGATGGGTATTCAAGTCTATCAGGATGCCTCAGGTCTTCTTATTTTTGGTAAAGAGCCCATCTCCTTCATGGGAGCAAATGAACAAGCGCTCCAACAACAATTAGTTCAGTTACTGTCACAGCATGTCACCGTGGATGGGAAGCTTGCAGATTTCTTCAAACCTGAAGTGAGGAGCTATCAGCTTAATCTTCATCCGGATGGTAGTATCCCCGTAATAGGCATACAGAGCTACAACGGGGCGAGTACGACCATCCAACAGGCACAAAATGCGAGTATGCCAACCATTATGCAAATTGAAGGTGTTGGGACGTATACGTTCCATTTTGTAAATGATCCATTTTCGTCTAATCAACCTGCGAATCTTGCAATGCTTAAGCTGTCTATTGAAGGCGAAGTGCAGGAGGAACTTGTGAAAACATGGATTCCTGTAGAGAGCGTGCTATCGAATGATGGATACGCGAATACAAATACACCTGAAAAAACGATAGACAATGATTTGAACACGAGGTGGTCTACAACTAGCGCAGGCGAAGTCAAGTGGATTAGCTATGATTTCGGCAACTTTGTCAACGTCCATGGGATGGGGGTTGCCGGTTATCTCGGAAATGAACGATCGTACAACTTCGATGTAGAAATTTCAGATGATGGCGAAAGCTGGCAAGTGCTTCAAACGGGTTTGAAAACGAGTGGTACGACGCTGTATCCGGAAATTTACCCGTTAAACGATGTACAGGCGAGATTCGTTCGTTTGAAATGCTATGGCTACGGTGAGACACGAACCGGTTGGAATGGACTTTCGGATGTGCGTTTTTATGAAAGTGAGGCTCAAGCGCAAGATGATCAATCCAAATGGGATACGTATTTTTCGCATAGTACCCAATATGAGGTGGGGGAGGAGCTGCAATTGATCTTCCAAGGGATGAGCGCGAGCGGGGAGATTGTGGAGATTACACCCACTGAAACCGTGTTCGCCTCGAGCCAGCCAACGGTCGCGCAAGTCGATCAGTCAGGTAATATCACGATTACTGGCGTTGGTGAAGCCCAAATCTCGGTGATGGTGACTGTAGGAGACAGGATTCTAATTGCCAATAAGACCCTTGTCGCAGGGCAACCGGTCGAATAAAACAGTTATGGCAACTAGCCTAGGCGATGCAGCCAGAAGGGAGGTGAGTTATTAACTTCATACAATAAGGGAGGTGATTGAGCCCTGTCCATTTCGAAGTGAAACGAGTTGGTTTAGCTTACGGACCCGTCACAGGTATCTCTCGTATTTAGAAGTTAATAGGGAGGCGTTATGTTGAATAACAAAGTAGGAACGCTTAGTCTGCTTGCCTGCATAGGCGCGATTCTCTTCAGCTTAGTTATGAACCCAGCACGTGTAGAAGCTGCTGAAGTTATCGTGGACAACAGTGCTACGACAGGTATCACAACCGTTGGGACATGGAGCACCTCGACATCAGCTGCAGGTTTCTACGGAACCAACTATGCGCATGATGGAAACACGAGCAAAGGATCGAAGTCCATCACGTTTACCCCAACGTTGACCGAATCGGGTAACTATGATGTCTACATGCGATGGAATTCCTCCGCCAATCGTGCTTCCAACGTGCCGGTTGATATTTCGTATAATGGCGGCAGTACGACACTTACTATGAACCAACGTTCGAACGGTGGTGACGTATGGAATTTCGTCGGTCGTTATGCTTTCGTTTCAGGAACGAGCGGCTATGTTCGAATTCGGAATGACAGTACGGATGGCTTTGTTATAGCGGATGCTGTGCGTTTTGTGAAAGCGCCATCGGCACCTACAGGAACCACATACGCGCCCAGTGGCTCACTTATTTTTCATTCAGGCTTTGAATCCGGTTCTACCGGAGCAACAAGTGCATCTTGTATAACGGATATAACGGGTACAGATACTTCAGTTACTTCCCCGAATGATTGGGTAACTCATCTCGATGGATATTCGAAGTTCGGCTCATTCAGCATTCAGTATCAAGGAACGGACTGCTTAGACCGCAATGCGAGCATCGTAACCGATCCAACGAATTCCGGGAATAAGGTCATGAAGTATTGGCTGGGAAGTGTTGGCGATGACATTACGAAGGGCCGAGTTCAAGCCAATCTGTATAGCAATACCAGTACATTGACTGAGATTTACTATTCATTCCGGTTTTATCTCGACCCTGATGTGGAGCTTATCAAGCAAATTCCTGATCCAGTGAGTTGGTTTACGCTCGCAGAGTTTTGGAATCAGCCTAGTTGGACCACCGGCACGGTCTATCCCTATCGGGTTAGCCTTAATCTGACCAAAGCAGCGGGCGGCGCATCCAGTCAGAAGTTCTATTTTCAGGTCAAAGGGCAGCGTACCCCAATAACAGATTCCGAAGATGAAGCGGATTTTGATACGGTGTGGTTACAGGATAATCGGAATTTTATCGTACCTACGGGGCAATGGTTGACTGGGGAAATCTATTACAAGCAAGGGAATGCGACCACAGGCAGATTTTATATGGCCATTACGCCTGCTGGGGGCTCCAAGCAAGTTATTTTTGATGTGACGAATTGGACCTACGATCCAGATAACCTTACACCAGCTGGGTTGACACATTTTAATCCGTTTAAGTTGTACACGGGCAAATCAACCGTGAACTTTGTTCGAGATCATAGTGGCGCCATCGAAGTCCTATGGGACGATGTCGCGTTCTGGCCGTCTATGAACTGATAGGCTAAATAGAAGAGGCTGTCTCAAAAGTCGATCTTGACTTTTTGAAACAGCTCTTTTTTCGTCAATGACCTTTGCATAATGAACCTGCTTTCTATGCTTCATCTACTTCATCTGCATCTCCTACTCCTACTCCTACTCCTACTCCTACTCCTCTACCCCTCTACTCCCTTTGCTTCCCGCAATCTAACTGGATTTTCTCCATCTATTTGAAGCGTATTTCTAGGATTCGAAAGGTTAGCTGTATTTCTTGTAGTTAAATCACTTCGATTTGCTCGTTTTATCAAATTCCATATAAATTAGCTGTGGTTTTTCCATCTAATTATGCAAACAGGTCAAATTCGGACAAATTAGCTGTAGTTTATCCATCTAAACACGTATCGGAAGCCACCATGCGTTCGCCCGCTATTAACCGACCTCATGATGGGATATCCGGCGCACTACCAGCTACGACAACAATCAAATTTGATTGTTGTTCCTAAACTCAGATGTCGTTACGCCGACCTTAGCACGGAACACACGGCTAAGGTACGAGCCGTTCTCATACCCGCAACGCGCAGCGATCGCTTCCAACGTCTCGTTGGTTTCAAGCAGCCTACGCTTGACTTCCTCCAGCCGCAGCTTCGTGGCGTATTCCACGGGCACAGTCCCGTACTCCAAACGGAAACGGCGGGTTAGTTCAGAAGGCTTGATCCCAAGTTTTGCAGCAATATCCTGCATGTGAATCTCACCGAAGAGATGCCTATGTATGTGACCAGCGGCCTGTTGCATGAGAGGGTCGGTACTTTTTTTACGGCTTTGCGCGTATTGTCTCTCCAAATCACACAAATGTAGAATATCCATCAACATGTGATTCGCTATTGTCGTCATATGGGAGCTCGTCCCCGATGATTGCCAAGTTTTGCGAAGATAAGCATAGGTTGAGGCTAGCCGGTTAACATCGCCAATACTCACTTTACCTACGGGAAGTGTAGGGAAATATGGATTACTTTCCATAACGGAGGTGAAGGAGAGGAGGTGAAACGTAATTTCTCCCAACGATTTTCGCTTAAAAAGAGTGCCAGGCGGGATGCACACCAAATCCCCGAAAGAAGCTCTGCCGGAGATCTCACCGACCGCATAATCGAACGAACCCGACTCTACGCCAAGTATGACGTAATATTTATGTATTTCTTGACTTTTAATAAAGCCAGGCTGCGGCCCGGCGTAAGTATATATGTTCAATTCAAACGAAGGATTGTACAACACGTTCACCTCATTTTGCTCATAAATAGGTTATCTCGAGTGTACCATGATTCAATGGTTTCGTCAGAGGCAACACGCTAAAAAAAGTACAGCAAATATATAAAATACGTGCATATCCTTGGCAAACCACTGCCTGTAAGATGAAAGTAAGAGATCTCATTGCAGGAGTTAAATGTCGGATTCATGCATGATCCGATTACGCAATTCATCTGAATCATACAAGGAGTGGTGAACCTAAATGAGCACGATCGAACTAGGAGAACTGGTACAAACTGTTGAAGCAAATCCAACTGCCGCAAGATCAAGAATAAAACAATCGATTATAGACACAGACATCCACGCATCGGCTCCGCGAGAGCACATGTTGTCTTACCTGCCACGAATATATCGCGAGCAGGTGTCCACATTCGGATGGCGTATGCCATCGCAAGGAGGCATGTATCTAAACGGAGGGACTAGGGGCTCGATGCAAGATGTGCAATATGTGGATGATGGGACAGAAGACAGCCATTTGAAGCATTTGCAGAAGCATCATTTAGATCGATACAATCTGGAATACGGCATACTTACAGGCGCAGAATACGATGTACATGGCACACCTGATACTGATTTTGCAGCGGCTGTATGTTCTGCGCATAACGACTACTATGCAGAGAGATACCTATCCCGGGATAGCAGGCTGAAAGGGTCGATTCTCATTCCCAAACAGGACCCCATCCTTGCTGCAAAAGAAATCGATCGGCTGGGCAGCCACCCTGGCATGGTTCAGGCTATCGTCTCGAACGGTGCTCAGAAGCCATATGGCCAACGATTTTATCACCCGATTTATGAAGCGTGTGTACGTCATAATCTGCCTTTTACAATCCATGTCAGTATGGAGGGGCTAGGGATTAATAATCCGCCGACTGGTGCCGGACACGTAACTAGCTATATTGAATACAGAGCAGCCCGTGCTCAAATCATGATGGCCCACATGGCAAGCTTTATTTTTGAAGGCGTTTTCGAGAAATTCCCGACCTTGAAAGTAGTTATGATGGAAGCCGGGATGCTTTGGATCGCCCCGCTCATCTGGAGGCTAGATCAGGATTGGAAAGCGCTGCGTCATCAGACACCGTGGGTAAAAGAACCGCCTAGCGAGTATTATCGCAAGCATTTCAAGGTCACTTCACAGCCGCTGGAGCTGCCGCCGAAAATGGAACTGTTCCAACCGATGATGGAGGCCATTTTTGCCAAGACGAATCTGATGTTTGCGAGTGATTTTCCACATTGGGACTTTGATTCACCGATGCACGCTTTTCCGAAGCTGGCGAACGAGACGTGGGAGCGTATTTTTTATCAAAATGCCGCAGAATTGTACGGTTTGCCACAGCGTAAAACAGGAGGAGTCACAGCATGAATCGTTATGTGGTAGGGACTATTGCTGAGTTGAAGCCGGGATCGAAGAAGATCATCGAAGCAGGTGGACGAAGCGTCGGGGTTTACAATCTGGGCGGGGAGTATTTCGCGATTCGCAATCTGTGTCCACATCAGAGTGCTTCGTTATGCGAAGGCATCACGACATCATTCCTTACATCGAAGGGGCCAGGTGAGGAATTTTGTTTTGAGCGTGAAGGAGAAATCGTGAGGTGCCCTTGGCATTTCTGGGAGTTCGACATCAAGACAGGGCGGATGATCGTGGATCCGAAAACACGCACAAAGACGTATGATGTTTCTGTCGAAAAATATGACGTGTCCGTTGAAGAGGAATACATTATTGTTCACATGTAAAATAAGATGAGAATGACCCACCAGCTTCCCATGAAGCTGGTTTTTTACCCTACTTCTGTTGGCATTTTTTCCTTTTATTGCATAAATTTCACCCATTCAACAAACAATTGAATACAATTGGAATTTGGCATCGCAAAAAGGAGGATTCATCGTGTTAGATTGGCTTGAAATTGTTTTACGGACATTTTTATCAATTGTGGTGCTTTTCCTGATGACTAAGCTGTTGGGTAAAAGGCAAGTGACCCAGCTTTCCTTCTTCGAATACATAACCGGGATTTCCATTGGTAATCTCGCGGCGTATATATCGTTGGACACGGATACGAAATGGTATCTAGGATTGGTCGCTATTGGGGTATGGGTGACTTGTACGTTAGGTATTGAATTTCTGCAGCTAAAAAGTAAAAAAATGCGGGATTTCATTGATAGCAAAGGGACAATCCTCATTAGAGATGGTAAAGTCATGGAAGATAATTTAAAGAAAGAACGCCTAACCTCTGATGAGCTTATGGAGCAACTGCGCAAAAGATCGGTATTTAAAGTGGCCGATGTGGAATTTGCCATTATGGAACCAAGCGGAGAAATTAATGTCCTCTTAACGCGCGAGAATCAACCGCTGACGCCCAAACATTTAGGTGTCCAGGTTGCGCCAGAAAAGGAGCCACAGGCAGTAATTATGGATGGTGTAATAATGGACGAACCTTTGGCTACTCTAGGTTTTAGCCGGGGATGGTTGAATACGGAGTTAGTTAAAATAGGTGTCACGGTCGAAAATGTATTTCTAGGTCAAGTGGATTCCTACGGCCAATTGTTTGTTGACTTGTATGATGACAAGATCAACGTCCCTGTGCCACAGGAGAAAGCGGCGTTATTTGCAACCTTAAAACAATGCGAAGGCGATTTAATGTTGTATGGACTGACCACGAATAATAAAAAGGCTAAAGAAATGTACGAGCAGACCTCGAAGCAAATGGAGGAAATCATTGCACAACTGAAACCGATCCTTAAACGTTGATGTGAAGTTGGACTAGACATGTGCCACAACTAGGCTTTAAGCCATCTTGACAGCTCACGAAACAGGTGTGAAAATGGGAATAGGTAAGATTAGGAAAAACAAAATAACGATAAAGTGAGTGATCGCGATGATGGATCGGCTGGAGCTGGATACCGGACAATCGCATACAATCCTCTTTTTTAAAAAGGGACCGAATGGAAGCTAACAACTTCCGTACGGTCCCTTTCTTTTGGTAAAGCGAGAAAGGAAAGGAGTCTGAGTTGATCATGGCGATGGTATCCAAACAGCAGGAAAGCAGCCTAGAAGCGACTCCTGTTTTATTAAACGGGGAGCAATTGATACCGGAGTTAGTCGCGGCGGTTGTTTATGACAATGTGCCCGTCGAATTAGATGAGCAGGCACTCAGGCGTGTGATCGCGTGCCGCAAAATGGTGGATGAACTGGTCGCTGCTGGCAAAGTAGTCTACGGGGTCACGACGGGCTTCGGCAAATTCAGCGATGTGACGATTTCCCCACAAGACGCTGCGCAGCTGCAGGTTAACCTGATCCGCAGCCATGCCTGCGCTGTCGGCAACCCGCTCCCGGAACCGACGGTTCGTGCATTGATGATGCTGCGCGCCAACGCACTGGCTAAAGGCCATTCCGGCATCCGCTCAGCAACGCTGCAGTTATTAATCGACTGCATCAATCGTGGTGTACACCCAGTCGTGCCAGAGCAAGGCTCGCTTGGTGCTAGCGGAGACTTGGCTCCGCTGTCTCATTTGGCACTAGTGTTGATGGGCGAGGGGGAGGCGTTTTACCATGGTGAACGCATGTCGGGTGAGAAAGCGCTTGCGTTGGCAGGGCTCAAACCGATTAGCTTGCAGGCCAAAGAGGGGCTAGCGCTAATTAACGGCACCCAAATCATGACGTCTATCGGTACGTTGGCACTCATCCAATCACTTCGATTAGCGAAAATCGCCGATGTGATTGCATCCCTAACGGTCGAATGCTTGCGCGGCATTCCGGATGCTTTTGCAGATGAGGTGCAGCAGGTTCGACCGTATCCGGAACAAATCGGCGTAGCGAAAAATCTGTGCAGCTTGCTGCGAGGCAGCAAGTTGACGACACGCCAAGGTGAGCTTCGCGTACAGGATGCGTATTCACTGCGCTGCTTACCGCAAGTACATGGGGCTACTCGCCAAGTGCTAGCTTATGTGCAGGATAAGCTTGCAATTGAAATGAACTCCGCGACGGATAATCCCTTGTTATTCGTGGAGAAGGGTCTCGTCATCTCCGGCGGTAATTTCCATGGGCAGCCGATCGCATTTGCTATGGATTTTCTGAAAATTGGCATGAGCGAGCTCGCTAACATTTCTGAACGTCGTACCGAACGACTGGTTAATCCAGCATTATCGGGGGGACTGCCTGCTTTTTTGAGCCATAATCCAGGAGTGTGCTCTGGTATGATGATCACGCAATATGTAAGTGCATCAATTGTTTCGGAAAATAAAGTGCTCGCTCATCCGTCCAGCGTGGACTCGATCCCCTCCTCGGCGAATCAAGAGGATCATGTGTCGATGGGAACAACAGCAGCACGCCATGCCGCACAGGTCATCAGCAACGTGTCCAAGGTGCTGGCTATCGAGTTGATTTGTGCAGCTGAAGCCGCCGAATTTGTGGGAGCTGAGGGGCTTGCTCCAGCGACAAGGGTTCTGTACGACAAGCTGCGGGCGCTCGTGCCTCCGGTTGTGGAAGACCGATCGACTTCCCGTGATATCGAAAACGTGGCAACGGCTTTGCTGGAAGGCGAGTGGCTGCAAGCAGTGGAGGCAGTGGCTGGAACGCTTTTTTGACGAATAAGAGTAACTTAGAAGGAGATCACTTATGACGAATTCTAATCCTCACAAACGAGTAATTCACGCTCCTCGGGGAACAGAACTGTCCTGCAAAGGGTGGGTTCAGGAAGCAGCTATGCGCATGCTGATGAACAATCTTGACCCGGAGGTGGCAGAACGACCGGAAGATCTCGTCGTCTACGGCGGTATCGGCAAAGCGGCTCGCAACTGGCCTTCCTACGATGCCATCATTCGGGAATTGCAGCGCCTGGAAAGCAATGAAACGCTGCTGATCCAATCCGGCAAGCCGGTAGGGGTTTTCAAAACCCATGAACGAGCACCACGAGTGCTGCTTTCGAACTCAGTACTTGTGCCGAAGTGGGCGAATTGGGAGCACTTTCGTGAGCTGGAGCAAAAGGGGCTGATGATGTACGGGCAAATGACGGCGGGCAGCTGGATTTACATCGGGACGCAGGGCATTTTGCAAGGGACATATGAAACCTTTGCTGAAGCAGCTCGCCAACATACTGGCGGTTCACTCAAAGGCACTTTGACGTTGACCGCAGGCCTTGGCGGCATGGGAGGCGCTCAGCCGTTAGCTGTCACGATGAATGAGGGTGTCGTCATCGCGGTCGAAGTTGACCGAACTCGCATTGAGCGCCGAATCCAAACTCGATATTGTGATGTGCTGGCGGAAACGTTCGATGAAGCGCTATTGCTAGCTACTAGAGCAATGGAAGACAATAAGGCGCTAGCCATTGGTCTTCTGGGGAACGCAGCGGAAATATTCCCCGAATTCGTGCGGCGGGGTGTTAAGCCGCATTTTGTTACAGACCAAACGTCGGCTCATGATCCGTTGATCGGCTATATACCAGTTGGTTTTACGTTGGACGAAGCAGCTGCATTGCGTGAGAAGGATCCCGAGCAATATGTGAACATTTCCAAAAGCAGTATGGCCACTCATGTGCAAGCGATGCTCGATCTGCAACAAATGGGCTCCGTTGTTTTTGATTATGGCAACAATATTCGTCAAGTCGCCTTCGACCAAGGAGTAACGAATGCTTTCGATTTTCCAGGCTTCGTTCCAGCCTATATTCGTCCACTTTTTTGTGAAGGCAAAGGACCGTTCCGTTGGGTAGCACTCTCCGGTGATCCGGAAGATATTCGCAAAACAGACGAACTTGTGATGAAGCTGTTTCCGGAAAATGATCACCTGCGTCGCTGGATTACGATGGCGAGTGAGCGAGTGGCCTTCCAAGGACTCCCAGCGCGAATCTGCTGGCTCGGCTATGGTGAGCGTGAAAGATTCGGTCTCGCACTGAACGAAATGGTGAGAAATGGCGAATTAAAAGCTCCGATTGTCATCGGTCGCGATCATTTAGATTGCGGCTCCGTGGCTTCGCCTAACCGTGAAACGGAAGCGATGAAGGACGGTTCTGACGCCGTTGGCGATTGGGCGATCTTGAATGCGCTGATTAACACGTCAGCAGGCGCATCATGGGTTTCTGTCCATCATGGCGGAGGCGTAGGTATGGGCTACTCGCTGCACGCAGGGATGGTGATCGTAGCGGATGGGACGGATGAGGCAGATGAGCGCCTACGCAGTGTGCTTACCAGCGATCCCGGTATGGGTGTGATCCGCCATGTAGATGCAGGTTATGATGAGGCGATTGAAACTGCGGAAGGGCATGGGATTCGCATCCCTATGCGTGAGCAGGGACAGTGAAGGAGGAGTGAGGCGATGGAACGGATTGATTTGCTCATGACAGGGATCGGCCAATTGGTCACCCCTCCAGGAAATGTACCGCGCTGCGGGCAGCAGATGAAGGAAGTTCGTGTTATCACGGATGCAGCAGTCGCCATACGTGAAGGAAGAATCGTCACATTCGGTCCTGTCGAACTTGTTCTGGAGCGTCTGACAGACATCGAAGTTACAGAAATAGTGGACGTTGGCGGACGTATGGTTACGCCAGGATTGATTGATCCGCACACTCATCTCGTTCACGGCGGTTCCCGTGAGCATGAGCTGGCATTGAAGCGGTCTGGTGTTTCGTATTTGGATATTTTGGCACAAGGAGGCGGCATTCTTAGCACTGTGCAAAGTACGCGGACCGCATCGGAACAAGAGTTATATACGAGAGCACGTAGAAGCCTGAACGAAATGCTGTTGCAGGGCGTCACGACAATTGAAGCGAAAAGCGGCTATGGTCTTTCCGTGGAAGATGAATTGAAGCAATTACGCGTGGCCAAACAGTTGAACGATACACATACGATTGATATCGTTTCTACGTTTATGGGCGCGCATGCGGTACCTCTGGCGTATAAAGGTCGGACTGAGGACTACGTTGATCTCGTCATTAATGAAATGCTTCCCATGGTGGCTGAACAAGGGCTTGCTGAATTCTGTGACGTGTTTTGTGAGCAAGGTGTTTTTTCTGTGGAGCAGTCACGCCGTATTCTGATGAAAGGAAGGGAATGTGGTTTGATTCCGAAGCTGCACGCAGATGAAATAGAACCGCTTGGCGGTGCAGAGCTGGCGGGCGAAGTCGGTGCGATTTCCGCTGAACATTTGCTGGCAGCAACGGATAAAGGGTTGGCCGCCATGGCTGAGCATGGTGTGATTCCAGTGCTCTTACCCGGCACATCGTTCAACCTAGGTTTGGCGAGACATGCGCGTGCACGCGACATGATCGATACCTATGAACTGCCGGTGTCGCTGTCTACGGACTATAACCCGGGCTCCTGTCCAACCGAGTCGATCCAACTGATCATCATGCTGGCTTCTCTGAACTTGAAAATGACACCTGAGGAGATTCTGACCGCTTGTACTATCAACGCAGCGAACGCGCTGGGACGCGGCGATGATATTGGATCGATTGAGGTAGGGAAGCGAGCGGATTTAACGATATTTGATGCACCAAATCTCGCTTATCTGCCATATCATTTCGGAATTAACCATACGTTTGGTGTCATCAAAAACGGCAAGGTCAGCGTATGGGACCGTAAGCTAACGACGAATAAGGAGGAGGCTGGGCAATGAGCCATGAGATCCCATATCTCAAACCGCCAGATCAAGCTGTGTTCAGAGATCACATGGAAACCAAGGTTGCTCATTGGATTCGCCAATGGGATGGCCAAGAGCAGCTGCTTGCAGGAATCATTGGCATCCCCTTGTCTAAGTCGTCTATTTCGCATTCAGGCGCTTCGACGACACCTGCGGCGATTCGTGCCGCGTTCAAGTCGTTTACTACATACTCGATGGAGTATGGTGTTGACTTGCAAGCGCTAGCTGTTCGTGACCTAGGCGATATCCAAATGCATGTGACAGATATCGCGGAATGTCATCGCCGCATCGAGGAAAGCTTGCGCGCGCTGTATACTGACATGCCAGGTTTGATTCCGATCATCTTTGGTGGTGATCATTCCACAAGCTGCCCGTCAATCAAAGCCTTCGCCAATCGGTATGCTGGACAGAAGGTGGGAATCCTTCATTTTGATGCCCACCATGATGTCCGCAATTTTGAGGACGGTGGCGTCACCAATGGTACGCCGTTCCGTGGAATCCTCGAATCCGGTGTGGTCGAGGGACACCATATCGTACAAATCGGTATTCGTGGCTTTATGAATTCGAAGCCGTACCATGACTACGTAAAGAGTAAAGGCGTACATGTCTATACGTCACGTGATATTCGGCGGATGGGGATGGATGCGGTGCTCGACCAGGCCATTCAGCTAGCGGGAAATGAGACGGATGCGCTGTATGTGAGCTTCGATGTTGACGTCATCGATCAGGCCTACGCCCCGGGGTGCCCAGCGATCGGTACTGGCGGGATGCATCCGTGGGATGCGCTGGATGCGCTCTATCGACTTGGAACGCTGCCGCAGGTGCAGGGACTAGACTTCGTCTGCATAGATCCGACCGTGGATGTGCGGAATATGACCTCGCGTCTAGCTGTGCAGTTCATGCTAAGCTTCTTGGCAGGACTCGCAGAGCGCCCGTTATCTTTTCGTAAGGTATAAGTCTGGTTATATACTGAAAAAGCTGCTAGTTCCTATGTCGTTGGAGCTCGCAGCTTTTTCAATTGGCGGCGATGCCCGTGATTGTTCCTATCCCATCATCCCAATAGGCAGTTGTCTAAAACATACTTCGTCATTTCTTGAATCTGAGTGAGCAATATGTGACAATGGGAGAGGCGAATCAGGCATACATAAAAAAGATGGATTTTTGAAGGAGGATAAATGACATGTTAAAAACAATGAAGCTTGGAACTAGTACGTTAGAAGTTCCAGTTATTGCCGTAGGTTGTATGCGAATTAACTCATTGGACAAGCTCGAAGCAGAACGCTTCGTACAAGGAGCTATGGATATCGGAGCTAATTTCTTCGACCATGCGGATATATACGGTGGCGGTACTTGTGAGGAAATTTTCGCAGATGCCATTCATATGAACGATGATGTGCGTGAGAAGATTATTCTGCAATCCAAATGTGGAATTCGCAAAGGGATGTTCGACTTCTCCAAGGAGCATATTCTGGAATCCGTGGATGCGATTTTGAAAAGACTCAAAACGGATTACTTGGATATTCTGCTTTTGCATCGTCCGGATACGTTAGTAGAGCCCGATGAGGTCGCTGAAGCTTTTGACCGACTTGAAAGTACGGGGAAAGTAAGACATTTTGGTGTTTCAAATCAGACGCCACGACAAATTCAATTATTGAAAAAATCAGTTAAACAGCCACTTGTCGCGAATCAGTTGCAGTTAAGTATCACGAACGCTACGATGATTTCGAATGGGATCAATGTGAATATGCTTAATGATTCTGCCGTGGACCGTGACGGTGGTATCTTGGACTACTGCCGCTTGAACGATATTACCATTCAGCCATGGTCACCGTTCCAGTATGGATTCTTCGAAGGTGTATTCCTCGGAAACGAGAAGTTCCCAGAGCTGAATAAGAAGATTGATGAAATTGCGGCGAAATATGAGGTGTCCAATACGACGATCGCGATTGCCTGGATTCTACGCCATCCAGCACATATGCAGCCGGTTACGGGGACAATGAATATCAATCGCCTAATTGATTGTGCGAAAGCTAGCGATGTCCATCTGACGCGTCAAGAATGGTATGAGATTTATCGTGCCGCTGGGAATGTTCTTCCTTAGTAGATAGAGTTTGAGAAAAAGCGTTCACTCCGATGGAGTGGACGTTTTTTTTTCGAAGTAAAACCAAAAAAACATAAACACTCTCCATCATTTTAATAAAAAAGACCATCATTTCCTCTCAGGGAACTGATGGTCCTTTTTATTACTCTACATGCAAGGTATGATGATTAGTAATCGTATCAAGTAATGTCTGAACATAGGCATCAATACTGAACCACCGTGTATCGATCGTAACAGAGACTTTATTTTCAACCATGTTAATCGCTTCTCTAGGATGCAGTAGATCATATCTAGGGCTATACATTTCGGTGAATGGCGGCAAATCAGCTCGACCCATGGGAGCAATTGGTATTGCACCAAGCAGTTGCGCCTCATAGAGGGCTAGGGTCAGACTACCGCCGATCGTGACGGACACGGCAGCGGTTGCTTTTGATAATAGTTGATAATACTCCGCATGTGGCAGTCTTCCGACTTCGATGCCCAATTCTCTCCACATGGCAACTGGATAGTGAGAAAGAGGTGTTACAGGCGAAGCCACAACGACTCTGTAGCCTAATTCCATGAATTCAAATGCCATTCGAACAGACAGATAAGGTTGATAGAATTCATTCATTCGACCTGGGAAAACAACTAGCTTTTCTCGTTCATCGGAAGATTGGATTCCGTTTAAGGTGGCATTCACATAGTCGTGGTCATAAGGAAAGCCAGCTGCAATGACTTCAACTTGAGAGCCTGGAGCTAGGCATCGTTTCCCCCAAGGTACCATGCTGGGATTCGTATAGAAAATGGCTTTTAAAGACGGATGATGAAAAATCCATAAGGATGCCAAGTCTAAAACATTTGTGAAAGGATTCCAGACATCATGCTCTTGAATATAAATGTGTTTCGGTACAGGATCGGCTTCTTTAATCATATCAAACAGGGTGAAACGTGTAATCAAAACGGGATGATTGGGGTCATCGGGAAGATTGGGAGAAAATGCATAAGGCACTCCCGCGGCATCAAGTCCTTTTTTTAAACCACTGAGGTAATTGGGATACCACGCTGTTTGATCATTTTCGTCGACGAGCACATGTAACATAATAAATTGGCCTCCATGTGAACTATGTATTGAATCTATAAGCAAAATATATCATATTATAATTCGAATATCATTTATATCATGACTTCTAACTTAAGTAAGCAGGTAAGTTGAGAATCGTGAATAATGTCAGGACGGTGAAGCAATCATGGTAGCAAGGAACGAACGTATTTTCTTAGAGTCCGGCAGGGTTCGTGACGATATTCCCCATGAACGAGAAGTTATTTATGTGGGACGTAATGGTCAGAAGGTAGAACGGATTCGGGTGGAAATAGAGGGTGCCATGATTAGTTTTATTTTTAAGCCCTTAACGAATTTTCCGAATAAAGGTAAAGAGTTATGGGTTCAAGAACATATTAATTATCGAATTCCCGAGGTACGTGTTCCCCGAATTTTGTACAGCGCTCATGCGATTGAAGCGGAAAAAGAGTGGATGGTTTTTGAAGATCTGGGTGAGCTGGAACATAGCTTCCGCGCGGACATGCTGATCAAAGCGTCGGAGCTCATGCCGTATTGGCATCTCTTGCCTACATCACTTTTACCTCAGGCATATGAAGGTCATTCACCTAAAATAATAGAAATTCAACGTTTTATCCAAGCCAAGGATGAACAAATAAAGCAATTATGGCTTCGGCATGGTTTTTTAGATGAACATTTGACCTACTTTCTTGCACAACTTCTTCCCTATGAGCATCTTGATAGTGAAACAGTCATTTCCCATGGTGATTTGTATCCGTTAAACTTAGCGGAAGTGGATAATCAATTTTTCATTTTCGACTGGGAGTACATCCATGTAAATAGTGTGTTCTGGGATCTTTATAGCTTGATGGACATTACGAGCCCGCAATATAGCCGTTTGGTTATTCAACAGGAACCACGGGTAGGCATCATTGAAAGATACATAGCTGTTCGCACGAAGCTGCAATTTCCAACAAGGGAAGGCTTTATTCGTGATTATCATATCTTTAGTGCTTTGTACTCGATGTGGTTATTGCTGTTAATTGAAGATGACATCGCACAAGAAAAGTTTGAAAAAACAGCTCTTGAACGGCAATACAACGAAACTCTTGAAATATTCAGAATTGTTCTGGGTTTTTTAATAGACACAAGTGGACAAAATTTTTAAAAAAACTGCAAAATTCGACAGAATTGCTTTATAATGAAGAGACAAAACGCCTGTTGAGGGAGATCGTAAGCATGTTTTCATCTCTAGAAAAGTTCCCATTAAAAACGATATTAATTTTTCTAATCGCTATTTTAAGTATGAATTTAACGTATTTTCAACATTCGAAAGTTCTTCTGAATATCCAGCAAAAAGAGAAAATAAATTTGGTGACCTCGACGATTTCGACCGAACTCGATAAGCAGAGCGAAGTAGAGGCAACCTTTGATGAAATGCTAGGTCACGAACTTAGGACAGCTTCGATCGCTATTCAGAAGTCATTACATCCCGACTTTAACCATGTGACGAACGAGCAGCTAGTCGAATTAGCGCAGCAGTTGAATATTGGTGGTTTAACGCTATTTGAGCGTCGAGGCAATGAGTTTATTGGGGTTAGATCTTCGGATCCCAAAGAAATTGGAGCAAATTCGAAAACGTGGGGAATCGTATACACAGCCCAATTACAGCTAGCGGATCGTAAAGCCGTTGATGTAGGTACGGGATTAACCTTGGAAAACTTTTGGAGCGGACCGATCGATACGGCCTCGACTGATGAAACCAACATCAGAAAATGGGGAGAGTATTATGATGGCACCACCAATTATATTATTAATCCGTATCTGAATGTTTCAAGCAGTTTGGAGCATTATCGCGAAAAGGTAGGTGTGGATGTCAGCATCCATGAACTGCTAGATAGTAACAAAGGAAATTTATTGGAAATCGGGGTCCTGAATCCTGAGAAGATCTTCGATAAAGGTCCAACCCCTAATAATAGAGAAAAGTGGTATTCGGAACGGCTCATCCTGAATGGTTCCTACACATATCGAGATCAGGCAGAAGAGAGTAAACTGAAAGAAGCGTTGGAGAAAAAGAGTACAGTCTTTTACAATGTGATGATTAATGGAACGAACGTTTTGAAAAGCTTCACACCGATCGAAACCTCGAATCTGAAGTATAAGCGGGATGACTTGAATAAGGTGGTCATGGTTGCAACCGATTACACACAGATCGAGAAAACATTGCAACAACAATTCCGTGAAGTTTTCTTCTTTATGAGCATTGTCACGTTGCTGGTTTGTGCTGTTATTATCATTCTTTACTCGGCTACTCGGAAGAAGAATGAAGGCGCTGTAAAGACGGTTCAAGATGTGTATCTAGATAACATTAATTCCATTGTTCAGTCCATTAAGGAACAACGTCATGATATTATTAACCATATAACAACCATATCGTGGATGATAAAATTAAAGAAATATGAAAGCCTGCAAGAATATATTGATCCTTTAATCCAAGAAGCCAAAATGATGGATTACAAAATTAAAGCTGTTGAAATTAATATTCCTGCGTTAAGTGGAATTATCCAAGCGAAGCTAGCGCAATCAGAGGTTCATAACATTGACATGCAGGTTGATTTTAAAAATATGGAAAATTTGCGACTTACGACGATCAAGACGACGGATTTAGTTCGCATCTTAAGTAATTTAATCGATAATGCCTTTGACGCGGCGAATGAGCTTCCTATGACAGAAAGAAAAGTCACTCTGGAAGGCGTCGTTCAAGCTAACCAACTTATTATTAAAGTGCACAATTCCTGTAACCCGGTAAGTCCAGATATCCACTCCCGCATATTTGAATCTGGTTTTTCAACCAAATCAGGAAAGAACAATAAGGGCTTAGGGCTTCACATTATTAAACAGATAATTGAGCGTTACAAAGGTAGTATTGATTTCTCGACGCAGGAGGATAGTGTTACGTTTTCCATCGTCATTCCATTAAAACATGAAAAATAAAAATTTGAATGTATAAGATTTCCTTACACTCCACATCCTAAGTTTACACCACGAGAAGGAGTGATTTACGAATGGCTAACAACAACACATTGCTAGTTCCACAGGCCAAAGCCGCTTTAAATCAATTGAAGTATGAAGTTGCTCAAGAGTTAGGGATTGCACTGCAACCAAATGGTTATAATGGGAATCTCCTTACACGCGACGCAGGTTCAATCGGTGGTACAATCACAAAAAGATTAGTACAGATTGCTGAGCAACAACTGCAAGGTTTCAAACGCTAGACAATTGCTTATTGGTAATTGGTTCGAGAAGACTGCGATCACTCTTATTACTTGGGTGAATGCAGTCTTTTTTCTTTACAAATCCAATCAATTAGGGAATTATGGTACATGAGACTATTTCAAATTGAGAGGGAACAGCAATGATTCTACCTGGCATTGTATCGGTCACATTTCGGAATAAGACAGCTGATGAAATACTTCAACTAAGCAGCAATTGTGGGTTGAAAGCAATTGAATGGTCAGAGAATGCCCATGTTCAACCTGGGGATGCAGTAGGCGCGAGTGAACTTTATAAAAAAACGATCGACTCCGGCATGGAGGTAGCGGCTTATGGTTCTTATTTTCGGTTGCTGGAGAACGAACAGCCAGTAGGAACTTTTCGAGATAGCCTGATTGCTGCGAAGGCGTTGCATGCGCCAGTTATTCGCATTTGGGCAGGAACCCAGTCATCTTCAACAGCTAACGATGAATATCGGGCACGGGTTGCTACGGAAGCCAAGCTTATTGCAGAAATCGCTGCAGAGGAAGGGATTAAAGTTGCATTGGAGTGCCATAGGGGAACGTTAACGGACACGAATGAATCGTCGATGCGACTGTTAGAAGAGGCAGACCATACGAACCTGTACAGCTTGTGGCAGCCAACACCAGAGCTTTCCATGAAAGAACGTTGTGAAGGGCTGCAAGCATTAGCAGCTAAAAAGAAGTTGTTGAACCTTCACGCTTATTATTGGCAAGGAGACACTCGCCGTCCGTTCTCGGAGGGAATTCATGAATGGTCACAGTACTTGGCACAGGTGGATCTCCAAGAAGAACGTTACATTCTCATGGAGTTTGTGATGGATAGCACAATCGAGCAGTTCCAATCCGATGCTGAAGCTTTAAAGCAATTATTAGATCATTTAAAATAAAAGCCTTCCAAATAAAAACGGAGAATCGCGATAAGCGAGCTCTGTTTTTTTACTTTTTCACATACATCCTTAACATTTAGGAGTGTAAATAACTAACAATTATAAGCTAAAGTAAACGTATAGAAGGTAGTCAACAACCGGTTACATACAACTGAATAGAGGAGAGAAGTATGACACAGAGTCTGCAGAATTTACTTTTGGATAGTGTAAGAGTTTCGATCGGGAATGTGATTCCAAAGTCGTTGGATCAAGCAGAAGTAAGCACAAGCAATGAACCGCTGAGCAAGGATGAAATTGGCGTCTCCATCAATTTTACGAACAGTGAGTATTGTATGATTTTAGACGGTCAGCGGGTCGTGTTTAGCCGAATGAGTGAAGCGATTTTTGGTATGTATATGGAAGGTGACATGCTGGATAGCTGTGTAAGTGAAATTGCTAATATTATTGCGGGTGGAACTACAACGATTCTAGGGGAGCAAGGTGTTTCACTCGACATCACGCCACCGTCATTGCTAGAAGATAATTTTCATGTTAACGATACATCGAACAAGCTCATGCTTCCTATATCTATTGAGACGGTTGGCGATATCCGGGTTGTTTTATTGAAAGAGCAAGAATAAGAGTATGACTAAGAGGAGTGACTGAGAATGGCTAAAATTTTAATCGTAGATGATGCAGCTTTCATGCGAATGATGCTGAAGGATATTTTGACCAAAGGCGGACATGATGTCGTAGGCGAAGCGGAGAATGGCTTGGTCGCCATACAGAAATATCAAGAACTGAAACCAGATATCGTGACGATGGATATTACAATGCCCGAGATGGAAGGCGTAGAAGCCGTCAAGGAAATTAGGAAAAAAGATGCGAATGCTAGAATCGTTATGTGTTCGGCTATGGGGCAGCAGGGGATGGTCGTTCAAGCGATCCAGGCTGGCGCCAAGGATTTCATAGTTAAACCATTTCAAGGTGATCGCGTGTTGGATGCGATTCGCAGAGCTATCTAAATCAAGCAAAATGTAAAAACGTTCATTCCTTGCAATTGTTGCAAGAGGGGTGAGCGTTTTTCTTGTTTTTGGTGATTTGTGGATGAATTTCTCTTCGAAATAGGCAAGTCCTGTAAATGTTAGAAGTCCGCGAGAGGGTTCTTAATTTTTTCTTGTTTTAGCTTGGAAATGCTCAAACTTTATTAGCAAACGTTCCGTCTTATTCTTATCTAAAGATTAGCGTTATACACAGCAGGAGGTTTCATCTAATGGTAAGCAAGTCGGAAAGTAAGCAAGAGTTGAGCAGTGACAAGGTGAATAAGCATTATATGCCGGGATTAGACGGGTTGCGTGCGCTGTCGGTATTGGTTGTAATTGTTTATCATTTGAATAGCTCATGGATGCCAGGAGGTTTGTTGGGGGTCGGGGTTTTCTTCACATTATCAGGCTATCTGATTACCGATCAGTTGCTCATCCAATGGCACACAACACGGCGGATTGATTTGAAGGATTTTTGGATAAAAAGAATGAGAAGACTCATGCCGGCTATGATCTTCATGCTGGTGTTTGTAAGCTTATGGCTGCTCATTATGGATCGCGCTAGATTCATTGCTTTAGGGGACGATTTCGTATCGGTATTACTCTATTTCAATAACTGGTGGCTGATCTTTCATCAGGTATCGTATTTCGAGAGTTTTGGTCCGCCATCTCCGATTGGTCATCTCTGGTCGTTGGCGATCGAAGAGCAGTTTTACTTCTTTTGGCCATTGGTTTTAGCACTTATTTTGTGGTTTGCGAAACGGCGAGGCTACCTCTTTTTACTTACATTGTTAGGCGCACTGGCTTCCGCACTTGTAATGGCGTTCGTCTATCAACCGGGTGTAGACCCAAGCAGAGTTTATTATGGCACGGATACACGCGCATTCGCGTTGCTGATTGGTGGAGCGCTGGCGATAATATGTCCTAGTCGCATGGCAAGGAAACGCTCGGGAACCGGCAAATCGGGCTTGATGCTCGATTGGATCGGCGGTGCAGCCTTCATCGGTATCCTTTTCATGATGTGGAAAACGAATGCTTACAATGCTTCTCTGTATTACGGTGGATTAGTGTTATTCGCCGTATTGTCAGCCATCGTCATCGCGGCCATCGTTCATCCAGCAACCCTGCTGAGCAAAATTATGGGGTGTAAGCCATTGCGCTGGATCGGAAAGCGGTCATACAGTCTGTATATTTGGCATTTTCCAGTCATTATTCTTACTACTTCGGCCATAGATACAGGAGAGACGCATCTGATCAAAATGGGTATGCAAGTTGTGCTAAGTTTTCTGTTGGCATCATTTTCGTATACGTACATTGAGGAACCTTTCCGTCGGGGAGCTTTTCAATCTAACATCTGGAAAATGGAATTTTGGTCCCCATCACGACTCCGTTATATGCTAGTGATCACCATTCTGCCAATTCAATTATTCGTCATCTCCTGTTCAAATAACTTGTCTGCGCAGAAGTCGGTAGATAGCGCAGGTGGGATTATAGAGGAATATATGAATGTGATGGAGGGAATAGGAACAACAGTAGGAATGGGAACGGCAGTGACAGGGACAACGACTGTAGGGGCAGGAACAGGAACTACGGCAATTGGGACTACGACTATAGAAACAGTAGAGAAAGGGAAAACAGGGGTAACGGCAACGGCAGTAGGAGGAGCAAGTGCAGGAGCGGGGACAAAAGGGACGGCAGCAGGAGCTGGGGCTGGGGCTGGAACAGGAAAAACGGGGACTACAGCGACAGGGGGGACCGCAGAAACCAAAGGAACGACAGGCACTGCAGAAACCAAAGGAACCGCAGGCACCACAGGCACTACGGGAACCACAGGAACTACAGGAACTACAGGTACGACCGGAACGACCGCAGGAAGCACAGGCACAATGGGGACTACAGGGACATCGGGAACCACGGGAACAACAGGGACAGCAGAAACATCACCAAAACCACTATCACCTGGGCCACAAACGACTGAAACACCAGTCGATCATCCAACCGAACCTTCGCATGTAGAATTTAAAGGTATTACCGCTATTGGTGATTCTGTTATTTTGGATGTAGCGCCATTCCTTGAAAAATTACTCCCAGGCATCATCGTGGACGGCAAAGTGGGCAGACAGATGACCCAAGCGCAATCGACAATCAATGAACTTAAGTCCAAAGGAATGCTGGGTAAACGTGTGATTATTGAGCTTGGTACGAATGGTGCGTTTAATCCAAACCAATTGCGTGACCTGTTAGCTTCGTTAGGGGAAATGCAGCAGATTATTCTGGTGAACACGCGCGTACCTCGAGACTGGCAAGATACAGTGAATGCCACATTATCTACTATTGCTGCAGAATTTCCAGCAGCTACGATCGTAGACTGGTATACGGCAAGCAAAGGGAAGGAGGCATACTTCGTGAATGACGGCGTCCACTTAACTGAAGCTGGTGCGCAAAAGTATGCAGCACTCCTTCATGATGCGATACGTAAAAATGCTAAGTAGACAGCACCTACTGTGTTAGAAGAGCAGCACAAAACATGAATATGTCTAAGAGTGGGGTGAGCGGAGCTCACCTCTCTTTGTTGTGTCCCGAGGGGCATCCCGTGCGAGTTAGTCGAATCGACTCACTACCTGCCAAAGACGCTATCCCTTCCACCTGTGCACCCACAATAAGGAATTATTTGTAAGAAACATTAGCGAACTATTAGCAAAAAACATGGTTAGCTAAAACCGGAAATAGAAGTTTCACAACATTTTATCGATAAGATATGCGTAAATCAGAGTTTGCAAATATTACATAGGAATTGCGGGGAACTAACAACGATGAATTTAATCCATTACTATCGCGAGCAATTTCTCGAATTAATATCACAATTCGAGCCTAATTGGGAAGAGGAGCCATTTTTTAAATTTGGTTATCGCTGGAACGCTATGACGGCTAATTTGTATAAGGAGTTCTTTCAGATCAGTCAAATGAAGGGTGAGCACATGTACTTGATGTACGCGATCGAACTCCCCAAGATATACAAAAATACGAATATTGTTGAGGTTGTTAAGAATGTGTCTTCGTCTTATGAGCTTTCCATGTATTTTTTCTCGGATAAAATTCTCCTTACTTCCTGCGTCTTGATTGAGAATTTGCAGCAGACTTCGTTAGGCTTTTTAAACCAAGCACGTGGGGAAATCATTGATCTTGTGTTCTCAGCTATCCAATTAATAGATATGTAAACCCAAAATCGACTGTAAATATCCAAGGGAACTGGCTGTCTAGTATTCTCAAAATGAATCACATTCAAATAACCAGAAAATCTCAACTAATTCTTACTAAACTGAAAGAAAATTGTTCAATTCCCCCCTATGTTCTCCCTCCATTGTCAACTATACTGAACTCAAATTTGAATGAGCCGGCATAAACAACAAGACAGCATTTTCTTAATGAGATGTCGACTGTTTAATAGGAGGGATGATTAGAAAGTCAGTAAAGTCCATAGTGGAGAACGCAAGTATGTCGTTTTATTTTCACAAAAAAGTTAAGCGCTTACAATATGGAGGAGGCTATGATCATGCGATTTGTTTTGAAAAAAAGGAAGTTCATAGAGGTGCTATTCGTTACTGTTATGATGCTGTTCTCGATGATAGCAGTACTTATACCGGATACCGTATTCGCTGCGAATACGACTTACTATGTAGATGCAGGTAACGGCAACGATTCAAACAATGGCACAAGTACTGCAACAGCTTGGAAAACGCTGACGAAAGTAAATAGTACAACGTTCCAGCCAGGTGATCGCATTTTATTTGAGACCGGAAATACATGGGTTGGCCAGTTATATCCGAAAGGCTCGGGCACCTCAGGGAACCCAATTATCATTGATCAGTATGGCACAGGTACTAAGCCTAAATTTCAAGGGCAAGGTGCGGTTAAGGCTACGGTATATTTGTTCAATCAGCAATATTGGGAAATTCACAATCTAGATATTAGCAACCAAACAACATCGGGTTCCGTTGGAGATCTTCGAGGTATACATATTACAGGAGCAGATATTGGTACGCTCAATTACTTCCGGTTAGATGGCCTCAATGTTCACGATGTGAGCGGTGAAGTCAATTGGATAGGTGGCGATGTAGCCGATAATGCAACAGGCATCAACTTCCAAACGGGATGGGATCGATCGAAGAGAACTGGCGGCATTGTATTCGATATGTCAACGAACGTGCTAGCGCCAGCTGCAGCAACCGTAAAGAGCAAATTCAACGATGTGGTCATTTCCAATAGCTCCATTAAGGACACTTCCTTTGGAGGCATCATTTTCAAGCAATATACCGGTGATGGAAAAGATAATAACGGAAATCCATCCGTTTCAGTTGGTTGGGGTGTTCGGAGCTCAGCTTCGGATACGAATTGGTACCCTTTTACGAATATCACGATCAAGAATAATTTCATTAGCCAAGCGAACACAATATACGGATGTAATGGCATTTATTTGACAGATACCAAAGGCGCGTTAATCGAGAGTAACGTGGTTGCAGCAGCGGGCACTTCGGGGATTGAAACTTATTATGCCGATGATGTTGTGATTCAGAAGAATGAAACTTATGGTGTGGTTAAAAAAGCAGGAGGCGCCGACTTCAACGGCATCGACACGGATAAAGGAACGACGAAGCAAGTCGTTCAATACAACTATGTTCATGGTAATGGAGACGGGATTCTGTTGTGTCAATTCAGCTTTGGTGACTCCATCATCCGCTATAATGTGATAACTGGAAATTCAAGGTATCAAATTTATCTCCATTCTGATTCGGCTGCAACCTCACAAATTTACAATAATACGATCTACAATACGAATAGTACGTATTTGATTTATGGCTATGGGTCCTATATTAATGCTAGTTACAATATAAGAAATAACATTCTGGATTCAACACAAAGTTCAGCTGTCCTAACGACAGGGGGAGGTATTGCCTATAATACGAATAGTTACTATGGGACTGGACTTTCCGTTCCAGCTGGAGATGCGAATCCGAAAACTGGTGATCCCAAATTGGTGAGTCCAGGAACTGGCGGTACGGGAACAGAAGCGAGCGGACCGGCGATGAGCACATTAGGAGGTTATAAGCTTCAAACCAGCTCGCCACTCATTAACCAAGGAGTGACTATTTCCTCAAATGGCAGCGTTGATTTCTGGGGAGATACGTTATACACAGGCGCTGCAGATATTGGAGCTGATGAAACGCAGGTTACGGGAGGCAGTACGGGACCTACTTACTTGGTAAATGATACATTCGATGCTGTAACGACGGGCAGTGCTCCAACAGGTTGGACCATTGCCAACGGCACGAGTCCGAATGCGATTACCGTGCAAGCCGTACCAAGTGCAACCGATAAGAGTGTGCAGCTCAGCAAACCGACGGCTTCGGGAAAAACCACGATGTCCAAATCGTTTGGTGCCACAAGCGGTACGGTAACCATCGAAGCACGGGTTAAACGAAGTGAAACAACGTCATGGTGGTGCTTGCCGTATCTCTATGACAGCACAGGGGTCGTTGCAGAGTCAATCGCCATGGATACAGGGAATATCAAAGCGAATGTCAATGGAACCTGGACGACCATTCAAGCCTTCACGGCGAACACCTGGTACGATTTCAAAGTTGTTCTAGATACGAACACCGATATATTTGATTTCTATGTCAATGGCACGTTGAAACTGTCCCAGGCAACTATGAGAGCCGCTGTTTCCAATGTGTCCAAGATCGAATTCTACGCAGATAACTCACAAACGGGTACAACGAACGTAGACAATGTAAAAGTATATACGCCGTAACGATTAGTAGTAATGAAATCCCAAATTGCCGAAGACGGCGATTTGGGATTTTTTGTGCGTATGCCACAGAGCTAAGCGAATAGCTGGATTTCCTGCAGCTAATTCAATCGAAAACACGGCATTTCGCAAACTAACTGGATTTCCTCCCGTTATTTCAAGCCAATTTCGCCAAACGGGACATTTCGAGCGAATTTAGATGTAGAAAATCCAGTTAAACACCCCAATGGCTAATTTTGTCTGGAAATAGATGTAGAAAATCCAGTTAATGCCCAAAAGCAAAAGCTACCCAGCCTGGGAACGTAAATGAATGCCACTGTCCAAGCAGACGGTGTAGACGTTTTTTTACTGTGAAATAGTGAAAGAACTTCATTCGATGCGCAATGTAACTAATCGGAGATGCCTTTTATAATTAACCTATAAGATAACAAGCGAATCTCGTAGCGCTTTGAACAGGGAGTGGAATGATTAATGGAAAGCACCGTGCTGCAAACAGAACGTTTGCTTGCAAAACCGAAGAAAAAGAAAATCCCGTTTCTGAGCCGATGGGAATCTCCTGTGGCCGGATACCTCTTTTTGTCCCCGTGGCTGATTGGGTTTTTCCTGTTAACACTAGGGCCAATCCTGATGTCCTTGTATTACTCGTTTACGGATTACTCCTTGCTGGATGCACCGCATTGGCTTGGGGCACAGAACTACAAGCATATTGTGATGGAGGATGATACCTTCCGCGAGTCCATCAAGGTAACCTTGCTATTCGTCGTATTCTCCGTACCACTGAAGCTGGTTACAGCTCTATTAGTGGCGATGCTGCTGAATAAGAAAATCAGAGGGATCTCCTTCTATCGGACGATGATCTACTTCCCATCATTGATCGGGACGAGTATCGCAGTGTCGATTCTATGGAAAAATATTTTCAGCAAAGACGGCTTTATTAACCAAGCCTTAGCGCTTGTCGGCATTCAAGGGAAGTCATGGATTGCTGACCCCGACACGGCTTTAGGGACGCTAGTACTTCTAATTGCGTGGCAATTTGGATCGGCGATGATTATTTTCCTTGCAGGACTGAAACAAATTCCAACGGATTTGTATGAAGCCTCCTCCGTAGATGGCGCTAGCAAGGTAAGACAATTTTTCACAATTACGCTACCGATGTTGTCTCCAATCATTTTGTTCAACTTTGTGCAATCAACGATTAATTCCTTTCAGATGTTCACACAGGCATTTATCATCACCAATGGGGGCCCTGTAAATTCAACGTATGTATATGTGATGTACTTGTATGAGCGAGCTTTCTCGAAGTTTCAAATGGGCTATGCCTCAGCACTAGCTTGGATTCTACTGGTCATTATTGCAGCGGTAACAGCGCTTATTTTCGCAACCTCTAAATACTGGGTTTACTATGAGACGCAAGGAGGGAAGGGGAAATGATGGCAAGACGCCAAGGTTTGACCCATCTGTTATTACTAATTTCAAGCATCATAATGATGTATCCTGTTTTCTGGTGGCTAGGAGCTTCGCTCAAAACGAATGATGAAATGCGCTCACCGAATTTATTTCCTGAAACATTCCGCTGGGCTAACTATACAGAAGGCTGGGTATCGGTTCCTAACTATGACTTCAGCGTATTCTATATGAATAACTTTCAGTTAATTATTGGCGTATTGTTCACTAGTATTGTATCTTGTTCACTTGTTGCGTTTGCTTTCGCCCGATTAGACTTCCCGCTTCGTAAGCTATGGTTCGGTATCCTGCTGGTGACTTTAATGCTTCCGACGCAAGTAACAATCGTACCTCAGTATGTGTTATTCAGTAAATTTGATTGGATTAATACGTATTTACCCTTTTATGTTCCTCATTTGCTAGCAGGCGGTGTGGGTGGCCCATTCTTTATCTATTTGCTTGTGCAATTTATTCGTTCCATACCGAAAGAGTTGGATGAGTCTGCCAAAATAGATGGATGTTCTTGGTTCGGTATTTACTGGCGCATCATAATTCCGTTGACCAAGCCTGCGCTGGTTACTGTCGCTATTTATTGTTTCCTATGGAACTGGGATGATTTCTTTGGTCAATTATTGTATATCAATTCCGTCGATAAATACACAGTTAACTTAGCCTTGAAACTATTCATTGATTCTGCGGGAACGGTGCCGTGGGGGCAAATGTTAGCCATGTCTTTAGTCTCTGTTATGCCTGCCGTGATCATTTTCTTCATCGCTCAGAAGCATTTCGTCGAAGGTATTGCTTCGGGTGCTTTAAAAGGATAAGCTTAGGAATGACTAGGAAAGCTGCTGCATTTGCCGCGGCTTTCTTTGCATAAGAGCTTAGTTTGAATCATACGGAGGGCAGACATATGCTGCAAAATCCATTCAAAACGTATCGCATTATCGCGGTTTATTTCTTCAGCTCAGCCGTCATTATTGCCATGTTGATCGGTATTGTAATTGCCGTTAGTTATTCAGGGACGTCAAGCGAAATTGCTTCGAATACTTCCTTTTATCAGCAGCGCTTACTAAATGAATTGAGCAAAAAAATGAGCACGAGCTTAATTGGTATTGAACAGACCTCGGGAACCTCGGCCAAAAACGTCGATCTCCTTTACGGCCGTTTGCGAGATAAGGACGCTTATGAGCGCCTGCAAATCGAGACAGACCTTCAGAGTCAATTGAATTATTTGGTCTTCGGCACTCCGATTCTGCAATCGATCCATGTCTATTCCGATTATCCATTTACATCGGATACCCAAGGTCCTGTTACATTCTTTCAGATGTCGCAATTAGATAAGGAAGCATGGTATCCGAGTATTCTAGAAACGGATAGCGCTTGGCTTGGCGAGCACAAAATTATGACCAATGGACGTGAAGAATCGGTGATAAGTTTCGCTCGTAAGGTCATCAATAATAGCAACCAGTATTATAGTTTAATGGTTTTTAATATAAAAGTATCGAGCATTCGGCATCTGATTTCAACGGAAGATGATACGACCAATATGGCGTTACTTGATGCTGCTGGCAGATTGATAACGCATGCTGGCAACAGCAGCAAATTGCAGCAAGCGACACTCACATTGAAGGGGGAGATGGATAAGCCAAGCGGTTCCTTACGTGTGGAGGATGATTTCTTCGTTTGGGCCAAATCACCGGATTCCCAGTGGACACTCTTCGAGGCAAGCTCTTGGAGTGAAATGACCAAAGGCAGTAAAAGCATGGCGAAGCTCTTCCTGCTTCTTGGGGCTACTTCGATTGTGCTCGTACTGCTGCTGACCTTATTCTTATCCCGCCGATTCATGAGACCGATGAATCAATTGATTCGAGCCATGGGGCAATATTCGCCTGGAGAAGACCAAGGTTTACCTACCGACTATAAGAATGAGTTTGGTAAATTATTTCATGGGTATCGGAAGTTAACACAACGAATAGAGGACCTCTATGAATCTCTGCGGGAGCAGCATGTGCAGCAGCGGGCTGCAGAACTGAAATCGTTACAAATGATGATTAATCCTCATTTTCTATATAATACGCTCGATCAGATTAACTGGACGGCGATCGAGGCAGGGCAGAATAAGATTAGCTCGATGCTCGCGCAAGTAGCGAGTATGTTTCGCTTAGCGCTTTCTAATACGAATAGTCTGGTGGCTGTGACAGAGGAAGTGGCGCATATTGAACACTATTTGAAATTTCAGCAGGTGCGTTGGGAAGATAAATTGTCGTATCGAATCAAAGTGGATGAAAGCTGTAAGAACACACGGATGCCGAAGATTTTTCTGCAGCCGTTCGTAGAAAATGCGTTTATGCATGGCTTTCATGGCGCTTCCGAAGCTGAAATAGGTATAGACATCTATCGAGATGAGAAGAACTTATATGTAACAATTACGGATAATGGAAAAGGACTCAGTGATAACTGGCAGAATAAGCCTAGGAAGCGCGGAGGCTATGGACTTCGTAATGTGAAGGAAAGGCTGGATGCCTTATTCGGCAATCAATATAGCTTACAACTGAGTAACCGAGAGCAAGGTGGCGTTCAAGTTGACATTCGCTTCCCGCTATCAGACCATTAACCATATTCATAACATAAGGGAGTAAATGAGCATGTGGAAAATAGCCATAGTGGATGATGATTTTCAGGTTTTACGAGGTTTGCGACATATCATTCCTTGGGCTGAGCTGGATGCAGAATTCGCGGGAGAGGCAATTGACGGAGAAAGTGGACTAGAATTAATCCGTGAAGTGGAGCCCGATATCGTCATTACGGATTTATATATGCCTGGCATTAGCGGTATTGAAATGATCGAGAAGCTGCGGGGAGAGGGCTTTCAAGGTAGATTTATTATTCATAGCGGTTATACCGACTTTGAGTATGCTAGACAAGCGATTCGACTCGATGTCGACGATTATTTGAATAAACCAATCACAATTGAACAGATACGCGAAGTCTTGTTTCGGACGATTGGGCAATTAGAAGATTTTTATTTGGAAAAAATGGAGAAAAAGCGGCTAGTTCGTTTTGTTCAAAACTATGAGCAACAAATGGCAGATGAGCAGCTTGCAGCTCTGCTTAATGGTACGCTTCAGCCTAATGCGGATGACATGAAGCTGCCCACTGTCGCAACGTATTGGACAGACTATGATCAGCAAGTAGTCGTGCTTGAACTGGTGAAGACAGACCGAGTTACCGATATCTCGGTGGCGGATTGGCATTTATTTCGCTTCGCCATGTCCAATATCGCGAAGGAACTGACCCAGCAGGAATGGCCGGAATCAGCGTTTATTTGGCTATTCGGGCCGTATTCAGCACTTGTTCTACATATTCCTCGCAGCGAAGCAGAAGAGATATCCCTTGAACGTTCTGCGCGTTTCATAGAGACATTAACGAGCAGTATGCTGCGGTATTTGGGCTTAACGGTGGAATCCGCAGTTGGTGAACGCATAAGTAAATGGGAAGATTTGAAAAAGTCAGCAGACGTTGCATTTGAATCGTTGCAAGCATTTGAACAAGGACAAGGTGCAGTGGATCTGGTTCGTTACCTTTCCCAGTCTTTGCAGGAAAGCAGTGAGGAAGAGTTGTGGTCGCATATTCAGCGGTTCATTAATCGGCAAGAGGCATCAGCCAAAGGCGGAGACCCCAAGCTATTCTATCGCGTCTTAGCTACGGAAATTTGGACGCTGCTGCAATACGCAGCACAGCAAGCTGACATGTCGATTACCCCCACGGATGAGAACGAGTTGGTTACGTCAACCGATACGATTATTCATCGTGCGGATGTGGAGAGCTTCCTGCAAGCGAAGGTGAAGAGCATTGGACTGAAGCGACAGCCAACTATTAACCAGAAGCATAAAGGGGCAGTCGATTTCATGCTCGGGTACATTCATGAGCATTATGCGAAAGACATTACGATGGATGAGTTGGCGGGACAGTTATTTATCTCGAAAAATTATTTGAATCAGTTGTTTAAAAAGGTGACAGGGGAAACCTTTATGAACTATGTCATTCGTGTCAGGCTAGAGAAAGCGAAGGCTCTTCTCTTAGAAGGGAATTTGTTGATTTATGAAGTCTCAGAGCAGGTTGGATATCAAAATGTGCCATATTTCAGTACTCTTTTTAAGAAATATTGCGGAATTAACCCGAGCGATTTGCTGAAAAGGTAGTTTTTCTCCCCACTTGTTTCAAAAACTGAAAGAAATCAGTTCGATTCTCTCCTATACCGTTCAGTCTTTCAGCGATACGATAAGTGTGTGAGATCGACATATGCGAGAGGGGTAATTATACAATGAAGAAAAAATTAATGACTGCTGCATTATCACTTGTTGTCATGGCATCTGTATCTGCTTGTGGATCCAAAACGGAGGAAGCTCCAGCGAAAGCTTCCGTTCAACCATCAGCGGCAGCGGCTGCAACACCAAAGGCGGAACCTGCTACACCTGTCAAACTTCGTATTGCTTGGTGGGGGGCACAAGAACGTCATGATGCGACACAGAAGGCACTTACACAGTATACGGCCCTACATCCGAATGTTACTTTTGAAAGCGAATTCTCGGGTTGGGATGGCTACTTCGATAAGCTCGGTGTTCAGTTCGCAGCGAAAAATGCCCCTGATATTATCCAAATGGACGCTGCTTACTTGAATGAGTATGTTGGCCGTAATTTGGTTGCTGATCTTGCAAGCATTAATGTTGCGGATATGGATAAAGCACTTATTGAATCAGGCAAAGTGAATGGTAAGCTCTTCGCAATGCCGTTAGGAACTGCTGCACTTGGTATGGCTTACGATAAAACAGTGATCGAAAAATTAGGTTTAAAGGCACCAGCGTGGGATTGGACTTGGGATGACTATTATAAATTCGGCCAAGATGCCAAAGCCAAACTAGGGAAAGATAAATACGTTTTCGTTGATCAAAGCTCAGATTTAGTTGACTACACAGCTTATCAGCTTAGCCAAGGTAAAGGGCAGTCTTTTACAGATAACAAGCTATCCATCGACAAAGATACTTGGATTAAATATATGAATAAGCAAACTGAAATGCGTAAAGCAGGCATCGTTACACCTGCTGATATTACGGTCACAGACAAAGAACTTGATCCGAAAATGGATAGTGTGGTCAATGGAACAGCGCTTGCTCGTCACATTTTCTCCAATCAAGTGGGTGCTATCAATGGTCTTAAACCAGACGCTTTTGGATTTACAACACTTCCGAAAGCAGGTCAAACGGGTGGTTGGTTGAAACCAGGTATGTTCTGGAGTGTGAATGCAGGATCCAAGCAACAAGATGAAGCGAAGAAATTCGTTGATTGGTTCATTAACGACCAAGAAGCAGGGAAAACATTATCATTAACACGTGGTATTCCAGGAAATGCGAAAATCGTAACGACATTAGCACCAAATTTTAGCGCGTCTGACAAAACATCCGTTGATTTTATTAACAAAGTAGGACCGGCAGCACAGAAATTCGTCGCTGAACCGCAAGGCTGGGGTAACTTCAAGAAAGACTACAAAACGATCGTAGAGAAAGTCATGTTCGACAAAGCAACAGCTGATCAAGCTTACGAAGAATTGATGAAAAAAGCCAAAGAGTATGATACAGCAGTAAAAAAATAATAGATGGCATAGAATCATGGCGTTGTCGCTTCTTAGGACGCGCCATGTTTTTTTCCTTCGATAGGGGTGTAGACATGCATTTAAATGTGAATAGTAGATCTACGTTTCGGCTGGAGGGAGTAATTTCCATTTGCCCGCCAGATCACTTGGCAACGCCAGTTCGCCATGCTTTGAATATGCTGACGAGAGATATCAGGCAAGTGCTCGGTACGGAGCCCATTTTAGTGAATGATCCAGCCGAGGCTGAGATCGTCGTTCGTTATGCGTCTAAGCATGATGGCTGTGCGGTTCATGCGGAAGCATTTGCTCTGCGATATATGCACGAAGGTGAGAAGTCGCAGCTGCATATCGTTGCGAATGATCACTTGGGACTCGTTTACGGCATCTTGCATGTGAGTGAAACGGTTTTAGGGATTCATCCATTCTGGTTTTGGATGGATCAGTCGATACAGACATATACGTCGATAGATGTAATTAGCGAGCCATATGACTCACCTGTTGCTAAGGTTAGATTTAGAGGATGGTTCGTGAATGATGAGGTATGCCTGATCGGCTGGAAAGAGGCTTACCCACCGTCGCGTGAAGTATGGTTGCCTGTGTTTGAAGCGCTGCTTCGCTGCGGTGGAAATATGGTGATTCCGGGGACGGATCTCCCGAAGACAGGCATTCACTTAGAGCTGGCAGCAGAAATGGGGTTGTGGATTACACATCACCATGCGGAGCCTTTGGGCGCAGAAATGTTCCTCAGAGCTTACACAGGGAGATCCGCAAGTTATAAGGAGGCTCCTGAATTATTTGAAAAGCTATGGCTGGAAGCCATTGAGAAGCAAAAGAACCAAAACATCCTGTGGGTGCTCTCATTCAGAGGGCAGGGGGATAAGCCTTTTTGGGAGAATGATCCCTCCTTTGATACACCAACAAAGCGTGGGGAAATGATTTCCCGCGTCATTTATCGCCAATACGAGATGATTAAGGAAGCCGTTGATAACCCCGTCTATTGTGTGGCTTTGTACGGTGAGATTGCGGAGCTATACAAAGGCGGTTATATTGATTTGCCTCCTGATGTGATCAAAATTTGGGCCGATAATGGCTATGGTAAAATGGTTTCGCGCCGGCACGGCAATTTGAATGTGCGGATGCCAGCGCTGCCTGCTGCGGATGATGGGGGTCAGCATGGTATCTATTACCACGTCACCTTCCATGATCTTCAAGCGTCGAATCATTTGACGATGTTTCAAGGTTCCGCTGCCTTTGTGAAGGAGGAAGTGGAGAGCGCTTTTGATGCGGGATGTACCGATTATCTCCTGCTCAATTGCGGGAATATTCGTCAGCATGTGTACATGCTAGATATCATTCGTGAGCTGTGGCTTCAAGGAACGATGGATACGGAGACTCATTTACATGCCTTTGTTAGTCGTTATTACCCAAGTCATCAGGCAGAAATTGCTGATATATACCGAACTTATACAGAGGCGGCAGTTGTTTATGGGGCTCATACAGATGATCTGGCTGGAGAAGAATTCTATCATCATCCTGCGAGAAGACTGATAGGACATTGGCTGAAAGGTCGCTCAGAAGCAGCTGATCAAGGATTATTGTGGGCGACTGGTGAAGTGACATTCACTGAGCAAGTGCGATGGTTTGAACAGCGCAGTGAAGAGGGACACGCTTCTTGGTCAAAGTGGGTTTACAAATGTGAAGACCTACTTAGCAAGCTAGGTGGAAATGACAAGCAGCGAATTGTTGACCATTTGTGGCTCCAGGGTGTCATTCACCAAACGGGATCAGAAGGCTTGTTCTGGCTCTGCCGTTCCTATGCTGCTGCACTTAGCGAGCAGTATGCGCAAGCTTTTGTATTTGCCTCCCAATCGATGTGGTGTTATAACAGAGGTTTACAAGCACTTCGTTTGGCTGAGCACGGCAAGTGGGCGAATTTCTACCGAGCCGATTGGCTGACCAATATCGCAAGTACTGTTAATAATATAGATACACTGCGTAGATTCCTACGCATGCAGGGAGACAGTCCTGACTTTTTCCACTGGTACAAAGAATACCTCATGCCAGAAACGGAGAAATATATTTATTTGGAAAACACACATCGGAATCCACTTCCAGATGATGAGCTTGCTGTACAATTACAGCACTATTTTAGTAAACAAAAGTAGCTGTAATTTGAACCATTCTTTGTTCCGACGTATAATAACAGGAGCTCTGGATAAAGGATGATGGTAAATATGAATGACAAGAATGGAAGCGTGTATATCCGCTTTTTGGAAATAAGTGACACAGATGATATGTTGGATCTCTTACTGCGTAACCGTCAATTATTTGAGGGCGTATGCCCTAAGCGCAATGCATCTTTTTATACAAAAGAAGTGCAAGAGAAGAGTATTCTAACTGGTAATTTACAAAGAGAAGAAGATAAACGATACGCTTTCGGTATTTTTTTAAACGAAACGCAGCAACTCATCGGGGATATTTCGCTATTTGAAGTCCAACGCGGGCCTCATCAGAAATGTATCCTTGGCTATAGTATGGACCAGGCACACAATGGAAAAGGCTACATGACAGAAGCGATTCAGCTTGTTATGAAATTTGCTTTTGAGGAAGCGGGCCTACAGCGAGTAGAAGCAGGCGTGATGCCGCGTAACTTGGGATCGATGCGTGTGTTGGAAAAGGCTGGTTTCCAGCAAGAAGGTCTCGCTCGCAAGTTGTTGGAAATTAACGGCGTACGTGAGGATCACGTGCAGTTCGCTATGCTGGTAGAAGATTTTTTGAAAGCGTAATAGAATGCTTGAACGGTAAAACAATAATACGGTGGCCCTAGACTTTTTTGTCTTGGGTTATTTTTTTTACCACAAAAAGGAACCTTTTCGTAGTTGAACGGTCTTATACATAGAGGTGAGGGCGTGGCGAACGATTTGGAGTATTTAAAACATTTGGCCAATGGGTACGATCGAGAACTTGTACTACGAGACCTCATGGAAAACTTCGGGGAAGATGTATGGAACTTTGCCTATTTTTTGACACGTCGTTCACATGTGGCAGACGATATTGCCCAAGAAGTGTTCCTTGCCGCATTTACAGGGATGTATGCATTTCGCGGGGAATGCTCGGTGAAAAGTTGGTTGCTAACTATAACAAGAAATAAATCACTTCATTATCTACAGGGGGCTTTTTTCCGAAAAGTAACTTTAACAGATCGTTTCATCGCACCCGGTAGCTCACCAGCTGCCGAGCAGGTTGTCTTCGATCGGATGGAAAACCGAGATCTCTGGGATGTAGTGATGACGTTGCCTCGTAAATATAGGGAAGTGCTTATTTTAGATTATCATTATGGTCTCAAAATGAATGAAATTGCCAAACTATTGCATGTCTCAGTAGGAACCGTGAAATCAAGATTGCATCGGGCCAAGACAAAGATGAGTAAGTTAGTAACCTTGAACAAGGAGGATGCGTAAATCATGCGTGATGAAAAGCCTGACTGGGCAAAACGAATGTCGGTTTCGCCTTTTGCAGATCGTCATTTTACAAAGCAGCTTGCAAATGGTGTGATAGTACGTGTCAATGAAGCGGGTAATACCTTGAGACGTAGATATAAATGGGGAGCGGCAATTACGATGCTGCTGATTGTCGTTCTTGTATTTGGTCTTGCAGGTACGCCAAACTCCGAATATGTACACGTCCAAGAGCAGAGAGCCTATTACGAGCAGGGGCGTCTGATGTTCTCGGTTTCACCAGAACCCCAAGCGCGAGCAGGAGTAATGAACGGTTATATCTTTCATTTTGAAGAGACGATGGAGACATATAAAGGGAAAACGCTAACGATTCAGGCGGTGCAACTCCAAACAGGACGCCGTGAAACGGTCTCTTCTGAGAAGATTGCAACATCTAGCCCAGGGTACTCTGGGTTAGAAAGGTATGCTATTCGTTTTACACTCCCTCTTGCTGGCCTGTGGCAACTAGATGTGACTTTAGATAATCAACCCTATGGTGATGTAACAGTGAACATGGGTGATCCGTCTTGGGAGATCAGTCCGATGTTTCAATCTGGCAATTATTGGATGCGTGGGATTGAGAATCAGGTTGGCTTTATTGATGCTGGTTTTATCGCTGGCAAGACGAATAAATACATGTGGCACTTCTGGGGGACAGATGAGAAGTTGAATGGGCCTTTCGAGGTATTTGCTGTAAAGGAAGGAACAGATACGCTGATTGAAGTCTTTTCCTCCAATAAATTTTCTTCCGCAAACGCCCTAGGGGGTTCAAATAATGGTGCAGACCGTCATCTTCCAACTTCGATGATGCTGCCAGAAAAAGGCCGATGGCGGTTACTGCCCTACGTGCAAGGTCACTTACTGAATTCGATTGTGGTCGATGTGAAGTAGGATCTGTCTATTACTTGTACCCAAGTGCGACAACCTGTGACCGGACTGAACAAAATTGCTAGTTTTAGCTAGTCGTACTGCAAGAAAACATGGGATGATTTGTGTACGATAAAAGAGTAGTAATCATAGTAATCCAAGAGGATATTGAGGAGGCAGACGCAATGTCACAAGTTACGAACTTTCAATTAACAGAGGAAATGATCAACCAATTTTACCGTGAGGGGTATTTCTACGCACCTGGTTTTATTACACCGGAAACTGTGGAAGCGATTAACAAAGAGAATGCCGTGTTCGCGAATACGATGGGGAACGGGCAATGGAAAAGTCATGCTATTATTGATATCGCCAAAGAAAGTGAGGCTTATCCCCAAACAACCAGCTTTCTGACGAATCAGGATGTTGTTCGCGTATTTGAACGTATTTTGGGTGATGACGTTAAGCTTTGGATGGGGATGTATGCCGTCGTAGATCCTCAGGGGAAGGGTCTTGAGTGGCATCAGGATAACCAATATACCCACATTCTTGGCCATATGCTGAATGGTTTCATTGCACTTGATCATATCTCGCAGGAAAATGCGGGACTTTGGCTGGCGCCAGGCTCTCATCTGTTGGGTCGGCAACCTAATATCAATACAGAAGAGGGGCATCGAAGAGCAGCTGAACCAGCCAATGGCGCACCGTGTAACCCGATGGCACCAGGGGATGCGGTATTTTTCCATCGAGAAACGCTTCACCATAGTAAAATGAACCATACCGATAAGCCAAGACGTGCCTATGCCTTCCAAGTTGGAGCTGCGAGCTGCCGTTATGCCAAGACGGGTAAGTTGCTGGAAGATCGCGTACAGCTATCAGGTTACCAATCCTAAGAGGTTGAAGTGAGGCGGTGGCTCATCGCTTGCGGTAAGCTCTCGGTGTCAATTGGTGAAACGTTTTGAACACTTTATTGAAATAACTGGCTGAACCGAAGCCGCAAGTCAAGGCAATCTCGGTAATGGATTTCGTCGTGGCGTGCAGCATATGCCCGGCATACTGAAGTCTCAACCGAACGATAAACTCATTCGGAGTTAGACCTGTCACTTCCCTGAATTTGGTATAAAACCATGTTTTCTTCAGGTGTGATTGGGCAATCACAAGGTCCATATCCAAGTCCTCAGACCAATGCGTCATTACATATTCAATCGCCTGAATAATGCCACTGGAAGAGGAATCATCTTGGCAGTAATCACGGTTATGTGTAAAATAATACCTTTGCATGTGAACAAGCATTTGGATCATCAAAGTTTGCTGTTGAAGCTCCCAGCCGGGAAGTGCTTGTTTCTCCTCCTCGAGAGCTTCAATGGCCAATCGTTGCACGGCTTGTGCGTAGACTGTATTTGCAGGAATAAGAGGAGAGGTATTCGTCATGTAAAAGGGGGTAAGTAAGCTGGAACCTCGCGGCACGAAGCCGACAAAGGAGGGAGAAAAAAGCAACATGATCCAGCGACTCGGCTGTCCCTCTTCTTGAATGAGATTCCAATGCGGCTCAAAAGGGCGTAACAGGAAAATATCCCCTGGTCCTGAATAATAGCAGGCATCTCCAATCTTATATTTCATCCCTTGATCCAGCGCGATGCTGACCTCAAGTGCATCGTGCATATGTAAATCATGATCAGTGAATTGGGCGTATTTCTCTTGAATGGTGTAACCGGAAGTTAGGGGCATGCGCTCATACTGCATGTTAGTTTCACTCCTTCTTTTTCAAGATTTAGTATATCTTTTTTTCGAAATGAAGTCTTATCTAAAATGACAAAACCAATGTTCCGTCTGGGTAGATGACCTAGGCGGTTTTTTCTATTAAACATAAGAAAAGACATAGAGGTATAAGTGAAGACAATGACAAAGGAAAAATAGGGGAGTAAACTGCAGAGATGATGAATAAACGAAAAAGGAGAGTGTTGTTATGCTAAACAATTTCTTGCCAGCTCCCGTAAACGGTGGATTCCGAATGGAAGATTATTGGGTCTGGTGCGGATCAGCCGTTCAAGGGGAGGATGGCAGATTCCACTTATTTGCCTCTAGATGGCCGAAATCACTTCCGATGCACCCTGGCTGGTTAGTATCCTCAGAGATCGTTCGTGCTGTTTCAGATCGACCGGAAGGTCCGTACTCGTTTGAAGAGGTGGTTTTACCTGCACGAGGAGCAGAATATTGGGATGGTCGCAGTACACATAACCCTCATATTGTTAAGCATGAGGGCATGTATTTATTGTATTACATGGGGTCAACGCATCCATTTCCTGATCCGATTGTGGGAGATGGATTTGGTCTGCAAGATCCGCGATGTATCGTTGCTCGGTCGAACAAGCGCATTGGGTTGGCGGTGTCAACTAGCGTGTTCGGACCCTGGCAGCGGCGTGATGAACCTATTTTATCAACAAGGCCAGGGAAGTTCGACAGTTTCTTAACGTCCAATCCTGCTCCTTGCGTAAATGAAGACGGTTCCGTGCTATTGATCTATAAAGCTAGACAATATGAAGGCTATGGACATGGGAAAATGACTTTTGGGGTTGCACAAGCACCTCATTACGCAGGGCCATACCGTGTGATGAGTGAAAACCCGCTTTTTCCTCCGGACGCACATTTGGAAGACCCATTCGTGTGGCGAACAGATGATGGATATGCCATGATTGCGAAGGATATGGATGGACATTTATCTGGCGAAAAGTACGGTGGTGTATACGCTTTTTCGAAGGATGGTATATCCTGGGAAATTCGTCCGTCGCTTGCATATTCTCGTAACGTAGCATGGGATAATGGCATTACAAAAACAATGGGTAATTTAGAACGACCTTTTCTATTGTTTCAAAATGGTCAGCCTACGCATTTATTTGCCGCTACTTCGGATGGTACCAATGGCTTCCATGATGCCCAACAAACTTGGAATATGGTGATTCCGTTAGCTCATGAGTGAGCAACATTAGGATGGAGGGACACTTGGATGTCAAAGACAGAAGTTATAACGGAGATCAATCTCGCGCTAAATGGCAAAGTAACTTGCAGCTCAGAAAGTTCGAATGGGACTGGCCATCAAGCGGTCGATGGTGCCCTTGATACTTGTTGGCAACCATTGAGCTCCGATCGCAGGGAGAATAACCGCGTATGGATCACGGTTGACCTCGGGGACTGCTATTCTTTCAATGTTGTCCAGTTGAAGCTGGCGTCCGGTTTCATTCATAAATACCAAATTCTTCATTCTACTGATGGAGAAATTTGGCGGGAAGCGTTTAGCAGGGAAACGTCGAGAGGTGGCATTCATTCAGACGAAAGTGCTCTGTTTCCAAAAGTTAGAGGAAGATATGTCACTTTGGATGTGGAACTATTTGATCCAGAGCGGGATTTTCAGCTTATTGAACTCGGTATATATGAACGGCTAACGATCCCTTCTGGCCCCTTGTTAGATCGCGTAGTTTGTAAGGTTGAAGGTCGCGCTTACGATCAAGACGATACTTTAACAGTACAAGTGAACAATCGGGTGCAGTTGGATCTGATGGGGATTCTAACAGACGGTTCAGATATCTACTTCGATTTTGAGGATATCTCGCTTAGCAACAGCCACGCGGATGTGGTGACAATAGATAAGAATTGGGTAGTAAGCAGTCTCAAGTCAGGCATTTCACAGATAAAGATAAGTGTCACTTTAGACGGGGTGATGAAAGAGGCTAGCTTCTTTATTGATGTAAGTGATCCTACAGAGTGGTTAGTTGATATCAATATGGTACATCCCTCATTGGTTATGGATATCGGTCAGCCAGCCTTCTTGGAATATGGTTGTCCATATCCAGATGTGCATGTGAAACCCACTGAGGCAATGACGATGGATGTTTCTTTAGTAAACATGACTTTGGAACAGCTGGTTGATCGGCATTCTGAAATTCATGTGGCCTCGGGCACGGCGTCGGTTATTACATTTCCAGGTGAAGTGAGGGAGTCTGGTAACTACCGAATAAGCGTTGTCATGGAATTAGAAGGAGGCCGCTTCTTCTATGATGCTTTTTATTTTACCGTTAAGGATTCTCACAGTAATAAAGATGGGCAAAGTGAAATCGTACATATCGATGACAAGGGGAAACTGGCTTACGTACCTGATTACAAAGGGAATCAGATCCTCGATTTCTCAAATTGCGGTTATGGTGGGGGAGACGTTGCCTTACCTGATGTGGAGACAGTTATTGTCCTTGAACCTGTGGAAGGAGATAATACGACACATATCCAGGCAGCAATTGATCAGCTAGCTGATGTACCGCTCTCTGTCTCAGGTTTTCGAGGTACCGTTCTTTTGAAAAAAGGTGTCTATCCCATCGGCGGTACATTGCAGATTCAAGCAAGCGGCATTGTCGTACGTGGTGAGGGGGAAAGCGAAGATGGAACCCTACTGTATGCCACAGGTACAACGCAGCGAAATGTGATTGAAATTAGGGGCGAATCAGTTCCTTGTTTACTGCCCGATACACAGAAAACTATTTGTGATCTTTATGTGCCAACGGGAGCACGAACGATCCATGTTAGCGATGCATCTTGTTATCGGGTGGGAGACACCGTCAAGGTGCTCCGCTATGGAAACGAACGATGGATTCATGCCATTGGCATGGACGCCATTCGCTTGAGGCCCATTGGAGGAGGAACTGTTCAATGGCTTCCGTTCCAGCTGGAGTTCGATAGAGTAATTACTCATATCGATGGCAATTGCATAACACTGGACGCGCCTATCGCGAATGCAATTGAAAGCCGCTGGGGAGGCGGGGCTTTGATTAAATACGCGGATACGGGCCGTATCGAGCAGATCGGTATCGAGTATTTGAGAGTGGTTGTTTCGTACGATCCAACTATCCATGAATCACGAATCGACGGCAATGAGGGTAGTGAACCGTACCTAGCTGATGAGCAACATGCGATTAATTGTATAGATTTGGACAATGTCAAAAACGCATGGATTCGCAATGTCGTTGGCTTCCATCTCCAGCATGCACTGGTGCAGGTTGGTCGCTCTGCGAAATGGATAACCATCCAGGATTGTGCAGCCTATGACTTTGTCAGCGTAGTTACAGGTGGTCGCCGGTATGCCTTTCATCTCATGGGTGAGTTAACGCTCGTCCAGCGAGCTTTTACGGAAACCGCAAGACATGCTTTTGCCGTAGATGCGCGTGTTGCAGGGCCTAATGTATTCCTCGACTGTGAATCACAAAAGGATTATAACTCGAGTGAACCCCATCATCGGTGGTCAGTAGGCTGTCTTTATGACAATGTAACGGGCCGTATTCATATTCAGGATCGAGGGTGGTTGGGGAGCGGCCATGGCTGGTCTGGAGCGAACTATGTCACTTGGAATACCTCCAACGAGCTAGTCTCTCAACAGCCTCCAACGGCCCAAAACTATGCGATTGGACATGTCGGAACGCAAGGTAAGTCACTTCTCCCAAGTCCCTATGATCAACGGCAGCGCAAGGAAGCCTACTGGGAAAGTTTCGGGAGCCATGTAACCCCACGAAGTCTATATACACAACAGTTACTGGACCGTCTCATGGTGAAGGCGTGTAAATAAATTGCCCGAATGACTGTAAGTGGTCCATGCAATTCCGCATGGGCTTCTTAGCATGAGCTCTCTTCTATATTTGAATAGCCAGTTTAGGTAATGAGGGTAGTTAGTTTCGATTTTGAAGATGAAGTTACGATTATGATGATGATTATTTTCGGTGATTTGTATTAAATTGAAGAGGAGTGCACGCACTCAACATCTATGAAAGGAGTTTAAAGATTCGAGAGATTTCAGTGTCCACTGAGTAAGTAAGATTAAGGGAGGATGTATTTATGAAGAAAGGTAAACAAGTAGGAATGATGATGCTTTTGATGAGTTTGTTGCTTGCTATGATCCCATTCGCAGGTTATGCTGCTGACGCTAAATTGTCGGTCGTACCATCCGGTGTGACGGCGAGTGCGGATGATGGGAACGTGCCTGCCAATACGGTGGATGGAAGCTTAACGACACGTTGGTCAGCAAGTGGAGATGGGCAATGGATTAAATATGATTTGGGGTCTGTTAAGAAGGTTTCTTACATTAAAATGGCATTTATTAGTGGGGATACGCGAACATCGAATTTCGATATTCAAACCTCTACAGACAATGTTAATTTTACAACGGTTCAGTCGAATGTGACGAGTAGTTTAACGACAAGCCTTCAAACCTTTGATTTTCCAGATGTAGACCCCGCCCGTTATGTTCGCATAGTTGGACACGGCAATTCTGCAAACTTATGGAATAGTTATACCGAGGTCGAGATTTATGGCGACACTTCTGTAAGCGCTTCCGTAGATGTGAAGTTCTCCGTCTCAGGGTCTAACGTGACCGCAAGCGCGGACGATGGAAATGTCCCAGCGAACACGGTGGATGGGAACTTAACGACAAGATGGTCGGCTAGTGGGAATGGACAATGGATCAAGTATGATTTGGGGTCAAATGTTAAGGTAGCATTTATTAAAATAGCCTTTGTAAGCGGAGATACACGAACCTCCACTTTTGATATTCAAACGTCCACGGATAATGTGAATTTCTCGACGGTTCAGGCCAATGTGACGAGTTCTCTAAATACAAGCTTACAAACGTTCGACTTCGCAGATGTAGCATCAGCACGTTATGTGCGAATTGTTGGTCACGGCAACTCCAACAACTTATGGAACAGTTACACGGAGGTAGAGATTTATGGTGAGGCTCCTGTGATACCATGTGTTTCTGTTTCTACATCCGCACAGTTAGCAACTGCCTTAAGCAATGCTTCCGCAGGTACGACCATCGTGCTCGCTAACGGGACGTATGCCCAAACAGGACCATTTGTTTTAAGTAACAAAAATGGCACATCGAGCAGTCCAATCACAATTAAGGCAGCAAATGCAGGTCAGGCAATCATTTCTGGTGGCGCGTCGCTACAAATACAGAATTCATCCAACGTCGTGATCGAGGGATTGAAATTCACAAATTTAGGGAATACGGGACTTCTGTTAGATGGTTCGAATAACATTCGTGTAACTCGAAACCGATTCGCACTGCAAGCCACAGGCAGCACCCTCATCTGGCTTCAGGTTAGTGGCGTCAACAGTCATCATAATCGAATTGACCATAATGATTTTGGTCCGAAGAGTGATACAGATCCACTGATTGCTTATCAAGGCGATAACAATGGAAACATTTCTCAGTATGATGTCATTGAATATAATTACTTTCATGATGTGGGGCCATGGGTGGCAAATGGTAAAGAAACGATACGCCTTGGCTTATCTGGAATCTCCTTGTCCAATGGGTATAATACGATCCAGTACAATCTCTTTGAGAACTGCGATGGCGAACCGGAAATCGTGTCTGTGAAAAGCAGTAACAACACGGTTCGTTACAATACATTTAAGACTTCCAAGGGTGGACTCACTTCCAGACATGGGCATAACAACTCCTTCTATGGTAACTATTTCCTAGGAGATGGCGTAGAATCAGAACAAGCGGGCATTCGCATATATGGCAATGATCATAAGATTTACAACAATTACATGGAAAATCTAACAGCTAACGCGATCATTCTTGATAATGCTGATTATGATGGTGGTACAGGTGGTTATCCGTCTAATCCATCAGCGGATGACTTGAGAGCACAGTGGAAAATCTACCGTGCGCAAGTGGTCAACAATACGATTGTGAACAGTACGACGGGGATCATCGTTGGTTCGGGTAAACCCTTAGCTCCTCAGGACAGCAGGGTGGCTAACAATATCGTAAGAAATTCCACGGGTACGCTGTATTATGAAGTGGGGACTACCAATACAGTATTTGAGGGGAATATCGGTTACGGCAGTACAGTAAGCAATAATGGTTCGAGAACGACTTCCCAAATATGGAGCACGAATCCGTTGCTCACAACGGTAAATGGATTGCAAAAGTTGTCATCCACAAGTCCGGCGATCAATGCAGCAGTAGGAAGCTATGCGTATGTGACAGAGGATATGGATGGAGAATCACGTTCTTCCAATGACATTGGAGCGGATGAGCGGTCTTTAAGCACAACTTTTGGAAAACACCCTATGACAGCAGCAGAAGTTGGACCTAATGCGCCATAGATCGTGAAGAGTTTGAATACCGAGATTGTAGAAATGAAGAACGCACAGCTTGACTGTGCGTTCTTTCTTTCGTTTGTAATCGTTATCATTTTATATCTTGTGATTGCAGGATTATAGGCAAGAAGGGAGAATAGTATCCTTGTGTTTGCGTTACTTCCGAATTTGTATGATCGAAGACACCTTTTATGAATGGGACTAACTCAACATAATTAAAGTGTGGGAGGAAGAAGAGAACATGGCAGGAAACAAAGCAGTTGTCTACAGTAAGCCAGGAAGCGTTGAGATTCGTGACACCGATTATCCAGAACTAGTACTGAAGGATGGACCTGGCGTCAATCCCTTGAATGTCGGTAGAAAATGCGAGCATGGGGTTATACTGAAAGTCGTAACGACGAATATTTGTGGCAGTGACCAGCACATGGTGAGAGGTCGGACAACAGCTCCGTCAGGACTCATTTTAGGTCATGAAATTACAGGGGAAGTAATCGAGGTAGGACGCGATGTGGAATTTATAAAAAAGGGAGATTTAGTATCTGTGCCCTTTAATATAGCCTGTGGTCGTTGTCGCAGCTGTAGAGAGCGGAACACCAATGTATGCTTAAATGTAAATCCAGATCGGCCAGGTTCAGCCTATGGATATGTTGACATGGGAGGTTGGGTCGGCGGTCAATCGGAATATGTCATGGTGCCGTACGCAGACTTTCAACTGCTGAAATTCCCTGACAAAGATAAGGCAATGGAAAAGATCCTTGATCTGACGATGCTCTCAGATATTTTCCCGACGGGCTATCATGGTGCCGTTAGCGCTGGCGTTCGTCCAGGCTCAACGGTATATGTAGCCGGTGCTGGCCCAGTTGGTCTCGCTGCGGCACACTCCGCACAACTGCTTGGAGCAGCTGTGGTTATCGTTGGAGATCTGAATTCCGAGCGCTTAGCACAAGCGAAAAGCTTTGGATGTGAGACCGTTAATCTCCGCGAGAATGCAGATTTAGCAGGACAAATCGATCAGATTCTTGGCTCGCCTGAAGTAGATTCCGCCATCGACTGTGTAGGATTCGAAGCACATGGTCATGGCAAAGCGCATGGCGAAGCGCCTGCCACTGTGCTTAATTCCATCATGGAAGTAACTCGCGCGGGTGGCAGTCTGGGGATACCTGGACTCTATGTAACGGGTGACCCTGGTGCCGTGGATGAAGACTCCAAAATTGGCACATTAAAGATCCGTTTCGGACTAGGCTGGGCAAAATCCCACACATTTGTAACAGGTCAAACACCAGTTATGAAATACAATAGAGACCTAATGATGGCGATTCTCAGTGGCAGAGCACAAATCGCCAAAGCGGTTAATGCGACTCTTATTTCCTTGGCAGAAGCGCCGCAAGCGTATCAAGAATTTGATCGTGGTGTTTCTCGCAAATTTGTTATTGATCCACATGGACTTGTAAAATAATACCATATTATTTTGTTGAGGCTGGCCCGTATAGGGACAGCCTTTTTGCGATGCGAACTATTTGACGCTTTCATTGTCATTTGTAGAGAGTCCTGAATACCATGTTATAGATGCCTAAGCCTACGGGATAGAAGAAGAAAGGATATGATCGTTAACAAATGAAAAGGACATACAAAGTTAATGAGATCGCACGTTCAATTCGAAAAACGCAAGCGACTGTCGTGGAATGGTCCAAACAATTTGCTGATTTTCTTCCGACTACCGCTGTTGGAGGAAGCTTAAGATATACAGAAGAAGCAGTCGAAGTCTTTCGCGTGATTGCCAAATTAAAAGATGCCAATAAATCTCTTAAGCTGATAAACGAACATTTACAGGAAATGAGCCTAAAAGGAATTCATACGCCGAGTAATGAAGTGAACCTTGTTACTCCGACACCTGCCGCTGACCTGGAATTAAACGTACCCCCAGTAGAAAACCAAACTAGCCCGCTAGTCAGCAATGAGATCTTGGAACTACGTAATTTGGTCCAGTTTTTAACGCAAAAAATAGAAGCAAATAAAACGCCAAAACGCATAAACGAACAGCCAGAAGAAAATCCAATGGTAAGCATATCTTCACTATCAAGTGGTAGACAAGTAGCGCCTACTAAGAATTATGTCAATGTTTTGTTCGATGAGCTTTCGAATGAAGTCACGGAACTTCGAAATATAGTCCTTACATTTATGGAAAAGATGATCGAGGTCACAACGGACGCTAATCAAGATGAACGGTTAGCCAACATGGCTGACTCATTAAATATTCAATTCAACGGCATTTCCGAAGAAGTTGCCGAGCTGCGTAATATCATTAAAGTTTTTACTTACAAAGTAGCTGAGGTGATTGAGCAAGACGACAGCAAAGAAGTTGCCGCTAATGTGGATGTACTCAACACGCAATATAAAAGTGTATCCGATCAGGTAACTGAACTGCAGCATGTGCTCTATACGGTTCAGCCCAAGTTGATTGAAACGCTTGAGCACGAGCTCAAAGATGAAATGCTAGCCGTGACAAAAGAGCAACAAGAACAACAAGAACAACAAGTACAACAGCATGGAAGTATTACAAAGCTAGAGGATGAGCTCCAAGAACTCGCTACCATTCAGCTCAAAATGACAGAAGCGCTGGAGCAGAGTTTTAGAGGAGATTTACTCGCAGCAACAACGGAGTTACAGACGCAACTTCATGAAAATGTCTCGACTTTGGCACAGGAGCTCCAAGAGTTCTATACGGTACAGCCCAAAGTGATTGATGCACTGAAACAAAATCTCAGAGGTGAGTTCCAGGTCACGACAAGTGAGTTACAGGCACAGCTTCATGAAAGTGTCGCGACTTTGGCAAAGGAGCTGCAAGAGTTCTATACGGTTCAGCCCAAAGTCATAGAGGCACTGAAACAAAATATCAAAGGTGAGTTCCAGGTTACGACAAGTGAGTTACAGGCACAGCTTCATGAAAGTGTCTCGACCTTGGAGCAAGAACTGCAAGAGTTTTATACGGCACAACCCAAAGTCATAGAGGAACTGAAACAAAATCTTAAAGGTGAGTTCCAAGTCACGACAAGTGAGTTACAGGCACAGCTTCATGAAAGTGTCTCGACCTTGGAGCAAGAACTGCAAGAGTTTTATACGGTTCAGCCCAAAGTAATAGAGGAACTGAAACAAAATCTTAGAGGTGAGTTCCAAGTCACGACAAGTGAGTTACAGGCACAGCTTCATGAAAGTGTCTCGACCTTGGAGCAAGAACTGCAAGAGTTTTATACGGCACAACCTAAGACCACAGAGGCTTTGGAGAGAAATATCCGAAATGATATGCAGACAGTGACAAATGAGTTGAAACATCAACTTTCTGAAAGCATCACAAAGATGGAGCAGGAACTCGAAACCTTTGAACCCAAAGTCACGCAAGTGTTGGAGCAAAATCTCAGAAATGAAATGCATGCAGTGACGTATGAATTGCGAAAACAGCATAAGGAAAGTATCACAGAATTAGAGCAAGATATGCGTAATAATTATGCTACCAATTCTCAGAAATTAAATGAGCTTATTGAACAAGCGATTAACAGTCAAGTTGTTAACAATGAAGAATTATTAAACAATCGATTTGATAGTATCACGATACAATTGTCTTCCCAACAACGATTGCTTGATAAGCTCGCAAAGTTTCTGGGGATTTAAATAGTCTGCCGCAAGGAAGAGGCTGTCTCAAGGCAGCTATAGGAGCAACGTAAGTCGAAAAAATCGAGTTACAGGTGGCGAGAGTGGCAATAGGAGCAACGTAAGTCGAAAATAACGAGTTACAGGTGGCGAGAGTGGCAATAGGAGCAACGTAAGTCGAAAAAATCGAGTTACGTGTGGCGAAAGTGGCCCAAGTAGCAACGTAAGTCGAAAAAATCGAGTTACAGGTGGCGAAAGTGGCAATAGGAGCAACGTAAGTCGAAAAAATCGAGTTACAGTGGGCGAAAGTGGCAATAGGAGCAACGTAAGTCGAAAAAATCGAGTTACAGGTAGCGAAAATGGCAATAGGAGCAACGTAAGTCGAAAAAATCGAGTTACGGGTGGCGAAAGTGGCAATAGGAGCAACGTAAGTCGAAAAAATCGAGTTACGGGTGGCGAGTGTGGCAATAGGAGTAAGTCGAAAAAATCGAGTTACGGGTGGCTAGAGTGGCAATAGGAGCAACGTAAGTCGAAAAAATCGAGTTACGGGTGGCGAGTGTGGCAATAGGAGCAACGTAAGTCGAAAAAATCGAGTTACGCGTCGCGAAAGCAGCCAAAGTAGCACTTCCCCAGTAACATCACAAAAGCCTCCAACCCCACTCGAAGTGGAATTGGAGGCTACTTGCTGTATCGGGCATCACACGATACCAAACTAGTCTAGCGGAATGTAAGAATAAGTGATGATTTTGACGCCATGTTGAGCGGTGATAACAGCTGAATGCCATCTTCGCATCTATTAAAAGCTAGGTTAACCCCATCATGCTGCAGGTGTTGGATCGATGGCAATTCCGCCAAAGGGAGCTTCAATTGGCTAAGCTCCAGCTTACCACCGAGCACCTGTATGTGAATCTGCTCGGCAGTTTGCTCATACGTCCCCCAGCCCATATCCAGGGACCACACAGTTCGGAACTTACCCTCGACCAGTTGTACGGGACGGAAGCCAATCATCTTACAGACCATGTTATATTCAAAACCGCTAAAAGCCTGAATCAAAGCGTAACTCGCCATAGATCGGGCATAGTTGCTTCCACACTCGATCTCATTCCAAGGATTTCGTTTCTCGCCGTCATAACGATCCCGAATTGCCGCAACGATGGAGACGCCTTCCTCGATAAAACCTTCTTGAATCATGTGCGATGCAGCCTGGTATTCGAATCCCGTCATGGTTTCCGAGTTGTAAGTCAATGGAATAGCAGGCTTGCTCACGCCATTCGGCCATGTGCAGATAACAAGGCCACCCTCGTCATTGAGTGCATACAACCGCCACGTATTCGCTTCCTGTCGCATGCTAGATTTGAAGTTGTGCTGATACAACGATTTCAAAGCGATTTGCGTCTGCTTCTTATCAAAAATCTCACCTAATCCGCACAGATTAGCATGCCATTGAGCGATGACCTGATCAATGGCGCAGCCTCCGGCGATCTGATATTTGATTTCGCCAGTCTCCTTATTCCAATAGCTTTGGATGGTTTCTTCACCAAAAGAATCAAGAACTGTTTTATCTGTTAAATCAATGTGTTGTACATAGTAAGAACCGTTAAACAAATGCTCATTAACCCAAGCTTTACCGGTTTCAAAGATCTGCATGTAGGCTTCAGCTGTCTTCTCATCGTCTAGAAATGAAGCCATTTCTGCACCTGCCTTGAGAGCAGCCAAATAAAATCCGCTTAGCCAGGAGTTGGCACCATAGAGCTCCATGTCTAAGGTGTGATGCTGGCGGCCTGTCAGAACACCTTTCTTCTCAGGGTCCCATTTGTCTTCGTTCGTGTCAGCCCAAGCATATTCGATCGATTGTTTGACAGCGGGCCAAATCGAGCGCAACCACGCGGTATCCCCAGATATTTTCCATTCCCGATATGCCTTCAGAACACCGCCGAATTGACCATCCGCGCAGGCACGGTAGTTATTTCGCTCTCTTCCAAGCGGCAGCATCAAACGAAAGGACATGCGACCATCCTCGCGTTGATTGTACGTGAAATCCAGATCGCGCATGCTGCGCTCCAAGGAAGGGAACAGAAAAGGCAAGGCATAGGCATAATTCCAGACATGGGTGCACGAGCCTTCACAACAGCCGGTATCTGCAATGGAGCCCTCAAATCCATAGAAGGAACCATCTGTCAGGCGTAGACTTGTTGCTGTTTTGATAACAGAAAGATTAGCCGAGACGGCGTCAAGCACAGCAGCTGGCAAAGTAGATAAGAATAACGCTTCCTTAAAAGCTAGCGTGTCTCCATACAGGCGATCCCAATGGTTGAAAGCGTACTGTGCAGTCGACTGAGAATCTGGGAACAGTGTTGCATAGTAATTGTGCCATGTATTGGGACCAGATGGGTTAGGGTTCCAATAATTGACGACCTGGGGAAAATGCCAAGAGATTGTGAATCGAATCTTTTGCTTCTGTCCGGGCAGTAAGGCCAGATGTCCGGCTAACGATGCTGTGTCCTTGCGACGCGGTGGGCGCTCATCTTCCTGGTATTGTCTATTCATGAATGGTCCAGGTTGAGTGAAATCATGCCAGAACATTTCCAGATTATCGCACCATTCACCACGGTACCAAAACTCTTGATAACTAACATTGGCAGCATCCGTAGCTATTGTAATATCCCCGAATGGAGGATCATCACGATTGATTTGATTGGAACTCAGCTTAATCATATGTAATTCGCGATCATGCTCCCCAACGGCATGTTTGTAGGTGTGAATGATTTTTTCAGTTGGCTGCGGATTACTGGCCGAGAGGCATATCGTATAGGTAAGGATGCTTTCCGTTGTGTTTTCAATCTCCCATTCGAAGAAGGCAGCAGGTAGGCTGGAATCATCCGCCTGGAGTGGGATCAAGGGATTATAAGCGATTAATCGAACATTGCCAGGGAAAGCCGGCTCTGCAAAAGTCATTTCGGCCAAAGGAAATTCCCCTTGAAACGTTACCTCTTGAAAATGTGGCATACCAGCCATCGTCTGGCTTTCGGGGCCAAATCCATATCCACTATGCAAAGGTCCACCGCGGATATATTCACCCATATAGGGGGCTTGCATATCGCCTTGAAGCACACGTGCATCGACAACTGCACCATCGCGCTCTACTTTAATAGCGAAGTGACTAAAACCGTTAAAACTCTTCTTATTCGGTCGATTGAAGATTTCCCAATCGACAAGTTGGCCATTGCCTGCAAGGCCAATGCTTCCACTGCCGATTCCTCCTAATGGAAAGCTGATTTCCCTTGTTTTAAGGCCTTTATACATGTTTTTCATACCTTCAACCTCACTTCAGTAAATGGTATACTAATACCCATATCGCATCTTTAGTATAAGGGAAGGGCAGGAATATGCCTTTGTAAATTACACGCATTTGTAGGGTGAAAAACGACTGAAATGTTTCTTTGGAAGAGAGGGTTCTGACAGATGATTCTTGATCATTACGCGATAGCTCCCTATATTCGTATTGCTGATTATGCGATACGTCCGCCTTTTTTTCTAGGTGAACGCAATTTGTTGGATTATATTATTTTTTATGTGCAAGAAGGTCAATTCGATATACAGATTAATGAACGGAAACATGTCTTGAAAGAAGGCGATTTATGTCTCTTCCAGCCAGGTGATCTGCATACGATCAAAGGTCTCAACAATACCATTAACCCGTATGTTCATCTCGATTTTTTCTATAATGTACACCGAGAAGAAAGCTTTGTAACGCGGCCTGGACAATTGGACATGATGCCTTACAGCGCTTACTCGCAACCCCGATTGCACGAATGTAAGGATATTCGTATACCATTTCGAATAGAGACTTCTCAACCTAATAAAATGCGGGATCTTGTTTTGAAGATGATTGAATGCTGGCAATTACAGACCTATTTGGGAATCATGGAAGCTAATCAGCTAGCTAATGAGTGGATCACGCTCGTATTTAAGCAGTACATGAAGCCGCAATCTCCCCAGCGAACGCATCAGCCATTTCTAAACTGGATAACCTCTTACTTTGCATTTCACTTGTCTGAACCCATAACCGTTGCGGATATGGCTCAAAGAGCTGGTTTATCTTCGTCCCGATTTAACGTGCTTTTCAAGCAGCATTTTCAGCAGACACCGTATCAATATTTGATGAATTTGCGAATAGAACATGCCTTAGAGTTATTAAAGGAAGATGTTTCGATTCAAAAGGTGAGCGAGTATTGTGGATTTACCGATGTGCATCACTTTTCGAAAGCATGTAAAGCTGTTACTGGGATTACGCCTGGTGCACATCGGAGGAGAGTGAATCCATGAAAAGCTGCACAGACTTACACCAGCACGTACTTTGTGTTATCATCGAATGAAAAAGTCTGTTAGTGAAGTCTGTGAGGGTGTTAAACATGGAACGTAAATATTGGGTCCCGGCACTGGAAAGAGCACAAGACGTGCTGCAGCTAGTTGCTGCTGGGCCTTCTAAGTTAAAATTAATGGATTTGAGCGCAGCGACGGGCATTAATAAAAGTACGATGTTTTCTCTTTTACATACGATGGAAACCTTGAATTGGGTGATCAAAGAAAAAGGGGATACCTATGCATTAGGTTCCTTCTTCGGAATGATTGGCAATGCATATTTCTCTGGCATGTCGCTAGTGAAGTTATTCGAAGAGAAGGCAAGTCGATCGGTGGAGCGGCTTGGTGAGACGATTCAGTTAGGTCGCTTGGAGAAGGGCGAACTCGTTTATTTGGCGAAGAAGGAGGGAGCGACGCAAGTCCGACTCATCTCTGAGCCTGGGATGCGTTTGCCAGCGTACGCAACGGCAATGGGCAAGGTGTTGCTTGCTGCGATAGCGGATAAGCAGGTGCTCTCGTACTATGAGGAAGGCAGCTTCCAAAGCTTCACGCCGAATACGGTTCGAAGTGGTGAGGAGTTGCTCGTTCAGCTCCGAATCGCAAGAGAGAACGGGTACGCGGTCGATCATGAAGAAGTTGTACTCGGATTTTGCTGCATCGCTATGCCGATTCTTGATCGTAACGGTGAGTCGATTGCTGCAGTTAGCTGCTCCATGCCTATCCATCAATGGACGGTAAAACAAGCGTTGGCGAAGCAAGAGATGAAACTGTTGGCACAAGCGTTGTCAGCTGTTTTTTAAAAGGACATAACCATGTATCTATTCGTAATAAGGATAGATACATGGTTTTTTTGTTCATTGACGAGACAGAAAGCGGATGTTAAACTTGATTTATAATTAATATATTAAACTGAGTTTATTATAATAAACTAAGAGGTGAATCTAAATGAGACTACAGAATAAGGTTATTATGATTACAGGTGCTGGTTCGGGGATCGGGAAGAGCACTGCGTTGCTTTTTGGACAAGAAGGTGCACATGTGATCGTAAATGATTTGGATGCCATCAAAGGTGCAGAGACGGCTTCCGAAATTGAAGCTAACGGTGGTAAAGCACTCTTCCTGCAAGCAGATGTAACCGATCCGGAATCCGTTAAGACGATGGTAGACCGAGCAATCGAAGCATGCGGGCGAATTGATGTGCTTTTTAATAATGCGGGAATTAGCGGCGTTGGTGCGCTTCATGAGCTAGAACCGGACCAATGGGATCGCGTCATTCGTGTGAATATTCGAGGCGTTTTTCTGCCATCCAAATATGTCATTCCTCATATGATGGAGAAACGCAGCGGGTCAATTATTAACATGTCCTCCTGCATTGCGGAGATTGGCTTGGCTCGGCGTGCCTCTTATGCAGCGACGAAAGGAGCGGTACTGGCGTTGACGAAATCGATGCAAGTCGATTATGCGCCTTACCAGATTCGTGTAAATGCACTCTTGCCGGGCACAATTTTAACACCTTTTGTTGAGAATTATTTGAAAACCTCTTATGATGATCCTGAGGCTGCGATTGCCTCTTTAAAAAGTAGACAGCTTAGCGATGAACTCGGTACTCCAGAGGATGTTGCGCAAGCCGCGCTATTCCTAGCTTCGGATGAATCCAAGTTCATGATGGGCTCGCCTTTGTACATTGATGGTGGCGCTGTGTTTGGTAAGAATGCGTAAATAAGCATGATTCAAATCAATTAACGGAAGAGAGAGGAAGTTCCCTAATGAAACTCGTCACAATTGATCAAGCCGGTAGTCTTCATCTAGGTGTGAAGCTGGAGCGTTATGTATTGGATATTAACGAGGCGTTGAAAGGATTCCCGGAAGAAGGGCTTCCAACGGATATTATGTCCGTTATTGGTAATGCTGCAACCGCGATCCCTCAGCTGGAGAGATATATAGCAAGAGTCGTGGAGGAAGTGACAGAGGGCAGTTCATACCTTTTGGAGGAATCCCAAGTTACGTATGGCCCCTGTGTGACGCATCCAGGCAAAATCATCTGCGTAGGCTTAAATTATCGTAAGCATGCCGAAGAGACCAATGCTGCAATCCCGCAATATCCGATTTTATTTAATAAATTTAATAATACAATTACTTCGCATGGCGACGACATTCCGCTTCCGAATCGCGTTACGAGCCAAGTCGATTATGAAGCTGAGCTGGTTATCGTGATCGGGAAAGAGGCTAAGTATGTATCCAAGGATCAGGCATTGAGCCATGTACTTGGTTATTGTAATGTGAATGATTTGTCTGCCCGTGATTTGCAAATGCGTACCCAACAATGGTTGTTAGGTAAATCCTGCGATAAATTCAGTCCGCTAGGTCCTTATTTGGTCACGGCTGATGAGGTGGGAGATCCAAATCAGTTGACGATCAAATGTACGGTGAATGGTGAAACGAGACAAAATTCACATACGTCCGATATGATTTTCCACTGTGATGAAATCGTCAGCTATATTTCCCAGCATATGACGCTGTCGCCTGGTGATATCATTTTGACTGGAACCCCTGAAGGTGTAGTTCTCGGCAAGCCTGTTGATCAACGTGTATATTTGAAGCATGGGGACGTAGTTACGATTGAGATTGAAAAATTAGGTGCTTTAACCAACCGTATGGTGGATGAGCAATTATAGACTTTTTATATGTTGAAAAAGAGAGAAGGCAGCCTGCGGGCTGCCTTTTTGTCGTTCAAATGAATCACGATTCCCGCATTTGTCTACTTTCCTGTGTGCTTACCTGCTTCGCATAGTGTTTCGGTAGAACACCTGCTTTTTTCTTAAACATACGCAAAAATCCCGTATAATCGTTAAAGCCAGAACCCAAGCAAGCCTCTGTCACGTTAGCCCCGTCTTTCAGTAGTTTTTTGGCAAGCGCAATGCGTTTATACACGATGTATTCGTGGATGGTACTGCCGGTATGCTTTTTGAATAGACGACTGAGATGATAACGGCTGATGTAGAACTTCTTTTCCAACAACTCGAGAGATAGATCTTCTGCCAAATGCTGATTCAGATAAGCAAGAATGGGGGTCAAGCGAACAGGCAAGCCCACGCCAAGCTCATTCTCGTTGTTCGTCTCAAAAAAACGCTGCACAAGCGAAATAATTTCTAAGAGATAACCTAGCTTAAGCAACGTATCACCAGCACTGGGATGTTTGTTTATGTAATCATATTTGTGAAATAAATCAACCAAGGAAGACGTTTCCTGTTCGGTGAGGGAGATTTTATTATTTTCGCCAAGAGGGCGATTATAGAAGCATTGTAAGGGACGAAGGGTTTCCGTTTGAAAATGTGCCAGCAATGCCGGGTTAAATTCGATCGTGACACGCTCATACATGGCATCCGTGGTTAAAGCAGGCTTGTGAATTTCGTGTTCATTCGTAATGATCAGATCACCATACTGTAAAGGATACACCGTTTTCTCTACAAAATAATTCACGTCTCCTCGGATGAGGAAGAAAATTTCACAGCCTTTATGCAAATGGAAATGAACATTAAAGGGTGGTTTCCTAGTGGCATGCTGGAAATGAACGTGTTGATCGAATTGTGCCAAATAGTCTGAAATCATCGGCAATCCCTCTTTCACTGAGCAAGATTATCCATATCTGAGGCAATTTCTTCAAGGAAGTAGTAATTAGAATGATATAGGATGAAGATGAGATATTCAATATAGAGGAGGGAACATAGATGACTATTACGAAAATTAAATTCGGGCTAGTTGGGATAGGCAACATTGGCAAGACACATCTGAAATATTTGGCTGAAATGGACAATGTGACGCTGGAAGCTGTCTGTGATGTGGATCAAACGAAGGCTGACCAGTTTGCGAGCACCTATGGGGTGAAAGCCTACTATAGCGCCAGTGAAATGTTAGCGCATTCAGGAATCGATGTCGTAATCATTGCCGTTCCGCATTATGATCATCCTGTGATTGCCATTGAAGCTTTTGAACGAGGCATTCATGTTTTGTGTGAGAAGCCCATCGCTGTGCATGTGAACGATGCGAATCGCATGATTGACGCCTACGAAAAGGCAAAGCTGACGTATCCTAATCTGCAGTTCGCCATTATGTTCCAAGAAAGAACGCTGCCGTTCTATGCGAAACTGAAGGAAATTGTGGCAAGCGGCGAGCTAGGCCAATTAACGCGTGCCACATGGATTCATACGAAGTGGTTTCGCTCCCAGACGTACTACAATAGCGGCGGCTGGCGCGCGACTTGGGCTGGTGAAGGCGGCGGCATTCTAACGAACCAGTGCCCGCACACACTTGACATGTATCAGTGGCTGTTTGGCTTGCCATCGATGATTTCGGGGCATGCCCATATCGGGAAGTACCATGATATAGAAGTGGAGGATGAGGTCACGGCTTATTTGGAACATGCAAATGGGATGATTGGACATTTGATCGTAACAACGGCCGAGTTGCCTGGAACGAATCGTCTGGAAATCGTGGGAGATCTGGGGAAACTGTTACTTGAGAATGGCAAGCTGCTCTATTACAAATACCCCCAATCCATGCTTACCTTTACCCGAGAGACTGAGCAGCAATTCGCATCATGGGAGATTGAACCTATCGAGGTTGCCGTAGACACCTCAGTTCCGAGCGGGCATGCCTTCGTGACAAGGCGGTTGGTGGATCGGTTAATCGGCTTAGATGTGGACTTAATTGCTGAAGGTCCGGAAGGTTTGGGCGCGTTGACATTAGCCAATGGCATTATGTTGTCTTCCTTTGAGAAGCGTCCGGTATCTGTTCCGTTAGATGGTGATGCGTTCTTGGCTCATTTAAATGAAAAGATTCGCACATCTAGCTTCATTAAAAAAGTGAACCAAGCAACCGAGGTGGCCGTAGATATGTCGGCTTCATTCGGGAGTACGAAATAAGAGGAGGAAACGCCATGTTAAAAGTAAAGGTAACGTGTTTCGCGGACGAAATCTCGCATGATTTGGAAGAGCAGCTGGATGTGCTTACACAGGAGGGGCTTGCTAATCTCGAGCTTCGCAACGTATGGGGGAAAAATGTGTTGGACTTAAACGAAGAGGAATTACAGTCCATACGAAGCGTACTAGATCAGCGAGGATTTACCGTCTCTTCCATCGCATCGCCAATAGGTAAATACGCTGTGACAGATGATTTTGCACCTGAATTGGCCGCCATGCAGCGTGCAATTCATGCGGCGCACGCCGTAGGTACACCCTATATTCGAATCTTCTCGTACTATACGAAGGACATCGATTTAGATGCATGCAGAGATGAAGTTCTAAGTAGAATGAAGCAATTAACTCAGCTTGCAGAACAGGCGAATGTCATTCTCCTCTTAGAAAATGATAATAATCTGTATGGATCGAAGGATGACCGTGTATTGGACATTTTGCAGCATTGTAACTCCAACTCGCTTCGCACGGCATTCGATCCCGGTAATTTCGTTATGAATAAAGTGAAACCTGCAAATGAAGCCTATCCGAAATTGCAGTCATACTTGGCCTATGTCCATGTGAAAGATGCGACAAATGAGCCGCATCAATTCGTTCCTGCTGGTGCAGGCGCAGGACAGCTTCCTGAGCTGTTGCTTCAATTGCGAGAGGATCGGTTTACGGGATATCTTTCCGTCGAACCGCATTTGCAACATTATTTGCCCTATGCTAGTAATCCCAAACGTGTAGTAACCGCAATTCGTGCCTTGAAAGACCTGCTCGCTCGAGCAGAGATGGCATGGGAATAAGCAACGCTATAAGTAACGTCATTTACGTGATAGTTTTCGACGGGTCGGGCACATGCTGCTCGGCTCATTGTATTTCAAAGGGGCACTTCCATGGATATCCTGCCTATTTGCTAGAAGCTTGCATACGATATCGGCGAGGAGAGAATCCGGTAGCTTTCTTAAAAAGGGAACAAAACTGCGTGTCATTGGAGAATCCACTGTCATTAGACACGGCAGAAATCGAGAGATCTGTTTGCAGCAATAGACGTTTGGCTAGCTCAAAACGCTTAGACATCACGTATTGCATAGGGGAGAGACCATACTTTTCTTTAAAGAGATGACGAAATCGATCATAGCTGTAACCAACCAATTCGGCTAAGATGTCAACACTAATCTTCTGATTTACGTTTTCATCAATGTAGTTCTTGGCGTAAATAACCTTATCAACAGAAGGTTCAGAGGAGGTGAATTCATCATAGCGGAGGAGTTCAATCACCAACTCGCCAACAAGATGATTCAACTTAGCGGAGTAGAAGGACCGTTTATTCTGCATCTCAATGAGCATTCTTTGCAATAAGGCAAGAATAGCTCCGTCTGTTTGGTCGCGATATAAGCCTTCCCGGAGGGTATACCGACCTAGCTCTACTTGAAATCCGATAAACAAAACATCGCTGTCTGTTGCATGCTTCTCATCATGTAAGGTAAGAGGTTTGATAAGGGTGAAAGCGTCAGCTTGAAAGGCGTAGGTATAGTCTCCGATCCGAGTTACGCCGTTCCCTTGCAAATAATAAACTAATTCATAGCATTGATGTCGATGTGGGATGACCGTCTGATGTTGTTGCCGTGTCGTTCGAAAAAGAAAATCCAAATGCCCATTCATGGTAGCTCGCCCTTCCACTTTGAAAATCGGATAGATAGCCGAATCGTATAAAAAATAAGCCGATCTATGATAAAAATATAACACGAATATAGATAGAATAACTCTATATTCAAAAGAATGTACACAAGATGAACAGCCACATGATGATATAAAAAAGTGAGGAGATGTCCCATGGAATTCCCATTGATATCGGATGAGGAACGTATCCAACGATTGAGATCAAGATCTGGCAAGATACGAATGGTATTGGATACGGATACGTTTAATGAGATTGATGATCAATTTGCTGTTGTTTATGCCTTGCAATCGCCTGAACGCCTACAAGTAGAGGCATTCTATGCAGCGCCGTTCTTTAATGATTTGTCGTCAGGGCCTAAGGACGGTATGGAAAAGAGTTATCAGGAGCTGCACAAAATTGCATCTCTGATGGCACGCACAGACATTCCTATTTATAAAGGGTCTGAAACCTATTTACCAGGTCCTGAGACACCGGTAGAGAGTGAAGCAGCGCGTAATATGGTGGAGCGAGCGATGGCATCCTCCCCGGAAGACCCTTTGTATGTTGTAGCTATTGGCGCAATAACCAATGTGGCTTCCGCCATACTGATGGAGCCTCGCATCATCGCGAACATCGTGGTTGTTTGGCTTGGCGGCCATGGGCTTCACTGGTCGCATACACGTGAATTTAATTTGGAGCAAGATATCCATGCTGCACGTGTTATTTTGAATAGCGGTGTCCCACTCGTGTTAATTCCTTGTATGGGTGTGGCTTCTCATCTGCAAACGACGTTATCTGAGATGAAAGATTTTGTGAAGGATGCAGGCGAGATCGGTGCGTATTTGTACGAGACGTTCCGACAAGTCCATCCAGATCATTATGCCTATTCCCGTGTGATATGGGACATTTCAACGATTGCTTATCTCGTTAATGAAAAGAGTACACCGAGTGTACTTCTCGCAAGTCCGATTGTATCCGATGAGGCAAGATGGAGCCAAGATCCGTCACGACATCTCATACGCTACGTGCATCATATTGATCGTGATCTTGTATTCCGAGATTTGTTCCTCAAGCTTAAGGAAGACCATGCTGGAAAATATTGATTCCTGCATTTAAAGACACAATAACGATTTGTCTTTTATTCGAGAACAGGCGTATACTTGATCATAATGATGAAGTAAGGAGCCGCCATGTATGGATATTCCGAATCGAATTGCCATTGGTATCTTAGGGCCTGACGCTCTTGTGAATAAAGTGTTAAGCGTTCTTGGGACGTCTTTTCCATCTTTTCAGCCGATTTCGCGCGCCTGTTCAGCAGAAACTGCGTCTGAGATTGCCGAGGAGCTGCTCTTAGAGGTAGAAGTACTGCTTGTAACAGGTCCTACACTCTATCGAAGAGTCAAGGAGCATGTGATTACCCACTTGCCTGTACATATGATTCCATTAACGGACACGGGACTATTTAGTGCGTTATATCGTTTACGCAGTAAGCCCCAGCTTCATTCAGCGGATGCTATATTTAGTATCGATTCTTTTACATCCTCCTCCTTAAGTAGGCATGTTAAGGAAATCGGTGAAACATCATCCAGCTTTTTGATTTACGATGGTGTGCCCTATCCGCAAGTGGAAACCATGATGCACTTCCATGTAGAAGCGTTCCGTAGAGGAGCTGCCCAAGCAGCGTTGACCACTGATAGTGAAGTTGCGGATAGGCTGAATGAGCAGGGGATTCCTTGTGAATGGATTACTCCGACCGATCAGAATATCACGGTAGCTTTGGAGCGTGCGCTTCTCTCAACAGAAACTCGGCGCAGTAAAGAAGCACAAATCCTTGTAGGCATGATCAATGTGGATGATTTCGGCAAAAAGCTGCAACAGCAGAGTACGGAGCACGATATCCAACGTTTCAAGTTAGAAGTTCACAGAAAACTGATTGATTATGTAGAGTCGTTGGACGGCTATTTAACGCATCTCGGTGCGGATGAGTATTTATTTTTTACAACACGGGGAATCTTCGAACGTGAGACGGTGGGCTATAAGTCGGTTCCGCTTGCTCGAGAAGTATGGAAATCGCTGGGTCTTTCGCTAAGTATGGGCATCGGCTTCGGTCGCAGTGCGAATGAAGCAGGTACGCATGCCCGACTTGCCTTGCGCAGATGCAAAGAGGCGGGCGGGAACACTTGCTTTATTGTTCGTGAAGACAAAACGCTTATTGGCCCACTAGAAATGGCTGATCCACTAAGTCGGGATTTGTCAGTGACAGATCCAGAGCTGCTGAAGTGCGCAGAAGATGCCGGGATGACTTCTACGTATTTAAGCCGGCTCATGGCGACAGTCGCAAGGACGAGTAAGCTAGACTACGAAGTGCACGAGTTAGCGAGTATCCTTGGCGTCACGGTTCGAAGTACGCATCGTCTACTGCTGCAATGGATGGACCATGATCTGATTTCGAGCGTTGGTTATGTGAAAGTCCCCAAAGGTAGACCCAAACAAACGTTCAGACTTCAATTCCTGGAGAAATTGGCTGCCGATCCAAGTCGTGTATAGATAGGAACATACGAACCGCTCTTAGATTGGCCATGCTGCCAGTAAGGGCGGTTCTTTCCTTTTATTTAAAGACGATATAAAGATTTGTCTTTTATGTTTGAGAGTCCGTATACTACAGTCAGGAAGCTTAATTCAAGATCATAATGTGAGGAGATTGCGAGAATGAGAACATTAGAAGATTTGGATAAGGTTATGTCGTCACCGTCACCGGAATTAATCCAGTTTATGCGGGAATTGGATGGGGATATTATGCTGCTTGGCGTTGGAGGCAAGATGGGACCGAGCCTAGCCAAGCTAGCCATGAACGCGATTCAAGCTGCTGGTGTTGATAAAAAGGTGTATGGGGTTTCGCGCTTCTCTGAAAGCGGTTTGCAGGAGGAACTACAATCTTTTGGAGTAGAAACCATTGCCTGTGATCTTTTAAATGACGAAGCGCTGCAAGCCTTGCCAGATGTGCCTAATGTCATTTATATGGCAGGCACTAAGTTCGGTACAACGGGAAAAGAGCATTTCACTTGGGTGATGAACGCGTATCTGCCTGGAAGAGTAGCTGAGAAATATCGTAACTCCCGGATCGTCGTATTCTCAACAGGCAATGTGTATCCGTTCACACCGGTGGCCTATGGCGGGGCTCACGAAGCGATTAGTCCTGCCCCAATCGGCGAGTATGGTCAGTCCTGTCTTGGCCGTGAGCGTATGTTTGAACATTACAGTCACAAGAATGGCACGCCGGTTTTGATCTATCGTTTGAATTATGCCATTGATTTACGCTACGGTGTATTGTTAGAAATTGCGAAATCTTTGAAGGAAGGTCGTGCCATAGATCTTGCTATGGGGCACTTCAATTGTATCTGGCAAGGAGATGCGAATGATATTGCAATTCGATCACTAAAGGCTACGCAAAGTCCAGCTAATTTCTTGAACGTGACGGGACCTGAGACCGTCTCTGTGAAATATGCCGCGGAGCAGTTAGGTAAACGCCTTGGAATTGAGCCTATCTTCAAAGGTCAAGAATCGGAAACTGCACTGCTTAGTAACGCAGCGAAGAGTATGCAGCTATTTGGCTATCCGCGTGTTTCACTTCTACAGATGTTTGATTGGGTAGCAGAGTGGATCGAGCATGGTGGCAGTATGATTAATAAACCTACTCATTTCCAAGAGAGAGAGGGGAAATTCTAGCCATGACAGGACGCCGGGAATTAAGTAATGAGCAACGAATTGCGCTGCACGATGGACTGGTCATTCCAGCGCATCCACTTGCCCTAACCGCAGATCGGTTGCTGGATGAGCAAAGTCAAAGAGCGTTGACACGTTATTATATGGCAGCGGGTTCTGGTGGAATTGCGGTTGGCGTGCACTCCACACAGTTTGAAATCCGTGATCCGAAATACAATTTGTACGAGAAAGTACTTCGTATGGCTTCGGAAGAGGTGGATCGCGCAGGACTAACTAGACCTTTTATCAAGGTCGCAGGCATTTGTGGTCCTACAGATCAAGCCAAAGACGAGACAGATACAGCCATCTCCCTTGGCTATGATGCAGCCTTATTATCCATGGGTGGCTTGAGCGGCTGGACGGAGTCTCAAATCTTGGAGCGGACAGCACGCATTGCGGAGAAAATGCCCGTCATCGGATTCTATCTTCAACCTTCTGTTGGCGGCAAGGTATATAGCTTTGATTTTTGGAAGCAATTTGCTAACATTCCGGGCATTATAGCAATCAAAATGGCTCCTTTTAACCGCTATCAAACGATTGATGTCGTACGTGCCGTCTGCTATTCAGAGCGCCGCGATGACATCGCTCTTTATACCGGTAATGATGACAACATTATTAATGATCTTCTAACTGTTTATAAATTCCAATTTGAGGGTAAGAACATAGAGAAAAGAATTGTAGGCGGATTACTTGGACATTGGGCCGTCTGGACGCAAAAAGCAGTGGAGCTTTTAGACGAAATAAAGGGAATCCGAATGAATCCTACGCTGGCATCCGAATGGCTTACACGGAATATCGAGGTGACCGAAGCGAATGCAGCGTTCTTCGATCCTGCCAATGGCTTCGCAGGTTGTATTCCTGGTATTCATGAAGTGCTTCGTCGTCAGGGATTGTTGAAGGGAACATGGTGCTTGAATCCACATGAAGAATTGTCGCCTGGCCAATCGGAAGAAATTGACCGCATGTACAGAGACTATCCTCATTTGAATGATGATGCCTTTGTGAAGACGAATCTATCGAATTGGTTATCCTAATTAGGAAATGATAGCCCGCCAAAGAAGTTTCTGATACATTGAAAGTATGAAATTGACTTATTTTGGAGGGGTTCATTTGCGTATTCGATTAGATCGGTTTCCACAAGGTGTCACCAAAGCTTTAACGCTAAGTTACGATGATGGCAAGTTACATGATCGCCGGCTTGTGCGTATATTGAATGAATACGGAATGAAAGGCACATTTCATTTGAACAGTGGATTTCTAGGAAAAGAAGGGTATATCGAGGCTTCTGAGGTAGCTTCGTTATTCGCGGGACATGAGGTATCTGCTCATACCATTGATCACCCTTTTCTAGAGCAATCGCCAATGGACCAAATCGTACGAGAAATTTCACGTGATCGTGAAGCCTTGGAATCATTGGTCGGCTATCCGGTGCGCGGAATGAGCTATCCTTTCGGAACCTACTCCGAGCAAGTCGTTCAAGCACTGCCTACACTAGGCATTGAATACGCACGTACGGTTGCTAGCCATGGCGGATTCCAAATGCCGCAAGACTTCTTAAGGTGGCATCCAACGTGCCATCATAAGAACATGCTTGAGCATGCCGATGCGTTTGTACAACTGGAACAAAGGCATTCTCGGATGTCGTTATTGTATGTCTGGGGACACAGTTATGAGTTCGAAAATGATAACAATTGGGAGATACTTGAGGAGTTCGGTGAAAAAGTAAAAGGCAGATCCGACATTTGGTTTGCAACGAATGCTGAAATTGTGGCGTACATGCAAGCCCTTGAACGTCTTCGTTTCTCCGCGAATTGCCAGATCATCCAAAATCCTTCGGCCATTCCAGTCTGGATAAGTGTAGAAGGGGAACAGGTAGTGGTTCAAGCGGGGCAAATTATCAATATATAGTGTTTTTTTGTGAAAAAGTGTAAAATCGCCTAATTTGCTAATAGTTTCTTAACAATATTCAATTATGATAAAGGTAACAAAACGTGTAAGTTATCCACAGAAAGAATTTCAAAATCGGGGGGATCAATATGGGACAACGATATGAGTTGGAAGAAAAGATTGAAGCACTTCGTAATGAGCTGAATCTTGCTAGTCAAACATACGGCCTATTGTCTGATACGGTATTGAAACTTTCTATCGAGTTGGATGAACTGTTGAATACCTATTATCAACTTCTTTTTCTTCGAACGATTGCCTAATGAAGCAACGAAGAAACCGAGTTCACACTTGCGGGTGTGAATCTCGGTCTTTTTTATTTCTAAGCCATGATATTCCCCATAAGACAAGGGGGATGGCTAACATATGGATCGGGAAAATAAACTTAACAGCAATCTTTTGCGGGAAAAAGATGGAACTGTCGTAATAACTGCGCGGCACCATGGCGAGAATCAGAATAACCGGAGACACTACCCAAAGCATGCGAGGCCAATGCGTAACTTTGAACACTTGTGCCGTGCCGTATGTGCACACGAAGAAGTACAAGGATACTTTCATGAAGACGCCTATAATCCAGATGGGGATAATGAGGGCATCTAGATTTTGGAAAAAGTTATAGACGGAAATATAACGTACCAGATTGAAATAAGGATACGTCTGCCCGGCAGCCATTTGAACCCCAAAGACTGTAATGAGCACGAACGTTGCTATACTAGTCAGCAAGCCACCTACAGCAACGCTGAGCAAAACGGGCTTCGTCCCCCGATCAGGATGAGAAAGGAAAGCAAGCAGGAACACAAGCAAAATACAATCGCCGAGGAAAGCACCAGTATGTATAGAGCCCTTCAGAATGACTTTCATTCCTGAATCCACATAGAAAGGGAGGAGATGTTTAAGTTGAATATCTCGGATACTCAGTAGAAATGTCACCATAATCATAATGAGTAGGATGGGTCCTAAGAGTTCACTGCTCCGGGCTAGGGCTTCAATTCCGCTTCTCGTGACATAGATAGCAACAAGCATCATTGCCGCAATGGGCACGATGATGGGGGTTCGCGGCAGAAGGGTTGCGAGAATGAATTCAGCATATTGTCTTAATATGATGGCAAGCACAACATACCAGTAAGCCCCATAGATAATAAATAGCAAACCTGCTACCCATTTACCAACTAGTTTAGGAAGGTATGCAACGAAGGTTTGACCTGGATAGTTCCGATTGATTCGCGTACAAATGAAGGCGATAAACATACCAATGAGTGTCGCAATCAACATGGAAAACCAGGCATCGTTTTTGGCCGTTATTAAAGCAGGATGGATCGTCAACAGAATGGTCATGCTGATTTGCATCGTGGCTATCATCCAAAATAATTGCTTTCCACTGATCCGCATTCGCATACTCCTTTATTGATCGATCAACTTGGCTAACGGTTGAAAAATATGATCCACCCAATGTGTTGGACCTGGCAGTAGAGGGTTCATAGCGAGAATCACGGCTAGGATCCAACACAAGCTAAGGATGGTAAAATAAGTAACTCGCTCTTTATTCGGTGTCTTTTTTCGAATCATAAACCATTGCACCCCAGTGACTAGGAAACAAATCAGCATAAGCCATGGAATCGTTTTAGAAGTCATTTTCTCGGATTTTCCTCCAATTCAACTTCCTTAATACTGGTTAGACCTGGGCGTTGAATCGTTGCATGAGGCTGAATATCAACCTCAATGGTGGGGAACAACTCCTCCCATTGTGCTTTTCGCTTTTCCCATTCTTTCGGGTAAACGCGATGAAAGGCACCGCCAAAATCAAAAATATCTGCTTGTAGTTCTTTCTGAACTTTGTTCAAAGCAATGCGGACGCGTGCTTCGATATCATCATTCATCGCTTTTTCAATGATTTTAACTGCTTTGGGATCAGAACTAATTTTTAATGATGTTGAATTTTGCAGAGCACTATTCTCTGTGCGAATTTGGAGCTGAACCGTCCAAGTTCCGTTCTTGATCATTGGCTTAATCTTGGTTTTACTGTTTATTAATCGGAGTGAAACTGAGCCAGGGCTATCTTCTGGATTCACTGTGACTACCGCTTGACTAATTTCATCTCGGACCCAGAGTATGCCTCTTGTCGTAAACTCATCGATGACACCAACCATTTTGCCCTCTTGAAAGATAGCTGTACCATTAACAGGTGCAGGCATGTTATCGTAATTGTCTGGAGCGGACACAGGTAGAAGTTCAATCCAGGGCGTTGCAGCCGCGCCAGTCTCATCGACAAGCATTTGAGCAAGTTCAGCGAGTGTAACGCTGAGAGAAAGCTTTCCTTTCGATATTTCACGCATAATCTCCGCTGAGTTTCGTTCAAGGAAAGAACGCGTATCTAGCAATTGTCTCGCCTTTCCTTTGGCTACATACATATAAGCACGTTCTCTTGGCTGCGGAGCGCGCATTAAGTAGTCAATTTCATCTCGAATGCCATCCTTGGCAATATCTTCGCTAAAAATAAACACCTCTGCATGCCCCCAGAAAAGCTTCCTTGGAAGCTTTTCTTGAATATGGGACAGTGCATCAGCAATATTTTCCCCTGTCGCAGAAGTGACAATAGAAGCTTGGTTTCCCACATTTGCACCTTGTCCCCCCATACCATTGGCAGAGGAAGTCCTTGGGACGAAGATTTGAACAGATAGCAAAATTGTTTTCGAGTCTACCTTATCAATAGCTGCGCCAGTAATCAGAGCGACATCATTCACTTCTATGCGATCCCAACATCCAGTGAGAAGGAAGAGGCTAACTACTAATGCCATCGGTAATCCGAGGTGACGAGTGAAGGCACTCATCGCTGAAGCCTGCCTTTGATGAGAACAGTGATAAGTAAGAATGCTGGGATGACGACTTGCATGAGCAATGAGAAAAACGGAATGCTTGTGTTTAAAGCATGAGCCATTTCTTGGGAATTAGGGGCAGCCCAAATGTTAACGAGAATGATGAGAAAGCCCATTGGAATAATAAGCGGTCGATAGTCAGACAACTTGAACAATTGCGCGGTCCCCAAAGTGGCCCAATAATAGGTGATTGCGACTTTAATAAAGATGCCCATTAACGAAACAGCCATCAAGACCGATTCAAGATGCTCAACAAAATCAGAGAGAGCGATATAGCGTACGGCGACTAATAATGGAAAGCTCATAGCCGTGGTGAGTGATCCAAATGTAAATAAAAGAGCCAAATTAATGGTTATCATGGTGAACATGACGGCCAACATGCTGTAAAGACTCCATTTCATAGCGTGTTCCTTTTTTGTTAAATAGGGAAATAGGAATGACAGGAAGAAAAACTGTGAGAACCATGAAGCGGGAGCGATGGACCCTAGCAACGGTGGAAGTGGGCCATTTTCAAAAACGGGACGTATTTGTTTGAATTGAAAATCTGGGATTAAGGTTAAAATCATCGTCATGATAATAATCATGGCAGCCGGAATGAAGAGCAGAGTGGTTCGCGCAATTACTTCAAGACCTGTGTATAACGCATAGGCACATACGGCAGTAATGGCAATCACGACGATAATTAACGGTGTTTCACTTAGGAAATTAGTTGAAATAAAATCACCATACTCTCTAAGTGTGAGACTAGTTGAATAGAGGAGAAGTAATAAATAAGTAAATGCAATAAAGGATCCCAGATACCGCCCCCAAATATGAGGGAGATATTGAATAAAGGTATCTCTTGGAAACTTCGAATGTAATTGAAAAACAATATAGATCGTTAAAAGGCCGACAAGGGAAGCAAGAATGGGTGTCATCCACATATCCGTTCCTGCTAGTCGCATCGTTATGGCTGATATCGAGATCGATGTTGTTACGAGTATCATTGGATGCATGATGAGCGCCATCTGCATGGGGGAGATTCTACCTTTTTCAATCATGGGCATCATTTCCTTTGGGATGATCTGGTAATTGCCCATTAGGCTGACCAATCGGGTTCGATTTGACCGTGGACAGAGGTCGGCGTCTTATCGACCAAATCGGGGCACGGACAAGCACATCTTTCAGTTCACTTCCTTTCATAGGAGCAAGTGGCTGAAGATAAGGCACGCCTAATGAACGTAGGGAGCACAAATGAATGACAATCACAATAAATCCTAGCATCAGGCCTAATAACCCTAGCATGCCAGACAAGAACATGATGGGGAATCGCAGCATACGCAGTGCAATCCCCGTTGCGTACTGCGGCATCATGAATGAGGCAACCCCAGTAATGGCCACGACCATGACCATCGGTGCAGATACTAAGCCAGCTGATGTCGCAGCCTGTCCAATGACAAGAGCGCCAACGATACTGACGGCAGCGCCAACTTGCTTAGGAAGTCTGACCCCTGCTTCACGCAAAGCTTCAAAGGATATTTCCATGAGCAAAGCTTCGACAAGCGCAGGGAAAGGAATGTCCTCACGAGACTTCGCGATGCTAAGTAATAACGAAGTGGGTACCATTTCTTGATGAAAAGTTAGAATTGCGATGTAGAGAGATGGCAGCAGAAGTGTTGTAAAGAAAAAAACATAACGCAACCAACGTATTAATGTACCAATAATGAACCGTTGGTAATAATCCTCTGGTGATTGCAACATAGAAAAGAGTGTTGCTGGTGCAATCAAGGCGAAAGGCGTGCCATCGACTAGGATCGATACTTTGCCTTCTAGGAGTGCAGCGCAAACGACATCGGGGCGCTCGGTGACTTGAATCTGAGGGAAAGGTGAGAAAGGACTATCTTCAATCAGCCCCTCAATGTAGCCGCTCTCCAAGATACCATCAATCCGAATTTCGCTGATCCGCTGGTTGACCTCTTCGATCAGTGATTCTTTTGCGAGCCCTTCCATGTACACCGCATAGACCGTCGTTTGGGTGTGGGTACCTAGCGTATACGGGATCATTTTCATAGCTGGACTCTTGATTTTCCTACGCAGCATGGATGTATTAATCATAAGTGTTTCGGTAAATCCTTCTCGCGGTCCCCGAACCACCGATTCAGCCGAAGGTTCGTTAATAGCACGTTTCTCCCACCTAGCCACACCAAGCGCAAAGCAAGCTGGCACGCCTTGTACGAAAAGGCCGACACAACCGGAAGAAATATGCGAAATTACCTCGTCCATCGTCGTAACTTCAGTAATATTAGAGATCGAGACGAGGGTTGATAACTCTTTCCTTGTATAGTTCCATTCCACTTCAGGTTCTTTAATAAGTGGGGTTAGGATATCTTTATTGACAAGTTCCAAATCAACTAAGCCTTCCACATAAATAAGAAAAGCTTTGGTTGTCTGACCAACGTCGAAAGGGTGAATATGGATATCATGACATTTATGATAAATAAGGTTAAGTTCACGCAGATTGTCCTTAAGTTGATCAGAGATGAATGTGGGTGAAATCGTAGACATGGCATCCATGAGCAAAACTCCTTATTAATTTCACGTCCTTAGAGAAGGCGCAGTCATTGATTTGGGTATTCCGTATCTTTTTGTCCAATTTTGTCAGAATTTAAACGCATGTCGTCCATTCAGGGGTTACTTGAATCGTAGATTTTCTTTGTTCACGCGACTCATGAGACATGGTATAATTTGTGAGGAATTTATTTCATCCGTAGGTAAGAAGAAGGCTTGGTCAATCAAAGGAGGATTCATGAGGATGGCAGTATGGGTAGAGCAAGGGGATACCGTTCTATTTCAAGGAGATAGTATTACGGATGCTGGACGTATTCGTGATAATGGCAACGATCTAGGCAGAGGCTATGCACTTATGACAGCTGCACTTTTTTCAGCGAAATATCCGGAGAAACAGGTTAAGTTCTTGAACAGAGGGATTTCTGGCAATCGTGTTCCTGATTTGCAGGAAAGATGGCAGCAAGATTGTTTGGATTTGAAACCAAATCTAGTTTCGATTTATATTGGCATCAATGATACGTGGCGTAGATTTGATCGTAATGACGGGACCTCAACGGAGAAATTTAAAGAGGGGTATCGTCAGCTGCTAGATCAAACAGTAAGCACTGGAGCGAAGCTGCTTCTTATCGAGCCATTTGTTCTGCCAGTGCCTGAGGATCGCAAGCTTTGGAGAGAGGATTTGGATCCTAAGATCACGGCTGTTCGTGAATTAGCTAGAGAATTTGGCGCACGTCTACTATGCTTAGACGGATTATTTGCCCAAGCTTCTACGCAAGCTGACAGCGCTTTCTGGGCACCAGATGGTGTTCACCCATCTCCTGCTGGACACGCGTTAATTGCAAATGCTTGGCTGAGGGCAGTTGGAGCTGCAGAGTAGAAGATTAAATATATTGTTTCGCTTTAGATTTTAAAGCTTCCGCAACTTGCGAGAAGCTTTTCTTGCTATAGAAGAAAAGTGGTCATTATTTGACGTAGAGTGGTCAAAATAATAGCTAGTTTGTAGAGATGCGTTGGGTTTATAGTTAATAGAAAAAGTGTAGGCTAGGAGGATTATCTATGAATAGTCGATTATTATTGGAAGCATTGCTAGAAGCTGAGAGTGACCATAGCCGCTTGTTTGACGAAGCTTTGCAGGTGGTCAAATCACCGATTAAGCAAACGGAGAGTCCTCTGCTCACATCGGTATATAACGAGATAACGCCTTTAATTCAGGCCTTTGAAAGTAAGCCAATTGCAGCGTTACCCTTCAAAGAGTGGGATTTATATCGCTCTGAGGGTTTGCGAATGGAGTTCGAAACGCACTATTTCGATCGCCGCCGCCGCTTAGCAGCTTTGGTTGTAGCCGCGTTGAAGGATGGCATTGCGCCTTATGTGTCTGCTTTAGAAGATACGATCTGGGCCATTTGCGATGAATATACGTGGTGTTTGCCAGCACATTTAATGAATCATGATGCTGCTGTTGAGGGGGAAGAATTCAAACATATTGATTTATTTGCTTCCGAAACCGCACATGCACTCAGTGAGACCTGTCATATGTTCCGAGATCAGCTGAATGGTATCGTCGTGAGAAGAGTGCAGCGTGAGATCATGGAGCGAGTACTCGAACCTTATATGGCCATTAAGCGATCTTATTGGTGGGAAACATGTGAGATTAATTGGTCCGCGGTTTGCGCGGGAAATATTGGTATGACTGCGATTTATCTGATCCCTGATTCGAAAGCGCTGTTGCCGATTATTGGACGTGTTCTCGACTCGATGGATTGCTTTCTGGAAGGCTTTTCAGACGAGGGTGCTTGTTTGGAAGGTTTAGGCTACTGGTATTATGGGTTTGGTTATTATGTGTATTTTAGCGAGCTGCTGAAGCAGCGTACGGGAGGCAAGGTGGATATTCTCCAATCCGATGCCAAAGCTCGCAAAGTCGCTCAATTCCCACAGCGCTGTTTCTTGCAAGGCAACCATATTGCCAATTTCTCTGATTGCTCGAAGAAGAATGGGATTCAAATTGGCATATTCAGCCGCTTATGCGAGCAATTTACGGAAATTCGTATTCCAACTCTAGCGAATCAGCCAAGTACAGTGGATCATTGCGGACGCTTCGCAAGTGCTGTGCGTAATGTGGTGTGGTTGAATGAACCGTTACTCCGCGAACGGGAGGAAATGCCGCTGCAGTCAGACTTCCTGTCTGAAGCACAGTGGATGGTCAGCCGAGCAAAGGTAGAAAACAAAGTCGTTAGCTTTGCTGCCAAAGGCGGTCATAACGATGAACCGCATAATCACAACGACATTGGCCATTTCTTATGGGTTGTAGATGGGGTTAGATGGTTTGAGGATTTGGGAGCAGGCTTATACACCAAGCAATACTTCGGTGATGAGCGGTATTCGATTCTCTGTAATAGCTCAGCTGGTCACAGTGTTCCGATCATCAACGGCAACTACCAACAAGAAGGCAAGGCACATTGCGCCCAGGTGATAGCCGCAGACCTCTCAGAGCGTAGTGATAGGTTCAGCTTGGATTTGACGAAGGCGTATGCGGAACCAAGTCTAGAGAAGCTCGAGCGCAGCTTCGAGTTTGATAAACAGCAAGGGAAGCTAACCCTTTCGGATGTCTTTGAATTCCGAGAGTCTGGCGCGGCGGTAACGGAACGCTTCATTACACAGCATAAGCCAGTTCTCGTGCAGGCTGGGGAGATCGTACTAGCGGATAGCTCGGCGGAGAAAGTGTCGCAGCAGGTGTTACGTTATGATGCCCAACAGCTGCAGGCATCATTTCAAGCTGTGGAGCATCAGAATCATGAGGGCGGTACAGAGACGGTGTACCTAATCGATTTAGCTGCTGCTGAAGTAGGCGCTCAAGTAAGCATTGTTGTGACGTTGGAATTGGAATAAGCGAAGGTTAAAAGAAAAACCTCCAGCTACTTTTCGGTATCGACTGCCTATGCAGCGGTAATCCGAGATAAGTTGGAGGTTTTCTGTTACATTAATTCTCCTAAGCATTTAACCACAATCCGAACTGTTGGCGATATTGCAGGGGAGTTAAGCCTGTCTTCACTTTAAACATTCGAGAGAAATAGTTCGCATTTTCGACGCCAAGCTCATAAGAAATCTGAGAAATGGGCTTCACGCTAGTCGCTAGGAGCTTCTTGGCTTGTTCGATTTTGATACTATGCACGAAATGAAGCGGCGCTTGACCTGTTTGCTTAATAAACAATTTACGCAAATGAGAGTCACTTAGCTGAACTAACTCTGCCAATTCATGAACTTCCGGCATCTGTTGCGGATGCGCGTGTAAGAAATGGATGATGGTGTGGATCCGTTTGTCCAAGTGTGAATAACTCGAGCTGGACTCAGCCACCCCACATGTATGCAGCAGCGCATGCAAGATGCGGAGCAAGGAAGACTGTTGCAGCAGATGGACATAGGGGGATAGATCACGCTCAGAAAGTAGCATCTCATGTATAAATGGTTCAACCACGCTTGCACTATCCTCATAGAGAAGCGGAATATTCAATAGCTGAACCCAGCTTCGATTACTGACTAAGGAGATTTCGGCATCGAAATTGATGCTGGTCAACAATAGCTCATCAGAAATGGCGTGAAAGCTGATTAAGCTCTCAGCAGGCAGAATAACGATATGGCCTTCTTTACATCGTAAGGAAGTTTGATCAATCTCCAGTTGGAAGCTTCCTTTATGCACGAACCACATGACGCAATGTCGGAGTGTACGGTCTTTGGCTTGCCAGTGATAATCGAGTTGATATTGTGTAATATGCAGAAATCGGATCTCTAACGCTTCAATCATCATCTGAAAAGAATTCAAGGTGTATCCCTCCGCACCCAGTCTCGTCTGTTTCTATTATTCTATCATGTTCGCTAGGACAAGACGAGGTGAGGAAGTGTGGTCGTATTACTCCGTAGGAATTACACCTTTAATATCTTCATTGCGTTTCAAACGATCTTCACCATTCACGAGGAACGTACGGATACGTGTAGTATCGCCGCCCCACTCTTCAATTTTGAACTTGACCTCGGGGGTCGTATAACGGACCGAGAAGGCCACGCGAGGTATGTTTGATGGATTATTTTCAGAGCCGTGGAAGGTAGCTTCATTGAAAAAGGCAATCTGACCCGGAGACATCTCTAAGTCGATGGCTAAGGATTCGTCGATGGACTCCGGTGGAAGGCCTTGCTCAAAGGCACTTTGATCAGTTCCAGTAGCGACATGTGCAACGAACGATTTGTGCGTTCCTGGGATAACACGGAGGCATCCGTTCTCACGAATCGACCATCCCAAGCTTACCCAAGCTGTTGCGTTGATTGCAGGTTCCATAGGCCAATAATTGATATCTTGGTGCCAAGGAATGAATTTATCATTATTAGGCTCTTTATACCAGAAATGCATAGCCCATAGCACGAGGTCATCTCCGAGAATCTGTTTCATGGCGTTAATGATGCTCGGATGCGTGGCCAAAGTATACGCCCAATGATGATGCTGATGCCAGGCGGACAAATTCATTTTGGTGGGACCGGGCTCGAATTTGTTTTGTCCGATGACCTCGAAGAATAGATTATAATACTTATCTGATTCCTCCAGCGTAAGGCCTTGTATAGGACCGCTATAGCCTTCGTTGACGTACTGCGTGAGTGAGAATGGATCGCCTTTTGTTATCATTTGGATAACCTCCCATGTGAGTTAGCTTTGATTGCTTGCTTAATGCAATTGTAAGGCTTAGCGCTCTCAGGAGTAAGGAAGTAAAACGATTATGAATAGCACAAAACGCTCATTTTTCATTACTACAGAAACCGAGATCAAAGTGATGAAACGCTAGGACCATTTAGGAAGGAAAATTATAGAACCCTGTCGAACTGGTAGTACTATCGGCCCATACCGGGCATACAGCTTAGGTTATTCGGAAAAAGGAGTTCTACGGATGACAATTCCTGCAACGACAACATTGGATTTGAATTTACTGCAAATGATGCTGGATGATATTGAAGACTCTATTTACATTATGAAGGTATCTGGTACGGAGATTATGTATTACTACGTTAATCAGGCCGCAACGAAATTTAGTGGAATTACAATGGATCGAATGGGGACGTCTTTTTTTGAATCCAACTCGAGCCAGATGGCAGATTATTTATATAAAAAATATGCTCGGGTTCTTGAAGAACGACGGACGATCCGGTACGAGGATGGCGTTAAATTACCCAATGGGACACATAGCGGCGAGAGCATTTTAACGCCTATTTTGGATGAGAATGGGACGGTTACCTTTATTTTTTCAGTGACTCGGGATATTACTGAGCGTAAACAGCAGGAAGATATGTTGTATAACTACGCATATCAAGATGATCTTTCTAATTTGTTTAATCGCAGATATCTACTTGAGCATGTCGTAGAGCCTTCAACGATTTATTTATTGGATTTGGACAATTTTAAAAATATTAATGACACCTTTGGCCATCAGGCTGGAGATTCGGTGCTTGTTGAAGTGGCGTGCCGCCTCATAGAAGAGTTTGGGGATAATCGTTATTCGCTCGTGCGCCTTGGCGGTGATGAATTCGTTGTTGTGGATTCCATACCCGCGATACGGGCCGAAGAGACGGCAGAACAGCTGAGTGAGCTGTTCCATGCTCCTTTTCGCGTAGATGAACATGCAGTGAAAGTGAATGTGAGCATCGGAATTGCGGAGCGGAAGCACGAAGAAACGATTCAAGATTTACTAAAACAAGCAGATATTGCGCTGTACACAGCCAAAGGATCGGGTCGAAAGCGCTATCATTTATTTGAAGCTTCCTCCCGCTATAATCATGTGGAGAATTTCATTCATGAACTAGCTCTCTCGCAAGCGATTGATAAAGAAGAACTGCACTTGCATTACCAGCTGATTTATAATCCGGCGTCTGGGCGGGCTGTTGGTGCTGAAGCACTGTTGCGATGGCATAGCAAAAATGTCGGTCCTGTGCAGCCTAGTGATTTCATTCCGATTGCTGAGGAAACAGGTCTCATTGTACCTATCGGCTATTGGGTCATTCGTCAGTCCTGCAGGGACTGGCATCAATTGAAGGAAATGTACGGACCTCTATTCAAAATTTCAGTCAACATCTCACGTGTTCAACTGAATGAGGAGTTTTTTGTTGGACATGTTTTGCAAATTTTGAAGGAGGAGGGCGTGGAGCCCTCCGTGATGGAATTAGAAATTACCGAAAGCACGACGCTTCACTCATTGCAGGAAGTACAGTTGATTTTGAGTAAGCTGCGTGGGGCAGGCTTTACCATTGCGTTAGACGACTTCGGAACGGGCTATTCGTCGTTAAGCATGCTAACGCTTCTGCCAATTGATAAGCTGAAGATTGACCGTCTTTTCATTGCAGACGGGAATGTCCCCCTGATCGCGGCTATACTAGCTATGGCCAAAGCACTGAATTTGCTCGTTGTGGCTGAAGGCATCGAAACGAGTGACCATTTCCACATGCTTGCAGACATGCAGTGCTGGGGCATACAGGGGTATTTCATTAATAAACCTAAGCCGATTACTGAACTACCCAGTAGGTTGGATCTGTCCATACATTAATTTCGTAACGAGTGAGTAGTTAATAGACATAACTAGTAGTTCAAATGCCGTTGTACGCTTCTTGCGTATGACGGTATTTTTTTTGGATTACGAGTTGAAAAGGTAGGCATTATCAGAAACCCTATTTGTTTTTGCTTCGCCCATCGCGTATGTTAAAATAACTACGGTTAATTAAGCGTTGGAGGTTGCATATGAGAGCATTAATTTTCGAGCAATTCGGTGGTCCCGAAGTACTCATATATAAGGAGATTCCAGATCCTGTCGTACAAGGAGATCAGCTTTTGGTAAGGGCGAAAGCGATAGGTCTGAATTTTGCTGACGTCTACCGTCGCAAAGGTAACTATCATTTGGCAGGGAAGCCGCCCTATATTCTAGGATACGAGGGAGCGGGCGTTGTCGAGTGGGTGCCTGCGCATATGACGCATATTCACATCGGGGATCGCATCGCTTTTGCGGATGTTCCCTTTGCAAATGCGGAGTTAGTCGCTGTGCCTGTTGACCGCGCGATACCACTGCCTGCAGACATCGCCTACGAACAGGCGGCTGGACTTCTGCTGCAAGGAATGACCGCGCATTACCTAGTGAACGATAGCTATCGTGTTCAAGCTGGCGATGAAGTGCTCGTCCATGCTGCGGCAGGGGGAGTGGGTCAACTTTTGATCCAATTGTGCAAAAGGCAAGGTGCTAGGGTGACAGGATTAACGTCATCCGAAGCTAAAAGGCAAATCGCCCTTGGTGCTGGAGCTGATGAAGTCATCCTGTACGCCTCGGACTGGGTTCATGAAGTTCAGCAATGGTCCAATGAAAAAGGTGGCGTCCAGGTTGCCTATGACTCCGTTGGCTCAACTTTAATGGATAGCTTCGCTGCCGTTCGTACGAAAGGGACTGTCGTATTCTATGGCATGGCTGGCGGCGATCCAGCGCCTGTCGATCCAAGGATGTTAATGGATACATCCAAAACCTTAACAGGCGGAGACCTCTGGAATCACGTGACCAGCTTAGAGAATCGTATAAAGCGAGCCCATGATCTATTCGATGCACTTCGAGACGGAAGCTTGAAGCTGGATACGTTGACGAGATTCGCCTTGAAGGAAGGCGCAGATGCGCATAGATTACTGGAGAGTAGACAGAGTACAGGCAAAATTATACTAATCCCATGAGACGAAGCAGCATGTCGATGTGAGTCGTTTTGAACATATAGTCCATGCAGCTGCATATTTTAGGTATTCTCGCTATGCCCAAACCATGTTAACTTTAAAGGGTAGATACTTTAAGGAGGCTTGAATGTGCAATGAGCGTAAATAAATTGAGAATTGGTGTTATCGGTGCGGGTTCCATTTCAGATTTGCACTTTGCGTCATATACAAAATCAGAGGATGCTGTCATTGTTGCTGTCTGTGATCTTAATCGTGAACGTGCAGCTGCGAAAGCAGAGAAATATGAAATTGCTCAAATTTATACGGATTATAAAGAACTGCTTGCCAATCCGAACATTGATGCCGTCAGTATTTGTACATGGAACAATACACATGCTGAGATCAGTATTGCTGCTCTTCATGCTGGCAAGCATGTTTTGGTAGAGAAGCCGCTATGCAAAACAGTGGAAGAAGCGCAACGCATTCAAGATGCGGTCCGTGAAACAGGAAAAATTCTACAAGTAGGATTTGTTCGAAGATATGATACGAATGCTCAGTTAGTGAAGCATTTTATAGATAATGGTCAATTGGGTGAGATTTATTATGCCAAAGCATCTTGCCTTCGTCGATTAGGAAATCCAGGCGGGTGGTTTTCTGATGTTGAACGCTCTGGCGGCGGACCGCTGATTGATATTGGTGTGCATGTGATTGATGTGTGTTGGTACTTGATGGGCAGACCGAAGCCTGTTGCCGTAAGTGGGCATACGTATAACAAGCTTGGAAACCGGAAGAATGTGAAGAACCTATCTTTTTATAAAGCAGCCGACTATGATGCGGAGCGCAATACAGTTGAGGATTTGGCGAATGTGTTGATTCGTTTTGAAAATGGGGCTTCCCTTATGGTGGATGTGAGTTTCACACTGCATGCTAAGAAGGATGAAATCGCTGTCAAGCTGTATGGCGACAAAGGCGGCGTAGAGCTTGAGCCTGAAATTGTGTTTGTAACGGAGATTTTGGATACGATCACGAATGTAACACCTCAAATCAATAACAAATCGATTGACATCAACGGTGCTTTCCAAAATGAGATCAATCATTTCGTTTCCTGTTGCCAAACAGGTGAAACACCCATTAGTCCGGTTGAAGATGGTCTAGAAATGATGAAAATTCTTTGCGGTATTTACGAATCCGCAGCAAAGGGTCAAGAAATCAGATTGTAGCCCGAACGAATCGGAGCATAGGAGTATTGGAGGAGCACGTATGAAGCTGGGGGTAAGCACATATAGCTTGTATCAGGCGTTAAAGTCTGGCGAGATGTCGATCATGGACGTTATCGATTGGATTGCGGATCAGGGAGGTGAACATGTCGAGATTGTACCATTGGGATATGATTTACCGGGTAACTTTGCGCTTGCGGATGCGATTCGTGAGAAAGCTCAGGCTCGAGGTATAGCGATTTCCAATTACGCCATCGGTGCTAATTTCTTAACAGAATCCGAAGAGGAATATGTGCAGGAAATTGAGCGAGTGAAGGGCGAGGTCGATCTTGCTGCCAGACTAGGTGTCACCAAAATGCGGCACGATGTTGCGCGAAGTGAGGATCTATCGATTCGTAATTTCAACGCTAACTTAGCGCGTCTAGCTGAAGCATGCCGTCAGATTGCTGACTATGCGAGCCAGTTTGGCATTGTGACGAGTGTTGAGAATCACGGATTCTTCGTTCAGCATAGTGAACGTGTTCAAGCCCTGATTCATGCTGTTGATCGTGCAAATTTCCGGACAACATTGGATGTTGGTAATTTTGTGTGCGTGGACGAGGATTCCGTTGCAGCAGTGACGAATAATCTTCCTTATGCCTCTATCGTCCATGTGAAGGATTTCTACATACGTCCTTCCAATCAGAATCCAGGAGAAGGCTGGTTCAAGTCATCCTATGGTACCTTTTTGCGCGGAGCGATCGTTGGTCAAGGGGATTTGAATATGCGTGAAATCTTGCGTGTGGTCAAAAGCTCAGGCTACGACGGTTACATTTCCTTGGAATTTGAAGGGATGGAAGAGTGTAAAAAAGGTACATCCATCGGTTTGCAGAACATCCGCAGATTATGGGATGAAATTAACTAACGCTTAGTTCGCGATAAGGAGTGTAGCAAATATGATTATCAATCCTATTGGAATTATGGTAGATAGCTTGCGTCTTGGTTTACGGGATGGTTTAAAGAAGTCCAAGGAACTAGGTGCGGATGGTGTGCAAATTTATGCCGTTTCCGGTGAGATGGACCCGGCGAACTTGAGCGCGGCGGCGCGTAAAGAGTTGCGTAACTACATCGCATCATTGGATCTTCAAATTTCAGCGCTTTGCGGCGATTTAGGTGGACATGGTTTTCAAGATCAGACGGTAAATGCAGCGAAAATTGAAAAATCCAAGCGCATTCTTGATCTCGCTGTTGAACTAGGATCGTCTGTAGTAACGACTCATATCGGCGTCGTACCAGAGGATCGGAACGATCCCATTTATCAGACGATGCTGCAAGCTTGTGAAGAGCTTGGTGTCTATGCGAGCAGTTTAGGCGCATATTTCGCAGTGGAAACAGGTCCAGAAACGTCGTCACATCTGAAAAGCTTCCTTGATAACTTATCCACCAAAGGTGTCTCGGTTAACTTTGACCCCGCCAATATGGTGATGGTAACGGGAGATGATCCTGTTCAAGGTGTATATACACTGAAGGATTACATCGTTCATACGCATGTGAAGGACGGGATTCGACTTCGTCAAGCAGATCCGCGTCAGGTATATGGCTCACTTGGCTACAAACCAATGACACACGAGAGCATTGCGGAAGCGGCAACATCTGGCGATACGTATCGTGAGTTGGCTCTGGGTGAAGGTCATGTCGATTTCGACCGCTACTTCCAAGCTCTGCAAGAGATTGGGTATAAAGGTTATCTAACGATCGAACGTGAAGTCGGCGAACAGCCGGAGAAAGATATTGCAAGTGCCATTGCTTTTATTCAAAAATATAAATAAATGGGGAGCCCTCGCCAGTGGTGGGGGGTTCTTTTTTTCGCGTGAAACCGCATGAGAAAAGGGGATTTACAAACAAATATTTACAAAAAGGGGCTTCTTAATCCGCCAGAATGAGAGTAAAATAGAGGACAAGAGGAGGATTGATCGAAGATGAGTACACTGAAGAGTTTCACGGATTCGGAACAGCAGATTTCATTAGAGTTAAGAGATGATCATTTAACAGTGCTTCGTTTCCGCGGTGATACATCCATTTACCCTTTCAAAAATATTACACTTGCCTCTGAACCGATTCCGGAGTACCCACTTAATTCAATTGCATTAACGGTTATTGATTTTCACACAGGTGTAACCGATTTCAAATTTTCGTCGAATCTGCGAGATTTTGAGATTTTCGTCCAGAAGCTGCTGGAAGTGCATAGTGAATTCATCCCCAATCATAAAATTTCATAAGTTCATGTATTCATAAACCGCTGAGGCGGTTTTTTTGCGTTTGTATGGGTGAGGTGCTTGAAGGGGGAGGTTCTTGGAAGGACGATTTTCTGTGATATGTACAAGTTTAGGAGATAAAAGATTCATCTTAGGTGGATTAGGTATAATCAACTCACCATACCTAGCTTACCAGCAATACTAGCAAATACGAGCAACGAGTAATGAGCAACCAATCAGGAGTATAAAGCATCAGCTACAATAGCACATTAGAACAACGGAACAGCAGAAGTATCAGCTCCAACAGCGCATTAGCATCACTGACCATCATGTAACCAACAAGTTTGATGAAAATAACAATAACTGTATATTATGTAGTTAATTTCATTGAAATCTTCGACTAAATTCAATTAACTGTAAAAAGCGTAGTTAATTTTTAACATTTCCCTTAAAAACGAGCTTAAGCCGAAGATTAGCTGTACTTTTTTCCATCTATCCTTCAAAAAGACGCGAAACCATCCTAAATAGATGTGCTTTTTCCATTTATTTATAAATCTGGATTCAAGCCACGCACCAACACGTCGGTACCTGACTCAATCTCGGTTCCCACCCGCCTCAGCACTTCACTCACTTCACATAAGGATGCCGGAAACCATCCGGCGTCTGCCCGACGGCCTTGCGAAATGTCGAGATGAAATGCGAAGCATCCAGAAACCCCGTAGCCTCTGCGATGTGTTTAACTGTTAGATCAGGCTGAGCGATCAACATTTCTTTGGACTTCTGCAGGCGCAGCTGAAGCAGATACTGGTAAGGAGAGAGTCCGAAAGCGCGACGAAATAATGTATTCACATGCTGCGCAGAGACACCGAGCTGAGTAGCCATCCAGCTCAGCCCAACGTGCGCGGCAGCGAAGTTTTGTTCGAGCTGTAGCAGCAGCGGCAGAAGCCGCTCGTGACTTTGCGAGAAGGAGGCACTTTTGTTCAAGATGCCGTGCTTCTTAAGCAGCGTCAGGAATTGATAGATTTCTAAGGAACCGTTGGTTCCGGTGAAATCGTGACTATCACGATATTTATGATAGTAATACTCATGAATATTAGCGAGCGGCGTATCAGGCCCCCAGCTGATTTGCGCTGATAAAGGGATTTCCAAGGCATGCACGATAGATGCAGCTAACGCGCCATCGAACGTTAAATACCACGTGGACCATGGCGTGTCAGGCACGTTATACGTATGAGGGACACCGCCTGCGAGGAGCATGCCTTGCCGTTCACCAAGTTTAACGGGGCCGCTGTCTAGAATGATTTCGCCACTACCGGCGATGGTTTGCAGCCAGTGAAAACAAGGATATCCCTCTTCCCTTTGATAATAGAGCTGCTCGCGTTCATATCCGATGGTTTCGAGGATCAGAGGGAGCTTGCGGTCCGTCTCGGTAATTACGAAAAACTTTCTATAATCAATAGCCATGACTAGTCCATCTCTTTCATTTTTTAATATGTGATGCGTAGTATCTTATATTTTAAAAGAAATAGTTGTCTTGTACAATGAGGGAAGCAGGTTGATTTATAATCCAATAACCTAAAGTGAGGCATAACATCCATGGCGAATAAATTTGTATACACAGCACCCGAGAATGGTTATCCTGAATGGAATAATAATCCAGACATCTATCAATTGAATCGGTTAGAGGCTCATGCTACCTTAATGCCTTATCATACGGAAGAGGAAGCATTGGCAGGCGTTCGAGAGGCTTCGCAATTTTATCAAAACTTAAATGGCACTTGGAAATTTCATTTTGCTGAAAATGCAGACGGACGTCCGCAGGATTTCTATAAAGTGGACTTTGATAGCAGCAATTGGGCGGAAATTGCCGTACCTTCGCATTGGCAGCTGCAGGGCTTTGACTTTCCACAGTACACGAATATCATTTACCCTTGGGTAGGTCACGAGGATCTTAAGCCGCCATTTGCCCCGGTAAAATATAACCCAGTCGGTTCTTATGTGCGCAGTTTTTCGATCCCGGAAGGTTGGGATGGTCAGCCCGTGTACCTAAGCTTCCAAGGGGTAGAATCAGCTTTCTACGTGTGGGTGAATGGTGATCTGGTTGGCTTTAGCCAGGATTCGTTTACACCAGCGGATTTTGATATTACGCCGTATCTGATCGAGGGCGAGAATAAGCTTGCAGTGGAAGTTTATCGCTGGAGTGATGCAAGCTGGTTAGAAGATCAAGACTTCTGGCGCTTGAGCGGGATTTTCCGGGATGTGTATCTGTACACAACACCTACCGCACATATTGCTGATTTTAAAGTAGACACGCATCTAGACAGCGCTTGCGAAGATGCTGAACTGCGTATTCAGGCGACAATCACGAATTATGATCTGAAAAGTCAAGGTGTGCACCATGTTGAAGCGATGTTATACGATAGCGAGCAGCAAGCAATGTGGGATGCACCTCTACGTGTTGACGTTCAAACGAGCAATACAGCTAAGCAATCCATTGAATTGTCTGCTAACATGGAGCGTCCTGCCAAATGGAGCGCGGAAAATCCATACTTGTATACATTGGTACTTCTTTTATCGAATGAAGAAGGCGAGCTTCTCGAGACAGAAAGCTGTAAAGTCGGATTCCGTAAGTTTGAAATTGAAGATGGCTTGATGAAAATCAATGGTCAGGTCATCACGTTCAAAGGTGTGAATCGTCACGAGTTTGATCGGGACCGCGGTCGATCTGTTGAAGAGGAAAGCATGCTTGCGGATATTTTACTGATGAAACAATACAATATCAATGCGGTTCGGACCTCACATTACCCGAACAATCCGCGGTGGTATGAGCTTTGTGATCAGTATGGGTTATACGTAATTGACGAAACCAATCTAGAAACACATGGTTCCTGGAGCTATCCACAATCAGAATTAGGTGAAACGGTGCCAGGAAGTCGGCCTGAGTGGACTGGGGCTGTGCTGGATCGCGCGAACTCCATGCTGCAAAGAGACAAGAATCATCCATCCATCGTTATTTGGTCGCTCGGTAATGAGTCTTTTGGTGGCGATAATTTCTTGAAAATGCATGATTTCCTGCGCGAAGCTGATCCTTCCAGAGTTGTTCACTATGAAGGTGTGTACTGGTGGCGCGAATCCGAAAGAGCATCGGATATGGAAAGTCAAATGTATTCCAAAATTGAGAAAATCGAAGAATACGCCAAAAACCAGCCGAAGAAGCCGTTTATTCTTTGTGAATACAGCCACGCGATGGGGAATTCCTGCGGTAACTTATTTAAGTACTGGGAGTTGTTCGATAAATACCCAGTCCTTCAAGGTGGGTTCATTTGGGATTGGATCGATCAATCCATTCGGACAACGACACCAGATGGCATCAGTTATCATGCCTACGGCGGTGATTTTGGCGACACGCCGAATGATGGCAATTTCTGCGGCAACGGCTTGATCTTCGCAGATCGCTCGGTTTCGCCAAAATTGAACGAAGTGAAGAAGTGCTACCAGAATGTGAAGTTCGAAGCGGTAGATTTGGCGAAAGGTCAAATCCAAGTAACCAACCAATTCTTATTCACGAATTTGAATGAATTTGATTGGACATGGTCAATTACACGCAATGGTGTCGCGGCGGCTAGTCGTGAGATTAGCAATTCCTATACCGTTGCACCAGGTGAGACAACGACGATTGAGCTTGCGTTGGATGCCGTGGAAAGTCATTTCCCGAACGATGAATTCGTACTAACACTGAGCTTAGCCCTGAAAGCCGACACCTTATGGGCTGCAAAGGGACATGAAATTGCTTGGGAGCAATTTATCCTTCCAGTAGCGAATCTTACTGAGATTTCGCGTAATTGGGAAGCGGAGAAGGAATCAGCAGCGGCTCTAACCACAGAGACTGCCGTGCAAGTTGTAACAACTTCGGAATATAGCATCTTGCTTCAAGGGGAGCGTTTTGCCCTGAGAGTGGATGCTTTGACTGGCGATATGACTTCCTACGTCTACGAAGGAGTCGAACTCTTCCAAACAGGACCGGTGCCGAACTTCTGGCGCGCGTATACAGATAATGACCGAGGAAATCAGCACCATATTCGTTGTGCGCCGTGGCAGGGAGCAGGAAGCGGTCGCAAGCTTCTTTCCTTACAAGCCAAATCACTGGATTCTGGTCGCGCTGAAGTTCGCGTACGCTTTGGGTTAGCGACACAGCCTGTGTCGGACGTTCAACTCGTATACACCGTTTCCACCTCTGGTGAAGTTGAGGTTCGTATGCAATTAACGCCTGGCGACAAGTTGCCAGAAATCCCTGAAGTAGGCGTCATGTTTGAATTGGCTGGTTCCTTTGAGAACTTAGCGTGGTATGGCCGCGGACCGCACGAAAACCATTGGGATCGCAATGTTGGCGCGAAGCTTGCTCTGCATAACGGAACCGTCGAAGAACAGTTCGTTCCGTACTTGCGTCCGCAGGAATGCGGCAATAAGACGGATGTTCGTTGGGCGACGCTCACGAATGCAGCTGGACGTGGATTGCGTATCGCAGGTTTACCAACGGTTGAGCTCAATGCGCTGCCGTACTCCCCTTCAGAACTGGAAGCACATGACCATCCTTATAAGCTGCCTGTGAGTGATAAAGTTGTGGTACGTGTCAACTACAAGCAAATGGGCGTTGGTGGCGACGACAGCTGGGGGGCAAGAACACATCCCGAGTTTACGCTATTCGCTAACCGTACGTATGAATATGCCTTTACCTTTAAAGGTATCTAATTAAACATAAAAAAGAAGCTGTCCCTTAAGTAGATTCTACTTTAGGACAGCTTTTTTTATTCACGAATGCCCAGCCGCACCCTCAAATTCCTTGGTAGGATCGAGCTGCTCTTTACTCATGGTAAAGGCGAAGATCAGCGCTAATGATGCCGGAATGATCGTCCAAGCGAAGGTGAGTACGATAGACGAGGATAAGGCAGTTGTGATTTTGTCCAGCACAGGGGCTGGAATGTCGAGTCTCTTGGCGGGATCCAGCAAAGTATGCGAATCGCCTGCTGGCATAGCGATCGGTGATTGCCCGTCAGCGGTGAAAGCTTCAGTCATTTTTCTTGTAAATGCATGGCTTTGGATAATCCCGAAAACGGTAATCCCAAGTGTCATGCCAAGGGAACGGAGGAAATTCAAAGTTGATGTGGCTGAGCCGCGTTGACGAATATCGAATACGTAAATCGCCGCATTACTGAGAACCGAGAAGGAAGCGCCAATACCCAGTCCAATAACTATCATATACAGGGTTACGAGCCACCGAGGTGAATCCCCTGAAAGCGTCGTTAGCAATAGCGTGCCCACAACGAGCAGCGCGATTGTCGGTATCATGATGGACCGAAAGCTGAATTTGGTCATTAAGAATCCGCCTCCTGTTGCAGTTACCACAGTACCAAGCATCATAGGCAGTAGGACTAGGCCTGAGTTTGTGGCCGACCCGCCTAAGACCCCTTGAATAAATATCGGAATATACACGGATGCCGTTATAAAGGCTGCACCACTACAGATCGCTACCGCATTACTGGTTGCATACAAGCGATTCTTAAACATCCCGAACGAAATAATCGGCTCGGCTGCTTTACGCTCTATACATATAAAGGTGGTCGTCAACACAGCGAATAGGCCGAATAAACCAAGGATGAGCGCCGAATCCCAAGCATATTGTTTGCCGCCTAATTCAAGTGCAAACATAAGCGCGACGATGGCGGCGACAAGTAGGCTAGCTCCCCACCAATCAATGCGCTGCTTCGAATGTTCAACAGATTCTTTATAGAAGAAGGCAATAAATATAAACGCGAGCATACCCAAGGGAAGGTTGATGTAAAAGACCCATTTCCAACTAATATAATCGGTTATGTAGGCGCCTAACAACGGTCCGAATATGCTCGACATCCCGAATACAGCCCCGAACAAGCCACCTAACTTGCCTCGGGATTCCAAGGGGACCGCATCAAACATAATGGTGAAAGCGATCGGTACAAGGGCACCGCCGCCAATCCCTTGAATGGCACGATAAATACTCAGCTCAACAATCGATTCTGCCGTACCGCACAATATGGAGCCTAACATGAAGAAAAGTAGCCCAAAGACGAAAAACTTCTTACGGCCATACATATCAGATAATTTCCCGAATATCGGCATACCAGCCATTTCTGCAACCATATAAGCGGAGGTTACCCATACGAATTTATCCAATCCGCCAAGTTCCCCGACAATGGTCCCCATCGCCGTTGCCACAATGGTATTATCCATAGCAGCCATAAGAATGCCAAGTAGAAGCCCTGCAAGGACAATGCCTAATCCTTTATTATTTTGTACAGTGGACATAGCGTTACATTTCCTCACTTTCTTGTACATAATTGGGTTTCAAACACCTATTTTATATGTACGCAAGATATGCAACATGATATCAGCCTAGAGATGTATTTTACTCGTTGGCGATCCGTGTTTGACCAGAAGGAGTGAGGGTGATAAGTTTAAAAGGAGATACAACGAAAGGTGGACTACCACATGACAGAACATTCAGCACAACCAATCATAGGACTTATTGGAACAGGCGTTATGGGTAAAAGTATGGTAGGGCATTTTATTCAGGCGGGATATGAGGTTCATGTCTATACACGAACGAAGGCTAAGGCAGAAGAGCTTGTAGAGAAGGGTGCGGTATGGCAAGAAACACCAGGGGAGTTGGCACAGAAGTGTCAGATCATTATGACCATGGTTGGTTTTCCGAGCGATGTTGAGGACATTTATTTTGGGCAAAATGGGATTCTCACTATGGCACATCCTGGCAGCTATTTGATCGATTTGACGACCTCGAGCCCGTCTCTGGCTAAAAGAATTTATAACGAAGCACTGACTCGGCAACTATTCTCTTTGGATGCGCCTGTCTCTGGTGGAGACATCGGAGCGAGAGAAGCGCGATTGTCCATTATGGTCGGAGGCGCTCGTGACTCGTTCGAACAAATGCTGCCTATTTTCCAGAAGATCGGCACGAATATCGTTCATCAAGGTGAAGCGGGTGCAGGACAGCATACGAAGATGTGCAACCAAATTGCCATTGCAAGTAACATGATGGGTGTCGTTGAAGCATTGGTTTATGCGAAGAAAGCAGGGCTGAATCCAACAACCGTGCTGCAAAGCATAGAAACAGGCGCCGCGGGAAGCTGGTCTTTAAGCAATTTGGGACCGCGGATGATTGCGGATAATTTTGCGCCAGGCTTCTATGTGAAGCATTTTATTAAGGATATGAAGATTGCCTTGCAATCAGCCGAGGAAATGAAAGTGGAGCTTCCTGGTCTGACTCTGGCCAAATCCCTCTATGAGCAATTAGCGGCAATGGGCGAAGAGGAAAGTGGTACCCAAGCGTTGTATAAGTTAATTAATAAGTAACGTTAGATACAACGACCTGGAGGCTGACCTATGAAAATTATTATCGCACCGGATTCATTTAAAGGAAGCCTTAGCTCAGAACGGGCGGCCGAGGCGATAAGAGCCGGGATTCTGCGAGTTATGCCCGAGATAGAAACGATCCTCATTCCGATCGCGGATGGGGGCGAAGGAACTGTAGATAGTCTAGTTCAGGCAACACATGGCGAGAAGATTACTCTCCAAGTACAAGGGCCGCTGCAAGAACAGGTGACGGCTATGTACGGAGTTCTCGGAGACGGTGTTACGTGCGTAATTGAAATGGCGTCAGCATCTGGTCTTATGCTCGTTCCCACGGAACAGCAGAATCCGTTACTGTCGACTACATACGGGACGGGTCAACTAATCAAGCATGCACTCGATCAGGGATATCGTTCCTTCATTCTTTCCCTTGGCGGAAGTGCAACCAACGATGGTGGAAGCGGCATGCTCCAAGCGTTGGGCTTGAGGCTCCTGGATGAAGAGGGGCGCGAGATTGGGGCAGGCGGTCAAGCCCTGACTCATCTTAGGCATATTGATGCCGCCAATTGGGACGAGCGTATTGCTGAATCTCGGTTTACAATTGCTTCCGATGTCACCAATCCATTCATTGGACCGCAAGGGGCATCCCATGTCTTTGGTCCGCAGAAAGGTGCGACACCGGAGATGGTTGAAGTTCTCGATAAGGCGCTCACGCATTGGGCAGATCAGATGGAATCGCATACGGGGATTGCTGTGCATCATCAGCCTGGTGCTGGCGCGGCAGGTGGACTTGGCGGTGCCTTTCAAGCTTTCTTCCCCTCCAGCACGAAGCGAGGTATTGATGTCGTCATTGAGAATACCAAGTTGATGGAGCATCTCCAGCATGCACAACTTGTATTCACTGGCGAGGGGCGGACAGACGCACAGACCGCCTCGGGCAAAGCCCCGATGGGGATTGCACAAGCCGCAGCGAAGCTCGGCGTGCCAGTTATCGTTTTATCAGGATCCGTTGGGCAGGGGATTGAGAAACTTTATGAATACGGCATCACAAGTATTTACAGCATCGTGAATGGTCCTATGACACTTCAGGAAGCCATGAGCCGCACATCTGAGCTGCTCACGCAGAAAGCGGAGCAAGTGATGCGTACATTTTTGGCTGGGAGGAAGAAGGAAGAATAGAGGAAGTCAACGAATAAACAAATGAGGTTTTTAAGCGCACGAAAGAGGTATACCTACAAGCTCCTAGTCATAAATAAGGTTATCATGTTGTATAAAGGAGTAAGCTCATGACATTGGCAGCCCAATTCTATGTAGCGACAACTGGGAATGATGATCACGATGGGAGTAAAGAAAAGCCGTTTTTAACCATAACGAAAGCACAGATGACAGTTCGGAATCGCATCCAAAACGGGATGAATCACGATGTCATCGTGTTTTTGTGCGGCGGCACCTATTATGTAGAAACAACATGGCAATTCGACGAGCGAGATTCCGGAAGAAATGGTTACCGCGTAACGTATCGTAATGTGCCTGGGGACGTCGTTACTATCGTAGGAGGCAAGGCTATTACGAATTGGGAACCCTATAGCTCAGACATGTGGCGAGCGTGGTGGGGGACTGGAAGTAGCTTCCATACGCTATATGCAGATGGTGAGCGCCTAACCAAAGCACGTCTTCCGGCAACGGGTTACTTCCAAGTAGAGGGAGAGCCAGAGGAAAGCTATATAGAAGGAATCCATTACCGCGAAGGGGATATTCCACAAGGAAGTGATCTCTCTCAAGCGCAGGTATTCCTGTGGCCTGGAAAAGGGGAGTGGAATTGGTTTTCCGAGCTGAGGGCTTTGAAAGCTCACGATGCGGAAGCTAGATTTGTGCAATTCCAGCAACCTTCGATTTGGGACATCGGCGTGGGCTCGCGTTATTTTATTCAAGGCTCCCTCGATTTTCTTCAAGCGCCTGGTCAATTTCACTTGGATGAGAAGGAAGGCTGGCTCTATTACAAACCGAAAAAAGGAATACCGTTACAGCAAGAAGTCATTGTCCCAACGGTAACAAGGCTGATTGAATTGAGAGGCAACGATCATAATGAGCCTATTCAGCATCTTCATTTTCATGGACTCCAATTCGCCTGCTCGGACTTCTGGTCTGATTATCAAATGATTCAAGAAGACGAGGGCTTGAGCAACGTGGAGCGAGATGAGCATCGTGAAGGCATGGTTTACATGCAGAATGCGGCTCATATTGAGATCTCACATTGCCAGATCGTTAATTCAGGCAGCTGCGGCTTATTTTTGGATCAACAGGTGAGGAACATCCAGATAAGCAATAATCGCATTGAACATATGGGATATATGGGCATATGTGCTTCCGGATTTTCACCGCTTCAAGGGCATTACACCTCGGCGGCAGCATCGTACACGAATAAAGACCATACGATCACGAATAACGTGATTCGGTATGGTGGAGAGCTGATTGGACATGGTTGCGGGATTCTGCTCTATCAAAGCGGACACAATGAAATCACACATAACTTGATTTCACATATGCCTCGATACGGTATATCGTTGAAAGGCTTGCGTCATAAGGTCATGCCAGCAATGATTTATGACATACCGGTTTCTTGGGAGAATCACTGGGACTTCCTGCACACACGGAATAATAACATAGCCTATAATGATATTTCGCATGTCATGATGGATAGTCAGGATGGCGGATTAATTGAATCGTGGGGTGTCGGGACTCAGAATATCATTCATGGGAACCGCTTACACCACAGCGGAATTCATTTCTCTTTCGGCTTCGGCATTTATTTAGATGATGCTTCGGACTACTTTACAGTGACTCAGAATGTGTTGACGCACCTCTATTCTACAGGGGAAGGTAAACTGTGGATGCTCATTTTTTCCAAAGGGATTGGCAACCTCATTCAAGGAAATTTGCTGGTCTCGAATCCTGATGCGATTGCTGCGATTGGTACACAAGAAATGGCAGGCGAAGACAATAAGGATGTCAGGGTGAAGGGAAACATTATTTACAATTCTGGTTATCTCTATTATTTCGTCAATTGGCGCGATGATAAATTTGCTGAAGCAGATGGGAATCTCTATTGGCAAGATCACACTAAAGGCATTTGTCAGATTGCTGGCAAGCTCCCTCTACCAGCATCCGGTGCTGACATACTGGATCGTCATGTTTATGACTGGGTGTCATGGCGTTCCTTACTAGGAGGTAAGTTTGACGCGAATACATCGATCGCCGATCCAAGGTTCATCCAGTCAACGGATGGGATGATGCGGCTCCAATCGGATTCACCAGCCTATGCACTTGGTTGGGTAGACATTGATGTTACCCGGATAGGACCACAATAATATCGCGAGCATGTGAGGGGGCTTGGTCGTCTTGAAAGGCTTCGGGTTCTATAAATCCAAGAAATATTTGCAGCGTGTACTGAGCTCTATCATGTTATCGATGGTAATCGTCCTATTAGCTTCCTCGTTTGCCAATACGTATTTACTCGAGAAGTCAGTCAAACGGATTCAAGAAGATTCCAATCTGAAAATCCTCACACAAATGCAATACAATTTCTCCTATATGAATGAAATCATCACGCATTTATCCTACTTCGTTTTTAAGGATAACCTGCTAATTCCATTGATGTTTGATGAAACTTTACCCAAGATGGATTTAATCCGCAGCTACCAACGCATGTCCAGTATCATGGACAGTTCCTCGTTCTTACATTCCATGGTCGTCTATAATCATACGCAAAATGAGATTTACGGGACGACCAGCAATTTCCTATTAGACGGCGGCGTTACCAAAAAGAAAATTTTCGATTGGCTGTTAGACCCCTCTCAGATGCACGAAACTTCCCGACTCATCCCAGTGAGCCTTGAACACGAGGATGGACAGATCGATGCGTTCGCTTTTGTTGTAACCGACTCTTTAAAACCCTTCTCACGCGGTGAATCAGCCATCGTACTCTACATTAAATCCGATTGGGTATTCGATAGTTTGAAGAAAATGAACGACACGGGCAGCCGATCGCAAGGTGATATTCTGATGGGGGATCAGGAAGGCCGCTTGTATTCTTCCCACGCCTTAGGTGATTATGCGCAGTCATCGACGCAAGACGCCATACACAACTACATTATGGATCATAAGCTTGCAACGAACGAACCGTCTGGCTTTGTTATTGGGGACGTTGAAGGTAATAAAAGTATGATTACCTATATGGCAGATCCAATTCCGAATTGGACGATCCTGTATGTTCAGTCGTATGACCAATTGATGGCTGAGGTCACACAGACTCGTGTCAAATCACTGCTGGTCTCGGGTGTATTACTTTTGATCGCCATTGGTATTTCGGTCTGGTTGTCCTACAAATTGTATCACCCGATCGAAGATATGCTGCACCGCATTCGCTTCCAGCATCCGCGTGATGAACACACGAGGCGAACCGAAGGTGATGAACTGCATGCGATGAGTGAGAATTATTTAGCGTTATCCCATACCCTGCAGGAAATTAGTTCCGAGCACATCGTAAATAAGTATTACATCCGCAAATTTCTGACAGACGGTCAAATGTTTTCCCATCACGACATGATCCATCTGATCGAAAAGCATCGCTTAAACATTGTCTATCCATCCGACATTCTGGTGTGTGTACTTCGATTGGACCATTTTCAAGCGTATGCAAGTCATACAGACCTTGCCTTAAAGAAGATGCACAGCTTTGCCATCACCAATATTGCGCAGGAAATGATGTCTAAGACATATCCTTGTGAAGCAGTGGAGGTATGGGGGGATCATGTCATCCTTATTGTTTCACGGAATGATACAGCGTCGTCAAGTGAAATGGATCGGATGATTCCCATTCTGGAAGAGATTCAGCAAACGATTGCGACGTACTACGATTTGAGTCTGTCTTGTGGGCTTAGTGACCCGATTACGCAGCTGACGCAGCTGTCATCCGGGTATACCCAAGCTTTACAAAACAGCTTGTACACGGTTATTTTCGGCTACAAATCCATCATTACGAGTGAAATGGTCAAGGAAAACAACGCGAACAAGCGAGTATCCATCCCAGAAGCGATTGAGCGCAAATTATCGGAGAGCTTGAAGAAGGGCTTAATGACGGAGGCTGGTATCGAGTTAGAGAAAGCATTCTCGCTTTTTGCCACTTTTCATTATCATGATATTCATCGCGCTGTAACGAACCTAGCCTGGGTGATCAAATATACAGTCGTTGAGATTATGGAAAATCGGGTTACGAAGATGAGCTTCAATGTCGACTATATTCATCACATCCCACAAGAGAAAGAGACGTTGGAAGAGATGTACGTCGCTCTGCTGGCCTTATGTGCCCAAATCTGTGAGGGTCAGAAACCGTCCAACGTGGAACGCAATGACATGATCCTTGAAACGGTCAAAGAACTTATTCATCAGAAATATGCGGATATTAACCTCAGCCAACAAACCATTGCTTCAACCGTCAAGCTGTCATCAGCTTACTTGGGCAAATTATTTAAGGATAGCTGCCAGCTAACGTTAACGGAGTATATCAATGATATTCGACTCAAACATGCGCAACAGTTACTTGAGAATGGGGATCATTCGGTCTTAGATATTATGGAAAAATGCGGATATGCGAATCCGAGTTACTTTTTCCGGCTGTTCAAAGCCAAATTCGGCAGTACGCCGAAGGAATACCGCATGAAGAAATCCATTTCATAAGAGGGGCAAGGAATACGACCAGCCGCCACTTCTTCCACCTTTTGGTGCATGGAAGGGCGGTTTTGCACTTTTTGATGGTAAAAAAGAGAGTAATTCGAACATTGTACATAAGCTTTGTACATGAATTCGGAAATCTTACGCTATGTAAACGCTTTATCCTGTGGCAAGATACGAATATGGAGGAGGAGCACAATGAGGAAATCACATCCCATCAAAAACCGATGGCTTATACAGGAGTTCAAACATCTGCGCAAAAATCGAGAGCTGCTGTTGCTCGCAATGCCAGGCATCTTGTTTAAACTGGTCATTGCCTATTTCCCTATGATTGGTCTCATCCTAGCCTTCAAATTTTTCAGATATGATCAGGGGATTCTGGGGAGTAAGTGGAACGGGCTCAAAAATTTTGAATTCCTATTTAAATCGCAGGATGCCCTACGGATTATTCGAAACACCTTATTGTACAACATGACGTACATCTTACTTGGCACATTGGCGGCGCTAATCTTATCCATTTTGTTATATGAAGTTAGTGGACGCATGGTGAAAGTGTATCAAACTACCTTATTTTTACCGTATTTCATATCGCTTGTTTTAGTTGGTTACATTGCGTACGGCTTCTTAGAGCATAAAAGCGGCTATCTCAATACGTTTCTGACGACCTTCGGGTTATCCCCACACAAATGGTATTTGGAAACGACACCATGGCTATTTATTTTACCTGTGGTGGCTGTCTGGAAAGGTGTTGGATTCTCAACCTTGATCTACTACGCGGGAATCGTAGGAATTAATACTGAATATTATGAAGCTGCTAAATTGGATGGCGCTTCGCGCGTTCAGATGATCTTTCGCATTACATTGCCCCTCATGAAACCATTAATTATCATTGTTTTTATTTTGGGCCTGGGCAATATTTTCCGAGGGGACTTCGGGTTGCATTATTTCGTTCCGAATAATGTAGGAGCTAACTTAGCGACAACAGATGTAATCGATACGTATGTGTATCGTGCGCTCTCGAAGCTTGGCGACATCAATTCTGGTGCGGCTGTGGGCTTTCTGCAATCGATTGTAGGCTTAATTACCATCGTGTCAGCAAATGCAGCAGTTCGCCGAATTGACAAAGATAACGCACTATTTTAGTGGGGGAGGGGCTTAGGAGTCCTATGGAACTTGCATTAGCAAAACCAGTTAAAACAGCATCGATTTGGTATATCCATGTATTCTTTACGCTCATTTGTCTGTTGATGATCATCCCCTTTGTGCTCGTTATTGCGGTGTCGCTGACTTCGGAGAACAGTTTAATTCAGTATGGTTATCGTTTTATTCCAAAAGAACTCAGCTTAGAAGCGTACCGAATTGTTTTGAAATCACCGGAAATTTGGATGAAATCTTATGGAGTTACGATTGTCATTACAATCGTTGGAACCGTGTTATCGCTATTGTTAACGACTCTGACGGCTTATCCGATGTCGCGACGCGATTTTCGCTATCATCGCCCCCTAACGTTCTATATCTTCTTTACGTTATTGTTCAATGGCGGCACCATTCCGTTCTATATGCTAATGACGCAGTATCTCCATTTGAAAAATTCGATGCTTGCACTCATCATCCCGTTACTGATGAATCCGTTCAATATCATTATTATGAAAAGCTACCTCGATAAAATCTCGATGGAAATCATCGAATCTGCCAAGATTGACGGCTCTAGCGAGGTTCGTATTTTCTATCGCATTATTTTGCCGCTATCAACACCAGCACTAGCGACGCTCGGCTTATTCATTTCTTTTGCCTATTGGAATGATTGGTTTAATGCGTTGTTGTTTATTGACGATAATAAATATGTGCCGCTTCAGCTGCTGCTCGTTCGCATTTTATCGCAAATTGAGTTTCTCGCGAATTCACCTCTAGCGGAGACGGCAAGTAAATTACAGTTCGCGAACTTCCCCACATTATCTGTTCGCATGGCTATGGCTTTGGTAGCAGGTGGGCCGATGATGTTTATGTTTCCTTTTTTCCAGAAGTACTTTATTAAAGGAATTACGGTAGGTTCATTAAAAAGCTGAGAGGAGGTGAGCGTTGCGTTGGTAAGGTTTGTTTGATGAATCTAATAAACTTAGGGGTACTTATTATGGAGGTGTGAAGCTTGAAAAAAGGAAAAAAAATGTACCTGAGCAGTGTAGCCATTATGCTTCTGAGTATGACGGTGTTAGCTGGATGCAAGACCGACACGGCAAGTGAAAAAGCATCGCCGGCGGCAACAACGCCAGCAACTTCAAGCGCAACCTCCGCCACACCTGCACCAAGCACGCTGCCAGAAGTCAAGTTGACATTCTATTACCCAAGTAATCCGCCTGGTAAAGATCAAGCACTTGTGAATGAGGAAGTCAATAAGTATTTGAAAAGTAAAATCAATGCTACGGTAGACTTAAAGCCTCTTTCCTTTGATGAATATGATCCAAAGCTGAATACCATTATGGCGTCCGGCGAAGCCTTTGATGTGGCATGGGGCTCGAAATATTGGCTTCTAGGCTATCAACCGAACATCGATAAAGGAGCACTCCTGGAGCTGCCAGAAGCGATGATTAGTAAATATGCGGCTCAGGCGAGGAAGAACATTCCAGATAAATTCTGGCCAGATATGAAAGCGACCGATGGGAAAGTCTATGGCTTCCCTGTGTATCAAATCGCTGCGAAGACCAAGAGTCTTGTTATTCAAAAACAATTCGTTGATAAATATAAATTGGATGTCAATTCAATTAAAACCTATAAAGACCTCGAGCCTTTCTTGAAAACGATCAAGACTAACGAAAAGGATGTTATTCCATTCGGAATGGCTATGAATTCTTGGGGGCTCTATACCGATCCTAATTTGGTGAATGCAGACGGTCTTGCAGTCGCTTACAAAAAGGATGACAAAACCTACACATCCATCACGAAAATTCAACAATTGTTGAATAAGAAGGACTTCTACACGACGATGCACAACTGGTCGAAAGCAGGCTATATTAATGAGGATGCACCGCTAGTGAAAAACATCACGGATCTCAAGAAAAAAGGAAAAGTGGCTGTCAGCCTTGAGTTTACAACAAAACCTGGCGGCGAAGTGGATGAAATGGCTAATAATGGCGGTAACGCTGTGGTGTACGTGCCGATTTCTGACTCTTACTTTACTGGTGTGGCGAGTGCGATGCAGGTTATTTCCAAAACATCTAAAAATCCAGAACGTGCCCTTATGTTTATTAACTTGCTGAATACGGATAAAGTGTTATACAACCTCATTTCGAATGGTGTGGAAGGCAAGCACTACACGAAGAAAGATGATAAGTATATCGAACCGATCAAGGATTCTGGGTATGCGCCGAATGTAGATTGGGTGTTCGGTAATCAATTCAATGCCTACTTGAAAGGTGCGCAGACGGCTGATGTATGGGACAAAACGATTAAATTGAACGAAAGCGCCATGGTTCCGGCTTCCTATGGCTTTGATGTGAACAGAGACACCATCAAATCTGAGGTTGCCAATGTGACGGCCGTAGACAACGAGTTCCAAGTTGCTCTTGAAACAGGTGCCGTAGATCCTGCGGACCAACTGCAGAAATACATCGACAAGCTGAAAGCTGCGGGTCAAGACAAGATTGATGCGGAAACGACGAAGCAATGGCAAGCCTTCTTGAAGGCGAAAGGTTTGTAAGAAGAGCAGCACAAGAAGCCGTCCCTTGAGGTCATTTGACCTTGAGTGGCGGCTTTTCCTATAGCTTGTCTATCATATTAGGCCAAGTTCCCGAATATAGTTGAGTGAGGGAATCATGATATAAGGTGGATGAGTAGACAAAGACAGCTACCTTTTCAAAGTAAAAGGATGGCTGTTTTTGTTTTCATGCATATACTAATCCTACAACCCAGGAACGAAAGAGGTGGTCTTAGTGGGAACACGGCTTTTATCGGAAAAGCTTGTGAAAACTCGCTTTCCCCATTTAAGGTACATCCGAATTCACACTTCAGATAAATATAGGGCAACGATTTATGCATGGACGGAGGATTTGCAACTAACGAAGCAGGATGCACTTAATGTAGAGAAATATGCAAACGCTTACTTGTACCCCTACGTTGTATTTCAAGTAAAAGCTTACTGTGCGGTTCGCGCAGACAAAGTGCCATTAGTAGAAGAGGTGCCTGTCGAAATTGTTCAAACGGCGCTGCGCACGAACCTGAATCAATTTGGTATTCTAGCTGCGATTAATCGACAGTTTCCCTATGGGCGTTTGCGTTTCAAGCATTATGATGTGATCCATAGTATGATTCATTTTGATTTCGATGCGCTTAAGCAAATGAGTGAGTCTGAGAAGGACAGTCTGATGCGCTATCTGCGCGAAATGATTCCCCTTGGTTGTTTCTGTGAGGTTTGTTTTCTGGAAGATGATTCATAAAGCACGGTTGTTAAGATCTGCGGGAAGGTGGTAAACTTGTTGTGCCGCAATAGCTCGTAAGATCTTAAAGGAGTGCAACTATGCTGAAACGTTCACCGTATTTCTTATTAATTCTCGCAACCTGCATTTGGGGAGGTAACTTTGTCGCGGGTAAAGCACTCGTTCTGCAAATCCCTCCCATCACTTTAGCGACGGTTCGCTGGGGAATTGCTTTCTTATGTTTACTGCCTTTTTTTGGCCAAGCAGCTTGGCGGCTCAAACATGAATTTCTTGCTAATTGGAAAATGGTGCTATTTCTCTCGCTGACAGGCGTGGCAGGATTTAACTCACTGACCTATGTTGCTGTTCAATATACAGGCTCTATTAATGCGTCATTAATGAATTCAGCGACGCCTATTTTTGTAGTCTTGATCACTTGGGTAGTGATGAGGGAAAGACTAGCCTGGTGGGCGCTGCCAGGAATCGGTGTATCGATTGTAGGTGTGTGCTGGATTATAAGTCAGGGCGATTTGTCTGCGATTCTCCGATTATCGGTTAATCAAGGTGATTGGTTCATGCTAGTCGCCGTTATCTGCTGGGCTTTATACTCAGTCGGCATGAAAAGGATGGCAGGGAAATTCCCTGCTAGTCCTTTTTTGCTGGTTCAAATATCAGTAGCACTTGTTGTATTGCTGCCAAGCTCAACCATAGAGTGGGCGATCCGAGCACCGCAAGTTACGTGGAGTCCCGGCTTAGTGAGCGGTTTATTCTATGTGGGTATCTTTGCTTCCATCGTTGCTTTCCTGAGTTGGAATCGAGCGATTGAGCTTGCCGGCCCTCAGCGTTGTGCGGGATTTCTCAATTTTATCCCTTTGTTTAGCGCGATCTTTGCAACCACCTTTACTGGGGAGTCCTTGCAGCTATATCACTTGATTGGAGCCTTCTCCATCGTGTTAGGTGTGTACATGACAAATAGGGCAATGAAGAAGCAAGTTCGCCCATTTATATCAAAATAAATTAAACTTATTATCGATGAAACTGCTAATTGGGTGAAAGTCCCGAATTATAAGCAGTTTCTTTGTGTTGGATCACGAAAATTGATTGGATTTCTCTGTGACTTTAATTCAAAATAGAATTAAGTGCAGAGGAGGTTGAGCATCATGTTAAAGAACATACCGAGCAAACTTATCGCTATATTTTGGGTGTTTTTACGCATTAGCCCGCTCACATTCGGTGGCGGCTATGCGATGCTTCCTGCCATTCAACGAGAAGTGGTCACCCACAAGCAATGGATGACAGACGATGAGATGTCTGAACTTTTGGCTATTTCCGGCGCAGCTCCGGGTGGCGTTGGTGTCAATGTGTCGGCGCTGGTCGGATACCGACTTGCGGGCATTTCGGGCGCAGTTGCTGCGATTGTTGGGATTACATTGCCGACCTTCATCATCGTTCTGCTGCTTAGTTTGCTGTATGCTTGGCTGGAGCATTACCCCAAAATGCAAGCCATCATGGAAGGGATCCATGCGGCAATTATTGGCCTCATTGCAGCAGCTGCATATAAAATGGCTAAATCCGCAATCTTAGATAAGCTCACACTTCTGACTGCCATAGGAACGGTGATTGTGATGATTGCGGTTCCCATCTCACCTCTTGTGTTGGTCGTACTTGGCGTAGTGGTAGGTATGATTGCAACGCATTTGAAGAACAAATGGGGCAGGAACAAACTCGTTACGCATACAGTTTCTCCACCTTCCACGAGCAAGGACAACAGGACTGCCGATTTTTATATGGCAGATGGCATATAGGGATGGGGTGTTTGGCAAATGCTGCTTCCATTATTTCTCACATTTCTCCAAATCGGACTTGTCTCCTTTGGCGGCGGTTATGCCATGATTCCCGTCATCCAGCTCGAGGTCGAGCGGCATCAATGGATGACCGTAGATGAATTCTATCATGTGATCGCATTAGCAGGATCCAGTCCAGGACCGATTGCCACGAACAGCGCGACATTAATTGGCTATGAGACAGCGGGAATCCCTGGGGCGATATTGGCCACCTTAGGGATGGTACTTCCTTCGCTAATTGTTATCATTCTCGTGGCTGCATTCTTATTTCGCTGGCACTCGCACCCATGGTTTCAATCCTCCTTCTATGGATTAAAGCCTGTGGTGACTGGGTTTATCGTGTATGCGGCGCTGCATTTTGGCCTGACTTCCTTCGGATCAGTACGCACGGGTGTCACATGGCGCCAGATTGCTACACTTTTCATTGCAGGTGGAGCTTTCCTAGCTATTGTCAAATATAAGCTGCATCCCTTTCTCGTGATTGTTTGTGCAGGCATGTTGGGCATCGTGTTTTTCTTGTAAGTAGGGAGTTCAGGGAGATTAGAATGAAACGTCTTTTCAGCCGTTGTGGCTGGATTGGCGTTTTTTTTGTCTTTTAGCAAGAAATAGGTGATAAATATTTCTTTTATAGGCAATAAACAACTTTATATTTCAGTTAAGTGTTATATAATATACAATATATAATAAATAGAACATACTATATAACGGTATTACGTGGCATTAGGAGGGAAGCATCATCGAACTTACGGCTCGCCAGTTAGAAATTATTGATCTTGTCGGTAAATATGCGCCTATTGCGGGGGAACGCATCGCGGAGCTGTTGGGCATTAGCCGACCAACCATTCGCTCGGATTTAGCCGTATTAGTCATGCTGCGGCATATCGATGCGAAGCCAAAGGTAGGTTATTTTCTCGGCACTGCAGCACTCGACGTACATGCGCCACTCAAATTGATCGAATCCATGAAGGTGAAGGACGTGATGGGCATTCCCGTCATCCTTCGTGAGACGGTTACAGTTAGTGATGCAGTCGTTACACTTTTTCTGGAAAATGTAGGGAGTCTGATGATTGTCAATCAAGAGGGAACCCTTGCTGGCGTTGTTTCACGTAAGGATTTGCTTAAGGTTACACTTGGACATGCAACGGCAACGTCGATGCCAGTCTCGCTAGTAATGACAAGGCAACCGAACATCATTACAGTGAAGCCGGAAGATAGTGTGGTGGAGGCCGCACGGAAGATGATTCACCATGAAGTCGACAGCTTGCCCGTCGTTCATGCTATTGAAGGTCGGGAAGGCTTGGAAGTGGTTGGCCGAATTACGAAAACAACGATGACCAAATTGCTGCTGGATGTAGCGCGGGGTACGTAAATCAGGGGGAATTTACATGGGAGAGAAGCTGCATACCATTTTCGTGTGTTCGGATTCGGTAGGGGAAACAGCTAATACGGTTGTACAAGCAACGATTCGACAGTTCAATGCAAGTCAGGTTAGCGTGAAGAGACATGGTTCTATCCGAACAGAAGATGAAGTACGAGCCATTGTAGAAGAAGCTTCGCGACTAAAGGGATTTATTGCGTACACGCTGGTGCTGCCAGAGCTTAGAGAAATGATGCGGCAAGAAGCCATTCGCTTGAACGTGAATGCGATTGATATTATGGGTCCGATGATGCAAGCCTTTATTGATACGTTCAAGGATTCGCCTAAACGCAAGGTGGGGCTGTTGTATCAGCTGGATGAACAGTATTATCAACGGGTTGAAGCCGTAGAGTTTACGGTTAATAGTGATGATGGTAAGGATCCAAGCACGATGAAGCAAGCACATATCGTACTTCTGGGGCCATCACGAACGTCAAAGACACCACTTAGCATCTATTTGGCGCATAAAGGTTATAAAGTATCGAATTATCCCCTAGTACCCGAGGTAAAACCACCAAGTATTTTATTTGAGTTAGATCCGAAAAAATTGGTTGGACTCACCATGAGTACAGATAAATTAATTGGCATTCGCACGGAACGGCTGAAAGCAGTTGGTCTTCCATTTGGTGCTAAATATGCAACGAAAGATCGCATAGAGGAAGAAATTGCTTTTGCCATGAAATTGTATCGTGAGTTGGGTTGTTCCGTAATTGATGTGAGTGAGAAAGCAATTGAAGAAACAGCAGGCTTAATCTTGGCCGAAAGATCGTAGCGCATCATATAACGAATCAAACCAATTTCGGGAGGATGGATTGCTCATGCATAGAGACTTGTCGTTGGAAATCGTACGGGTAACGGAGGCCGCAGCCATTGCATCGGCAAGCTGGACGGGCAAAGGGAATAAGATCGATGCGGATGGAGCGGCAACGGCTGCGATGCGTGAATATTTCAGTGCCGTTCCTTTTCGCGGGACCGTTGTTATCGGAGAAGGGGAAATGGACGAAGCTCCCATGCTCTATATCGGAGAAGAGGTAGGTAGTGGCGCAGGGCCGGAATTTGATGTTGCCGTCGATCCTTTAGAGGGAACAGACATTGTGGCCAGTGGTCGGAATAATGCACTCTCCGTCGTCGCAATTGCTGAGAAAGGGAATCTACTCCATGCCCCGGATATGTATATGGCGAAGCTAGCTGTAGGGCCGCGTTTGGCTGGTAAGTTGAGTCTGGATGATCCGCTGGAGGTAACCATTCAGAAGGCCGCAAGTTTGCTGCAAAAGCAGATCTCCGAGCTGACCGTCTCCATTCTGGATCGCAATCGGCATGCCGAGCACATCCTTACTTTGCGTAAGCTTGGTGTCAAAATCTATTTACTCAGCGATGGTGATGTGGCAGGTGCCATGGCGGTCGCTTTTCCCGAAACAGGCATAGATTTGCATGTAGGCTCAGGTGGAGCACCTGAAGGCGTGCTTGCTGCCGCAGCACTGCGCTGTATGGGAGGCGAGCTGCAAGGTCGTTTGCTGCCAGAGAATGAGGAAGAACGTCTACGTTGCCTAGCAATGGGGATTTCCGATCCATCGAAAGTATTAAGCATGCGTGATCTAGTGGGAGATTCCGATATCATCTTCGCAGCAACAGGCGTTACTTCCGGTGATTTCCTAAACGGTGTCAAATATGGCTGGGGTGGCCGTGCGCATACCCATTCAGTCGTTATGAGAGCTCAAACGCAGACCGTACGTTTTATCCAATGCGTCCATCAATTGCACAATGAGCAGCGCGGGAGTGCCTAATCCTTCGAAACTACAAAGCATCTCTACGAATGATAATCATGTGCCAAGTTCCCCTCCGCATATACTTGTGTTGAGAAGATGCGAAAAGAGGGATAACGATGAGCTTGTCTTCAATTGATTTTCTTTCTGTCGTCCGCAGCTGTATTCCTGAGGAGGCCGAGATTGTCGTACTGCAGCAGGAGGGAAATCCCGCGGCGATACTTTATGCCGATGTAGATGGGGATGGATTTCAAGAAATCACAGCTCTGTATAGATATTTAGATAGTCAATATTTGTTCTCCTTGAAAGAGTACTCGGGCAACTGGTTCCCGATTGCCTCGGCGTCTACAGGCAGGGAGCAGGCTGTAAAGGATTTTGCAGCAGCGCCGATCTCACGTAGAGAAGGCTGGGACGTGATCATCGGTTGGGAAAATGCTAGTGAGCAAACCGCAGAGTTGGATATTATCCAATGGACGCAGTCTGGATTTCAACGTGTTATTCCTCCTGGCACGACCTATTCACATGTGGAAATTGAAGATATGCCTACACGAAATGGCTCGGATGGACTTTGTGAAATTGCCTTATGGACAAAGGAGCAAGGTCAGGCATATCGCGTAGAAACATATCGCTGGGATCCACATCGCTTGGTTCCGACTACAGATGTGCATGCGTACTATTTCCAAAAGGTAGCTCGCTACTACGAGGATTTAACGAAGGAGCATCCGGAAGAACAATTGTATAGGAGCTGCTTAGAGGATGCCCAGAAGCGGGCTGGTGGAAGCTAAGTTGTTCATCTAGATACCAGGAGAGATGATCTCCTGGTTTTTGTTGTGTCGTATTTTCTGAGTAGGCTTGTCCGAAATTTAGACTTAAATTAAGCGTTTTCCTGTGCTAACATTTAAGGAAGTTGTCTAGATATCATATAGTTGAATGCAAGGACAAAACCTACTGGAGGTCTTCACATGTCACGTAAGTATCGTATCGGGATTATTGGTTGCGGTGGAATTGCAAATGGTAAGCATTTACCAAGTTTGAGCAAGTTAGCTAATGTTGAATTAGTTGCATTTTGTGACATTGTCCAAGAGCGCGCAGCAACAGCAGCAGCAAAATACGGGATTGAAGGCGCAATAGTTTGCGAAGATTATAAAAAAGTACTGCAAGATGCTACGATCGACATTGTACACGTGTTAACACCGAATATTTCACACGCTGAAATTTCGATTGCAGCACTTGAAGCTGGTAAGCATGTTATGTGTGAGAAGCCAATGGCGAAAACAGCTGAGGATGCGAAACGCATGCTTGAAACTGCGAAACGCACAGGCAAAAAACTAACCATTGGATATAACAACCGTTTCCGCGCGGATAGCCAGCATTTGAAAAACGTTTGTGTCGATGGCGAGTTAGGACATATTTACTTTGCTAAAGCGCATGCGATTCGTCGTCGTGCTGTACCTACATGGGGTGTTTTCCTAGATGAAGAGAAACAAGGTGGAGGTCCGTTAATCGACATTGGTACGCATGCGTTAGACTTGACGCTTTGGATGATGGACAACTACAAGCCGAAGGTTGTGTTAGGAACTTCCTATCATGAGTTGTCTCAAAAAGAAAATGCAGCCAATGCATGGGGCCCTTGGGATCCAAGCAAGTTTACAGTAGAGGATTCTGCTTTCGGGATGATCGTGATGGAAAATGGCGCGACCATTATCTTGGAGTCCAGCTGGGCGTTAAATACGCTTGAAGTGGATGAAGCGAAGTGCTCGTTGAGCGGTACTGAAGGTGGGGCAGACATGAAAGGCGGACTTCGTATCAATGGTGAGAAGCATAGCCGTTTGTTCACAACCGAAGTTGAGCTCAAAACAGGTGGCGTTGCTTTCTACGACGGAGCTAGCGAAAGTGCAGCAGATGTAGAAATGCGTTCATGGATCAATGCGATCGAGCAAGATATCGATCCTGTTGTGACACCAGAACAAGCCTTCGTGGTATCACAAATTCTTGAAGCTATTTATGAGTCTGCTCGTACGGGCAAAGCTGTTTACCTAAATCAATAGGAAACTAGACGGAAAGCCATTAGGATGATTAATCCTGATGGTTTTTTGTCATAGCTGTTGGTCAACTTGGATTTGAAAAAAGGCGTCGAGATGGCGTATGCTTATCACGATGAAGGAATCATTCTGTCATAGAGAGAAAGGAAGCGAAAGCTATGCAACTAGGCTTACAAAATAAAGTTGCTTTAATTACAGGAGGAAGCAAAGGGATTGGGCTTGCGACAGCCATTGCCTTATCGCGCGAAGGTGCAAAAGTAGCCATACTTGCACGTAATGCTGAGCAGCTTCAAGAAGCGGCTGTCCAAATTGCCAACTTAACCGAGGGTGAAGTGCTGACGATTCCAGCTGATGTGACATCGGAAGCGGATTGTCAGCGTGCGATTGAAGAGACTGTACAACGTTTCGGAGGTTTACATATCCTAGTGAACAACGCAGGTACTGCTTCGGCAGCGCCATTTCAGCAGGTAAGCTCGGACGTGTGGCGTCAAGACTTGGAGTTGAAGCTATTCGGAGCGATTCACTGCTCGCAGTTTGCCATTCCACATATGCGCGAGGCAGGCGGTGGTTCCATCGTGAATATTACGACGTCCGCAGCAAAGACGCCACCAGCTTCTTCACTGCCAACTTCCGTTAGCAGAGCGGCTGGCTTAGCCTTAACCAATGCGATGAGCAAGGATCTGGGTTCTGCACAGATTCGGGTCAACACCGTATGTATTGGAACGATTCGCAGTGATCAAATCGAGAAGGTATGGAAGCGAGTTGCTCCAGACTTGACTTGGGAAGAATTCGCTAGCGATCCGCGGCACGATATTCCACTAGGACGTATTGGTAACGCGGAGGAAGCGGCCAATGTGATCACCTTTTTAGCATCGGATGCTGCTTCGTATGTGACAGGAACCTCAGTGAATATTGATGGTGGAAAAAGCGCAGCCTTATAGCAGACAACAAAGCCTATGTCTCTCCCGCAAGGGAAAGCTATAGGCTTTGTTCTTCTTCTATGTTTCTTAGGGCATGGAGTTGGATATTAAGCTCTACGCTTCTTTCTTAAATACCAGACGATCATAGAGATAGCGTCCCGGATTGAAGTGTTTGGATGAAAAGCAAATGTCATTGTCATAAGCAAGAAACCTCCCTAACCCTGAAAGAATGTCATGCATGAATAGTATTACGTAACAAATGTAACGATGGTTCTATTTTTTTTTAGTGGGCAAAGCCTATTTTTTTGCAACATAGCTTGTATCGAATTTGCCCCTCTGAATCGGATATTTTTTCTTGACAGGTTAAACGTTTCAATTTAAGCTAAGAGTGAGTGTTAAACGTTTAACTCGCTCGAGCAGTTGGAGCAGCTATTGAGCAACCTATAACAAGTGATACGGAGTGATTCTAACATGTGGAAACAAGCTATTGAGGATGCTTTGCAGAAGACGAAAGTAAATATTGAGCGTTTCGGGGATAAGTTCCCTCATGTCAGTGAGAACGATATTTATCATTTGAATCCAAATACCGATTGGACGGATGGCTTCTGGTCCGGTATTTTGTGGCTGGGCTATCAATACACGGGAGACAAAGTGTTCCAAGAAGCCGCACAGCGCACAGTTGCAAGCTTTAAACAAAGACTTGAAAACAATGTAGGATTAGGTCACCATGATATCGGCTTCCTCTATTCCTTATCTTCGAAAGCGCAATGGATCCTTGAAAAGGATGAGAACGCGAAACAACTTACTTTGCAAGCTGCTGATGTGTTAATGAAGCGTTGGAGACCGAAGGGCCAGTACATTCAAGCTTGGGGTCCAGAGGGTGACGAGAAAAACGGTGGAAGAATCATTATCGATTGTCTGTTGAATTTGCCATTATTGTACTGGGCATATGAACAAACAGGTGATTCGAAATATAAAGATGTAGCAATTATCCATGCGGATCTGTCGCGCCGCTACTTGGTACGTGGAGACGATTCTTCGTACCACACGTTCTATTTCGATCAAGAAACAGGTGAGCCGCTGCATGGTGGAACTCATCAAGGGTATTCGGATGGGTCAACATGGACAAGAGGACAAGCGTGGGGGATTTACGGTTTTGCGCTTTCATACCACTATACGAAAAACCCATTATACTTAGAGACTGCCAAACGCTTAGCGCGTTACTTCTTCGAGCGTCTGCCGGAAGATGACGTTGTGTATTGGGATTTCAATGCACCAGTTAATGCTGAAACGAAGAGAGATAGTTCTGCTTCTGCCATTGCTTCTGCTGGGGCTCTTGAGATTCTTGAGCATTTGTCAGCTGATGATCCAGATCGTGTGTATTTGGAAAATGGCGTGCAACGTTCGATGGCTGGACTAGTGAAGTCCTACGCTACCATTGGCAAACCAGATGCACAAGGTTTCCTTGAGCGCGGTTCCTACAGTGTTCGCGGCGGCGCAGCACCGGATGATTATGTGATTTGGGGCGACTACTACTATTTAGAAGCGCTTCTTCGTTTAGAAAAAGGATTCAAAGGTTATTGGTATGAGTAATTCACTATCAACTGTGGCAACAGATCGCGCTTATTGGGTTCAGACGATGCTTCGCATCGCTGAGCCTGTCCTTCGAGCGCTAGCAACTAGACAACTTCGTGCCACAATGCCAGTGGAATGTAAAAAAGAAGAGCAACGCGCATTTACGCATCTCGAAGCGTTCGGTCGTACACTCGTTGGGATGGCGCCTTGGCTAGAGACACCTGCCTTGAATGCCGAGGAAGAAGAGCTTCGCCTGACATATGGCAAGCTGGCAAGAGAAGCTATGGATGCGGCTACGGATCCCGAGTCTCCGGATTTCTTGAACTTTGCGACAGGTATGCAGCCGATCGTGGATACTGCTTTTCTATCGCATGCGATTCTACGTGCACCGAATACACTCTGGCACAGCTTGGATGAACGTGTAAAAGCCAATCTCGCAGCCGCGATGAAAACCTCGCGGACACGCAAGCCAGGCTTTAATAACTGGCTGCTCTTCGCAGCGATGACCGAAACTGCACTTGGTGTCATGGGCGAGGACTGGGATCATATGCGTGTTGACTTTGCACTAAAGCAGCATGAGCAATGGTATCTAGGCGACGGCATGTATGGGGATGGCGTAGACTATCATGCGGATTACTACAACAGCTTCGTTATTCAGCCCATGATGGTGGATATCATTGAGCATGTACATGCGCTATATGCGGATTGGGGCAAAATGCGGGCGAACATCCTGAAACGAGCGCAACGTTATGCAGCTGTTCAGGAGCGTATGATTTCTCCGGAAGGTACATTCCCTGCGATTGGCCGGTCATTAGCTTACCGCTTTGGCGCGTTTCAGTCGCTAGCTCAGACGGCGCATCGTCGTGAGCTGCCTGTAGAGGTTGCACCAGCTCAAGTACGCGGCGCATTGACCGCTGTCATTCGCAGATTGATCGAAGCGCCAGGTACCTTTGATGAAGCCGGATGGTTGCGTATCGGTCTGTGCGGACACCAACCTGAGTTGGGCGAGCCTTACATTTCGACAGGAAGCTTATACCTGTGTTCTGCGGTATTCCTTCCGCTTGGATTGCCAGCGAATGATGAGTTCTGGCAAGGTGCGGACGTACCGTGGACTTCCCAGCAGGTATGGTCAGGTCAGACAGTGGCTATCGATCACGCGTTATACGAATAATTATATTGCATAGCACGTACTCATCCCGATGGGATGGGTACGTGTTTTTTTGAAAAATCTCCATGTCTCCATCAAATAGATGGGTTTTATACAGTTAAAACTTAAGAACTTTCGAACAAAAGTAACTTAGATGTAAATTCTCCAGTTAATTTCAACTAATTCAAGGATATAAAACAAATGAGGCAAAATTAACTGCATATTTTCCATCTAAATCGAGTTATTGAGGAGATTTCTCATATATACCTGTACATTTTCCAGTTAATACAAGTTGAGAGCTGAATACAACGCGCTCCAATCGACCAACATTTCCGATATAATTCGTTCCATGTCCTCATTGAGTGGAGAAGTTCATTTTTCTACAAAAGGATGAAAGCGCTTTATTAGCCTAGCTCTTGGGAGGGGTATCATGGGTGATTGCTATCAGGTAGCGCAAAATAACGGGAAATGGTCGTTTATAACGCCGCAAAATCAACCTTTTTATTCCATTGGTGTGAATGGCGTGCATAATCAGATTGTGGATCAGGCTCATTGGTTGAAAACGGATCTGGTACAAAAATACGGTGGAAATCGAGAATGGTTCCCCAACTGGGCTAAGGAAAAACTGACCCAAGTGGAGCAGTTCGGATTCAACACGTTGGGAGCTTGGCACGAACCCTATTATTGGGGAAACGGCATGCCGAAAACAGTTGAAATCCGTATGTCTAGGTTTGCGCCAAAGGTGAATACGGATTGGGGAACGGGTTTCCCTGACGTATTCGACCCCAAATTTCATGCTTCCGTGGAACGCGCGTGCTTGGATTGCTTTATGAGTGGCCGTGGGGAAGCCCTATTGAACGATCCTGGTGTAATTGGTTATTATACCGATAATGAAATTCACTGGTGGGGGCATGGCGGCAAATGGGGCAACAATGACCCAGGCAATGGCGCGAATGAAACGAGCCTAGTTGATGACTATTTGGAACAGCCGGCAAACGGGTACGGGAAATTGGCCTGGATCAAGACACTAAGAGAACGCCACAGTACGATTGAGAGATTAAATGAGACTTGGGGAGCGGAGTATACAGATTTTGAGGACTTGGCGCATATTGCGGTTTACCGGGCGGATCATCCAGAAGCGTTGCTAGCGGATAAATTGGCTTTCCTTCGTCTGATTGCTGAGGTTTATTATAAAACGACATCAAATGCACTTAAGCGTTATGATCCAAACAGGCTTAACCTGGGGGACAGAATGGTAGGTACGAGCACACCAGAGGTTGTTTTTGATGTCATGAAAAACTACGCAGATGTGATTACACTGAACTTTTACAGCTTCGACCTGCCGGAACGGTGGATGAGTTATATTCACGAGCGCACAGGCTTGCCGATCATGATCACTGAATTCAGCTTCTGCGCGGGTGCGCAAGCAGGGTTTTTGATGAATACCAACGGTGCGCGTAATGTCTTAGTACGGACCCAAGCTCGCAGAGGCGAAACGTATCGCAACTTTGTGGAAGAAGCTGCCCGCATGCCCTATGTTGTGGGAACGCATTGGTTCGCCATGTATGACTATGGAAATCCGCAAGGTTTAATTGGGAATTACGGGCTGCTGGATCTTGCTGATGAACCCTATGAAGAGTTCGCCGAATTGGTTCGTCAGACAAACGAAGATGTGCTTCTTACTAGAAATTCGCTGGAACAATGATTGGAATATCGTGCGCGTGAAGATCACGCCGCTTGCTCATTTTGTCGGAGCTGGCGGCGTTTTTATTTGCGGAGACTTTGGAACCCGTCTGATTTTCGTGTAAACTTAAATGAAAGCTTAATGTAAGTACATCATCGTGATATCCACAAATACTCTCAGGCAAATATTGTGGATAACTTTAATGTGAAGCGTAGATTGAGAAGAGAGAAGTGAGTTTGCATGCATCAACATTATCAATTAACCGTCGAAGAGGTATTGAAACGTCCCTCTTTTCAGCATGCCTACATCGCGGCTGGCGCAAAAGGCTTAGGCCGATTAGTTCGTTGGGTTCACATTATAGAAGTGATACAGTTTGAACAGCTGCTGCAAGGTGGCGAGATGATTCTCACCACAGGTGCGGCTTTTAAGAATGATACTGATTTGTTCATGACTTATTTAAAGCAGTTAATCCATAGAAATGTAACTTGTCTCTGTATTGAGATGGGACATTATATTAGTTCAGTACCACAAGCTTGGATGGATGCGGCAGAAGCTCACGATTTCCCGCTCATTATCTTCTCAGAGGCTGTTCGATTTATTACGATCACGCAAGATATTCATGCTCATATTATTAATCAACAACATCAGGTGCTTCAGGATTTGGAGAAAATTTCGCGTGAATTCCATCGCATGACCTTAACTTCGCAAGGTGTCACGCATGTGCTAGCTTTACTGCAAAGCAGTACCAAAGGACAGGTTATTTATGCCCCTATGGATGCTCCGCCAAAGTTTACGCCACCGCTTGGGAAAAAGGAGTCCTCCCAATGGCTGGCTTTTCTTGATAAACGCAGCCTAGAAAGCGGAAATGAAGGTCCAAGTGTTGGCCCATTGTATGAAGAAGTGGAGGGACGCACGGTCATTGCTCAGCCTGTAGGTGCCATGGGCAAAACCTGGGCGCACATCCTACTCGTTCTAGATCGAAAGCCACAGGAGTACGAGTATTTAATTTTGGACTCCGCATCCCTGTCCATCGCGCAGGATTTGTTGCGTAAAAGGTATATGGAAGAGCGGAAATTGTATTCCCAAACGCTATGGGTCGATGATTTACTGCACATGCGCATTCAAGATGAGGAGCAGATTAAGGGGCTGATAGGCGCCGAGTTTAGGCGCTTGAATACACTAACCTATCGGGTGATTTTGATTGAATTTGACCAGGAGCATGATGAAGGTGGAGCCACAGAAAATGAGGGAATCGAGTCTGCAGGATTGCACTTGTCGCTAGCAGCACGATCGATTTTCGAGGGTCAGCTATTTCACCCCTTAATCACCTTGAAACACAATAGACTCGTCGTTGTCGCATTCGATAAGGCTCCCCAGAAGGCGGCTAAGGAGCGTTTGAAGCATGTGTGTGAGTTGATTCAGGGGATGAAGGATAATGAAGGGATTCAGTTGAAAATGGGGATTGGCCTGCCGAATCAAAAGTTCCTACAAGCGCATCGCAGCTATCAACAGGCGCTTCAAGCCTTATCGTTAACGGTTACACTTCAGCAGAAAAACGTGACGTTTTATGATGAACTGGGCGTATTTGAGTTGCTATTTCATATTGCGGACAAGGAGATTTTGGCATCATTTATTCGCTCCTACCTCGGTCCAATTCTTGATCATGATAGTCAAAAAGGCAGTGAACTGCTGCGAACGCTTAAAGTGTATCTCGACCATGATGGTTCGAAGCAAATTGCTGCGCAGCAGCTTTTTATCGTGAGACAATCCCTCTATTACCGATTGTACAAAATTGAAGAGCTGCTAGGCGCTGACTATATGAATTCCGAGAAAAGATTAGCCCTGCAAGTAGCCATCCGTGCCTATCAACTTTTGCATCCAGAGAAGAAATTGTGAAAAAAAATGTGTTTATTTTTTGACAAAATGTCTAATGGAACGGAACCGTTTCTCTCTTATACTTGGAGTCAAGTAGAGAGCGATCCTTGTGTTAAGGGGTCCTCAAGAGAGGTTGATGGGGCATGATTATTGGCGTTCCTAGAGAGATTAAAAATAATGAGTTTCGTGTAGGCATGACACCGAGCTCGGTGCTATCATACATTAAAGCAGGTCACGAAGTACGGGTGGAAACATCAGCTGGGCACAGCATTGGGTTCATGGATGAGGATTATACGGCAGCAGGAGCAACGATTGTTCCAACAGCAGCAGAAGTATGGTCCTCTGATATGGTAGTCAAAGTGAAAGAGCCGCTACCTGAGGAGTACGGGTATTTTCATGAAGGCTTGATTTTGTACACATATCTGCATCTGGCTCCTGAGGCTGAATTAACACATGCTTTGATCAGCAAAAAAGTAACAGCTATCGCCTATGAAACGATCCAACTCGACAATGGCAGTTTACCGTTATTGACGCCGATGAGTGAAGTGGCTGGACGTATGGCTGTGCAGATTGGTGCGCACTTTTTGGAGAAGGCACATGGCGGCAAAGGCATCCTGCTAGGTGGTGTACCAGGCGTTGAACCGGGGAAAGTAGCCGTTATCGGCGGCGGGATTGTCGGTGCCAATGCAGCCAAAATGGCCATCGGGCTTGGTGCAGATGTGACTATCATTGATTTGAATGCGGATCGCCTGCGTCAATTGGATGATCAATTTCAGGGACGTGTCAAAACGATCATGTCCAACCCGTATAACATCGCTGAGGTTGTGCGTAAAGCAGATTTGGTTGTAGGTGCGGTGCTGATCCCTGGTGCTCGCGCTCCTCGTCTAGTGACGGAGGAAATGGTGAAAACGATGAGCCCAGGCAGTGTAATCATTGACGTTGCCATCGATCAAGGAGGTTCAATCGAGACGATTGACCGAATTACTACACATGATCAACCAACCTACGTAAAGCATGGCGTCATCCATTATGCTGTTGCGAACATGCCTGGAGCGGTGGCTCGCACTTCTACCTTGGCGTTGACGAATGTCACAACGACCTACGGACTTCAAATCGCCAGCAAAGGCTTCGTGCGTGCAGCGCTCGACAACAAGGCCATTGCGAAGGGGATCAATGTGGCAGAAGGACATGTTACGTATCAAGCTGTTGCGGAAGCACACGGATATACGTATACCGATATCTATTCTTTGATTCAGTAAAAAGAGATAAGGGGCCTCCACAGGTATGTGGAGGTCTATTTTTATGGGGAAGGCGGGAGCTTCGTATTCGTTGGCACAAGTATTGCTTATGCCGCGATTAAATGGATTTTATAAATGAAATAAATGTACAATTTCCAGTTAAAATCTATTTCCACTAGCTTTGAAGTTTTGGTCTCAGGTGCAACCCAACCCAACCATTCCCCACAGTTGATCTATCCCGGTAACTTCACATTGACGCTACATGTATTAGACTATAAAATGATAAAAGTGAAACGTTTCAATACCAAGAAGATATCTGATCTTTGCTGGGAAACAAAAAGGCTTAAGAGCTTTTCAATAGGAGATGACAATTTGACGACGATACAGCAACGACAAGTAGAAATCATTGCCAGCATTGCAGCCGCTGCTTATATACAGCCAATTTTGAGTAATGGCTTTCTTTTCGAAGGGGACGTTCGAGATAATTTCTATTACGCCTCCTACCTATTTGCCGCTTCCGTGGATGCAGAGATTCCTTTCGAAGGTGATCGCAAAGAGGCAAAGGACAAAGCAGAGCGCGTGTTCCTGCACTTACTAGAAATTCAAGATCAGGATCCCACTAGCAGCACCTACGGTCATTGGCCGCTTAATCTAAGACCAACGCCTCAAGAGGCGTCTAAGAATACATTACCTGTCGAGTTAATGGGGAGCTTGATGGTTTATTTTGCCCAGCGCTATCAGGAGCAGTTGAGTGAAGCTCTCCGCACCGCTTTTGATAACACGCTTCGCCATATATACAAAAGCAACTTTTACCGGAAAGCGGTTACAAATTACGGCCATCATGAAGCAAAATATACCGCTGCTAAGCTGATTTTGGGACAACGGTACGAGGATGCCGAACTCCTTAAGGATGGGCACGAAAGCTTGCGTGTTACGTTGGAACGTGTAACATCCAACGGGATGACGGAGTACGGAGGACTGCCATGGTTCTGGCACTGGGTACAGGCTTTTACCTGTGCGTGGCAGTTGACGCAAGATGAAGAAATTCGCAATGATTTAGCTCAAATGTTGGACTACTTATGGAATGAACGTGCGACGTACTACTTAGGTGGAGCCTGGGTAGGTCCGCATGCGCGGATTTGGCCGCATGATATGCCTAGAGATATGAATGTGCTGCATGATTACGTACAATTCGGAGATTTCAAGCTGCCAGCGCCAATGCCAAGAACGGAATATGCGGGTTTCCTTGTGTATGAAGCACCTGCACATTGCCTTGAAACTGCTCTTCAACGTTCATCAACTCCTGTGGAGATTAAACGACAAGTGCCCAAACAAATTGGACAAGCAGAGCATGAACAGGATCATCTCCACAGTTATGTCTATATCACAGAAAATTATGCAATCGGTGGTATGTGGGAGCGAATCCGTGAGTTTGATAACGAGCAGCACCGCTGGGACGTTGCCTTCCCGCTCGATCATTTGCAAGGTGTGAATCATGCTTATTTTTTCCATCCGGATTTAGAGAAGCCAGAAGGAGATTTACGCCATCAAAGCGAATACACAGAAGTGCTTTTTCATAGGCATGTAATTATGGCGACTTATGACATACCGGAGGACCAACCGGGCTATATCAAAGGGTGCTTACCGCTGGGTGAGTGGGTAGAGTCACCAACTGGACTATTTGGTCGGTTTGCTAATGTCTACTTAGCCGTATTCATTCAGCAACCGTATAAGCGTGAGATTCTTGAGGATCGCTGCTTTGTAACTAGCCAGGGGAGAAAGAATGCAGTCGTCGTTGAATGCATCGATCTGGTAGAAGCGGAGTCCTACGGCATTCGCGATGTTCACCATTTTGCCGAAATCATGCTAGGTAAGCAACCTCATTTTGGTGAAAATAATACCCTTTCCTATACGTCTTTAACGAATCAAACGTTGTTATTAAGCGGCGATCCAACGAAGGAAATCACTAAACTTGTAAATGGTGAAGCAGTAGATTTTACTTCCTACACGGTCGCTTAAATTCATACATATGATAGAAAAGAGGATGTCTCATGCCAGCAGTTGATTATCCATTAGAAAAGTTGCTCACGTACGAAGGGCGAAATCCAAGACCCGAAGACTTTGATGCTTACTGGGAACGTGCCATCGCTGAAATGAAAGCAGTAGATCCCCAAATTGAACTTCGCCCAAGCGATTTTCAAGTGCCGTATGCGGACTGCTTTGATCTGTATTTCACAGGTGTGAAAGGTGCTCGTATTTATGCGAAGTACATTCGCCCGAAGAACGTGACAGAGCCTCATCCAGCGATTGTTCAGTTTCATGGATATTCAGGTAATTCTGGGGATTGGAATGATAAGTTGTCATACGCAGCGCTTGGTTATTCGTTCTTCTCCATGGATTGCCGTGGTCAAGGCGGATTCTCTGAAGATGTTGGCGGAACCAAAGGGACAACTTTACGTGGCCACATTGTTCGTGGTTTAGATGATCATCCTGATCAACTCTTATTCCGTGATATTTTCTTAGATACCGCACAGCTTGCGGGGATTGCCATGAACATGCCTGAAGTTGACGCGACACGTGTAGGTGCGATGGGAGGCTCACAAGGCGGTGCATTGACGATTGCTTGTGCAGCGTTGGAACCACGTATTAAGAAACTGGCACCCGTCTATCCATTCCTCAGTGATTACAAACGCGTGTGGGAGATGGATTTGGCGAAAGATGCCTACCTAGAATTGAAAGATTTCTTCCGTCGTCATGACCCGCAGCACAAGCGTGAGGAAGAATACTTTACGAAATTGGGTTATATTGATATTCAAAACTTGGCGAATCGGATTCAAGGCGATGTGATGATGGCCGTAGGTCTCATGGACACGGTATGCCCACCGTCTACCCAATTTGCAGCATATAATAAAATTACTGCCAATAAAAAACTGGAGATTTTTCCGGATTTTGGGCACGAAGGTTTACCAGGCTTTAATGATTTGACTTTCCGATTCATGATGGATCTTTAACAAATAAAAAACCACTCCCATTCAAATTGATGCGAGTGGTTTTTTGCGCTCAGCTTGCTGCTGGCGATATTGACTCGGTGTGACACCGATCATTTTTTTGAAAAGCTGATTGAAGAATTTCATGTCCTGATAGCCGACAAGAGCGGCTATATCGCTGATTTTGTCAGATGACTCGCGTAAATACTGACAGCAAGCTTCCAATCGAGCATGCTGTACATACGTGGTGAAGGTCATACCCGTGAGCTTTTTCAGCTGGCGTTGGAGCTGGCGCTCACTTAAAGATAACTTGGCTGCTGCCTCAACTAAGGTGATCGGATGGCTGCAATTCATACGAATATAAGCCAAGACATGCTCGATGCTTTTCATATTGGCCTGAGAAACCTGTGGATGCGGATCCAGCTTCGCACGATGCATATACACGAGCAATTGCTGCACAGAAGCTTGCATAACGGTGATAAAGCCGACGCGGCGAGCATTATACTCGAAATGTAATCGCTCAAATAGAGATTGGAATTCACCGTTCTGTTCATGAAAAGAAAGAAATTCTACTTCGTCATTCGTTTCCGTTGCTTTTTGAAAAAAAAGCTGCATATCTGGATCCCCCATTGCTGCAGCATGCTGAAGCAATTGGTTCATCCAGGCTTGTGTGAAGATAAAGTTATATACGATGAGCGGTTTTTTTTGATTCGTTGAGGAAGGTCGGAACACATGGGATATGCCAACTGGTAAAAAGAAGAGGTCTCCTTTGGTTACTTGCATACTGACATTGTCAATATAATGGGAACCGCTTCCTTCAGCTACATAACTAATTTCGATGAAATCATGCGTATGCTGCTGTAGATCAAAAGTTTCATGTACACGATTCACATAAAAGGGTAATTCAGGAATGAAATAGAGGTGGCCCGGCGACTCCATAATGCTTCGCTTGATCGTCATCTTATTTCACTTTGAAATGAATAACAGCACTGTACAGCATTTTACCTGCATTCGGGTCGAATACAATGTGGTGCTGTATCGCATAAACATCAAGCATGAGCGCTTTGTTATTGTCGATTTGGTCATTAATTTTCTTTTCGAGTGTTTTCATGTCGTAAGCTTGAAAAAATTCAATTTTATTTTCAATACGATCTAAAATAAAGTCCATGATCCTGCGCCTCCTTCGGTTGAATGTAAATTTATGACGACTTCTCTTATTATAACGTCAATTTTTGATATAGGAAGTGCAACTGAATAGGCGTATACTGTGAATTGCATAGGATCGGACGTTTATAATACATGGGCAAAGCCTTACAAGACAGTCAAAAAAGATATGGGAAGTGATGTCGTTTGAAACCTACACGGTTATTAGTTGATTTCTTATTAAGGAAATGGCCGTTGTATGTCATTGCCGCACTCTCTATTACGGTAGGGAATATTGTTTACTCGTTCTACCCCAAATTACTGGGGATGTTTACGGATCAGTTGCAAAAGGGTGGACTCAGTAAAAGCTTAATTGCGAAGTACAGTCTAGAATTGCTCGTCATCGGGGTTACTTTTGGTGTTTTATGTGCGATTGGGCAATACATGATCATGCGGAATGGGCGACGCTTCGAATTCGAAACGAGAAATCGCTTGTTTGATCATTTCACCCATTTAGGAGCTACGTTTTATTCGAAGAATGGCGTTGGCAAGCTGCTGAGTTATGTAATGAATGATGTTACGGTTATTCGAGAATCGATCTCGATGGGCATCAACCAAGTTGTAAACTCTGTTATTTTAATCACTGCCGCTATTTTTTCGATGCTATTCAGTTCCATTCCGTTGTATGTCATCCTAATCTGTATCGTACCTTTAGTACTCATTCCAATCTTATCGGTTAAATTTCAACCCATTATTAAGGAACGGTCTTTAGCGGTTCAGGAAGCATTAGGATCCATGACGGAATCGGCAGAAGAGCAATTCGGCGGTATTCGGGTAGCAAAGAAATTCGCAGTAGAACCGATTATGATCGGCCGATTCAGTGAAACCGTTGATCGCATTCGAGACAATCAGTTACGATTAGTGCGGCTTTCCTCTTTGTTTGAAGCAATAATTCCGTTTCTGGGTGCGGTATCGCTTATTGTTGCGATTGCTTTCGGGGGCTATTTGACGATTCACGACAGGATTACAATCGGGAACTTCGTTGAATTAACGTTGTACATTCGGATGATGGTCAATCCCTTGCAGCAAATCGGACGTGTGATTAATGCACTGCAGCGCTCACGAGCATCCTTGGAGCGGGTGAATGAACTGTTATCGATGGAATCGGAAATCAAACAGACGGAGCTTGCCCAGCCTACCCATCTCGAGCAGGAAGAGATTCGTATTGAACATTTATCCTTCTCTTATCCAGACGATGAGGATGAAGTACTGCACGATATCTCACTGACGATTGAACCAGGCAAATCGATTGGTATTATTGGCAAAACGGGCAGTGGGAAGTCCACCTTGATGAAAATCATGCTGCGTATCTATGATCCGCCAGAAGGGACCGTGTGGATTGGCGATTGTGATATCCGTGATGTGACGCTTGAAAGCTTGCGTAATCAAATCGCTTACGTACCGCAAGAGGGATTTCTGTTCAGCACATCGATTCGGGATAATATCGCCTTCTTCAAAAGGGAATCCTCGATCGAACAAGTGGAACATGCTGCCAATAAGGCGCAGATTTTATCCAGCATTGTGTCTTTTCCAGAGAAATTTGAGACGAAGCTCGGGGAACGCGGGGTCACTTTATCAGGTGGTCAGCGCCAACGAACGAGCTTAGCAAGAGGGATTATTAAGGATTCACCTTTGATGATTCTAGATGACAGCGTGAGTGCGGTAGATTCAGTGACAGAGAAGCATATTATTGATGCGATCAGGCAGGAGCGATCGAATAAAACGACGATCTGGATTGCACACCGTATCTCGGCACTGAAACACACTGATGAAATTATTGTGCTGCATGAAGGAAGAATTGTGCAACGTGGTACACATGATCAACTGCTTATGCAAGAAGGCTTGTATGCAGAGCTATATGCTATACAGGAAGGGGGCAACGAAGATGTTCAAGCAGACGAAACCTCCACTAGAGCCTAAGCAAACGCAAGCATCCTTTCGCGCGTTAGCCAAGTACGCCAAACCGCATAAGTTCACATTTGCTATTGTCATCGTGTGTGCGCTCCTAGGTATCGCGGCAGATTTATTTCAGCCTTATTTGGTCAAAATTGCAATTGATGATAATTTGATGATCGGTAAAAATGACTTCAGTGCCCTGATTATGATTTGTGTGATGTACGGGGGGTTATCAATCTCAAGTATGTTTTTCAGCTACATACAAAATAATTTGCTGCAGTTCGCAGGTCAAAGCATTGTAGCTAAAATCCGCAAGGATCTCTTTCAACATATTTTCAAGCAATCCATGTCTTATTATGACAAAACGCCAAGTGGCAGCCTCATCACCCACGTTTCTAGTGATACGGAAACCTTGAACCAGTTCTTTACGCAAGTGCTTCTAAGCTTAGTACGTGATAGTATGACATTAATTTTCATCGTCGTTCTTATGTATCATTTGGATCCGACACTGACGCTGTACAGTATGATTGTGATTCCCATCATCCTACTTATCGCGGTGGGCTTCCGTGAATACATGCGCAAAACCTATCAACTTTCACGTTCGAGATTGTCTCAAATGGTTGCTTTCACGGCGGAGAATTTATCAGGCATGCACCTGATTCAAGCCTTCCATCAAGAGAAAGAACAGATGAGTCGCTTCACAGATAAGAATACAAGCTATTTCAGAGCGAACCTGAGAGAGGTTCGAACGAATGTGTTATTCAACCGCTCTTTTGACATCTTAGGCAATTTATCGATTGCTTTTATTACTTGGATTGGCGGTATTGCCGTCTTCGACAAAGCGGTTGAATTCGGGGTGCTCTACGCCTTTATTACGTATATTAGGCAATTCTTTCAGCCGATCAATAATATTACGCAGCAATGGAATACCTTACAATCCACGCAAGTGTCCATGACTCGGATATGGAACATTTTTGCGGCACAGCCTGAAGTAAAAGACAAAGAGGCTTCAGATCTGGTCCCGCTGGTCGATGTGAAAGGTGATATCCATTTTGATCATGTACACTTTGGTTATCAGAAAGACACAGCTGTCATAGAAGATCTTCAGTTGCATATCGCGCCAGGCGAGATGATTGGTATTGTTGGCACCACGGGTGCAGGTAAAAGCTCTCTAATTAGCCTGCTTTGCCGCTTCTATGATGTTCAAGGAGGCAGCATCCGGATTGATGGCGTGGATATTCGAGACATTTCACAGAAGGATCTCCATCGGACGATTGGCTTGGTACAACAAGAGCCTTATTTATATGCTGGAAGCATTTTGGAAAATGTAAGAATGTTCGACCCTACGATTTCGCCAGAGACGGTTATAGAAGCCTGTAAGTTAGTCGGTGCGGACGCACTCATTTCCCGGATGAAGGATGGGTATGAAACACGGATTTCAGAGCGAGGCAGCGGTTTGTCAGCAGGGGAACGGCAATTGATTTCTTTTGCCCGTATCATTGTATTCCAGCCTAAAGTTCTTATCTTAGATGAGGCTACTGCTAACCTGGATTCACAAACTGAGCAGCTCATTCAAACCGCATTGCAAATTGTTGCTGAAGGAAGAACGACGATTGTCATTGCACACCGGATCTCTACGATTATGCATGCTGACCGTATTATTGTGATGAGTCATGGGGAAATTGTTGAAGAAGGTACACATACCGAGCTACTTGCTTTTCAAGGCTTTTATGAGCAATTGGTTCAGCATTCACAAGGAACGCAAACGAAGGGGAACGAAACGGAAGGTCGCATTTCATCCATAGGCTAATGATCAGGTACTAGGAATAGATAGTACTTCTCAAATCAGTGATCTCCTGTACAATTAGAAGCATGGAAGAGAGAGGAGATGAACAGCATGAAAACCAATAAAGTCATGATCCAACTGGGATATATATTGGGAGCTAGTGCTCTTTTAACTGCGATCGGTTACTTCTTTGCTTCGAACTGGGCGATGTTAAACCGATTCGAGAAGTTTATTCCGATATTTGTACTCATTGTGGGGTTCTATGGATTATCTGTGTGGCTTTCACGCCATGTCGGAAGAGAGTTTTTAAGTAAATTAAGTCTGTTTGCCAGTTGTATTTCCTTCGGTGTTGGGGTTGGGTTGATCGGTCAGACCTACAATTCGCATGCAGACAGCTATAGTTTGTTTCTCGTGTGGTTTGTGCCAGCACTGCTATACGCGATCTTAACAAGGTGGCAGCCTTACTATGTGTTGAGCTATATCCTTGGCCACCTTGCGTATGGTTTGTTCTTCTTTCCCAAATGGGGCAGTTATTTCGAAGCCGAGGGAGCTACACTCGTTATCTGGTTAGGGCTAGCGATTATGAACGGTATCTTGTTCGTCTTGTTTGAGAAGGGCCGATTACATGCGCCTTTTCTCAAATGGGTGACCTTTCAAGCGACATTATGTATATTCATTATCATGTCCGTGTCCCACACGTTCGAGCATTATGGCATTTGGATGAACCTGCCGCTCATTGCCGTACTGGCAGCAGCTGTGATGTATGCGCATCGAACACAGAATAAAGTGTATCTGCTGTTCGCTGGTTTGTGGATTTCAGCCGCGATCACCACGAAGTACATTGAACTGATTATTGAGTATCACAATGAACTTTTCTTTATAGTGAGCTTGCTTTTCGTCATTGTGTTTATTGGTGCGAATGTGATGTTTATGAACTATGTACGTGCCTGGAAGCCTGCTTCTAAGCAAATAGAAGAAGGATTCGAAGTGGAAGTCGAATCGGCTGCCAAAGGTGATGGAGATTTCAGTAAGTGGGTCGTTCGCGTGCTGACAGTTTCCGTCATTATCATCGGCTCGCTGCTAGGCTGCTTTACCTTGATTGGTCTCGTAACGGTTGTTCTCGGGTTTGACGATCCTGCCAATATACTGATTGGCTATGGGTTCGTCGCTGTAATTGGGATGTTAGCTGCGAGAAAATTCAATGTACTGGCCCGCTTTACCATTCTGTTGAGTGGACTTATGCTCGGCACTGGCGCTGCCGTGGGTACAGAGCAATCCTCGATGCTGCTCATCTTTTTAGCCTTAACACTGGTTGCCTTTATTTATCTTGAAGGTTTGGTTACACGGATCCTGTTCTTCGTGGCATCCATTATCATTGTAGCTTTTGTCTTGTTTGACTGGATTAACAACGAAGTTGCTGTGCTTAGTATACTGGCTGGTTTGCTCTTCTTACTGTTTGCAGGCGGCCAACTACTTCGTCAATCTGCGTATCGGGAGCCGGTCTTGTTCAGCAGTTATCCCACTTTCTTGTTAACACTGTTCGCTTTAACCTTCTTAACAGAGTCTGGTTGGTACTACTTCACGAATGTGCTGTTCTTCTTGCTAGTTCTAGCAGCGATTGTGATAAGCAGACAGCTTCAAGTTCAATGGGTATACGCTTGGTCCATGGGCTTCTGGATTGCTTTCCTCGTGTACAAATATTACGATTTGGCTTGGAAGTTGCTCCATAAATCCATTAGTTTCGCGATTATCGGACTTCTAATTCTAGGGATCACTGTTTGGCTTGAAAAGAGACAAAAGCCCGAAGAAGACGAGGCAGCACATGCGCTTCCTGTATATGGAGCAAATCGTTGGCTCATCGCTTTACTGGTCTTATTGCAAGTGGGGGCTATGTCTTTGCAAATTGGCAAAAACGAATATCTGCTTAGTCATGGAAAGCTGATCAAGTTGCAGTTGGAACCACTGGATCCTCGCTCATTGATTCAAGGTGACTATGTACGACTTCGTTACACCATTTCATTGCCGCCTATGTATCAAAATAACCTGGAAGAACGGACGGGGAAAGGAAAAGTAGCCGTTGTTCTTGCGCCAAGCGGAAACTCGGAAGTGTATGAGTTCCGCAGAGAGTATAAACCAGGCGAATCGCTCTCTCCTGAGGAAATTCGTTTGAATGGTGAAAGAGAGGGATACGAAGGGATCGTATACGGTATCGAGAATTTCTTCATCCCAGAGGGTACGGGTAGAGAGTATGAACAAAAAGCCAAATTTGCGGAAGTGAAGGTATCCGCAAATGGTGATGCGATACTCGTACGTTTAACAGAGAAATAAGTCAGCATTTATAGAAAGAATGAGGTAACGAACATCATGTGGCTGTTATTTTCCGTCCTCGCGGCACTATGCTTTGGGTTGCGAGGCATTTTATATCATTGGTCAAGTCAGCAATCGCTGAATCGCAATGTTTTGCTTTGCGGCACGTTTGCTATGGGAGCCGTTGTAAGTTTCGTGTGTGCACTAATTTGGCAAGCGAAGTGGGAAACCACCGTACTGATTGGGATTCAAATGGGTTTGTTCTCCTTTGGAGCTAACGCCAGTATGTTCAAAGGCTTCGCAGTGGGCAAAGCTTCGTTAGTTGCGATTTTGACAGGTTTACCATCGGTGGTGGTCGTACTATTTGCATATGTGCTATGGGGTGAACGGCTGAACTTGCTTCAGCTGTTTGCTTTTGTTGTTATTGTGATCGGTATTTTATTCGTCAGGTATTCCAATGATATTACGTTGAAAAACTTACAAGGTGCGGGATGGGGCGTGATCGCTCTCTTCTTATTTGCGGCCAATGACTTGTCCAGTAAATGGACAACACTTGTACACGCGTCGTTATTTCCGACCTTGTTCTTTATGTTTACGACAGGCACGATTTGTTTTGGCATCTGGTGGTTGCGGGATAAGAAGAACGCTGCGCAGCAGCCCACGACAAGAAGTACTTGGACAGAACAAAAGACGTTCTTATTTGGCATGGCGGTTGGCATTACCAATGTCATGGGAATGATTCTAATTATTCATGGTTTTGCAAATGGGATTACCGGTCTGGTTTCTGCAGTAGTTGCTCTGAATGTACTGATCGTCTTGTTGTATACGCGATTTATTTTGAAGGACAAATTCTCGAAGCTTGAACAGTCCGGCTTAGCGATTGCGATGGTTGGTATCCTCATGATGAAGCTTGTTGCCTCTTAAATTCGCATTTCATCATGTAAATTACAACATATACTTTCTGATCTGGCGTAAATGCGTTACAATAAGAATATTCGTGCCATTAAGAATGATTCAGGAGGCTATAACGACAATGACAGACAAAGATATTGAAACACAAGCAACCGAAGAGAACGAACATGATCCGGAACGTGATCAGGCCCAAGTCATTATTACATGGTTTCAACATATCCAAGAGATTGTGAAAGAACAATTCCCTGAATATGAAGTCGATGGGCAAATCGGGAATAACCCGACTTACGGTCCGATGTTTGCTTTTACCCTCAAAAAAGACGAGAAGTCCACAGCATGCGGATTTTTCTTAAATGAAATTATGCGTAATTTCCAAACGAATCCAAATGCAGGACTATGGTTATCCTCTTTCTTCGTAGATTTATTGAGAAGCGACGAAAGTCACCTGCTTCCGAATCCACCGCAATCCGAAGATGAAGCCAAAGAATTACTGGACAAGCATATTGTTCCTTATTGCGCGGCTGCCGTGCGTGAGGAGTTCCCTGAACAGAAGATTTATGTAGATCTAGAGCTGCATGAGGAGCATGGCCCCGTGCTTGAGGCTGGCTTCGTAGCTGTTGAAGAAGGCAATAATACATGTGCATTACCATTGCAATATTTAATGACGTTATATTTACTGAATCGTGACCCTGCAGAACCTCTAATTCAAGCGATGTACCGTTTATACGAGGAAAATAATTTAGGTCAAGAGAATACTTAGTTACTATGCGAGCCACCCAATTGGGTGGCTCGATTTTTTTTGGTCGACTAAGTAGGCTAAACTAGTATAAACGACGAAACGCGCAACTGAGAGGTTAATAATTGCAGTCTCAGATGCGCCTCAGCACCAAATACACGCTGAGCCGTCGAAAGTAGCCGTCTCAGCTAAACAAACTAGTTTAAACGCCGAAACGCGCAACTGAGACGTCGATAATAGCAGTCTCGGTAGCGCATCAGCACCAAGATCACTCTGAGCCGTCGAAAGTAGCCGTCTCAGCTAAACAAACTAGTCTAAACGACGAAACGCGCAACTGAGACGTCAATAATTGCAGTCTCAGATGCGCCTCAGCACCAAATACACGCTGAGCCGTCGAAAGTAGCCGTCTCAGCTAAACAAACTAGTCTGAACGACGAAAAGCGCAGCTGAGAGGTTAATAATTGCAGTCTCAGTTGCGCATAAGCACGAAGTACACTCTGAGCCGTCGAAAGTAGCCGTCTCAGCTAAACAAACTAGTATAAACGACGAAAAGCGCAACTGAGACGTCGATAATAGCAGTCTCGGAAGCGCATCAGCACCAAGTTTACTCTGAGCCGTCGAAAGAAGCCGTCTCAGCTAAACAAACTAGTTTAAACGCCGAAACGCGCAACTGAGACGTCGATAATAGCAGTCTCAGCTGTGCATCAGCACTAAGTACACTCTGAGAGGTCGAAAGAAGCCGTCTCAGTTAAACAAACTAGTCTAAACGACGAAACGCGCAGCTGAGAGGTTAATAATTGCAGTCTCGGTAGCGCGACAGCTCCCAGACCATAATGAGCCGTCGAAAGAAGCCGTCTCAGCCACGCACCAATCACCGTTGCAGTTATCAATTCAGATGTTCCGATATACCATAAACTCCTCATACGTCTTAATAATCGGAATCGCTGCACTGGCACCCAACTTCGCATATTTCATCGCATGGGAAGTATTGAACAATACCACGGAATCTGTGGAGCGAAGCCACCCTGTGTCACAAAGGAGTAGCATTGCTGCCCAGGTCGCTGCGCCCTCGGGGGAAGAGGAAATGCCCTCTGCCCCTAAGCTTTGCGTGGCTTGGGCAATTTGCTCTTTGGAAACCGCGATAGCGGTTCCGCCACTCTGTTTCACAATCGACAGCAGCAACTCCAAATCCGGTGGATTCGGTACGCGCATTCCTGTAGGATTGGGGATGATTTTGTGCTGCTCCGGCGTCAACGAAGTATCACTGACATGCGTTGGCGTCACTGCCAACGGTTGCCCTAGACCATCGACAATGGGCTGGCAGCCTACCTCTTGCACACAGACGAATCTAGGCATATCGCCATCGATAAAGCCGAGTTTCTTCAATTCCAAAAAGGACTTCCACATGCCGATAATGCCCGAACCGCCGCCTGTGGGATAGATAATCACATCGGGGAATGTCCATCCCAACTGCTCGGCAAGCTCAAGCCCCATCGTTTTTTTACCCTCAACTCGGCCAGGCTCTTTCAAAGTCCCAACATTCACCCAACCTTGCTCCTTGCGGCCAGACTCGATAATTGCGGCTGCATCATGAATAAACCCATCGACCAGCACTGTCGTTGCCCCGTACAAAGGGCACTCATCCACAATGAGTGAAGGACAGTCCATGGGGATGAACACAAAAGCTTGAATACCAGCTCTTCCTGCATATGCGGCTAAAGCGCCTGCAGCATTCCCGTTGGAGGGAACAGCAGCTTTTGTTGCCCCAGCTTCTTTTAATAAAGACACAGCTACTGAAAATCCGCGCGATTTAAAGCTGCCTGTTGGATTTTGTTCCTCTCGTTTGATCCACAGACGTTTGAGTGATAGCTTGCTCTCCCAAATTGGCATACGCAATAGTGGCGTCCAGCCTTCACCTAAGGAGATGATACTGGCCTGATCCTGTATGGGAAGCAGCTCACGATATCGCCACATGGAGGGATAACGGAGCTGTAGAGAAGCTTTCGTAAAAGTTTTCGCAACGTGTTCGAGATCATAGTCAACCAATAAAGTGCCGCCGCATGCGCATTTCATGTCTTGATAGCGGAAGGGCAGCCTTGCAGAACATCGTGAGCATTGCAGCTCCCATTGTTTCATTTGTGGGCCTCCTCAGCGTCTCTAGCAGGATCAGTCATGGCTGTTTCCTGCGAACATGAAATGATTTAATTTTGTGAAAGGCAGTTTTTGTAGGCAGCTTCAAAAATAATTCGAGCATCGGGGCGAAGTTTACTTCGATTATCCATACATGCCCTTGTTTATCAAAGGCCATATCAATGCCCATTGTTTTGACCCAGCGATAGGATGGACCTAACTGCTCGGCTGATCGGAGGGCAACGCTATGCAGCTCCGCAAGCAGCTCGGATGTCGGCATGTCCCTAAGCTCAGAGCCGCGGAGCGCACTCTCTACTGTAACAACACGGCCTCCGCTTCTGCGAATATTAGTGATAATATAGCCTTTACCCGCCACTTTCGCCAACATGCCTGTCACTTGCCAGGGGGATTTGCTATGCCTCTGAACCATCACTCTCAAATCAAAGGGACGCCCATTCTTGGTTGCTAGATGGATGCGTTGTTGCACGATGTAGTTTTTCTTTGCTTTTTTCTTAATAAAAGCATTCAGATCTTCTGGATCCTGATATGTTCGGTGTTTTGCGCCATCTTGGACCTCATAAGAAGAGTTACCGGAGGTTTTGACCTGAAGAACGCCACTTCCGCCATAGCTGCCAGTTGGTTTTAAGATGAGTTGCCCATATTTGGGCAGCATGCGCCAGAAACTGCTCACACTCAACCAATCCGTTTCTGGCAGCGCAGCTTGAAGTTTTTTGGACTTGCGCAGCAGCTTATATTTCGTCCATTTACTTGTGGAAAGATTACTCTTACTCATACGCTTTCTCTTCTTGCCTTTGAATAACTAGATCATGTTCCTCTACTTGAAGAAGTTGGTTATGCTCATCAACGAAGACAACCTGTGGCTTGAGTGAGCGAATTTCTTCTTCGTTCATAAGCCCCATGCTGAGTATGATTACAAGGTCTCCTGGAGAGAAAAGGTGGGCCGGAGGACCATTTAAACCGATCTTGCCGCATCCTTCTGGTGCAGGAATCGCATAAGTTTTCCAACGTGTTGCATTTCGCAGACTAGTAACTTGCACCATTTCATAAGGGTAAATATTCGCTTTGCGCATCAGTAATCCATCAATGGTAATACTGCCTACATAATCCAAATCGGCTTCCGTCACAGTCGCACGATGTATCTTCCCTTTACACATTAGTCGCTGCATGTGCAGTAGCGCTCCTTTATGATCACATGTTGTTCTTCACAGGGTATGAGAGAGTCAAGGATCACGATGTAGGTATGAGGCTATTTTTATCGAAAAATAGGCACTTCTTAGACGGTTATTTCCCGGGAAACTAAGTAAAATAAAAAAAGCAGAGCTCAAGGCTCTGCTTTCAAAGTTAGATTAGTTTTAATCCACTAATTAATACTAAGCTGGCAATAATCGTACGAAGCACGTTAGTAGGTGCTTTCGTTGCAAGCATACTTCCGAGAAGTACGCCAGGAATCGAGCCGATGAGTAGATTAAAGACGAGCGTATAATTCACATTTCCCAAGCTAGCATGTAGAATTCCTGCAGTTGAGGCGAGTAGAAAGGCATGCGCGATATCTGTCCCTACGAGCTGAGCAGGGATCATTCGGAAAAAGTAAAGCATAGCAATAGCATATAAGGATCCAGAGCCAATAGACGTAAGACCAACAATAAAGCCAAGAACCGCACCAATCGTAATCGTGAGCCAGCGTTTCTCTTCGAGCGATTTCAGCTGCCAGCGATTTTCTTTCAGACGGTGTCCGAAAAACACCTTAAACAACGTTGCGAAGGCTACAAGAATTAATACATAACCAAGTGCATGCTTGATAATGACTTCTTGATTGTCGAAGAAAGAGTCGAACACCTTCAGGAACACGACAGCGAGTATAACCCCAGGAAGACTGCCTAGGGCAAGCATTTTGACCAGTTTAAAGTCAATTGTTTTCTGCCGCCAATGTTGGATAGTTCCGAACAATTTCGTAATAGAATTATAAAGAAGGTCTGTTCCTACAGCAATGGAAGGGTGAATGCCAATTAAAATTAAGATGGGAGTCAGCAAGGAAGCACCGCCAACACCTGTCATTCCGACCAGAAACCCTACAATTACACCCATTAGAATAATACTCAAAGTCATGTTGTCATGTCCTCTTTTCATTACCCACTAAACACATTGGATTAATTTTAGTCCCGTGTCTATGATTTGTAAAGATAAATTTTCCAAGCTCGTCCCGTAATTCAAGTAAATATCATGCTATTCTTCGAATCTGGAATCAGGTACAATGGGTAGACGTGTCAAAGTTAGCTTTGGGAGGAAAAATCATGCGTAATCGAACTACCGTGATGGTCAGTATCGTACTGGCCATGTTAGTCGCGTCTATGGATACGACAATTGCAAATACAACCATGCCGATCATTGTGAATGACATTGGTGGAAACAGCCTTTATGCTTGGGCGTTTACCTCCTACATGGTGCTCTCTACCGTTCTTGCTCCTTTGGCAGGACGATTATCGGATTTATTTGGGCGCAAGCGCATTTATGCAGCGGGTATTGTCTTATTTCTTGGGGGCTCAGTTCTCTGCGGGTTAGCAGACAGCATGGTGCAGCTCATTATTTTCAGAGCGATTCAAGGGATTGGTGCAGGGGTGATGATGCCATTCCCATCCATAATTGCCGGCGATATTTACCCGGTGGAGCAACGTGGCAAGGTGCAAGCATTTTTCACGGGCATGTGGGGGTTATCCGCGATTTTAGCACCTACATTAGGCACATTTTTTGTAACTTATTTGAATTGGCGCTGGATTTTCTTCGTAAACGTCCCGATTTGTATCATCGCCTTATTAGCTCTGCTGCCATACAAAGAAGTATATCAACCGAAGAAAGCCGTCATTGACTATTGGGGCGCACTCTTGTTTGCTGCGGGGATATCGTCTTTATTACTCATAACGGTGGTCGATTCCTACACCTATGTGTATGGAGGCGTTGGTGTTTTGCTGCTAGTTGTTTTCTTCCTGTATGAAAAAGGGCATGCTGCCCCGCTCGTTCCACTGACGCTAATGCGAAATCGGCCTGTGGCCTTGATGATAGGCGGCTCTTTTCTGAGCTGTGCGGCGCTTTTCGGAACGTCCAGTTTCATTCCCTTATTTCTGCAGAATCAAGGGCACTCTCTGTTCATCAGCGGTATTGCATTACTGGGTACATCCATCGGGTGGATGGCTGTTGCCGTCCCTAGCGGGAAATGGGTGATACGTTTTGGCTACAAGCCGTTACTGCTAGCGGGGAACGCGTTACTTGTCGTAACCGCGGTATTGCTTTTCTTAATTGAAGAAGGGACCTCATTTGGATACATATTCAGCGCACTTACGATGTTAGGACTTTCGTTTGGACTGCTGTTTACGGTATCAACAATCGGTGCTCAACAGTTAGTAGAAGCACATCAAAAGGGGATTTCAACCTCACTACAGCTGTTCGCGCGAAATATCGGTACAGCAGTCAGTGTAACCGTGATGGGGTCGATTGTGACGAAAGCAGATGTGTTCTATACAGGGATTCATGGCATGTTTGTATATGGTTTGATTGCAACTTTAGTGGCATTTGCGGTGCCTCTAGCGATTCGTTCGGTACGTGAAGAGTCATTGTCGAGATAACACCGATTCACAGAAAGTCGTCCGATCAATTCGGGCGGCTTTTTTTACAATAATTAGACTAGCGTTGAGCCACATAAAAGAGTAACTACTCTCATTTCTAGGGTCGTCATCTGAGGTTTGTAAGGTTGTTGGCTTTGCTGTCTGGGCGCATAATGAAGAAGTAAGGAAGGAGGTCGCAATGGGGAAAATCATGACAAAGCCGCAGTCAACAGTGGGATCCAATCGGAGTCATCGGAGATCGTTAGGCCGCACGCTGTATTTGCAGAGATATTTATTAATCATGACAGTGCCCTTCATTATCTGGGCCTTGATCTTTGCTTATGGTCCGCTCTGGGGTTGGATCATGGCGTTTCAGAAGTATAAGCTGGGGTTAGGGGTTTGGCACAGTCCGTTCGTAGGGTTGGACAATTTCAAACAACTCTTTCAGGACAAGGAATTTTATTATGTACTTCGAAACACAATGGTCATGGCCATCATGAATTTGCTGACAGGTTTCGTTGGAGCTATCACCCTGGCCTTGTTATTAAATGAAGTTCGTGTAACCGCATTCAAGCGGACGATCCAAACAATTACGTACATCCCACACTTTGTTTCGTGGGTTGTCATTGCAAACATTATGCTGACCTTTTTATCACCAGATAGCGGTATGGTTAATACGTTTCTGATGAAGCTTGGGATCATCGATTCGCCGATTTATTTTATGGCGAACGAGGGACTGTTCTGGTACATTCAAACCGCAGCCAACCTGTGGAAGGAGTTAGGGTGGAGCACAATTATCTACTTAGCGGTGCTTGCGAGCTTGAACCCGGAGCATTATGAGGCTGCAGATGTCGATGGGGCTACTCGTTTTCAGAAAATGAGATATGTATCCCTGCCTGGCATTATGCCTACAGCATTCCTATTGCTGATCATCTCCCTTGGCTGGACGATTCAAGGTGGGTTTGAAGCTCAATACTTGCTCGGTAATCCGGTGGTCATCGACCGTTCAGAGGTCCTTGATTTATATGCACTACGCTATTCAACGGAAATTGGCGATTTCTCCTATGGTGTTGCCATTAGTATGTTCAAATCGGTCGTCGCCATTATTCTGGTCGTATCGGTAAACTTTCTGGCGAGGAAGACGGAGGGTAGTCGGTTGTTTTAGAAAAAAATGGTGCAAGTTGTTGATTTGTAAGGAGGTTGTTCATGCTTCGGCAACGTGCTTTCAGTGATTATGTCTTCTCGGTATGCAATTATGTATTTCTAGCAGCTCTTGGATTCTGTACGATTTTCCCTTTTATTCATCTGCTGGCGATTTCCTTTAATGAACCATTGGACTTGATAAAGGGAGGCGTGACTTGGTTTCCGCGAAAGTTCTCAACTTTTAATTACGAATACGTCTTCAGTAACAAAAATTTATACTTGGCTGTCGTTATCTCCATAACGAGGACGATAGTTGGCACCGTATTAGGCGTGGTTTGTACGGCGATGATCGCTTTCGCTCTTAGTCGTAAGGAATTCATCTTCCGCAAATCCTTTAACGTATTCTTCATCATCACTTTGTATGTGAATGGCGGATTGATTCCAACCTATTTGCTGATTAAGAATTTGGGTTTAATGAATCACTTCTGGGTGTACATTCTGCCAATTCTTGTAAGTGTCTATAATGTTATCATTATGCGAAGCTATTTCGAGCAACTGCCGGAGGGGGTTGTGGAATCTACGCGAATCGACGGGGCTAATGAATTTCAAACATTATTCCTTGTTATTATTCCGATCAGCTTACCTGTCATTGCAACGATTACACTGTTCATTGGGGTGCAGCATTGGAACTCTTGGTTTGATAATTACTTATACACGAGCCGAAATCAGGGGTTAAGTCTTTTACAATATGAACTCATGAAGGTATTATTGCAATCGGTTTCACAGTCAGCGACGACAAACGCACAGATGGGGGCTGATAACGTAGCGAAACTGAGTCCGCAATCGATTCGTGCAGCGTTAACCATTGTTGTCACTTTACCAATCCTATTCGTGTATCCCTTCCTGCAAAAGTATTTCGTTAAAGGAATAACCATCGCTGCGATTAAAGAATAACAGGGAGCAACACAAATAAAATATCAGACGGAAATGACATTCCCCAGATAGTTAACCAATTTAAAGTGAGAGGGTGTCCTATGATTAAAAAGAAAAGTGCCCGCCATTTCCTATTACTTACCGTGAGTTGTATGGCTGCAATTACATTCACTGGTTGCACGTCTTCCAATACGGATATAGAAACCGCAACGCCCAAGGCCACAACAGCGGAAAGCACAGCAGCGGCAACTGCCGCAGCCACACAGAAACCGAATGTAACCCCAGTTACCTTCTCCATGAGTACAGCGGACAACAAGATCTCATGGGATAACCCAGTTAGTAAGAAGCTTACGGAGAAAACAGGCGTTTCACTAAAATATGATTTAATCGTAGGCGATGAGAAACAGAAGTGGGACATTTGGTTGGCTGGCGGAGATTATCCGGATATTATTCCTTTGGACCCTGTGCATATCAAGAAATACAAAGATGCTGGCGCTATTATTCCATTAAACGATTTAATTGATAAATATGGCCCAAATATCAAAGCGAAGTATGGCGAGTATTATAATCTTTTGAAGTCTGAGGATGGCAAAATCGATTCGATATCCAGTGTGCTCCTGAACAAAGAAGCTTCACCCGATGCATCTCCGAACTTTATCATTCAATATGATGTGTTGAAAGAAGCAGGCTATCCGACAATTAAAACATTAGATCAGCTGTATGACATCATCAGTACGTATGTAAAAAATCATCCAAAAATTGATGGGAAAGAGACGATTGGCTATTCAGCGGCAATGGCCGATTGGATTATGGATGCACAATTCAACAACCCCATCACCTTCGCTGCTGGCTTACCAGATCATGGGAACTTCCGTATTGCTGCTGACGGTAAGGTGACGTATAATCCGCTTTCGGATGATGCCAAAACGTATGATCAATTTCTGAATAAATTGTACACGAATGGTCTGTTGGATAAGGAAACATTCTCATTGAACATGGATGGCATGCGAGCTAAAATGGCGCAAGGTCGCGTACTGGCTGCATTTGCACCGTCATGGGTGGTTGGCGATACAGAGAAATCGCTGCGAGCTGCGGGTAAACCTGAACGCGCTTACGCACATATTCCAGTTTATTTCAAAGAAGGAACGGTGGATCATAATAATACCATTACACCAACAGGCGGCGGTACTGGTCAGTGGGTAATTACCAAAAATGCTAAAAACCCTGAGCGTATCATTCAATTCATCGATTATCTGTTCTCGGATGAAGGGCAAATTTTGACACATTGGGGCATTGAGGGTTCAGATTATGAAGTAGTTAACGGCAAACGTCAAGAAACGAAGGACAAAATCGCCAAAGTGGCAGCGGATCCTGACTATGCGTATAAATCAGGACTGAAGAGTGTCAGCAGCGGTACTGCAGGAGATTGGTTCTCACTTGGCAATGGTACGAAGCTAGGAGATGGCGACTACGCGACGCCAGTTACAAGAGATTCCGTTGTTGCCAACTATGATGCGATGACGAAGGAAGTGTTAGCTAAATACGGGAAGAAAGTATGGGCTGACTTCCTGCCACCTGTTGAGAAAGTGCCAGGTTATTTATGGCAGCTTACTCCGCCAGATAGCACGAAAGTACCACAACAAAAAATCAGTGGAGATTGGCGTAAGTTAGTTCCAAAAGTTGTCATGTCCAAAGATGCGGCGGAGTTTGAAACGAACTGGCAGCTAATGAAAGATACGATTGCCAAAGATGGATTAGCTGCATATGAAGCTGATTTCACGAAATTATGGGCTGATTTTAATGCGGGCTATCAGAAGAAGTTAGGAAAATAATAAACGTAGGATCAAACGATGGAATACTCCTTATCTTGCTCTGAGATAGGGAGTTTCCTATGAGTTAAAGGGGAAGGCGGTGCCATATCGAATTATCATAGAAGGTGGGAATACCGACCTAATTGAGATACGTCGAGGGGATCAGAGACATGAAAATTCGCACCAAGCTTATCCTAACGCATTTACTTATCATGCTGGTTCTCCTGGGTTCCCTTACGTATGTACTTGTCAAACGCAGCAGTGATCTCGTATTTGACAATATTATTGAAAATGCCAACCTGTCACTGTCACAAGTCCGAGTTAACCTGGATCATAAATTAGGCTCTTACGAGGATATTGCCAATACGTTGTATTTAAATACGTCCTTACAAGCCATGCTTATGAAGCATTTTCCAGATTTACGGGATGCGTATGATGAATATTTTGCGAATTATGAGCCCTTGGATTCAGCGATGAAGATTACACAAAATGTGTCCCATCTCATCATTTATACAGATAATCCTTCGTTTGTATTTGCTAACTTTCATTTGATTGATAACGATATGAAGTCGAGCGATTGGTATAAGGCTGTTATCCAAAGTCCATTTGGTGCCTATTGGACGGCTTCTTATATGAATGAATTCCCTAAGGAACGCGTTTTCAGCCTACGCAAAAGATTGAATAAACAGGATCCGAATTCGCCGATCGTCGTATCGATTGAAGTTAATGTAAGTGTATTAAATGAGCTCATTCACGAAGAAAGTAAAGGGAAACGATTTATTTTCACGATGCCAGATGGTGTTGTTCTCATTGATAGTTCAACTACGAACCCGATAACACATCTAAATGAACTTTCTTTTGCTAAACAAATTCAAGCGTCGGCTGAGGGCAAACTTCAATATAAAGATGGCAAAGAGACTTATGAAGTTCTTTATCAAACGCTGAATACCCGTAATGTAGTCAAAGGGATGAAGGTTATTACACTTATTCCTGTTACAGAACTCATGCCGAAAATCGATCAACTGAAATCGTTATCCTTCGGGCTTTTTATAATGGCCTGCGTGATTTCGGCTGCATTAATATTCGCTTTTTCCCTTGGACTAACGCGTAGATTCACAGAGTTGTCTACCAAGATGAGACGCGTTCACAAAGATAATTTTCAAAGCTTCATTGATGTCAAAGGGAAAGATGAGGTGGCCCAGCTCGGTCAAATCTTTAACGTAATGGTCAAGCGATTAGGCCAACTCGTCAATGAACGTTACCAATCGGAAATTGATCGTCAGGAACAGGCGCTTCGCACGAAAGAAGTTGAGCTGTATGCCTTGCAGGCGCAGATAAAGCCGCATTTTCTATTTAATATTTTAAATACAATTCGCGGTAAGCTATTGATTGCAGGTGATCGAGAGAATGCGCAGGTTGTAGGAATGCTTGCGAAGTCGTTTCGGATGATGCTCAAGAGTGGCGGACAATCGATCCGATTAACCGAGGAAATTGAGTTTATTGAAATATATTTACAGCTGCAATCCTATCGCTATGTGGATAAATTTGTGTTTGATATTCAAATACCTGATGAAATGATGGGGATGATGATTCCGAAGCTATGCTTGCAGCCACTCGTAGAGAATGCGATTACGCACGGGATTGAGCTCAAAAAAGCTAGCTCCCAGCTATGGATTAAAGGCGAAATCATTCAGAGTAATATACATCTGACAGTTAGAGATGATGGTTTGGGCATATCAGCCCAGCGATTAGACGAAATCCATCGATGGTTGCAAGAAGATGGTACGCTTTCGCGTGATGCACATATCGGCTTACAGAATGTTCACCGGCGATTGCGGGATTTGTATGGGGAAGCGTATGGATTGCTTATTGAAAGTGAAGAGGGCCAGGGAACCAAGGTAACCATGATCATTCCAGAGCAGCCATTCCAAAGAGGTGATACCGATGTATGATGTATTAATTGTCGAAGATGAGCCGATTGCTCGCGCATCCTTAACGTATTTACTCGATTGGCAGTTATACGGATATGAGATCAAAGGGGAAGCCGAAGATGGCCAGCAAGCGCTAGAAATGATGAAGGCCCATTACTATTCGCTCGTCATTACGGATATTCGCATGCCGGTTATGGGCGGATTGCCGTTTATTCAAGAGCTGCGAAAGTTTTCTGATGCCGCCGTGGTTATTCTCACAGGCTATGATGACTTTGAGTACGCCAGACAAGGTTTGAAGCTTGGCGTTCAGGATTACTTGTTAAAGCCAGTGGATGAAGATGATCTAGTTGCTGTCTTGAACAAGGTTAAAGATAATTTAGATCTCAAATACAAGACGAGTAAACAATTGAATTTAGGTGTATCAGCTCTGAGGGATCAATTCTTCAAACGGTGGGTACATGGCCAAGTGAAGAGACTGGAATTCGAAGAGCAGACGAAGCTGTTGGGTATTCCTGAACAATGGCATTCTAGCTGCTGCTTGTTAGTAGAGATGGATTTCATCCATTCGCTTCATACCTACTTGACTGACCGAGAGATGGAACTGAAACGGTTCGCAATACGCAACATCATGGAAGAAATCTGCGGTGATGCTGGCTTTGTTTTTGAAGAGTCGGAGGAACGATATACGCTGTTAATCCTTCATTCTGAGGAAAGCCAGCCGGGTGAGGCTAACCCAACTTCGTTGGCGGAAAAGCTTGGCGCGTCTATCCAACAATTTGCCAAAGAAACAGTCAGTATCGGTGTTGGTCAACTCGTAACGACTTGGGAACGAGTAGCAGAGTCCTTTACATCCGCTGAATCAGCATTAGATGGGAAGTTTCTGAGCGGGCACAATACGATTTTAAGCAGTCCTGCCAAACCCATAGAAGATACGGATCAACCTCATTTGCGTCATTCCATGGAAGTTAATGTGATAGAAGCTATTAAAACTTTACAGTCGACTCAGGTGCAACAAGCTCTTGTGCAATTGAAAGAAGTGTTCAAATCTGGCCTCTTGTCAGCAAACGCTATTAAAGTAAATGTGTTAGAGATTCTTCTTCAGCTCTCTCATGTCGTCAAAGATGCCGGAGCAAACCAAACGCTCCTGTTCGATGATAAGCTAGGCGATTACGAGCTTGTCATGCGGAGTAAAACAAGTGATGATCTCTACCAATTCATTGCAGACAAGTGTATGGCTGTCCTAGAGCTCTTACATCGTATGAAAGGTCAACAGCCGAATAAAGTGTTTGATACCGTAAAAAGACTGGTTAAGGAACAGTTTCATACACAAATTAGCTTGCGAAGCGTCGCACAGCAGGTCTATATGAACCCGCATTATTTAGGGAAGCTGTTTAAAGCAAATGCGAATGTTTCTTTTAATGAATATATCTTGCAGCTACGTATGGAGAGAGCCAAAGAATTGTTACTCTTCACGGATAAAAAAGTATATGAAATTGCCCAAGAGGTTGGTTTCGGAGAGTTGGATTGGTTCTATAAACGGTTCAAAAACTATACGGGCGTCAGCGCTGGGGAATTCAGATCCTCAGTTTAGCAGATAGGAGGAGCAGGATGTATTTCGGTGTTTGTTATTATCCGGAGCATTGGCCGGAGGAGCGTTGGGAAACCGACGCGAAGATGATGCGAGAAGCGGGAATTAACATTGTTCGAATTGGTGAGTTCGCTTGGTCGCGCATGGAACGCTGGGAGGGTAGCTTCGATTTCACTTGGCTAGACCGGATAATCGGCATTTTGGCTGGGGAAGGCATTCAGGTTATTCTTGGCACGCCAACAGCAACGCCTCCGAAGTGGTTGATGGATCAACATCCCGATCTGTATATGCGTGACATGTATGGGGATATTCGTGGCTATGGGAATCGACGACATTATTGTTATAGCAATGACGATTATTTGCCTTATATCTCAACCATTGTGGGCAAAATGGCCGAGCGGTACGGCAACGATCCGCGTGTTGTCGCCTGGCAAATTGACAATGAATTCGGCTGTAATGAGACGACGCGCTGTTATTGTGATAACTGCAAAACCAAATTTCAGCAGTGGCTGAAGGACAAATATAAAAAAATTGACCATATGAATGCTTGCTGGGGGACTGTTTTTTGGAGTCAAACCTACAATGAGTGGGAACAGGTCATCGTACCAGCGTACACGGTGTTTCCGCTCCATAACCCAGGCTTGGTGCTGGATTATCGTCGATTTGCTTCAGATGCTGTCTGCCGGTTCCAGAAGTTTCAGGCGGATCTCATTCGGAAATATGCGCCGCAAGCGACAATTACGCACAATATGATGGGCGCATTTAATGAAATTGATTCATTCGATTTATCTGAGGATTTGGATATTGTTTCTTGGGATAATTATCCGAACTTAATGTTTACCAAAGAAGTCGATCCAGCGCTTGCGGCTATGCAGCATGATATGACGCGCGGTCTGAAGCGGACGAACTTCTGGGTTATGGAACACCAGAGCGGTCAACCTGGCGGAAACATCATGTTTCCAACGCCTAAACCGCAAGAATTGCGCAGATGGACGTACCAATCGATTGCTCATGGCGCAGATGGGATCTTGTACTTCCGTTGGAGAGGCTGCTTATTTGGCGCGGAGCAATATTGGCATGGTATTTTGGCACATGATGGGAAAGTGGGCAGGAAGTATCGTGAGGTGCAACAGGTCGGAGCCGAACTCACTAGAATTTGGCCAGTATTGCAAGGTTCAATGAACAAAGCTCAAGTAGCAATGATTCGCTCGTATGACAATGAGTGGGTGTTCGAGATTCAACCTCATATTATGGACTACACCTATATGGGGCATTTTACAAGTTATTATCACTATTTGTACGACAATCAGATCGCAACAGATATCCTTTCACCTGAAGCTGATTTTTTGGGATACCGAGTACTAATTCTCCCTAATTTCATCATGACGACCGATGAACTAGTGGCCAAAGTGTATGAATTTGTACATGCTGGCGGCATCGTAGTGTTGGATTATCGCGCTGGTGCCAAGGACTGGCACAATCGGATGGAAGCGCTCACACTTCCTGGGAAGTTCTCAGACTTACTCGGGATCAGCGTAGAAGAATATGGGGTTCTAGGGAAGGAAGAGTATCGTCGGATTAACCTGCAGGGCAGTGAAGAGGACTATCAAGGGGGAACTTGGTTCGATGTTATTGAACTGCATGGGGCACAAGCTCTAGCTACCTTCAGTGAAGATTATTTTGTAGGTTGTCCAGCCGTGACTATGAATGCTTATGGTAAAGGAAAGGCGTACTACATGGGTACGGAACTAGATGCCAAGCTTCGAGATGAAATTTTCAGTGCGATATGTCGAGAAGCTGAGCTGGCCATCTCAGGTGATGGCATCGTAACGGACTCACCTCGCGTTGAGATCGTATCAAGATTCAAAGGTGAGCAGGCGTATACATTTGTTATCAATCATTCGGTAGAGCATGTTCATGTACAGATCCCTACTCCCATGTATGATCTGTTATCCGAGAAGGAGCTTCACGGGAAAACGGAGCTTGGTGGAAATGGAGTCATGATTTTGTGTGGAGCTGAGTCTAATCGCAGTGCTACATTGGAGGGATAAAAGTTATGGAAATAGGAGTGGCTTATTACCCTGAGCATGAGAAATCGGAGCAATGGCCGATTGATTATAAGAAGCTTCAAGATGCAGGTATTCCAAGTATTCGGATTGCCGAATTTGCTTGGTCAACACTGGAACCCGAAGATGGCTTATATAACTGGGCTTGGCTGGACGAGTCAATAGAGCTTGCTGCTAAATTCGGAATAGGGGTTGTACTCTGTACACCCACGGCTTGTCCGCCGATTTGGTTAGTTGAAAGATATCCAGATGTGCTGCCTATGCATAAAAGTGGTAAAACGGTCGGCTTCGGTGCTAGGCAACATCGTTCGTACTATTCACCTAACTATTTGATCTATTCTGAGCGAATAGTTAAAAAAATGGCTGAACGTTATGGACAACATCCGAATGTGATAGCATGGCAGTTGGATAATGAATTTGGCGGTGAAACCAAATATGATTACGGAGATTGTGCGAAGCAAGCATTCCAGCAGTATTTGGCTGATAAATACGGGACGATCTTGCAATTAAACAAGGCTTGGGGGACGGTGTTCTGGTCCCAACACTATCAGACCTGGGCGCAAATCCCGCTGCCAGCCCCGATTCAAAGCGATGTGATGATGTGGCCACATCCCAGCCTTGAGCTGGAATTTGCGAGATTCTCATCGCAAGGGTTGGTGCAATTTGCACGCATGCAGGAGCGTGTGCTTCGCCCGTATATCGGAGATCGCCCGATTACTACGAATGGGTTCATGTTTTGTTGGGGAGATAATATCAACTGGGTCGACATGTTCGCTACGCTAGATGTTGTAGGCATGGATATATATAGTGATAAACCGCACGAAATCGCCTTCTATTCGGATGCATGCCGCAGTGTACTTAATAAGCCGTTCTGGATGATGGAGTACGGCGCGGGTGCTGCTCAGTTGGAGCGGGATATGCGAATTATTGAGGAGCGGGGGTGTGAGCGGTTTTTTCTATTCAAAATGAAGCCTTTTCCCTGGGGGCAAGAACAAGGGAGAGGCGGCAAAGAATTGCTCACCATGACAGGTGAACCTACGTACAATTACAGCGTCCTTCAACGCTATACGGAGGCAGCTACGACGAAAGTCGAAGCTGAGATTCAAACCGCGGCCACTGTCGGACTGTACTATCACTTTGACAGCTCATGGAGTTATCAGATCTCCGTTTCGGATCGGCTGCCTTTTGCCAATTATGTCGTCGACAATGTCTACCGACCGCTATACGAGCTGAATAAGCAGGTGGATGTGGTATATACGCCAAGACAGATTAAGGCCTATGATATGCTGATTCTGCCGCTTCATATTATGTACGAAGCGGAGCTGGAAGAGGCGTTGATTGCTTATGTGCACAATGGTGGCAAGTTAGTCGTTACAACCGATTTATTCCGCAAAAACGGTTCGAATGTCTTTTTAACTGAAGTACCTAAGCTGTTTAGCGTACTTTTCGATTGGCAGGCGAATAATTTTGTCACCGATGTCATGGACATTAGCCAATCGATCGTGCTTGAACATGAGACGGGGAAAGGGAAATCATGGCTTATCGCTAGAGGCAGCTCGCCGGAAGAGTGGCGTGAAGTGATTGAGCGTATTAGCGCCATTTGACCTAAGTTGACAGCCTGCACGCATTAGTAGAATATTAGAGATATACGAATATAGAAAGAAGTGAGTGTACGTGCTGTTAAATGTGAAGTCCCGTCTGCATGAGGGAGATATTCAACAATTACTTGGCTATAGTGTGTTTCCAGATCCTGAAAGTCTGCAAGAAGCCCTCAGTCAATATGAAAATAATGAAAACACATGGTTATTTGCCTATGAGTCGGAGGGTTTGCCTGTCGGCATTATCGGCTTCGAATTGAATGAGAAGCAAGAAATGACACTTCGTCATCTCGCTGTTGAACCTGAGAGCAGAGGAGAAGGCTTTGGACGCGGGATGTTGCTTGAAATTATTGATGATATGCAGCCAGTTCGGATAACGGTGGAAACCGATGAAGAGGCTGTGCAATTTTATCGCAACGTTGGATTCGTGATTCGTAGTCTAGGTGAGAAATATCCGGGTGTAGAGCGGTTTCTGTGCACGTACGAGGTTGAAGAAGACGAAGACGAGTAATAAAAGGTGAGTTAACGATAAATCCCGAGGAACTGCTACTTGCAGCTGCTCGGGATTTTTTTGCGATAAGGAAGATAAGTGCTTACATGCGGGATTTTACTGTTCTTGCATATTCAGAGGGACTCATTAGGGTTGCTTTCTTAAAAGCTTTGGAAAAATAATGCACAGAACTGAAGCCAAGTTGTCTGGAAATCTCAGTGAAGTTATAGGTCTCCTCACGTATCATAATTTTGGCTTGATCGATTTTCAATTTAGCAAAATACTCCATGAGGGTATAGTTCGTATGTTTTTTAAAAAGGCCTTTAAGCTGTGTTTTGCCGACACAGAACACTTGGCTGATTTCATTTAAGGTAAGATGAGCATCAATATGGTCTTCCATATAGCTCATGACTTTACTGGTTAAATCGTGAATCGACTTCTCCTTAGCGACTGTGGAGAGAGACGTTTCCGCTTCCGGTGAAGCTGATTTACGCAGCAAACGTAACAACAGAATTTCCAAGTAGCTTTGCATCATCTGCTCACAGCCAACAGGTGCATCTAACCTCCTCACAAGAGGATGACCGAAGGGGAACTCGAAGGCTTGTTGTCCTTCACGAACGATTTGGGCGAGTAAATTACGCTCTTCATCTTCAAGATGCAGCACCTTACGCTCAAAAAACTGCATCGCTTTCGAATGGCAATCGAATGTCATGACAATTAAATTAGGAGCTTTTCCTTTGGTTGCATAAAAACTATGAAATTCATTGGGCTTATGAAAGATGATAGAGCCCTGTTTAAGTAAATAGCGATCATCATCCGCATGTACCTCGACTTCTCCGCGATCGACATAGAGAAATTCCCAGAAATCATGCTTCTCGCCATCGAACACAAAATCCTTCCCATACTCAAAGTAGTGCATGGTAATGACTTTTTGGATAACGATACTCATCTTCAAATGCGTCCGATGATACTCGGTCGTGTTCGTTTCACTTATCGTCATGGGAGTCACTCCTGATTGGTCGTTGCAAAGCCTATGTATCTATCATAGCACAGTCGAAAAAACAAAAAAATCGGCTTTCAGGACAAAGAAAAGGGAAGTAACATCTTTTATAATCAGGATAGCGTTAAGTTCGAGGGGGAGCTAACATGAAGATAGGTGTAATTGGGTATGGCCTTAGAATTAGTAGTGTAATTAAAGAAGTAATGAAGGCAGATGCGGACTGCCAAATTGCGGCAATTGTAGACATACGGAAAGATGCGGTTAAAGCTCAACTGGATGAGAAAGGTTGGCATCACATTCATTATTATGATACGCCAGAGCAAATGTTGGCAGATGAGCAGCTTGATGGTGTCATGATTGGCACGCGCTGTAATTTGCATACAACGATGGGGTTGAAGGTACTGCAGCATGGTCTTCCGCTCTATATCGAAAAGCCGGTGTCAACTAACTACGAGAATCTTCTTCGTTTAAAACAAGGATATGAGGCATCCACGTCACCTGTCGTAGTATCTTTTCCATTACGAGTGACATCTCTTGTAGAGCTAGTTAAAGAAATCGTGCAATCAGGTAAGATCGGTACGGTTGAACATGTTCAAGCGATTAATAACGTGCCCTATGGGCGTGTCTATTTCCAAAGCTGGTATCGTAATGAGGAAGAAACCGGGGGGCTCTTTCTACAAAAAGCGACTCACGATTTCGATTATATCCAAGCGGTTCTGGGGCAAACGCCGATATCTGTGTGTGCGATGACTTCAAAGCAAATTTTCAAAGGAAACAAATCTGCTGGGCTCAAATGTGTAGATTGTGAAGACAATCGCACCTGCTTGGAGAGTACGGTTGGAACAGAGGAAGAGCTGGATCCAACTTGGCAATATTGCTGTTATGCGGAAGACACAGGCAATGAAGATTCAGGTAGTGCACTGTTCCGTTATGAAAGCGGTATGCATATGTCGTATTCGCAAAACTTTTTTATTCGCAAAGGCGCTGCTGCGCGTGGCGCGAGATTCATGGGATATAAAGGGACTGTTGACTTCGATTTCTATACAGGTCAAGTCAAGGTTTATATGCACCATACAGCGCGAGTTGAAACGTATGACCTTGCCGCTGGCAGCAACCATTTTGGCGGTGATGCGAAGCTGGCACGTAATTTTACAGAAGTTATGAAAAAGAAAGCGAACTCCCTCTCAACGCTGGATGATGGTCTGATGAGTGCCCTCATGTGTATGAAAGCGCAGGATTCTGCTCAAACGGGGACTTTCCAATCTCTAAAATGGGAATAAGGAATAGGTTCACAACGAATATTGGAGGCATGTAAACAATGGGCAAAAAGGTAACCTTTCAAACCATAAGCTTGAGTTCGTTATCCAAGGTTTTTGCAGATGAAGCTCCGAGCGAAGCAGCACTTAGACAGGCAACGGCACTGAAAGGAGAAACCTTCGCTTTTCAAATTGCATACACGTCAGATCACTTATTGAAAAACATTAGTGTTGAAGTTACTTCGACACTTGGGCTTCCTTTTACAACACGCGCTGTGGGTCTCGTGCCATCTGAAATGCCTTGTTACGCTGACCATGATTCCCATGTGATGCGGACAACACCTGGTTTGTACCCGGACCCTTTGTACCCACTTGAAGCAAAGTCTGTGACGTCCCTTCCTGGTCAGTGGAGAGCCGTTTGGATTCATGTTGATGTGGATGCAACTACACGAGCTGGAACCTATAAAGTGAATGTAAGTTTTCTGTCTCAAGAAGGGGAACAGCTTGGTGAGGAAGTGTTGGAGCTTACTATACTTGAAGCGACGCTGCCGAAACAAAAGCTGATTCATACAGAATGGTTTCACGTAGATTGCCTTGCGACACACTACAAGGTCCCAGTATTTAGTGAGGAGCATTGGCAGCTCATCGGGCAGTTCATCGAAACAGCTGTCAAGCATGGCATTAACATGATACTGACTCCGATTTTTACACCGCCATTGGATACCGTAGTAGGTGGGGAACGACCGACCGTGCAGCTGATTGGTGTGAAAGTTGTGGAGGGGAGTATCGATAGCAAGACCACGTATGCCTTTGAGTACGCCAATCTCGAGCGTTGGGTTGCCCTTTGCCAGAGCAAAGGGGTTGAATATTTCGAGTTCTCACACTTATTTACGCAGTGGGGGGCTAAGCATACGCCGAAAATTGTGGCAACACTGAACGGGGAAGAGCAGCGTATTTTCGGTTGGGAAACGGATGCCACTGGGGAAGCCTATGTGAATTTTTTAGAGCAGCTCATTCCTGATCTAGATCGCGTAATCCAAAAACTTGGCATCGCTGCCTGCAGTTACTTTCATGTATCAGATGAGCCTACGGAGGCGCATTTGGAAACATACAAGAAAGCAAGTGATCTTGTTCGGAAGCTTCTGCCTCCTGAATATCCGATTATCGATGCCTTGACGGAGATCTCTTTCTATGAGCGAGGCATCGTTCAGAAACCGATTCCCTCGAATGATCATATTGAGCCTTTCTTAAAAGCAGGGGTCCCTGATTTATGGACATATTATTGCTGTGTACAATACAAAGAAGTGTCCAATCGTTTTTTTAACATGCCTTCCGCACGTAACCGAATCATCGGTCTGCAGCTGTATAAGTTCGGTATTCAAGGATTTCTGCATTGGGGATACAATTTCTATTATTCGCAATATGCCATTAAACCGTTGAATCCCTTTCAAGTAACGGATGCTTTACATGCGTTTCCTTCGGGCGATAGCTTCCTTGTTTATCCTGGTGAAACGGGACCCATGGAGTCGATTCGGATGGAAGTATTCTTTGAAGCGCTGCAGGATTTAAGGGCGTTACAATTGCTGGAGACGTTGATTGGCAAAGAGCGCACGATTGCCCTCATAGAAGAAGGCTTGACTGAGCCGATCACGTTTTCTGTTTATCCCCGCAGTACGGCATGGATGCTCGAGGTGAGGGAGCGGATTAATCAGGCGATTATAAAGCATAGTGGAGAAGTGAATTAAAAAGGGAAGACTGTCGGAGGGGTACTTTTAGCCTGCTTTGACAGTCTTTTTTTTGCGTGGCAATGTGCTGAGCTCTTTATTTTTTCTTGGTTTAGTCAAGTTCCTCGTGCTGACGCATATACTGTGTTAGATTCTTATCTTTATGCTTGTTCATAATGTCATGTGATGCTCTGAAAGCGATTACTCATCGACATTTACGTGACAAATTTCACAATGATGACAAGCTGTGACAAGCGAGTTGTCAAAAAATGCAAGCCAGTTCCCCGTAGAAATAGGAGGGTGCAGAGATGCTGCATATTGTCGTTTGTATTAAACAAGTTCCGGATTCTAGAGAAATTCGCATTGATCCCAAAAATAATACGCTCATTCGTCAAGGTGTTCCCAGCATTGTGAATTTCTATGATATGCATGGCTTGGAAGAGGCGTTGCGTATTAAAGATGAACAAGGTGCGCGCATCACGGTAGTGACCATGGGACCGCCACCTGCTGAGAAAGGGCTTAAGGAATGCATATCGCTAGGCGCAGATGATGCGGTATTGGTAACTGACCGTGGTTTTGCCGGGGCGGACACGCTGGCTACCTCCTACGTCGTTGCACGAACCATTCGCAAAATTGCGGAAACATGGGGACCCGTGGATATCGTTTTTTGCGGCAAGCAAACCTTAGATGGCGATACAGGACAAGTCGGTCCAGGCGTAGCCTGTCGATTAGATTTGGAACAGCTAACCTATGTGAACAAAGTTGTAAAAGTAGATGAAGCCAATCGAAAAGTACGCGTACACCGACTATTGGAGGACGGCATCGAAGTGGTTGAGACAAGCATGCCTGTCCTAATTACTGCGTTGAAGGAACTAAATAAAGTGAGACGTGCTTCTCTACCTGGCATGATTCGAGCGGCTAGATATAAGCCTACCGTTTGGACAACGGCAGATTTTCCAGATCTGGAGCGGGCAAAGATTGGACTGAAAGGCTCGCCAACGATTGTTGCTAAAACTTGGGTACCGGAAATTAAAGCTGTAAAAACAAATATGATTACTTTTGATAGCCCAGAGATGGGCTCAGTTCAGCTAGCCGATCAGCTATTAACGAAGGACATGCAGACCTTGTTGGAGTGGACTTGATCGATAGGAACGGAGGATAACACGATGGCAAAAGAAACAGAACAGATAGATCCGACGATGCCGGACTGGTCGGCATATCGTGGGGTGTTGATCGTTGTTGAGCAGCGCGAGGGCATCGCGAAAAAGGTATCCTGGCAGCTGCTAGGCGAAGGCAAGAAGCTGGCAGCCAAGCTGGAAGCGCCGCTCATGGCGCTCGTCATCGGCGAGAATGTTGCCCATCTCGCCGATGAAGCCGTGGCCTACGGCGCGGATCGGGTTTACCTTTGCGAAGCCCCGGAGCTTCGCGATTACAGGACCCGGCCATACAGCCGGGTCTGCTTGAAGCTGATCGAGGATGCGAAGCCCGAGATCGTGCTGTTCGGCGCGACAGCGACGGGCCGTGACCTGGCAGGTGCGATCGCTACGCACCTGCCGACGGGGCTGACCGCCGACACGACGCAGCTCGACGTGGAGCCGCCCCCGTCACGGCTGCTGCTGGCCAGCCGCCCGGCTTTCTCCGAGAAGATGATGGCCACCATCCTCTGCAAGCAGTACCGGCCGCAAATGGCCACAGCGCGAGCCGGCGTGTTTCAGGCGCTGCCGAAGGACGCAGCGCGCCAAGGCGAAATCGTGCGCATTGAAGCCACGATGCGCGAGGAAGAGATTGACGCGCAGGTGCTCGATTTCCTGCGCGAAACAGGCAAGCTGAATCTCGAGGACTGCGAGATTATCGTAGCGGGTGGCCGCGGATTAGGCGGGCCCGATGCTTTCAAGCTGCTCGGCGAGCTTGCGGATGCGCTCGGCGGTGTCGTTGGCGCGTCCCGCGCTGCGGTTGATGCTGGCTGGATCAGCCATGAGCATCAAGTGGGGCAGACGGGCGCCACGGTGCGTCCGAAGCTCTACTTCGCCATCGGCATCTCTGGCGCCGTACAGCACACAGTCGGCATGAGCCATGCCGATGTCGTTGTCGCGATCAACAAGGATGAGAAGGCGCCAATTTTCCAATTTGCCCATTATGGCCTTGTTGGCGATCTGTTCAAAATCGTTCCAGCCATAACAGAGGAATTCAAGAAACGCCGCACACTTTTCGGCATTCACCCGTCATCCACCACCCAAACACAGACGGGGGCAAGCGAAGCACGGGAGAGGAGTGAAGCGAAATGAACGAAAAATTCGACGCCATCGTCGTTGGCGGAGGTCCTGCCGGAGCTGCTGCTGCCTTAACCATGGCCCGAGCAGGCTTATCGGTTGTGTTGCTCGAGAGGGGCGAGTTTCCTGGCGCCAAAAACATTTTCGGAGGCGTCCTCTATCGCAAACAGATCGAAGAGCTGGTACCAGAGTTTTGGACGGAAAAAAACTTTCCCATGGAACGCTACATTGTTGAACAGCGGATCTGGATGATGGGCAAAGAGTCTATGGTTACCTTCGGTCATCGTAATGAAGCCTACAAGGAGCCGTTTAACTGCTTCACTGGCTTGCGGGTTAAATTCGATCAATGGTTCGCTGAAAAAGCGGTAGCCGCGGGCGCGATTCCAATTTACGAAACCGTGGCACTGGATGTTATTCGTGAAGGCAATAAAGTTGTTGGTGTGCGAACAGACCGTGATGACGGCGATTTGTACGCGGACGTTGTCGTCATTGCAGATGGGGTAAATTCCTTGCTCGGCAAAGCGATGGGCATTCATAAGGAATGGATGCCGGATGAGGTGTCTTTAGCAGTTAAAGAGGTCATAGCGCTGCCCCGGGAAAAAATCGAGGACCGCTTTGGACTCGAGGGTGATGAGGGTGTCACTATTGAATTTATGGGTGAAACCTCGCTCGGCATGGCGGGAATGGGCTTCTTATATACGAATAAAGAAACGATCTCGTTAGGGGTCGGTGTGATGGTAAATCATTTGCGTGATAAAAAGGTAAAGCCCTACGCCGTACTCGATGCCGTCAAACAGCATCCGATGATTCGTAAGCTGATTCAAGGCGGAGAGACCAAAGAATACTCCGGTCATCTGATTCCAGAGGGTGGTTTTCACTCGATTCCAACCTTATCGGGAGATGGCTGGTGCGTGTGTGGTGATGCTGCGCAACTAATTAACTTTGTCCACCGGGAGGGGACGAATCTCGCGATGACCTCGGGGCGACTAGCTGGAGAAGCTATTATCGAAGCGAAGGCGCGTGGAGATTTTACAGCTCCAACCATGCATCTTTATGATAATAAGATCAAAGAATCCTTTGTTCACAAGGATCTGCAAAAGTACAAAGGCATGCATCAATTCCTGAAGGAACAGGATCCTGAGCTCTTATTTGATAGGTTGCCTCGTGCCGTAAATGAAGCAGCGTATAACATGTTCCTCGTGGACGGAATAACGAAAGCCGAGAAACAAAAAATGGCCATGAAGCTCATCAAAAATGCCGCAGGCGGCACAGTGAACTTGATGAAGCTAGGCTACAAGGGATGGAGGGCGATGAACGGATGAGCCAAAGCGATATCTCAGATAAACTGTTTACCATTCGTTACAAATGCGATGATAAATCCCATCTCGTGATCAAAGACAAACAAACCTGTTTAAACTGTGTTACCAAAGATTGCAACTATTTCTGTCCTTCCGATGTCTATGAGTGGGAAAAGAAACTTAAAATTACCACGGTTGCTTTTGAAAATTGCATTGAGTGCGGAACGTGCCGCATTGCGTGTCCTTCGTACAATATAGACTGGGTGTACCCGAAGGGCGGACATGGCATGACGTATAAATACGGCTAAGTTAGACGTGCGAAAATGGACCTTGACTGAGTAGAGTCAAGGTTCTATTTTTTGCGGAAAAACGACATTCCTCCATATGTAGGTGTAGTTTCTCCATAGTTTTGTTTCTCTCAGGATACGATAATAGACGGTAGGAGGGATTATTAATGACCATTTCATTTGAAGCAGCACAAGGGATATTTCATTTAAACAATTCGTATATGAGCTATGTAATTCAACTGATTAACAATTCCTATCCAGCCCATGTTTACTGGGGCCGCCCTATTCGATCGGGTCAACTTGGTAGCGTGATTCAATATAAGGAACGTGCTTCTTTCAGTCCGAATCCCGTAAAAGAGAATAGAAAAATCTCATTCGATACTTTACCTCAGGAGTATCCAGCGTATGGGACAAGCGACTTCCGCGAGCCAGCTTATCAAGTGGCGCTACCTAATGGCTCGACGATTACTGAGCTTATTTACGACAAGCATCGCATCGTGCAAGGAAAGCCAGCGTTAGAAGGGTTGCCTTCAACTTATGTAGAAGATGAACATGAAGCGGAAACGTTAGAAATTGAGCTTATTGACAAAGTAGCAGGCTTGCGCGCAATTCTGTCCTACACGATTTTTGCCAATCATGCGGCAATCACACGTTCCGTCCGTTTCGTAAACGAGGGCACAGCTGATCTCAGGTTGCTGCGTGCATTAAGTATGAGCGTGGACTATTCTCATGCTGATTGGGATCTACTGCAGCTATCAGGGAGTTGGGCACGTGAGCGTCATATCGAAAAGAGAGCTTTGGCTCCGGGTAAATTGACCGTCGAAAGCAGGCGTGGATCAAGCAGTCATTCGCATAACCCGTTTGTCGCTTTGCTTGCCAAGGATGCCAATGAAGACTATGGCGATGTGTATGGCTTTAATCTCGTCTATAGCGGTAACTTTGCGGCTTACGCGGAAGTGGACCCTTTTGCAACGGCACGTGTCTCCATTGGAATCAACCCGTTTGATTTCAGCTGGCTGCTAGAGCCAGGACAACACTTCCAAACACCTGAGGCTGTAATGGTTTACTCTGCTCAGGGGATTGGTGAGATGTCGAGATCCTATCATCGCCTGTATCGTACACGACTTTGCCGCGGTGAGTTCCGTGATCAAGTACGCCCAGTCCTGGTTAATAACTGGGAGGCGACATATTTTGATTTTAACGCGGATAAAATTGAGAGCATCGCTCGTGCAGGTAAAGACCTTGGGATTGAGCTTTTCGTACTTGATGATGGTTGGTTTGGCAAAAGAAATGATGATACGACTTCACTTGGGGATTGGGTAGTTGATAAGGCCAAGCTCCCAGGCGGTCTTGAAGATTTGGTAGAGCGAGTTAATAAGCTTGGCCTTGAATTTGGACTATGGTTTGAGCCTGAAATGGTATCGCCAGAGAGCGATTTATACCGTAAACATCCTGATTGGTGTTTACATGTACCGGATCGTCGACGCACTGAAGGTCGTGGGCAGCTCATACTTGATTTTTCACGTGAGGATGTATGTGAGGGCGTGACGTCCATGCTGCGCAACATATTAAGCAGTGCTCCGATTACGTATGTCAAATGGGATATGAATCGCAATATGACTGAAATTGGCTCAGCCGCATTACCACCTGAACGCCAACGAGAAACAGCACATCGGTATATGCTAGGTCTATATCGCGTAATGGAAGCTATCACTACCGAATATCCGCATATCTTGTTTGAGAGCTGCTCAGGCGGCGGCGGTCGTTTCGATCCTGGTATGTTGCATTACATGCCGCAAACTTGGACGAGCGATAACACCGATGCTGTGTGCCGTTTGAAAATTCAATACGGAACTAGCATCGTGTACCCGGTTAGCTCCATGGGCTCGCATGTATCTGCCGTGCCGAATCATCAAGTTCATCGCATGACGTCCCTGGAAACTCGCGGTCATGTAGCCATGTCTGGTAACTTCGGCTATGAGCTTGACCTAACGAAGTTCACTGATGAAGAGAAAGAACTTGTCAAACGACAAGTTGCCGACTACAAACAAATCCGGCCTCTTGTCCAATTTGGCGATATGTATCGCCTATTGAGCCCGTTCGAGGGGAACGACACCGCGTGGATGATTGTCTCCGAGGACAAGACACAAGCCATGGTCGTTTTCGTCCGTGTGCTTGCAGAGCCGTATGCGCCGCTGAAAACTTTGCGGCTCAAAGGACTCAACCCTGCCTTCGATTATCATATCAAAGGCTCGGAAGGGCTGTTCCCCGGCGATCATTTGCTGTATGCCGGTCTGCCTGTCGCTGGTTTACATGGCGACTTTCAAAGCAAAATCTGGCTGCTTGAGGCGAAGCAGCAGTAAACATAGTTACCCATTTTCCATGTTTGGGAAATGGGTTTTTATTTTACAAGAATGGTTGTGCGGGGGCAGGGCACATTTCAGCAAAACTAATTTTCTGTGGTATCTACAACACCTTTAAACAGAGTAGTAACTTAGTCGGTTGGGAGTTGAGAGGATTGTGTTATTAAAAGAGAGAAGTGAGTAGTGAGAATTGAGAATTGAGAATTGAGTAATTAGTGGGAGCGTTGAGTGATAGGTGATAAGTGATGAGAAGTAAGAAGTAAGAAGTAAGAAGTAAGAAGTAAGATGTAAGAAGTAAGAAGTTAGTAGTTAGTAGTTAGTAGTTATATAAGCTAAGAAGCAGGTCTTAGCGTTAATGTTTATCCTTGCAGATACCACAGAAAAATCCTTTCAACGAGATAGGCGAGTGTAACAAGTGCTTGATTCTGCTCAATTCTCAGCAAATGAGATTCTTTTTTTTGGAATTTTGCGATATGATAGAGAAATTCATACCAATATTTGTTCAAGAGAAAGGAGACGATTCAAGCATGCTGCAGAGACCGAGTCATGACGAATATTCATCCTATTATACGGGGTATATTGGATTGGTACCCGATGGTGATTATGTATCCATTTTGAACAGTCAAGAAAAAGCTCTTGTAACGCTATTTTCACAATTAACAGAGGAACAAGCCTTATCTCGGTATGCCCCTGGCAAATGGAGTTTGAAGGAGGTTCTGGCTCATATCTCGGATACGGAACGCATCATGAGTTACAGGTTATTACGCATTGCCCGCGGGGATACAACGGATTTACCAGGATTTGATCAGGATATTTTCATTGCGAATACAACTTTTGATGAAGTGGATTTAGTGGATCTTGTAAAGGAGTTCCAAGCGGTACGACAGGCTACGTTAGCCCTTTTGCCTACGATCACTGAATCAGCTTGGACTCGTCGTGGAACAGCGAATACGTTCGCTATTTCTGCCCGTGCAATCGCATATGTCATTGCAGGACATGCGCAGCATCATCTTCATGTTGTAGAGAAAAATTACTTGTAAAACAGAAAAAAGCCTGAAATCCACAACTTAGGGATTTCAGGCTTTTCGATTAGTACAGGGATAGTGCCAGCGAGTCACGTTCATTCAAGGAATGAAGGATCGCTTCGCACCCAACAATCTCGATACTGATGATTGAATCCAGACATTTCTTGAGTGTTGCTCTACCTTTGGTTACTTTGGCCTCAAGTGCTGACTTCAGTAAATTGAACTTCTTTTTATTTTTCTCATCGGAGTATACGGGCACAGGTTTGTTATGAATCGTTATAAACATTTTCATGAGTTCCACCATCCTAAGAATTGGATATAGTACTAGCATATCGGATTATTATTAATAGAACCTTAAAATAGTTTTACAATTTTAAGACAAATAAGAGATTGCTATGTATTTCGTATATAGATAATACGATTTAGCGGCTGAAATTGTTTCATACATTGGTCAGGAATATTGAATATTGTGTGAATTTAATCAAATAATCTGTATTAGGTATGTTGCATATTTTGTCGATAGGCTTTGGGGGATGTCCCGAAGCGTTGCTTAAAAGCACGATGAAAGTATGGATAGGAGCCAAAGCCGCAGCTTAGAGCAATTTGTTCTAAGGACATGGAACTATCATGCATGCGCTCCACGGCACTAGATAAGCGTACTTCTGTTGCGTACTGGATCATCGTTTTACCAAAATATTCTTTGAACAAATGAACAGCTCGGGAGATACTAAGTCCAACATGGTCTGCAACATCTTCGATTTTGAATACAGCGGTGGCATGTGCCTCAATAAATCGTTTCATGCGAGTGCCTGTAAAAGGACGTCCTTGCACAGTCTCTGTTGCAGCGCGTTCGAGATATAGGCATAAGGCTTGAAGTAAATAGCCGCTTAACTCGGGATTTTCGTCTTCCATTCTGCGCTTTTCTAGGGTTAATTGCCGCCAAAGGGAGATTAATCTGGGATCGATGTCAATGCGCATGCAGGTTGGTTTGTTATTGCGTTTCCACCAATCGTCAATCCATTTCCCTTTACAAAACAAGTAGTAGTCACCGCTGGCAATTTTATCTTCATTCGGGGTTAGTTGATTACCGATACGCAGCTCGTAGGGATCACCTGGTTTAAATAGCAGTAAGTGGCCAGCTTCTATCGTGATCATTCTGCCGTCGACAAGTGCTTCGCTGGTACCTTCTGTTTGTAATCGAAAAAGATAAGACGGAAGTCCAGATTTGGTACTCACATAAAACGGGTCCATGTGAAAAGAATACCCACAAACTAATAGTTCAGCATTCATGTAGTTTCGCCTTTCGTAGCCAAATAAGAGATGTTTTAATTATATCGTGAATGGTCATAATAGGCTAATCTCGCTATACTTAGGGCAAGGTTATTATTATCGATTTCACTATGAGAAAAGAGGAGAACAAATGGGACGTTTAGGAATTGGTCTTCAATTGTACACATTGAGAGATGATATGGCACGTGATATGGAAGGTACACTACGCCATGTTGCGAAGTTAGGATATGAAGGCGTTGAGTTTGCTGGCTATTATGATATGCCTGCTGATCAGCTTAAGGGTCTTCTTGATGAGCTTGGACTGAAAGCTTTCGGAAGCCATGTTAGCTTGCAAAGATTCCGTGATAATTTCCAAGGTGAGATCGATTATTTGAAAACAATCGGTGCGACATACGCAATCTGCCCTTATGTTGGTGCGGAAGAGCGTGAATCCGTGGAACAATGGAAAGCATTGATTGCTGAATGCCAGGCACTTGCTGTTGAGACGCAAAAACAAGGCTTGCAGTTCCTTTATCACAACCACGATTTCGAATTCCATTACAAAGTGGATAATGAGTTTGTTTTTGATGCGATGTATGCAAATAATGATGCTATTAAAGTTGAAATGGACGTATGTTGGGTTCAATTCGCAGGACAAGATCCACTTGCCTACATTGCCAAATATGCAGGACGTCTGCCTTTGGTGCATTTCAAAGATTTTACGAAAGATGCTGATGGTAAACTCGTTACTTTGGAATTGGGCTTAGGCGATGTTCCGTTAGATAAAGTTATCGTCGCAGCTGAACAAGCTGGTGTCGAGTGGCTAGTCGTTGAACAAGACAATTGCCAAAAAGCACCTTTAACTAGTATTGAAAACAGCTTTAACTGGGTTAAAGAGCATTACTTAAACGTTCATAACTAATTTATTAACCAAATTATTAACTAATTTATTCTTATAATTCGAAGGAGTTTTCATCTAATGGGTAAAATTAAAGTAGCCGTCATTGGCTGTGGTTCCATTTCCAAACACAGACACATCCCGGAATACGCATCAAATCCTAATGTTGAGCTAGTTGCTTTCGTAGATCCGATTATCGAGAGAGCGGAACACTACGCACAACTGCATGGCGGCAAAGCATATAGCAACTATGTTGAAATGTTAAAAGCAGAGAAAGTTGACGCAGTTAGCGTATGTACACCAAACTACCTTCACGCTGAAATGACCATTGCCGCGGCTAACGCAGGCGCACATGTGCTTGTCGAGAAGCCAATGGCAACAACGGCTGAAGAAGCTGAAGCGATGATTGCAGCTGCGAAGAAAAATGGCGTTTTCTTGATGGTTGGTCACAACCAACGTTTAATGCCTCCGCACGTAAAAGCGAAAGAAATTTTGGAATCAGGTAAACTTGGGAAAGTTCTTACATTCCGTACATCTTTCGGTCATCCAGGTCCTGAAGGCTGGAGCATTGACGGTCGTGAAAGCTGGTTCTTCCGCAAGGAAGAAGCAATTATGGGCGCAATGGGTGATTTAGGCGTACACAAGTCCGATCTTATCCGTTGGTTGCTTGATGATGAAGTTGCTCAAGTTGCAGCTTTCGTTGGTACGCTTCACAAAGAGGGTACAGACGTTGATGATAATGCTACTTGTTTGCTTCGTATGAAAAGCGGAGCTACGGGTTCCCTAGTAGCAAGCTGGACTTACTACAAAGGTCAAGACAACTCCACAGTTCTATGGTGTGAGAATGGTGTTATCAAAATTGATACAGACCCTAACGATCAAGTGATCGTTGAGCTTCGTAATGGTACGGTTGAACGTTACAAAGTAGGTCAAGTAGCAACGAATGAGAAACAAACATCTAGCGGAGTTGTTTCTGAGTTCATTACTAGCATTCAAGATAACAAACCACCACGTATTTCCGGTGAAGAGGGCTACCAAGCGTTGAAAGTAATTCTTGCCGCGTTTGAATCCGAAGCTACTGGTAAAATCATTAATCTATAATTGATAGGATAGATAAAGAAGCTCATCCCGAAAAGGATGGGCTTTTTTACGTGCTGCCAGACTGTCCGTAGGCAGAAAACAACCCCTTATCCTCGAGTTGAGAATAAGGGGCTGTTTACAAGTGAATTAACGTCCACCGATATCAATCGAAACGGAGTTTGACTTGCCTACAATGGTTTCTTTGGAATCTTTCACATGTACTTGAATGTCCCAAAGGCCTGTTTTGAGTAGAGTTCCTTCAACCACTGCTGTAGCAGTGTGCTCATCTTTCCAAGTCGTAGGTAATGCTTTCCCATTTAAGGTCACATATCCGAGTGGGGGAAGGTTATTTCCCGAAACCGTAAGTGTAATAGATGAACGACCAGAAATATCTTGTGAGTCAGCTTCTACTTTTTCTAAGCTAATTGGTCCGAATCCGAGCATGTACTTAGGATCAATAATCGGTGTTAAATAATTTTTGTAAGCATGACGATCCCCGAAAAGAATATCATATTGCAAGGTTTCGTAGTCTTTCAAATCATCTTCCTTAATGTTCATTTCAGCAAAATGATCTTTAGGAGGAATGACCGGATACTTTTTAGCTAATTCCGTTAAGAAGTTCGTGTAATAATTGCCTTGCTGCTTAGATAGGCCGATCAAATAAGGCCCTAAGAAGGAAGGACTAATATTTAGGTTATCTTTGCTTCCATGGTCAAAGTTATTCCATACGACAAGCGGGACACTATACATCTTTTTCAAGAAATCAGGGTCATCTTTGCCGCTGATATATTTGGTATCAATATACGTAGCATAATCATCTCCAAGCGCTGGAAGATGGTCTCCCCAGAAAGCAATAATCGTTGGCTCGCCTTTTTTCTCGTAATATTCTACTAATTCCTTCAACATATTATCAGATCCATTAATACCTTGGGCAAGCGTTTCAAGCATGCCGACTGAAGAAGCGGAGAAGTTGCCCGTTACGTTAAATTCATTTTTCGGGAATTTGCCAGGGTAGAAATGAAAATGATTTTCCATGGTATTCGCAAACACAAAATCAGATCCTGCGCTTTGCTCAGTTGCATGAATAATGTTAGCGGCTACCTCGCTATCCGCGATATATGGACCGGAATAGGTTGGTTTAAAATACTCAATCGGGATATATTTGGAGAAGCCGAAATCTTGATAAATTTTATTACTATTGAAGTACCAGTTATAAAATGGACTAATCGCTGTTGAAGTATAGCCCTGACGTGCGTAAATACTGGCTAATGAATCCACTTCATTAGAAATATATTGATTATAAGCAATGGATCCTTGCGGTAAGAAACGCATAGAGTTACCTGTGAGTACTTCGAACTCCACATTGGCTGTACCACCGCCATATTGTGGTGAAAGCATAGTTCCACTCGTTCCGGTTCTCTGAAGTTTATGGAAGAATGGAATTGGATCTCTATCGAATTTGACACCAGGAATAATGGTCGGATCCCAGAAAGCTTCACTCAAAATGACAATGACATTCGGTTTAATCGGCGGTGTATGGTCACCAGCTTTAATTGGCGGCGTGGGAGATGCATTCACGATGGCATCAACCGCTTTATCGTCATAGCCTTCTCGGCTATCTGAGAACATAGCTTTGGTGTTCAAAACAGTTGCCAATGCATAACCGTTTGTTTTGGTGTTTTGCACTTGATTCCAGACAGCAGCTTCAATGCCGAACCACTTCTGAACTGGGAGCGGCAGATCTGTGTAGACTGCCAAAAACATAAGTAAACCTATGCCAGCAAGAATTCCTCGTTCTTTTAAGGCGACTTTTTTAATAAACATGGTTGTACGGTAGAGAATGAAGTAACTACCTACAAGAAACAGGAGAATGACAGATAATACATTAAATGTCAAAATGTTGGATAAGTATTTCACCATATCGGAAGCTTCGCCTGCTACAACTAAGTCCCAAGGCGTTAAAGGTACGCCCAATATTTTGAGCTTAACCCCGCTAATGAGCGCAAGGATGATAAGAAACCCCGAAATCACCCAGTAGGCTATTTTCGTTCGCCCAATAATTGCAATGAATAACAAGAGAAGACTTACCACAATCCATTCATTGAAAAGAAGCTCGAGAACGTGTTTATAACTCCATGTCATCATTTCAATATAATTTCCGCGGCTCAAAATTTCCATAATCAGTACAGGGATTACTGCAAGCAGTAAGAGTGGCAGTCTCGGCCGAATAACCAATAGTAAACGTTCAATGTTTTGTTTCATAGATTCTCCTGTACAAATATAAGTTAAAAGTCCTTGAACATCTGATATTATATCATGCATTTCGACATTATTCGATGGTATCTCTATGAAAATTAGATAGATTGCAGGAAAAAGGTGGTTATATCAAGAATACTTATAAGGAATAAACAAGGCAGGAGGGGACTCGATTATGGCAACAAAAGAACAAATGCAACTAAAGAGAGAAGCCGTTATGCAGCTTCAACATCGTAAAATGACAAAAAGTGCGTTTTTTCGCCGTGGGTTGTTCTTATTCATTGGTGCGGTTTTAATGTCTGTTGGATTAGAAATCTTCTTAGTACCTAATCGGATTATTGATGGGGGCATTACAGGGATTTCGATCATCTTATCTTATTTGACGCAAGTGCCGATCGGTTTGTTCTTGTTATTATTAAATATTCCTTTCTTATTCGTTGGTTATAAATTGATTGGTAAAACGTTTGCTTTATCTACACTCTTCGCTATTCTAGTCATGTCAATAGGCACTGCCTTGCTGCATCCCGTAAAGGAGCTTACCAACGATCCGTTGTTAGCCGCGGTGTTCGGTGGCATTATCCTAGGTATTGGTGTGGGAATGGTTATCCGTTTTGGGGGATCGTTAGATGGCACTGAAATCGTAGCGATCCTAGTCTCGAAAAAGATTCCATTCTCGGTTGGCGAGATTGTTATGTTTTTTAACTTATTCATTCTTGGTAGTGCAGGGTTTGTCTACACGTGGGATCGTGCCATGTACTCATTGATTGCTTATTTCATTGCTTACAAAATGATTGATGTTACGATCGAAGGCTTCGACGAGTCGAAGTCCGTATGGATTATTAGCGACAGCTTTAGAGAAATTGGTGAAGCCATTTTGGATCGTTTGGGCCGTGGTGTTACCTACTTAGAAGGAGAAGGAGGTTTCTCCGGCGACAATAAGAAGGTAATCTTCTGTGTGATTACGCGATTAGAAGAAGCCAAGCTGAAATCCATTGTGGATGGACTGGATCCCAAAGCCTTTCTCGCGGTTGGCAATATCCATGATGTTAAAGGCGGAAGATTTAAGAAGCGAGATATCCACTAGAGAGAAGTGGGATTTCCATTCTTCACTTTCTATTCTTTATCTTTATTAGATGGACCACGCTCAAAAAAACCTAGATTTCTTAATTGCTGAGCGGCATCCTTGCTGCTCGGACTCCCCAGCTTTTTCAAAATATGCCCCACATGGATTTTTACCGTTCGTAATGAAATAAAAAACCGATTGGCAATCTCCGTTTGGGTATGTCCTTGGTCAATCATATCAAGCACTTGAAGCTCGGTTGGGGTAATCAGATCACGGACTTCTTTGATCTTGAATTGCTGCTCCAGCCGCTTCAGTCTGCGGAACTCCTCACGCATCTGTTCTGCTACTGCTGCATTTATTGTGGATTGGCGTGCATGTGCTGCCCGAATGATAGCTGGGAGCTCCTCGAATCGTGACTTGATTTGATAGTCGATGGCCCCGGCTTGGAAGGATCGGAAGATGAAATCTTTCTCCTCCATCGAGGTCAACATAATAACCTTTGCTCCCCAAGACAAAAAGGCTTGCTCCGCCAATCCGATACCTGCAGGTTCATTTTGAAGCATAATATCCATGAGTACGACATCTGCAGAAGGTGCGGATTGATGAAATAAGGATTGTGCTTCCGCAGCAGTAGATCGGCTCTCTACAACGGTTAAATCCCCTTGTCGATTCAAATAATCAGTAAGCCCGCGCAGCCAATCCAGATCATCCTCAACAATCAGTATACGAATCGCTTCCATTTGAAATCTTCCCCTCACTAATACTTTATCTCTGTCCAGGAAACGTTAGGTAGACACTTGTGCCTTTACCAGGTTCGCTGCTAATTTCCAAGCTTCCTCCGTGTTTTTTCATAACACTGTAGCAGTAAGCAAGCCCCAGACCAAAGTTGTTCCGTTTGCCGCTTTTGGTGGTGAAGAATGGTTCCACAGCTTGTTTGAGCACAGTTTTTTCCATACCGAACCCCGTGTCTTTGATTTCGAGAACGATATTTTTTTTATTCATAAAAGCTTTAATCGATAGTTGTCCGCCAGTCTCCATCGCTTCAATCGCATTCATCAGGATGTTCGTTAAGGTTTCTGCAACTTGTATCTGATCAAGGCGAAGTTCAAGATTATCAGGCAGATCTAGCTGAACTTGAATCTTTCCTAAGTAGCCTTCAAGAGGCTCCATGACCTCAATAATCAGTTGGCGTACATCCACTTGTGAAACGTGCAGAGGAAGCTCTTGCGTCTGTTCATGCACCCGACTAATCATATCTTGAATGTGTCTAGATGCGTTCATTACAACGTGTATATCTTGAATAAGTTCGGTTTGCCCAGTTTCAACGGCGTGATGTTTCATTTTTTCTAAAAATAGCCGCATTTTCCCTACATCATTTTTGATCGCATGATTAAGAATAGCTGTACCTGACGTGATGGCGCGGAGGGTGGAATCTAGCTTACGACGTTCAATAAGCAGTCGAATTCCGAGGAATCCGTATTTGAAAAAGGTGAATACAAAGAATGGCACAACAAACGCTAAAATCCACACGTGATAAATCCACAAACGATAGAAACCAAAGCTAGGCATGACATAGTTGAGAACGCCGACACAAAGTATTGGCGGAAGCAAGGCAAGGCAGGTGAACAAATGTGTCCTTTTCATCGCTGGCAGATGCTCTTTTTTGAGGACAATCAGCAAAGAACCAATTAGGATATAGGGGAATGCCCAAATTGCCACGACGCGGAAATCGATTGGCATTTCTTCGGTGTAACCAGGTAGTAAAATCAAACAAGCTATTGGTGGTATAAGCAATCCCAGCGGCAACCAAGTGCGCAAGAGAGGCTTTTGCCAAGTGGAGTGATACGCTAAAGCAAGCATCGCAAAAGAATAAGGCAAGCCATAATAGGAAAGCAACGAGCAGTAACTCATAACTCGATAAAAGAACGCGCTAAGTGATGGATTGGGTGCTGTATGTTGGAAATAAGGAATGATATCTGCAGAAATGACGGCAGCTAATGCACCCGATCCGCCAGTAAATGCAACTGCGCTCATCCATCGCATGGTGCGCGAAGTGGGATCCACGATCAGCAAGCCTGATGCAATGAACCAAAGAGCAAATAAGACAAAAAGCATGTGTTCCTCCGTCTTAGCTTCATTTTGATAGTCCTATTGTGGCATGGCGTAATCGTTTGCACAAGAGTTTCCTTTGAAGTAAATGGGAGGATTTGGAGGTGATTTCACGAATAGAAAATCAATGAGAGGAGTGAAGACCTATCGAAATGAAGAAGCGAAAGTCGTTTCCCATCCTTCACATTGTGGGGAAAGTTCTATTAACCCTGATTTTCATCATTGTCATAACTGTCATACTATCTATAGCTGCTGCTGTTATTGCTGTCCGCTTAAATCCGGATCTCATTATCAGTATGGAGGCTGTCACTAGCGATCCCTTTTTTATTAAGGGCTCATTATGGGCTCAGATTGGAGGTTTTGTAAGCGGGGTTTATTTTTCATTCTATCTCTTTGAGAAGAAAAAAGGATGGTCATTAGGCCTGCATACCGAGCAATTTGGCCGCCGTTTAAGTGAAGGCTTCGTTTGGGGAGTTGCTCTGATTACCATTAGCAGCATGGGGATATGGTTGTTCGGTGGCATTCGAGTCGTGAGCATGGATTGGAGCTTGACGAAGGCGTACGCGATTGGCGGAAGCTTTTTACTTTTTATTGGCGTGGCGCTTAATGAGGAGCTTTTTGCACGTGGTTATTTACAAGGGATTGTGAAACATCGCTTTGGTCCAAAAGTTGCAGTTGGGGCATCAACGATTGTATTTGCATTGCTGCATAGTTTTAATCCAGGGATGTGGAGTACCCCATTTCCATTTATCAATATCTTGTTAGCTGGTCTTTTGATGGGCTTATGCCGTGAGTTTACGGGTAGTTTATGGATGCCAATAGGACTGCATTTAGCATGGAATTTCATGCAAGGCTGCGTTTTTGGATTTGACGTTTCAGGCATTCCCATGACGTCGTTCATAACGACAGAAACCGAAGGTGCTCTGGTTGTATCTGGTGGAGCTTTTGGGGCAGAGGGAAGTCTAATAACGAGCGTTATTCTTGTACTTGGCATCATAATGATTTATAACTATTATCAAACCCATATTCGGTTTAATGAAAGAGTTCAAATCAGTAAACATCACAATATGCCATAAGGGGGATTTACCATTGAGTCAGTATGAACTTTTACATAGTGAGTGGGAAGGGGAGTCGACGCTCAAGCTCGTCGACCATCAAGCGGAGGCCGTGGCCGAGATTATTCCGGCCGTCGGCTTGCACCTGTTCCGCTTCGACGTGCGGAACGAGAGCTACATCGCGAAGCCCGACGACTTGTCGGAGCTTCGCGTCAATTCTTCGCGCTACGGCGTGCCCATTCTGTTCCCGCCGGGGCGCGTCAACAACGCGGCATTCACCTTCGGTGGCCGCGAATACCGGCTCCCGATGAACAGGGAGCCTCATCACGCCCACGGCCAGCTGCGCGAGCGGCCGTGGAAGGTCGTCGCCAGCGGCGCGGACGCGGCTGGCGGGGCTTATGCCTCCGCGGAGTTTGATATCGCGGAGACACCGGACATGCTGGCGTATTTCCCACACGCCGCATGCTTCCGCTTTACGTACCGTCTGAAGGACGGTACGCTGTCGCTCAGCGGTGAAATCGCCAACCGTGGCGGCGAGTCGATGCCGCTGTCTCTTGGCTTTCACCCGTACTTCGCGTTCGCGGAGGGCGAAGCAGACCGCGTGCGGGTAACCATTCCCGCGGCAGCAGAATGGCCGCTTACCTCGGGTGGGTTCGCGGCAGGTGTACCCGTGCCCACAGCGCTCACAGCGGCCTTGCAGAAGGGCGAGACGGTATCAGCGCTGCCTGATTATCCGGGAGGCTCGCAGATGCTTAGCATCGCGCCTGGACCTCAAGTGTGCGAGATCACTTACGAGGCACGAGGGACGAAGCTTATTTTCGAGATGGGAGATAAATTCCCGATTCACGTCCTATTCACTGCGCCGTGGACCAACGCAGTTTCACTGGAACCATATACAAGCATCATGAACGTGTTCAATGAAACATTCCCAGCTGAACTATCAGGTGCTCAAGAACTTCAGCCTGGAGCAACTTTCACTTTTAATTGGGCCATTCAAGTTCAGAAGAAATAAGTCACCAAGGCTCATAACCAAATCCCGGGGACGAATAGCCTTGATAAGCATGCTGATGCAATTGCTTAATAAGCCCTTCCATTTGAGCAGATTTCACTAGAGCACCTCTTCTGCTCGTGTTATAAAGATTTTGGTCCAACACACCTTGTAGTAAATGAATATGATTTCCGTTTGCTAATGCAATAGGTGGCCCTGTAAAGCCGTAGAATGCATGGTAATGCCCGTACTTGATGCCAGAAATACCTTGGTATTGATGAACGTGCTGATCGAAAGACGTACCGTTCACGTTGAAGGTGTACAGCCGCAAAAGATGGTGGTGACCCAAGTCTTCTGAAGTCATCGTCGTGAAGAAATGAACATGAGCAGGTGGAATGATCATCACTGCACAAAAGCCCCCTAAGCGTAGGATATCCTTCATCCTATTCATAGGGGGCTTTTGTCATGACGATGGGAGTGGATATAGATTGGATTGACCAATCTTCATCTTTTTATCATCGTATACACGTACTTCAACTTGATGTGGTTTACCTGATTCTAGAGCAGGATTCGTTGTTAGATCAACATAAAGCGTATCTTTGCCATCAAAATTTGAGTTCATTTCTGTCCCGTCAATATACACATTACAAGACGAAAAGAAGGGAGAACCTGTCACCAGAATTTTATTCTCAGCCTTCGAGACCTTTGAAATCACAGGATCACCATACCCAAGCGCATAAGCAGGCTGAACGATCGTGTCCTTGTAGCCTTTAGCTTCATAGCCATAACGACCTCCAAAGAGGTTATCATACTGCAGCTTCTGGTAACCTTCGAGATCACTTTCTTGAATATGAGATGTCGACCACATGTCTTGCGGTGGAATAACAGGGATCTTCTGGGATAGCTCATACAAATAATCTGTATAATAGCTGCCCTTTACACCTGCTAAATGCAGCAGCATCGGTCCCAAAAAAGAGGGGCTTGATTTCAAATTCAACTTCTCTTGATCAGATGGTACAAAATTATTCCAAATCACAAACGGCGTGTAATGCGTCTTCGTATACAGATCAGGATCATTAGGTAGCACGTATTTGGCATCGCGGTAAACTTTATAATCTTCCTCGAAAAATGGAAAGTGGTCTCCGAAAAATAAAATGATCGTTGGCTCTGACTTTTTCGAATAATAATCAACCAGAGATTGCAGAGCTTGATCAGTTGCAGTGATGCCTTGTGCATAAGTTTCTAGAATACTCTTCGATTCTGCCGAAATATCTCCCGTAACCTGAATCGTATTCTTGCTGAACTTTCCAGGGGGATAAGGGTGGTGATTCTCCATTGTGTTTGCAAAAATGAAATCTGGCCCAGTACTTTTTTCAGTTTCCTCAATAATTTTGTTCACAACGGCATGATCCGCATAATTCGGTCCTGAGAAATCATTAGGGAAATACTCACTCGAAATAAATCTCGAAAACCCGAAATGCTTATATACCTTTCTACTATCGAAAAAATAGCTAAAGAATGGGTTTATCGCTGTTGCTGTATAGCCTTGCCTTGTAGTAATGCTCGCCAAGGAATCTACACCGTGATTCATATATTCGATATAGGGAATGATCTTATCCGGTGATTTTCCGAAAAATCGCATTGAATTCCCCGAGAGCACCTCAAATTCGACATTAGCAGTACTCCCACCAAATTGTGGAGATAACATTTGCCCGCCAGTAAATTTTTTCTGAAGCTCATGCAAATGTGGAATCGGATCGCGGCTGAAGGATACGTTTTTCATCGTCGTTGGGTCGAAAAAAGATTCTCCCAACAAGACAATAATATTCGGTTTTTTATCACTCGCAGCTGGTTTGTCTGGGATCTGATCTAAAAGGGCAGTGACCGCTTTTTTACTGTAGCCTTCAGGCTTCTTCACATTTAGAAAGTTAAGCATCTGGACCGATGAGTACAGATAGCCATTCTCGTCATACGTAATCGTTTGATCCCAAGGTACCGTGTACACCCCATAAAGTTTTGCAAACGAAATGGGTTTATCCATATACAAACTGGTCGCCATTACAAGCGCGATTACACCGTATACACAGCGTTCAATCCAATTAAATCGAATCGTATGCTTACGTAAAACGAGATGAAACAAAATTCCGACTACCATAATAAATAGCAACGTATAGCCAATAATCCGGTTATTTAAATAACCACTCAAAAACTTCTTATACTCCATAAGCTGATTATTAAAATAAAGATCCCATGGATAATAAGGCGAACCAATTGCCTTTAACTTACTGCCGCTTATCGCACCGAGAGGCAATAAAACAGCACTCAAGAGCCAGAACGAGAGCCGAGTGCGCCCCGTCACCGCAATAAGTAACAAAAACAAAGCCCCAACAACAAAATAAGCAAGCACCATAGCAAAAGGATAAGTAGCAATCCAATGATGCAGCTCTTTGTAGGAGCCCCTTTCCAAAAATTCAACCATAATCATCAAAATGAAAGGAAGAATTACAATCATTATGCGAGTAGGCACCTGCTTAAGCACCTTAAGTAAAGTAGACATCCGTAAAACTCCTTTGATTAGCTTATAAAAACCCGACTCTCCTAATGGAGATGCCGGGCGATATGCAATCTTCGATCATGCTTCGTTCTTGCTTTCAGCACTAATTTGTTCCAAAGCTTGAAGAAACGTTGCTGCTGGTTGGGCACCGGTTAACGCATATTTACGGTTAATAACGAAGAAGGGAACACCTGTTACTCCAGCCTGACTGGCAAAATCAATGTCATCTTCAACCTCTTCCAAACCTTCCTTGGCGTTTAAACGGGCGCGTGTTTGCTCGGGATTCATCCCCAACCGACCAGCTGCTTCAATAAGAAATGACACATCACCAATATCGTTCCCATCTTCAAAATAAGCTTTGAACAAATCGTCAACAAGCTGTTTTTTAACTTCGTTTGGTGCAATTGCGATAAGCTGATGCGCTTTTAAAGTGTTCGGCATTTTTGCGACCTTCGAAAAATCAAAATGTAAACCCGATGCTTGTCCAGCTTGCGTTACTTGTTGAAGCATCGCTTGCAGTTTATCTTCATCCGCACGAAACTTAGTACGCATGAGCGTCTCAAAATCCACACCTTCTGCCGGTGTTGAAGGATCAAGTTGATAAGCACGATAATGAATTTCAACAGGTTCAGCAGTGAAGTTTTGTAGAGCATCCATCAAATTCTTCTTCCCAATGCGACACCAAGGACACACTAAGTCTTGAAATATCTCAATTCTCATCTCGAATAAACTCCTTCAATTCAAAATAAAAGTAAATAATGTCCAAATTGCTCAATTCATCTCCATTCAACATTATAACCTAAACCTGATTAATGTCACTACGAGCGGTCCTCACTTCGAATCCCACCAACCCTTGGCAGGCTTCGTTAGCTCAACGACTTGATCTATTCAAATCCTCAATATTTACCATAATATCCCACTGTGGATAATGTTCTTCTTGGAAACCTTCATTCTGTGACATCTGCAAGTCAACGAGGTTAGAAATTGTTATATATATTTTTTGATGTGTGTTGAGAAATTTTGACAATTTAGTTCTAGATAACTAGAGAACCGACTTGTATATGTCACAGATTTTGATTCAGAAAGTAATAGCGGCTCTGAAAGAATATGGATATAAATTCTAAAAATAACAACAATTAGTTTACATTAGAACCTATGTTTGGTAAAATATAAATACAGAACATAAGTTCTAATTGAGGGGTGAAGAAATGAAATTTGAATCCATCGCAAATGAGGCATCAGCTTGTCATACGGAAGTACAATGTGAAGAGCTGCTCATGAAAATACGATGGTCAGATGGATTTCACTGCCCGCGGTGCGATCACCATGAAGCTTTTCAAATCCAAACACGCAGATTATTAGAGTGCAAAGAATGCAGAATGCAAATTTCGATTACAGCAGGCACGATTATGCATAAATCTAAATTACCCTTGTTAACGTGGTTCAGAGCAATTCAGATGCTGTTTGAACTTGGAGCGGAAGTAACGGCGTATGGTCTATCAGCAACTTTACAAATTAACTATAGAAGTGCGAAGCTGTTGCTCCAGAAGATTTCTTATGCGCTCCAAGTTGAGGAAAATCGATTACTGGCTTTTCGTAAGCTAAAAGCTGCCCGATCTGAAGCGGTGAAGCCTGAGATTTCTGTTCCGAACGTTAAAGTTAATATACGGGATCAGTTTGAGTTCACAACTTATATAGCTTCTAGAATATCTGAACTAAATAGGAAGTTAGTATTGAAGACCTTGGTGTCGATTCATTTGTATACTACGTTTTTGAAGTGTTTTCAGTTATGAAGGAATAAGTGAGAGCTGCATTTGACGTGTTTCCTGTTTTCAGGCAAGATAGTAGAGAGAGTAACTATTTTACTTAAGAATTAGGAGATTACAGATGAAGCGGGTACTTCTTGCACCCATCCATTTTTATCGTAAGTTTATTTCCCCACTGAAGCCTCCTACATGTCGATTTTATCCAACGTGTTCACAATATGCGCTTGAGGCAATTGAAGTACACGGCCCAATAAAAGGTTCTTGGTTATCCGCAAAACGAATTTGCAAATGCCATCCTTTTCATCCAGGTGGTGTGGACCATGTGCCTGTGAAGAAGATAAATTAATTTAGAGAAATCTGTCCGCTTGACATGCGACTCTTTTTTTCGATATATTGTGCTTAAAGATGCTAAATATTTTTGATTTCGATGAACGGATAAGTACAATCAGATGCCTATGAACAGAGAGCCGGGTGAGGTGAAAGCCGGTATAGGAACATGTTTGGAATATGGTCCCGGAGAATAGACCTTCGAGCTACTTGGCACAGGTGTGTGTTGTACATGTCACACCAATGATGCGGAGAGTAAGCTGGTCTCGTGTCCCAGCGTTAATGGGCAAGTCGTAATAGACTTACTGAGCCCCGAGCTTGTGAAAGGCGGGGGAACCTGGGTGGTACCGCGTGAGTTCAACTCTCGTCCCAAGATGGATGAGGGTTTTTTGTGTTTTCTATTAATAGTTATGGAGGAATGAATCATGTCTGAACAATCCAAAACGTTTTACATTACCACGCCGATTTATTACCCGAGTGATAAGCTGCACATCGGGCATGCGTATTCGACGGTTGCTGGTGATGCAATGGCTCGATACAAACGCTTGCAAGGTTATGATGTTAGGTATTTGACTGGTACGGATGAGCATGGACAAAAAATTGAACGTAAAGCACAAGAAAAAGGTACAACGCCACAAGCTTTTGTTGATAATATCGTGTCCGGCATTAAAGAGCTATGGGCGAAACTTGATATTTCCTATGATGATTTTATTCGTACAACGGAAGATCGTCATAAAGATGCAGTTGCTAAGATCTTTCAAAGGTTACTGGATCAAGGGGATATTTACTTAGGGGAGTATGAAGGTTGGTATTGTATCCCGGATGAGTCTTTTTTCCTTGAGAGTAAGTTAGTCGATGGAAAATGTCCGGATTGTGGGCGTCCTGTAGAGAAGATGAAGGAGCAAACGTATTTCTTCCGGATGAGCAAGTATGCAGATAGACTCGTTCAGTATTACGAAGAAAACCCTGATTTCATTCAACCGGAATCACGGAAGAATGAAATGCTCAATAACTTTATTAAGCCAGGTTTAGAGGATTTGGCTGTTTCACGAACGACGTTTGATTGGGGGATTAAGGTTCCTGGTGATCCGAAGCATGTCATTTACGTTTGGATCGATGCACTTTCCAATTATATTACTGCACTTGGCTATGGTTCAGATGATGAGTCGATCTTTAAAACATACTGGCCGGCAGATGTTCACTTGATGAGTAAAGAAATTGTTCGTTTCCATACAATTTATTGGCCAATTATGTTGATGGCGTTAGATTTGCCATTACCTAAAAAGGTGTTTGCGCATGGGTGGCTGCTCATGAAGGATGGCAAAATGTCCAAATCCAAAGGTAATGTTGTAGATCCTGTAACACTTATTGACCGTTATGGTTTGGATGCGCTTCGCTATTACCTGATGAGAGAAGTTCCATTTGGAGCTGACGGTACGTTTACGCCAGAGAGTTTCGTGGAACGTGTGAATCATGATCTGGCTAATGATTTAGGGAATTTGTTGAATCGTACGATTGTGATGATCGATAAGTATTTTGCAGGTAACATCCCAGCGTATGTCCCTGGAGCTACTGAGTTTGATGAAAGTCTTCTGGAGACGGTTCGTACGACAGTAGCGAAGTACAAAGAATCGATGGAGAAAATGGAGTTCTCCATCGCGCTTTCCGCGGTGTGGCAATTGATCAGCCGCACGAATAAATATATCGACGAAACGCAGCCGTGGTCGATGGTGAAAGATGAAGCCAAGCGCGAGACGCTAGGCTCCGTCATGTATGTGCTGGCTGAATCTCAGCGCATCTCGTCCGTTCTTCTTCGTCCATTCTTGACGAAGACGCCTGAACTGATCTGGGCGCAGCTTGGCCTAGCTAGCGAGGATTTACCGCGCTTGACTGCGTGGGAGAGCGTTCAGTCCTTTGGGCATCTCCCTACAGGCACCAAGGTGCAAAAGGGAGAGCCCATGTTCCCAAGACTCGACGTAGCGGCAGAAGTCGCCTACATCGTCGAGGCAATGGGCGGCGGTGCTGCTGAAAGCACCGAGGAGCCTAAAGCGCCAGCAGCTGCCGCGGCTGCTGCTAGTGCAACTGTGCCCGCGCCGGAGCCCAAAGAAGAAATCGGCATCGACGATTTCGCCAAGGTGGAGCTGCGCGTTGCACAAGTGATTTCGGCGGAGCCTGTGAAAGGCGCCGACAAGCTTCTCAAGCTGCAGCTCGATCTCGGCTACGAGCAGCGCCAAGTCGTTTCCGGCATCGCGAAGTTCTACTCGCCGGAAGATCTTGCTGGACGCAAAGTTATTTGCGTCACGAACTTGAAGCCCGCCAAGCTGCGCGGCGAGCTGTCGCAAGGGATGATTCTCGCCGCTTCACATGGCGATCAGCTTACGCTTGCGACCGTTCCGGATTCCATGCCGAACGGTGCAATCGTCAAATAATAGCCTCAACACATAAGAATGACCCTTTCCCTTCATTTTAGGGAAGGGGTCTTTTGTAGTTGAGGGTATTTTTATAAACTAAGGGCAAACTAAAGGAAACTAACCCACGGAGTGAATGAGATGCTTATACGACGTATAGGAAAAGGGATAACTTTAGCAATATTGATCATCACTTTGACTGCTTGTTCGTTATTCGGTGGAGGCGAGAAGAAAAAGGAAGAAGAGAAGAAAGAAGCTGAAGCTAAAAGTAAAGAAAGTGTGATTGACCAAGAACTGCAAAAACAGTATCAAATGTTCAATGAAGTGGTTGAATACCAAAAAGCGCAAGATGCGAAACTTATAAAGGAATCGGAAGAGCGTTATAAAAAGTTAAAAGAAGAATCAGACAAACCAACAAAGGGTAGCAGTGAGGAAAAACAGAAGGCTAAGGAAGCTAAAACTGGGCAAGAGGGTTCGGAAGATTCAGACGCAAAAGATGATTCTCAAGGTTCCGATGGCGCTAGTGATACAGGGGATTCTGCAGGCTCAGAAGAGGAATAAAACTCGCTATGACACTTATAAAATCAGAAAGAAATTAGAAATGGCCATGCTGTGAACAATGCAGCAGGCTTTTTTGACTTTCCTTTCTAGATATATTGACTTAGAGAAACTCACCTCGTATAATCAAAACGTTAATAAAAAAAATTACGATTTAGAGCGGGTGTTATAATCATGAAAAAACATGCAAAGCATTTTGTCTACATAGTTTTATTGTTGATCGTTGCTTGTTGCATCGCGGGCTGTGGCAGCTCGAAAGCGGGATTAGTAGAAGGTAAAGTGAACGTGGTAACTAGTTTTTATCCCTTATATGATTTCACGAAGCAAATTGGCGGCGATTATGTCAATGTTATTAATCTTGTCCCTGCTGGGGTTGAACCGCATGATTGGTCTCCTAAAAGCAGAGATATCAAAAATATGTCGGGCGCTCAAATCTTTGTCTACCAAGGTGCAGGTTTTGAAGGTTGGGTGAAAGATTTTCTTGGAAGCCTTTCAAGTCAAGCGACAGTTCGTGTCGTGGAAGCGAGTCAAGGTGCTAATTTGATCACTACGGATGATAATAAAAAAGAATTTGATCCACATGCCTGGTTAAGCCCGTTAAATGCACAGAAAATGGCTAATAATATTAAAACAGCTTTAATTGAAGCGGACCCTGCGCACAAAGAAGCGTATGAGAAAAACTATCAGGCTTATAGCGCTAAACTATCAGAATTAGATGGAAGATTCAAAAAGGAACTTTCTCAAACGGCTAAAAAAGAAATTGCTGTATCTCACCATGCTTTTGCATATCTATGTAGAGACTACGGCTTGACTCAAATGTCTATCATGGGTTTATCGCCAGAGGCTGAGCCAACGGCACAGGATCTAAAGCAAATCAATGCCTTTATTAGAGATCATAATCTCAAGTATATTTTCTTCGAAGAGCTCGTATCGGATAAGTTGGCAAAGACGTTAGCAAAAGACGCAAAGGTCGGTACGTTAGTACTTAATCCGCTTGAGGGTCTTACGAAAGAACAGCAGGAAGCGGGAGAAGATTATATCTCGATTATGGACAAAAATTTGAAAAATCTAGTCCTCGCTTTACAATAACAAAGGTAGTCAGGAGTAATCAGATGGAGATTAAGAAAAACATGTTATGCCATCAGAAAATAGTCTCAATTGACCAAATTTCATTTTCATACGAAAATAAGACCGTAATTAATAACCTTCAGTTTGATGTGTTTGAACGTGATTTTGTAGGTGTAATTGGTTCTAACGGCGCTGGTAAAACGACGCTTCTGAAAATGCTAGTTGGCTTGTTGAAACCAACAAGTGGTGAAATTCGATTGTTCGATCGCCCCTTGAATCAATTCAAGGATTGGGAGCGGATCGGTTACGTTCCACAAAAGAATGCCTTTAATCCATTATTCCCTGCGACTGTGAGGGAAGTTGTGCTTTCAGGCATGTATACTAAGAAGAACGTGTATCGCCGATTATCCAAAGCTGATCAGCAAAAAGCAGAAGATGCCATGTTGGCCATGCGCATCGAGGATTTAGCAGACCGCCGAATAGGTCAACTTTCCGGAGGTCAGCAGCAGCGAGCATTTTTAGCCCGGGCTATTGTGAATAATCCTGAACTGCTCATTCTTGATGAGCCTACGGTAGGTATAGATGCCGAAACGCAGATCGGTTTCTTTAGAATGATTAAGCATATGCATCAACATCATCATATGACCTTCATAATGGTATCTCATGATATGGACATGATTCAGTCTTATCTGGGAACAGAGCCCCAACAACTAAGCGGAGGCATCAAGTTTTATGTGAAACATACCCATGATCCCGAGGATTGCCGTGAGACGAATTTAACGCATTCACTCGGCCAGATTCGAGAGATGATCGGAGTTCAGTAAGGAGCGGACAATTTGGACATATTTACAGAGTATTTCTTTCAACGCGCATTAATTGGTGGGATATTGATCGGGCTAACAGCGCCATTAATGGGCGTTTTTCTTGTTCTAAGACGGTTATCTATGATTGGGGACACGCTAGCACATGTTTCAATCGCTGGTGTAGCACTAGGCTTTTTAATCAATGTGTACCCTTTAGGGGTAGGGCTTGTCTTTGCTCTACTTGCCTCATTTGCTATTGAGCGGCTGCGTAAAGCCTATAAAACCTATGCAGAGCTTTCCATAGCCATTATTATGTCTGGCGGCGTTGCGCTTGCTACGCTTCTTTTTACCTTAGGCAAAGGCTTTAATATGAATGTAATGAGCTACTTGTTCGGCAGTATCTACACGCTTGATTCCACGGATTTATGGGTGGTGTTAGTGGTATGTGTGCTGGTTATCGGTGTCATTGCTTTTCATTTCAAAGAGTTTTTCTTGATGTTTTTTGACGAGGATGCTGCCAGTGTAAGTGGACTTCCTTTGAAGTTTTATAATATGATGATTACGATGCTGACGGCGCTTGTTATTTCTGTTGCGATCAAAATTGTAGGAGCATTATTAGTATCTTCTTTGTTAACGATACCGGTTGCATGCAGCTTATTACTTGCTCGTAGTTTCAAACATTCCGTTTTCTTAGCGATTTTGTTCTCTGAAATTGCCGTAATCGTTGGTCTAGTTGTAGCTGGGGTATGGGATCTAGCACCAGGAGGGACGGTTGTACTGAGCCTCATCGCTATTTTAATAGGGATTATCTTAAAAAGAGGATTGAGGATATAAAGCATGGATTCCGTAAATGTATGGATCGCCCTTTGGGCGGGAATAGCTTCTTTCATTTCACCTTGTTGCTTGCCGTTATACCCATCGTTCTTATCCTACATAACAGGTATTTCTGTCAGTGAACTGAAGTCAGGGAGAACAACTGCACAAGTTAGACGTCAAACGATGCTTCACACGTTAAGCTTTATTGTGGGGTTCTCTATCATTTTTTACGCACTAGGGTTAACTGCAGGCTTTGTTGGAAGCTTCTTTATTGATTATCGCGACTTGCTTCGCCAAATTGCTGCCCTATTAATATTTGTAATGGGACTTTTTTTACTCGGAATTTTTCAACCGCAATGGTTAATGAAAGAACGCAAGTTGTCGATTAAATTTCGTCCAGCCGGTTATGTGGGCTCAGTCTTTGTAGGAATGGGCTTTGCTGCCGGCTGGTCACCTTGCGTTGGTCCAATTCTTTCAGCTATTCTTGCTTTAGCGGCAACAGAACCAGGAACGTGGCTTCAATTAACGACAGCCTATTCACTCGGATTTGCAATTCCTTTCTTCGTTCTTTCCTTTTTCATCGGTTCAACCAAATGGATTCTTCGTTACTCTAACTTGCTGATGAAAATCGGTGGCGGGTTGATGATCGTCATCGCCATTCTTCTTTATAGCGGTAAAATGACACAAATTACACTTTGGTTGAATTCCATAACACCGGATTTCTTGAAATTTTAAGAAGTCAAGAAGTCAGGTGAAATATTCAATTTTCGCTTGAGGGAATTTTTCGAATATTTGTTCCGTGATAAATTCTCTCAACGCGATAGCTTGTTCATCTTTGTATACATATTTACCTTTTCCATATTTACCCCATTTGTATTTTCGTTTCTCTTCATCCATTTCTAGCTTCGTCTTCGGGTAACGCTTCTCGATAATATTCTTCGCTGTTTTCGTAAATCGATGCTGAATCATTTCGAAAGTAAGATCCACCGTAGCTTCTGCTGGAAGTGTATTATGCAGTTTTTCAAGCAACGTAGCGTATCCGTTTTCCCAGCCTTCATGCCAAATGATTGGAGCAATGATGAAACCAAGCGGATATCCAGCCTTGGCTACTTTGCCTGCCGCTTCAATTCTCTCATGAAATCGAGAAGTGCCGGGCTCGAAGTTTTTAATGACATAGTCGGCATTTACACTAAAGCGAAAACGGGTATGCTTGTTATGCTTGGCATCCAATAAAGGCTCAACATGATGATACTTTGTGACAAACCGCAGACGACCGTGCTCTTGTTCACCCATAAACTCGATCAACTGTTTAAGCGATCCGGAGATATGTTCAAGTCCTACAGGGTCCGAGGTGCACGCGGCTTCGAAACGTGTGATTTCCGGCGCCCGTTCCTCAATATAGCGCTTAGCTGCTCCGAGGATATCGTCGATATTCACGTAGACACGGATATAGGGTTTTGCCCCCATCGTGGTTTGCAAATAGCAATAATGACAATGTCCCATACAGCCTGTAGCAATGGGTATCGCATATTCAGCGGAAGGTTTTGATGTCTCGAATTTTAATGTTTTTCGGATACCGACGACTAAAGTTCGCTTAGCAATCCGGTATTTATCTAATTCAGTTTCGCCGGGCAAATCACGGATTTGATTATGGGAAGTCGTCATATGAATCTCAAGGCCTTCTTGCTTAGCCCATTCATAAATCTGCTTACCTTTGGGATAATTCATGGCATCTGGTTCAAAATAAACAAGCTCCGGTACGAAAATAGTCGTACTCGGTTGAGGTCTGGTAAGCAATTCTGTAGACATAAGACCCTCCTTCATATGGCTGGATAACAAACTATTATTTTAGTGTGCCAAAGAGAAGTGCAAAGGAAACATGGGAGATTTGACCGCATCTGGGTAGATGGATTATGATAGGAAAGCAGTATGGCTTGAGAAATACGCACAGCAGGGGGAAATATAGCAATGGCTACGCCAAGTATGGAAGATTATTTGGAGAGAATATACAAGCTTATCGATGAGAAAGGTTACGCTCGTGTTTCCGACATTGCTGAAGGGCTTGAAGTGCACCCCTCCTCCGTGACTAAAATGATTCAAAAATTAGATAAAGATAATTACTTAATCTATGAAAAGTATCGCGGCCTCATCCTTACGCCAAAAGGGAAGAAGATGGGCAAGCGTTTGATGGATCGACATGAGCTGTTGGAAAATTTTCTTACAACAATTGGTGTCCATGAGGACAATATATATAAGGATGTCGAAGGTATTGAGCACCACTTGAGCTGGGATTCAATTACTTGCATTGAAACCTTATTGGAATACTTCCGTAGAGATCCAAGTCGCGCGGATGAACTTATGAATGTTCGAAAAGAATTAGAGGCTGAGAATTAGGCAGGGTCCGTTTACGGGCTCTGTCTTTTTTTGCGCATAGAAACAAACTGCTCCTGCATACATACCTAAGAAGCCCTATGAATGAGAGTTAGGGGAGGATGCAGCGGATGAAGATTAACGGTGTGTTTGAAGGTGGTGGTGTCAAAGGGATTGCTTTGGCCGGAGGTGTTAGTGCAGCCAACGAGCAAGGATATACCTTTCATGAAGTAGCCGGTACAAGCTCTGGTTCGATTGTGGCCGCATTTTTGGCGGCAGGATACACGGGCGAAGAGATGAGGGAGTTGATCCTACGAGCACCTTTTAAATCGTTTATGCAGCGCTCACCTATATTCAATACGAAGATAATCGGCCCTGCGGCACGTTTGTTGATCAAAAAAGGTCTCTATTCTGGTGAAGCCCTGGAACACTGGGTAAATCAACAACTAGCGGCGAAAGGTATTCGCACTTTTGGAGATCTGGCACCTAATCAGCTCCGGATTATTGCTTCTGATATTACACAAGGCAAGCTATTAGTGCTGCCTAATGATATTGCCCAATACGGCATCGAGCCTGGCAAACTATCGGTTGCCAAAGCAGTTAGAATGAGCACGAGCATTCCATATTTCTTCGATCCTGTTCGAATTCGCCGGAATATAAAAAGCTCCGAGAAGGCTAAGCCTTTCTCAGAGCAGTTTAATTATATCGTGGATGGCGGCTTGCTAAGCAACTTTCCGTTGTGGGTGTTCGATAAGCAAATGTCTACCACAAAGCTGGTACCCGTCATTGGCTTCCAACTTGTTGGGAAGAGCGATACACCTACGCATACGATCCGAGGACCGATTACAATGTTAGAGGCACTATTCAGTACCATGCTGAGCGCGCATGATGAACGCTACATTGAGCAGAAGAATCGCTTCCGTACTGTCAAAATTCCAACGTTAGGTGTTGGTAACACGCAGTTTAACATTTCAAAAGAGTTAAGCATGTCGCTGTATGAATCGGGTTACCTAGCAGCTAACGCCTACTTCAAAGGCTGGTCAGCCAGCAACTATGAAGAAAATTATGCAAAGTTTGTCATGCGTCCGCCACTGAAAAAAACTTGATTTTAGTGATATTTTGGAAAATCATCCTTATCGGCATCTTTCGTACCATTGATGACCCTGAATTTCGCGTTTTTTGTTTTGCCTTTATCAGCCCCACGTGGCATGGATGGTTTCTTCCAGCGGGAAGGTGGGAATTTGTACAGTAGAAAAATCGCCCCAAGCACAAGAATAGGAATGAATAATACACGCAGACTAACGATTAAGCCTATGGCAATCAGAATTCCTATGGCAATCTCAATCGGGGAAAACTTTCTTCTCATGCCCGTCCCTCCATAATTCGTTTTTCCGCTTCTAGCATGCGGTTAAATGATGCAATGGACACCTCAACTTGACTGTCTTCAGGCTCTTTGGTTGTAAGCAATTGAAGCCAAAGGCCAGGATAGCCTAAATAGCGAAGAACAGGAACTTCACGTAGTGAATTTGTGAAACGCAATACTTCATAAGAAACACCAATAACCAATGGTAACAAGATCAAACGTTGAACAATGCGTTCAACTAATCCGTCGTAGTGTAGGAACGAGTAAATCACAACACCGATCAAAACGGTGAAAACGATAAAGCTGCTGCCGCATCGGTAATGAAGTGTGTTAAATTTTTGAACATTGCTGACGGTTAATTCCATGCCAGCTTCATAAGCGCTGATGACTTTATGTTCTGCGCCATGATATTGGAACAATCTCCGAATCATAGGTGTAAGTGAGATGAAGTAAATGTATCCCACCAACAAAATAATTTTGATTACACCTTCTATAAGATTATGAAGAATTTGATTGCTAAATACGTTTTGAAACAAAAACTGTTCAATAATAGCCGGAACTAACGTGAAAATAAATTTTCCGAACAGAAAAGATAGGACACCAACGACGGCTACGCCTAAAAACATAGATATGTTAGAGAAGATGCCTGATTTCTCTTCCTTCTTTGTCGCTTCAGAATCACCTTCTTGTTCGGCGAATGACTCAGCCGAGAAATTCAGATGCTGCGCACCTTTGGCACTGGACTCAACGATACCTACAATCCCTCGTATAAAAGGAATTTTCTTAAGTGCTTGAACCCATGGAATCACTTTCTTAGGTACTTCTAGAAAATCAAGAGAACCGTCCTTTTTGCGCACAGCTGTTACATGCACATTTCTTCCTGCGAACATGACGCCCTCGATGACGGCTTGTCCTCCGTATATACTGTTTTGTTCTGCCACAAGATTCACCTTCTCATCTTTCTCGAATTCAGTTACTCACTTTCTTATTGTAACGGATTCAGGTGTTGAATGCTACCGATAGCGACAGAACATACTATGATTGCCAATGATAAGACAAGCCGTATCGGTAGAGAAAGGAAGATCGCAGATGAGCAGTGCGCATACCGTGGAGAAAAAGCAGACAAATCGCTGGGTATTTGTGTTATATATCGGTTTTTTTGCTGGGCTAATTTGGGGTGCTCTCAAAATTGTCGAAAATTATTTTAAGTTTACAACGATAGGTATTGGTTTTCTTGTTGAACCTTTTTTCAAACATGATTTCTTTAACACTTGGATGGGATTGTTTACGGGGTGGTTAGCGTTTGCGCTATTTTCGATAGTCGCGGCCTTCCTATTTATGGTGACTATGTGGAAACTGCGAAGTCCTTTTTGGGGAATAGGCTATGGGGCACTCTGGTGGGCGATTATTTATTTAATCGTAGGTCCTATTACAGGCATGGTGTTTTGGATAACAGAGTTAGATCTAAATACAATCATAAGTGAGGTTTGTTTATTTCTTGTATGGGGGATGTTTATTGGGTATTCCATTGCTATTGAATATACAAGCGCTAGATCTTCAGAGGCTATACCCAAGACATGAAACTTATGGTAAAATATCAAAGGTTAATTAGCTGAAGCTGGCTAATTGTCAATGACGATTGTTGCGGGAGGATTTCCAATTGAAAAGGATTCTAGTTTTGAATGGTCCGAATTTGAATATGCTTGGCATACGTGAACCTGGCGTATATGGAACGGTAACACTTTCCTCAATCATCGAGGGTTTGCATGAGCTTGGAACAGAGCTTTCACTTGAATTGGAGAGTTTCCAATCTAACCATGAAGGCGAGATTATTGATAAAATTCATGAAGCGTACGGTACGAAGGATGGCATACTTATTAATCCGGGTGCCTTCACTCATTACAGCTATGCAATCCGTGATGCTTTATCTACAGTTCAATTGCCAACGGTAGAGGTTCATATTTCGAATATTCATAAACGTGAAGAATTTCGTCATCATTCGGTCATCGCACCCGTTGTGATTGGTCAAATTTGTGGATTTGGCGCTGACAGTTATGCGCTTGGCCTACGAGCTTTACTACCCCATCTGTAAGCATTTGCTTACAAAGATCGTTTTGCTCTAGCAAAACTTTAAGAAGGAATGGTGATTTGGATGCAGGAGAAACGTATTGAACGTCTTCGCGAGGTTATGCAACAGCAGGATTTACCGGCACTACTCATCACGAACGCATATAACCGTACATATGTATCTGGTTTCACAGGCTCATCTGGCTATGTACTTATAACGTTAGACCGTGCCATTTTATTAACAGATTTCCGTTATATGACACAAGCGCCGCAGCAAGCCAAACTGTTTGAAGTGGTTGAACATAAAGCAAAGGCGATCGAGACAGTTACTGAACTCTTGCAGAAGCAAGGTATCACGAAATTAGGTTTCGAACAAAGCGATGTGTCTTACGGTGATTTCTTGAACTATCAACAAGGTCTGCCAGGCATCGAGTTTGTTCCAACGTCCCGTCTTGTTGAATTGATTCGTATGGTGAAGGATGAAGCTGAGCTGCAAGTGATGCAAGAAGCGGCAGATTTGGCCGATCAAACCTTTTCACATATCCTTAACTTTATTAAACCAGGTGTCAAAGAGTTAGACATCGCGCTTGAAATTGAAGTGTTTATTCGCAAAAATGGAGGAACCTCAACTTCTTTCGAGACGATTGTGGCGTCAGGCGAACGTTCTGCATTACCGCATGGTAAAGCAAGTGATCGTATTCTCCAAATAAACGAATTTGTCAAATTGGATTTTGGAGCGTATTATAAAGGTTATTGCTCTGACATCACAAGAACGGTTATGCTAGGGAAGCCGACAGACAAGCACAGAGAAATTTACAATGTTGTCTTAGAAGCACAATTGCACTGCTTGGCTAACCTCAAACCGGGAATTACTGGCAGAGAAGGCGATGCTTTCGCACGTGATGTGATCGTGAAGCACGGCTATGGTGATTATTTCGGTCACGGGACCGGGCATGGGTTGGGGATGGAGGTTCACGAATCTCCTCGCGTGTCGAAAACCGAAGATACGATTTTAACTCCTGGTATGGTTGTTACCGTTGAGCCTGGTATTTATCTCCCTGATTTTGGCGGAGTTCGAATTGAGGATGACGTAGTAATTACTGAGACCGGCATTAAAATACTTACACATTCTACCAAAGATTTTCTTATCATTGACTAGCGGAGGGATTTACAAGTGATATCAGTAAACGATTTTAAAACAGGTCTTACGATTGAAGTTGAGCATGATATTTTTACAGTTCTAGATTTCCAACACGTTAAACCAGGTAAAGGTGCAGCATTCGTGCGCTCCAAGCTGAAAAACCTACGCAACGGCAACACCGTTGAACGTACATTCCGCGCTGGTGAGAACGTTGGACGTGCTCACATTGAGAACCGTGAAATGCAATACTTGTACGCAGCTGGCGACGAGTACACGTTCATGGATACGGAGACTTACGATCAGATTTCCCTTGCCCATGAGCAATTGAAATGGGAATTGAACTTCCTGAAAGAAAACATGAACATCAAAATCATGAGCTATCAAGGTGAAATTCTAGGGATTAACCTTCCGAAGAGCGTTGACTTGAAAGTTGTTGAAACAGATGCAAGCGTCAAAGGAAACACAGCACAAGGTGCTTTGAAAAATGCGAAAGTGGAAACAGGTCTTAATGTGATGGTGCCGCTGTTCATTAACGAAGGCGATGTTCTTTCCGTTGATACAGATGACGGTAAATACCTTTCCCGCGCGAGCAACTAATCATTAATGAACAAAGCCTTTCTGACTCGTATGAGTTCGAAAGGCTTTTTTTCTTTTCTTACCACAGTCCGCCAATTATATGCTATAATATTGAATTGTTATGCACTAGTATGTGTTAGGAGTGGGTCAGCTTTGTCTCTTATAGTGATGAAATTTGGCGGTAGCTCTGTCGGTGATGCGGAGCGAATGAAACGAGTTGCAAAAAGAATCGTAGAGCGTAAACAAGCTGGACACAGCTGTGTTGTTGTCGTATCTGCGATGGGAGATACAACGGATGATTTAATCGACTTGTCCAAGCAAATTTACGATGGAGCCCCTCCGGCTCGTGAAATGGATATGTTGTTGACGACGGGCGAACAAGTTTCCGTAGCGCTTTTATCAATGGCCATACATAATCTCGGTGAACAAGCGGTTTCGTACACCGGATGGCAAAGTGGCATTTATACAGAGCCTGTTCATGGTAAAGCGAGAATTACCGATATTCAACCTCATCGCGTATTGAATGCGATTGAGCAGGGGAATGTCGTCATCGTAGCTGGTTTCCAAGGAATGACCGAAGCTGGTGAAATTACGACACTTGGCCGCGGCGGATCGGATACAACAGCAGTTGCTCTTGCCGCAGCGATTAAAGCAGATCTTTGTGAAATTTATACCGATGTTGATGGCATTTATTCTACGGATCCTCGTATAGTCAAAGTAGCCAGAAAGCTTGCTGAAATTTCCTATGATGAGATGTTGGAGCTTGCCAACCTAGGAGCTGCAGTTCTTCATCCTCGTGCAGTTGAATATGCAAAAAATTACAACGTGACCCTCGTGGTACGTTCAAGCTTTAATTACAATGAAGGCACCAATGTGAAGGAGGAAGCAGTGATGGAGCAAGGAATCGTCGTTCGTGGCATCGCTTATGACAAAAATGTAGCAAGAATTAGTATTCTGGGTGTTCCTGAAAAGCCAGGCCAACTTGCGAAGGTTTTCCTAGCACTTGCTGAAGTGCAAATTGACGTTGACATCATCGTTCAAAGCGGTGTAATTAACGGATCTGCAGACTTCTCTTTCACAACGAACTTAGCGGATCGTGAGAAAGCTCTTGACGTTCTCGAGCAACTTCGCGCTGAAGTTGGTTACCGTGAAGTAACTTCCGAAGTTGATCTTGTCAAAGTATCGATTGTTGGTGCAGGCATGGTAAGTTCACCAGGTGTTGCTGCAACCATGTTCAAAGTCATTTCCGATCTTGGAATTACCATTTCTTTGGTAAGTACATCTGAGATTAAAATGTCATGTGTGATCGATAATTCGAAATTAACAGATGTGATTCGTGCGCTTCACACGGCGTACGGGTTAGATACAGCAGAGCAAGCTTTCGTTGGTGGTCCAGAAGATCGTAGATAACTTTGACATCTACTGGAGCTTGTCCGCTATAAAATAAGCAAGCTTCATTAAAAATGCCGTTATTCCGGCAGCCATTAGTGGACCTACCGGAATGCCGCGCATAAATAAGATGCCAAATATAGAACCAAGGACAAGACCCACAATTAATTGTGGGTCTACTTTTAGTAACTCCAAACCTTTACCGTTCATATAAGTCGCAATCGCGCCTCCAAGCAGGGCGATGATTCCTGGCCAAGTCGTAAAGACGGAGAGAATATCTTTCATTGAGATACGATCACTGGCAAAAGGAACCAACACACCGATTGTCAGGAACAGCAAGCCAAGTTCCAGTCCTTTGCGCTCCATGGTTGGGAAGTAGCGCTGAAGACCAATTAGTTTAACGGCAAGTAAAAGACAAGCCGCGGTTGTGATAATTGGCGAGCGACCTATCAGACCTATGATTATAAGAATCACCAATAGCAAATCACCGTTCATAAACAAAACCCCTCGTCGTCTTCAGTGTCGTCAATTTAGTTTATGAAGGGGGCTTGTATTTAGAACGAATGGGTAGTCTATCGTTGATAGAGCACCATTAGATCATGTTCAAGAACGGGCACACAATCCGTGATATTGACTTTGGCACAAAGTTCGACGTCCGCGAGGAAGCCGGACTTTTTCATTTTTTTACCATTCATGCAGGCGAGCAAGGTTTCCAATAATCGCTCTTTAGCTTCAAGATAACAGCCGCGCATCGCTAAGCCAAAATCATTCGTCATCATCTGATTCTCACCAAGTAAAGATGCGATTTCATCTAAGATGAGACCGGCACAGAGGCCGTCCTCCAAAGAGAATACATCCTGCGTACCCGCGCAGACGATCACGGTGTCCCTTTTCAGGTCGATGGCTGCCTCAGCAGTAGCTTTACCATTGATTAAAGCTCCAGCCAGCACACGATCGGCTTTCGTCGCTTTTTGGATCCCCCTTGTGCCATTTGTGGTCGTCAAAATGATACGCTTGCCCTGTACGGCTTCCCGTGTATATTCCAGCGGCGAATTGCCAAAATCGAACCCTGGAATTTTCTTGCAATAACGTTCTCCGCCAAGTAAATCGCCCTCTCGAGCTAATTCCTTCGCTTTCATTACCGTATCAACAGGGACTACGCCCTTGCAGCCATTCATCAGTGCGGTGATGATTGTGCTTGTCGCACGTAAGACATCGACGACAATGACGGTTTTATGGAGAAACTCGTCACTTCTTGCTTCGCAGATAGATGCGATCACCTCGATATGCATGTGTTAATCCTTTCTGGTACCTAAGAACAACGTGTCAGAACGCAGTCCTCTCCTCAAAGCTTCTAACGCGATGACTTCATCAGGGGATATATTGCCCAAGTGAATATCAGGACCGAGTGAGTTAATCAGGTGAACTTGTTGCGTTTTTAGTGGCGCCTCCCACAAGAGCAGATCCCCTGAAATAGATGTAAGCACACGATGCAGCTCTTCATCTTTACATTTCCCCTGCCCATCAAAAATGCCAACCCCCATACCCGATTCACGCGCTTCAATCGTTACAAGGGAAGCACCTAATTCCGTATCGATGAGAACAGTCTCAATTAATTCAGATAATTCAATGGACGAGCCCCAACCTTTTTTTCCATACTCCGTAATGACTTCCAATCCTTCGTCTAATCCTCGGATAATCAGCTCATTTCGCGTTCTACGATCCATTTGAATGGTACCGTCAGATATTTCAACGCTATTAAAGCCGAGCGCACGTATCATGCCAAAAAAAGAATCTACCGCGTCCTGGCGCACGGCCACTTCCAGAAAAGTACCCCCCGGATAAATAAGGATGTTATTCTCTTTTGCCAGGTTTATTTTGCTTCGCAGCACAGCTTGTGGATAGAGCGGTGATGTACCGAAACCAAGCTTGATCATATCGACATGTGCATGAGAGGTTTGAAGTAAATCCTGATAGGCAAGCATGCCGAGCCCTTTATCCATCACCATCGTTTTCCCCAACGTTCTTGGTTTCAGTTGCCTTCTTCCTGTAGGGTCGGCTAGAACGGGGTTCCATTTTAATTGAGAGGTCACTTCCATCGGTATTTCTCCTCACTGTCCTTCGAAGGATCAATTATGTGTACAGCATATGCATGAGCGCAAATGGAGGTGCCCAGCATGCCTAAAATGAGACGAGCTCGCATAAGGTAGGGAAAAAGGAGGTGTATCCATTCATGAATAAGATCGTACTTACGATGGCTTCCTTACGTATGATGTCGGGGAGTATCGAAATTATTGCAGCTATTCTTATGCTCCGGCTAGCTACGATTGAGAAAGCGCTGCTGGTGAATTCGGCTCTAGCACTAGTAGGTCCTCTAGTACTATTAACTACCACAACAATTGGATTAGTAGGCATAGCTGAAAAACTATCATATGGAAAGATGTTATGGATCATTGCAGGTGTCAGTTGTCTGTTTATTGGGATTATTAAAAAGTAATCGGTCATATTTCTTTCTAGTAAGCATAGAAATAAATATAGAAGACTGGACAACTTGGAGGGCTGTCTCCCCATGCTAGCGAGTATTTCACACTTGTTGCCACAGAACATCCGATTAATGCTTAGCGAACTCCCGCCGAACGTACAAGCTAGCGTAGAAGAAATCAGGGTGAGAGAGTTGCGTCCCCTTGAAATCAGCTGGGCTGACCGTTATGCCTTCGTAAGCGAGCGTGGGCAAATGATCACGCAGGAAGCATTGGCTTACAAACCAACGAGGCAAGATTGCCTAACCTTGCTGGAGATGCTGACGAATCATTCACTCTACACCTTTGAAGAAGAACTGCGAAGAGGATATATCACCGTTTCAGGCGGTCATCGAGTTGGACTGGCTGGGCGAACGATTCTTGACCAAGGTCAGGTGAAGCAAATCCGAGATGTCAGTTCCTTTAACATTCGAATCGCGCGCGAGATTCAAGGTGTCGGTCAGGAGATCTTACCGCAACTGGTTGATCAGAGCATGGGTAACATTCATCACACCCTGATCATCTCACCGCCGCAACAAGGCAAAACCACATTACTTCGTGATTTGGCTAGACTGATAAGCCGGGGTGAATGGGGAGCTAGAAACAGCTCGCTATCTGGTAAAAAAGTAGGAATCGTTGATGAACGCTCCGAGCTCGCTGCTTGTGTCAAAGGAGTGCCGAGATTCGATTTAGGTCCTCGCACAGATGTGTTAGACGGTTGTCCGAAGGCGGAAGGCATGATGATGATGATTCGATCCTTATCACCCGAAGTCCTCATCGTGGATGAGATTGGTCGATCTGAGGATGCTGATGCGATTCATGAAGCCCTACACACGGGGATTCGTGTTCTAGCAACCGCACATGGCGCCAACTATGAGGATGTCCGTAGACGCCCCGTACTTCGCCAATTGATGGAGGAAGGCGTGTTTATGAAATATGTGATCCTCCAGAGAAGAAGAGGTGGTTCAGCTTCCTTTCGGATTCTGGATCAACAAGGTAAGGCAATGGGGGATGGATGACGAAAGCAAAGGACGATGGAGATGCTGAAATTTGTTGGTGGAGTTCTAATCTTTAGTGCAGCTTCCATGTATGGCTTTCTGCAGGCTGCCCATTATGTAAGACGTCCCAAGCAAATTCGCGCTCTTATCGGAGCACTTGGCCGAATGGAAACGGAAATTGCTTACGCGCTTACGCCGCTCCCAGAAGCGTTTGCTTCCTTAAGCAAGCAAGTAGCTGATCCGCTTTCTACCTTATTCCGTTTAATGTCGGAACGGTTATTAAGAAGTGATGGTGAGTCGACCAAAGATTTGTGGCAAAAGACGGTGAAGGAAGTCTGGGCGAGAACCTCCATGCGACAAGCAGAACAAGAAGTTATTCTTCAACTGGGGCCAGTGCTGGGGCTTTCAGATCGTAGTGACCAAATCAAGCACTTGCGACTAGCGATCAGCCAACTTCAATCAGAAGAATCGGACGCCAGAGATGAGCAGCAACGCTACGAGAAAATGTGGAAAAGCCTAGGTGTCCTAATTGGCGCTTTAGTCGTGATTTTAATGTATTAGTAGGGTCATTTATCCGTGCATGACAAGTTCCTTGAAGGCGGAGTGAGGTGCCAGGAATGAATGTAGATGTGAATGCCATTTTCCAAATCGCCGGCATCGGAATCATCATTGCTATGATTCATTCGGTGTTGAAGCAAATGGGAAAAGAGGATATGGCACACTGGGTCACGGTCATTGGCTTCGTGGTCGTGCTTTTTATGGTCGTCAGTATGTTGGATAACTTGTTTAAAGAAATTAAAACTATTTTCCTATTCCAATGAGGTGGTCTGATGGAAATCATCCAAATCGTAGGACTAGGACTCATCGTTACGATATTGACACTTATTATCAAGGAACAGAAACCGATGTTTGCCTTTTTGTTAGCCGCCTTTACTGGCATTGTGATTTTCTTGTTCTTAATAGGCAAAATTTCAGCGGTTATCCAAGTCCTTGAGGATATAGCAGTGAAGTCGAACGTGAACATCGTTTTCCTCAAAACGATACTGAAGATAATAGGCGTTGCTTATATCGCCGAATTCGGCGCACAGATCGTTCGAGATGCGGGTCAAGATTCCATCGCCTCCAAAATTGAGCTATCAGGTAAAGTGCTCATCATGGTCATGGCCATTCCCATCATAACAGTGATCATCGAGACAGTAGTTAAACTGCTCCCTGCTTAGAAGATTCACCTAAGGAGTGACACGCATGCCCCTACTTTATTCGCACCAGAAGCTGAACAACCGGTGGATCTTATTGTTTATTTTATCAATGGGCCTCTGGCTCGGATTGTCAGGTTCGTTAACTGCTGAATCGCCTACGGATATCATTATCCAGGAGCAAGCCAACCGCTTAAATACGGAACCGGTCGAGCAATATTGGGATAAGCTGATGAAGGAGTATGGAGGCTATTTTCCTGAAAATAAGCCGCCAACCTTCATGGAGCTGCTCATGGGGACCAAGGGCATTAGCATGAAAAGTATCTTCAAAGGCCTTCTGAGTTATGTGTTCCATGAAATTATTATCAATGGCAAATTACTAGCTTCCATTGTCGTCTTGACCGTATTCAGCATGATTCTTGAAACACTGCAAAGCTCCTTTGAACGAAATACGGTTAGTAAATTAGGTTACACGATTACCTATATGGTACTGATTATCATTGCCATCAACAGCTTCAGTGTTGCTATCGGATATGCGAAGACAGCAATCTCATCCATGATTCAGTTCATGTTCGCGATAATGCCTTTGCTACTGACTTTATTAGCCTCCATGGGGAATGTAACTTCGGTAGCCATCCTACATCCGCTGATCGTGTTCATGATCCACTCGGTGGGAACAGCCATTTATGTCTTTGTTTTCCCACTCTTGTTTTTCTCAACTGTGCTGCACATTGTAAGTTCACTCAGCGATAAGTTTAAGGTTACACAGTTGGCTAATCTGCTGCGTACCGTCAGTTTAAGCATGCTAGGCGTATTCGTAACCGTCTTCCTTGGCGTCATTTCCATTCAAGGCACGGCAGGAGCTGTAAGAGATGGGGTTGCGATTCGAACGGCTAAATACATTACCGGGAATTTCGTGCCGGTCGTGGGGCGACTTTTCTCAGATGCTTCAGAAACAGTAATCGGAGCTTCTTTATTAGTCAAAAATGCGATAGGACTTGTAGGAGTTGTCATCCTCGTTCTCCTATGCGCCTTTCCAGCTATTAAAATCTTAACTCTCGCCTTCATCTACAACTTATCAGCGGCACTCATGCAGCCCTTAGGTGATAGTCCGATCATAGCTTGTCTACAGACAATTGGTAAAAGCTTAATTTACGTTTTTGCTGCGTTAGCGGCGGTAAGTTTAATGTTTTTTCTTGCCCTGACCATCATGATCACGATTAGCAATGTCTCCGTCATGATGAGATGAAAGGAGCCAGGCGATGGATTGGTTAGCAGGATGGCTGAAAACCGTCATTATGGTCATTATGCTCGCGACGTTTGTTGATCTTCTGCTCCCAAGCAATACGATGCAGCGGTACGTGAAGACGGTTTTGAGTCTTTTTATTCTATTGACGCTGCTCACCCCAGTGCTTCAGCTGTTCCAGAAGGAATGGAACATGGATCAGCTGTTAAGCCAAGCAGAGAAAGCTCAGAATGAGAAAACGATGTTGGCTGGAGGCCTTGGAAATCAGACACAAATGAAGTCACTAGATGCCATTACAAAGGATGCTGCCAAGATTCAAGATGCTGAGCAGAAGAAAACACAGCAAGTGGTTCAGACCCAATTAGCTGTATTGATCAAAGAAGACGTCCAGAAACAAACGGAATGGCCAATCGAGAATGTACAAGTGCAAGTGCAGGTAGACAATAACGGGAAGCCCAGCATTTTGAGTGTGAAGGTGACCCTTGATGATATAGAAGCGAAGAAACAACCGGTAACCGGAAGTAAAAGCATTGCTGCCATGGAGCCTGTTAAGCCCGTAGATCCAATCAAAATCGGATCCGCCGCGACTGGGCAAGATCGCATGGCAAGTACACAGGGCGATACACAGGCAAGCTCAGCAGTAACGCCAAGTGAGCAAGAAAAGGATCGACTCAAGCAAGGAATTTCACGCAATTGGCTAGTTGATCCTGCCAAAATCGAGATCGCAGCAGCACAAAGCAAAGGATGGATGGCGAGGTGAATCGATGGGAACATTGCTGCAATGGATGGAGCACAAATTCGGCGGCGGACCAGGTGGGCCAAAACGTAAAAATACGTTACTTTGGATCATCATGGTAGGGCTTTTAGGAGCTGCGCTAATGATCATCAACGCATTTATACAAGTTAAAGATCTGGATCCCATCAACACAGGCAGGGCGTCTCCACCAGCAGAGAGTAAAGAAACATTTGTGGGGAGCTCATCAAAGGAAAACGCAAGCTTTCATGATTACGAACAAGCTTATGGAGACCAACTGAAAAGCATCCTACAAAAGATTGTGGGTGTCGGTGAGGTGGAAGTACTCGTTACCATTGAATCTACGGAGGAAATGACCGTTGACAAAAATTATAACGATAATCAAACCATGACGACAGAACGCGACAATGGCGGGGCAACACGCAACATATCCCAGGTAACGCGAAGCGGTGAAGTCGTTATTTATCAAGTATCAGGTGACCAGAAGCCGCTTGTGCTCAAATACATTAAACCCAAAATTAGAGGTGTTATCGTTGTTGCAAAAGGGGCAGAAAATCTCACGGTGAAGAAGATGATTATGGAAGCCGTTGAGCGAGGAATGGACGTTCAAGCGGGTAAAATTTCGATTTTACCACGCAAAACAGGGGAATAAGATCAGGAAATCATTCAACTATTCTAAGATTATGCTTACGATGCCAGTTTTTCTGGCGAAAAACTTTGAGGAGGAATAAACAATGAATGCAAAAAGACAAACAATTTGGCTCGTATCTATGCTTAGCTTGATGGTGGTACTCTCCGCGTATTATCTGTTCACTGAAGATGTTAACAAACTAGATCTGGCATCAACGGAGACGGTTTCGAAGTCACAAGAAGTAAAAATTGATATGACGCAAGTGGATCCGGTCACAGGTGCTAAAACAGATGTAAAAGCAACAACTGGCACAACGACACAATCCGACACGAAAGCGACAACGCCGCAAACTTCAACAAAAACAGATACGAAAGCGACAACGACACAAGACAGCTCCAAAACTACGACAAAAGACGCGACTAAAACAACGACTACAACATCCAAAACAGACGATCAAGTGTTAAAGCAAGTGGAAGAGCAAGCCAAAACAACATCGGCTAATGACTATTTCACGAATGAACAAGTAAAACAAAATAACTACTTCAGCAAAGTTTCGACAGATTTAATGACCATCATTTTGGATTCCAAGAAAACGCCTGAAGCCGTAGCAAAAGCAACGAACGATTTGTCAGCTCTAACAGATCTGCAAGAGAAAATCGAAAATCTGCAAGACCTGCTTATTCAAGACTTCCCACAAGCGGTTATTAATCAAGATGGAAGCAAATGGAAAGTAACGGTTCAAGCTGATAAATTGGAGAAAAGTCAAGGTGTTTCCATCGTGGATATGGTTGTGAAAGAACTAGGAGCAACGCCAGAAAACATCAAGATCCAATACGTTCGTCCGTAGGGATTCTAGTGAAGTTTTCGCTTCTCAAATTGCCACTGGAAAGGGTCCGGATAAACTGGACTCTTTCCATTTCGTGCGTTTATGGGTATAATACATACGTTGCGGCTATGAAAACGCATTTTTAAAGGATTCACCAACGTCTAAAGGAGTGACTTGAATGTTTAAATTGAGTGAAATCAAAGAGTTAATTAAACTCGTCGATCAATCCTCTTTACAAGAACTTGAAATTGAAAATGAAGGTGCACGCCTTTCTATTCGTAAGCCGAATAAAGCGGAGCCTCTGTATGTATCCGCCCCAGTTCAACACACATATGCACCGATTGGTCAACCTAACTATGCTAACCCGGCACCGGCAGCTGCTGCTCTTGAAGCACCAGTTCATGCGAACGGACAAGCCAAACAAGAAGATTCATCTTTACATAAGATCGTATCTCCGATGGTAGGGACTTTCTATCAATCCGCTTCACCAGGATCCGCGCCATTCGTAAGTGTCGGCTCCAAAGTAACGGATAAAAGTGTTGTATGTATCGTGGAAGCTATGAAATTAATGAACGAAATAGAAGCTGAAGTGAAAGGCGAGATCGTTGAAATTCTCGTTGAGAACGGACAGCTAGTTGAGTATGGACAACCTTTATTTTTGGTTAGACCGGAGTAGTTGCGTTTGCAAGCTTATGCTGACAGCGCAAGCTTTTCGCACGAAGAGCTCTTAGGAGGGCAAATCATGAAATTTCATAAAATTCTTATAGCGAACCGTGGAGAAATCGCAGTTCGTATTATCCGAGCATGCCGTGAACTTGGCATCTATACGGTAGCTGTATACTCAGAAGCAGATCGCGATGCCCTGCATGTTCGATTGGCGGATGAAGCTTATTGTATTGGGCCTACCGCATCCAAAGACAGCTATTTGAACTTCACTAACTTGATGAGCGTAGCAACGTTGACGGAATGTGATGCCATTCATCCAGGATATGGCTTCCTAGCTGAAAATGCGGACTTCGCAGAAATTTGTGAAAGCTGCAATATCACGTTTATTGGTCCATCACCAGATGCGATTTCTCGCATGGGGGATAAAGCGGTTGCCAAGCAAACGATGAAGGAAGCGAGAGTTCCGATTATACCGGGTTCCGATGGCTTAGTTGAGGATATTGAGGATGCTGTTGTCATCGCACGCGATATCGGTTATCCCATTATTATTAAAGCAACAGCTGGCGGCGGCGGTAAAGGTATCCGTATTGCGGAGAACGAAGAAACGCTTGTACAGCAAATTACAGCCGCTCAACAAGAAGCACAGAACGCATTCGGAAATGCAGGTATCTACTTGGAGAAGTATTTAACTGGCATGAAGCATGTTGAAATTCAAATTCTAGCTGATAAACACGGCAATGTCGTCCACTTAGGCGAACGTGATTGCTCCGTACAACGTCGTAGACAAAAGCTTGTTGAAGAAGCGCCTTGTCCGATTCTAACGGAGGAAACACGTAAAGCGATGGGGCAAGCAGCGGTACGTGCGGCGAAAGCTGTGAATTATTCCGGAGCGGGAACGCTGGAATTCTTGTTGAGTCCAGATGGTAATTTCTACTTCATGGAAATGAACACGCGGATTCAAGTTGAACACCCAGTAACCGAGATGATTACGGGAATCGATATTATCCAAGAAATGATTCGTGTGGCTGAAGGCAATCCGTTGTCATTCGCACAAGAAGACGTTCGCATTAATGGCTGGGCAATCGAATGCCGTGTCAATGCAGAAGATCCGAATCGGAACTTCATGCCATCTCCTGGCCAAGTGAAATTTTATTTGCCGCCTGGTGGATTCGGTGTCCGCGTGGATAGCGCGGTGTACCCGGGGTATACGATTCCGCCGCATTATGATTCCATGATCGCGAAGTTGATCGTTTGGGGAAGCACACGTGAAGAAGCCATTAACCGTATGAAAAGAGCGCTCAATGAGTTCGCGGTTGATGGTGTGAATACGACGATTCCATTCCATTTGAAATTGCTTGAGCATAAGAAATTTATCAGTGGCGATCACGATATCAAGTTCTTAGAAGAGCACGATGTGAACGATCCAGAATCGTAAGACAATCATTTGTCATATTTTTACCAAAATGTTATACTAATAAATTAAGATGGCTTATCCCATTTATTTCAAAGCCAGCATGAGCTGGCCCAAACTTTTTAGCTTATATAAGTAAATTTGCTCCACAAATTTTTAGGAGGTGCCACAATGAGCACAATCGCTCCGGATTACGTCAAGACAGACATGGGCAGCATCCAGATTGCCCCCGAGGTTATCGAAATCATTGCCGGATTGGCAACGGTGGAAGTGCAAGGTGTAGCGGGGATGAGTGGCGGATTAGCTGGCGGCATTGCTGAATTACTTGGGCGCAAGAATTTGTCCAAAGGCGTAAAGGTAGAGGTCGGACAACGTGAAGCTGCCATTGACGTCTCCATCATTATCGAGTATGGAAATCGTATTCCTGAAGTTGCGAGTGATATTCAGAATAATGTGAAAATGGCCATTGAATCAATGACGGGTCTTAATGTTGTTGAGGTTAACGTTCATATTCATGATGTGCATTTTAAGCAGGCGGATAAACCGGTTGACGAAGAACCAGCGGCTACCCATCGTGTAAAATAGGCGGTAAAGCTGAGCCATATGGATCAATTGAAACCCCCTACAGGTTGCAGGGGGTTTCCTCTAACTTAGGAAGGGGACAAGCGTAGTGGGTAAAATTGTGGACAGGCTCTTACTACTTTTCTATAGCCTGATTATTTTCGTCGCATCGATCTTTGTATTGTTCACAGCATCTAGCTGGATCCCACTTGATCAAGCAAGCAGTACGCTTAGCCATTTTTATTACGAGAAGAGCTATGCTTATCCGGGCATTATCATTAGTTTGATTATGCTGCTGATTTCTGTTCGTTTCCTAATCGTAACGCTTCGCCGCGGACGCTCACAGGCGCCATCAATTGATCAACGCACTGATTTCGGTGATATTCGTATTTCCATCGAGACGGTTGAAAACCTTTCATTGAAAGCAGCAGGTCGTACGAAAGGTGCGAAGGATCTGCGTGCACGTGTGAGAGTGAATCAATCCGGGTTAGAAATTACGATTAGAACTATTGTAGATGGAGAAAGCTCGATTCCGGAACTGACTGAAGACATGCAAGGTACAGTGAAAAGTTACATAGAAGATATTACCGGTATTCCTGTAGCTTCCGTAACCGTATTTGTAGCGAACATCGTGCAATCTGCCCCAACGTTTAAAAGCCGGGTCGAATAGAGGTGAATCCACATATGTGGAATGAACTATGGGAGTTCCATAGGGGCAAAGTAATCGGAGTGACAGCGGGTATATTCTTCGGTTTTATTTATTTGTTCTTCGGTTTTTGGGATATGCTGATCTTTGGATTTATTGTTCTTATTGGTTTTTACGTTGGAAATAAGCTGGATCGCAAGGAAAGTTTCGTCATGCTGGAAGACATTTGGCGCTATCTCACACAAAAATGGAGAATGTTTCGCTAAAATCCCTGGTTCAACCATGGATTTTTTTGTTTGGATTGGCTCTATTTTGACGTATACTAGGATAAAGAGTTTTTAGGAGAAGGTCGTTTTGCACGAGCGAGACGCTTAGGAGGAAAAGAATGAAACGCAGAATTGCACGTGAAATTGCTATACAAAGCTTATACCAAATCCAAATGAATGAGGCTACTCCTCAGGAGGCTGTTCAAATCGCGATTCATGAAGCTGAACATGATAATGAATCGGAGTTGGATTTCTCCGGAGATAAGATAGATCCGGTCTATATTGTTGAGCTTGTTGAAGGAACTTACAAGAATAAAGTAAGTATCGATGAGTTGTTGGAGGAGTACCTCAAAGGATGGGCAATGGACAGGCTGTCTCGGATTGATCGAGAAGTGCTGCGCCTTGGTGCTTATGAAATGTTGTATCGTGATGATGTGCCGCCAAAGGTCGTTGTCAATGAAGCGATTGATTTGGCTAAGCATTACGGCACGGATGAATCAGGGAAATTCGTTAACGGTGTGCTCGGGAAGATGCTGAAAGAAATTGATGAACTGAAAGAAAAAGTTTTGCGCACGCAGTGAGTTAATCGAAGCAAGTAGCACTTTACTTTCATATAGGTATGGCTTAAATGGCTAAGGGGGAAATAACATGTCAGCACAAGTTATTAATGGGAAAGAACTCGTGAGCTCTATTCGTGAAGAAATCAGATCTGATGCAGCGCAGCTTACAGCGCAGGGAAACCAACCAGGTCTTGTCGTTGTTATTGTTGGTGAAGACGCAGCCTCACAAGTCTATGTTAGAAACAAAGCGAAAGCTTGCGATGATGTCGGCATCTATTCCGAAGTACACCGCCTGCCTGAACAGACGACACAAGAAGAATTAATTGCACTCATCCATGGTTTTAACAACAATCCTCGAATTAACGGCATTCTTGTTCAATCACCATTGCCAAAGCATATCAATGAAGAAGCGGTTGTTGATGAAATTGATCCAGCGAAGGATGTGGATTGCTTCCATCCGATGAATGTGGGTAACCTCATGATCGGAAAAGACGGCATGAAGCCTTGTACGCCGCATGGAGTCATTGAAATCCTCAAGCGGACTGGTGTTGAAATCGCTGGTAAGCATGCTGTTGTTGTGGGTAGAAGTAATATCGTAGGGAAGCCGATGGCAATGTTGTTGCTTCGTGAGCATGCAACGGTATCTGTCGTACATTCCCGCACGCCTAACATGGAAGAGATCACCAAACAAGCGGATATTCTCGTTGTAGCGGTAGGTAAAGCGCATTTGATTAAAGCACATCATGTGAAACCGGGTGCTGTCGTAATTGATGTTGGTATGAATCGCCCTGCTGATGGTAAGTTAACGGGTGATGTTGATTTTGAAGCTGTGAAAGAGATTGCTAGTGCCATTACACCTGTTCCAGGTTGTGTGGGGCCAATGACGATTACGATGCTGCTTCGCAATACAGTTGATGCGGCTAGCCGTGCAGCTCGTGCGAATGTGAGCGTATAGTCAACTTATGGCTAGAAATGAGACGAAGATTTTATCCGTTAAGGACTTAAACCGTTACATTAAGCTATTGCTAGAAGGCGATTCACGTCTCCAGGATGTGTGGGTGCGAGGTGAAATATCTAACTTCACGCATCATTCTAGTGGTCATATGTATTTTACATTGAAGGATGCGGATGGCCGGCTCAAAAGCATCATGTTTGCTTCGCATAATCAGAAGTTGGGATTTATCCCGAAAGAGGGCACGAAAGTAATTGCTCGGGGGAACATTTCTGTCTATGAGCGAGATGGTGCTTATCAATTTTATGTGACGGCGATGCAACCAGATGGCATCGGCAGCTTGTATTTGGCTTTTGAACAGCTGAAGAAGAAGCTCGAAGGCGAGGGGCTGTTCGCGCCAGAGCGCAAGAAACCGATTCCTCGGTTTCCGCGTGCGATTGGCGTGATCACGTCTCCGACGGGCGCGGCCATTCGTGATGTCATCATCACGCTGCAGCGGCGGTTTCCGTCGATCCCGATCTTGCTGTACCCTGTCCTCGTACAGGGTACGCAGGCGGCGCCTTCGATCGTTAAAGCGATCGAAGCTATGAACCGGCTCGGTGAAGCCGACGTGCTCATCGTGGGCCGCGGCGGCGGCTCACTGGAAGAGCTGTGGGCCTTCAACGAGGAGATCGTGGCGCGGGCTATCGCAGCCTCCGCGATCCCGATCATCTCGGCCGTCGGCCACGAGACGGACTTCACGATCGCCGACTTCGTCGCCGATCTGAGGGCGCCGACGCCTACGGCGGCGGCAGAGCTCGCGGTGCCGCACCACCTCGAGCTGAAGCAGCAGCTATCGCAGCAGGCACAGCGCCTGCATTACGGGCTGCTGCAGCAGCTGCGCCGCAAGCAGGAACGACTGGAGCGCGCGAAGCGCTCGCCGTTCCTGACGAACCCCCGCAGGCAGCTGCTCATGCAGCCTGCGGAGCGACTCGACCGGCTGGCGGAGCAGCTCGGTTACCGTATGCGTCAGCGCCTCACGGAGCTGGCGCAGCGTCGATTGAGGCTGGAGCGTCGCTTATCCAGCTTCAACCCAACCGAGCAGGCCGTGATGGCAAGGCAGCGTTTGGATGTATCCAAACGCCAGATGCTCACGGCCATGCAGACCCTCCTGCGTTCGAAGAAGCAGGAGTGGCAGTCCAGCGTCCGACATCTGGACGCTCTCAGCCCGCTGAAGGTCATGCAGCGGGGCTACAGCCTTGCATATGACGAACAAGAGAAGCAACTCGTGAGATCGATAACGCAAGTGAAGATTGGGGATCGGTTATCTATACGTCTTAAGGACGGTAAAATACAATGTCAAGTTTCGGGGATGGAGGCGAACATTGATGTCAACAAGTGAAGCGGAAGTAAGTTTTGAAGTGGCAATCGAGCAACTAGAACGTATAGTAAGTCAGCTGGAAAGCGGCGACGTACCTTTAGAGAAAGCAATTGAATTGTATCAAGAAGGCGTAAGACTCTCCCATTTATGCGGCGTTAAGCTGGAGCAAGTGGAGAAGAAAATTGAGATGCTGGTTGAAGGGGAAGCTGGGGTAACAAGGAAGCCTTTCCAGCCTGTCTTGGAAGATAAGGGGAATTAGTTTGAATAACACGACGTCTAGTATTCATACATATATCGCTTCCCATGCTGAATTGGTTGAAGCCGCATTACGTCAATCCTTGCCTACTGCGTGGGAGGTGCCAAGCTCGCTGCGTGAGTCTATGGATTACTCCCTGATGGCAGGCGGCAAGCGACTGCGTCCTATTATGGTTTTAGCTGCTTCTGAGGCGCTTGGAGGCTCTCTTGAGGCTGCCATGCCTGTTGCTATGGCTATCGAGTGCGTTCATACCTATTCGCTGGTCCATGATGATCTGCCAGCAATGGATAATGATGATTATCGGCGAGGCAAATTAACGAATCACAAAGTATACGGCGAGGCTATGGCTATTCTAGCAGGCGACGCACTGCTTACGCACGCCTTTTTCTGCATTGCGCAATCCCACAAACGATTTGGTGTTCCTGCAGAGCGTGTGCTAGCAATTACGGAAGAACTTGCTGTGCTGGCAGGTGCTCGTGGGATGGTTGGCGGGCAAGCTGCGGATATGCTGGGAGAACAAGGCTTAACGAAATTGGAAGAGCTTACTTATATTCATACACACAAGACGAGCGATTTGATCGTTTTCTCCTTACGTGCTGGCGGACATATTGCTGGCGCGACAGAAGCGCAATTAGAAGCGCTTAGTGAATTTGGTCATGCCTTAGGACTTGCTTTTCAGATTCAAGATGATATTTTGGATATTATCGGCGATGAAGCGAAGCTAGGTAAGCCTGTGAAGAGCGATGAGAAGCAGCAGAAGGTAACGTTCCCTTATTTTATCGGCATGGAAGCTTCTGAACAGAAGGTGAAAGAATTGACGAACCAAGCAAAAGAAGCCTTAATCCGTTCTAATATTCCGAACCCAGAGCGGTTACTTCAGATCGCAGATTACCTAATGAAACGGGACCATTAAGCATATGTTTTAAAGAGACCGTCCTCATCGACAGGTAGTTTTACACGAAATACCCAATTATATGATATAATGGTGAAATCTTAGTATTTTCACATTGAAAGTGAGGAAACAAGCGTGCTGCTCGAACAAATCAATCGGCCTGCAGATTTGAAGCGGTTATCCTTGACGGAGCTTGAAGAACTGGCGGCAGAAATCCGTCAATTTCTTATTGAGAAGCTTTCCGTTACAGGTGGACATCTGGCCCCGAATTTAGGCGTGGTTGAACTCACAATTGCATTACACACCATGTTTCACAGCCCGTATGATAAATTTATTTTTGATGTGGGTCACCAGGCGTACGTGCACAAAATTTTGACTGGACGCAAAGACAAGTTCGATACTTTACGCAAGTACAAAGGGCTCTGCGGATTTATTAAGCGGTCTGAGAGCGAACATGATGTCTGGGAAGCGGGACATAGCAGTACTTCCCTGTCCGCTGCCATGGGTATGGCGATGGCGCGTGATCTGAAAGGCGAACATAATAAAGTTGTTGCCATTATTGGTGATGGTGCGCTGACAGGCGGCATGGCGTTAGAAGCTATGAATCATATTGGTCACGAGAAGAAGAATATTACGGTCATTCTGAATGACAATGAAATGTCTATTGCGCCCAATGTTGGGGCTCTTCATAATTATTTAAGCAAAATTCGTTCGGATCGTCATTATTTGAAAGCTAAAGAAGAAGTTGAATACTTACTGAAGAAAATTCCTGCCATCGGCGGAACGCTGGCCAAAACAGCGGAGAAGCTGAAGGATAGTCTTAAATATTTTGTATTGAATGGTGTTTGGTTTGAAGAATTAGGCTTTACTTATATTGGTCCTGTAGATGGACATAACCTGCAAGTGCTGATGGATACATTGAAACAGGCTGAGAAGGTTCAAGGGCCAGTCCTTATTCATATCGTTACGACCAAAGGTAAAGGCTATAAGCCAGCAGAGAATGACTCTCATACGTGGCATGGCTTAGGACCCTATAAGATGGAGTCGGGGCAAGTACTTAAGTCTTCGGGACCGCCTATGTATACACAAGTTTTCGGAGATACATTAATTGAACTTGGCGAAAAAGACTCCCGTCTTATTGCCGTAACACCAGCTATGCCAGGTGGCTCTGGACTGTTGAAATTTGCAAAACAATTCCCGAATCGGATGATCGACGTTGGTATTGCGGAGCAACATGCGGCTACGTTATGTGCAGGACTCGCGAGTGAAGGCTTGAAGCCGGTATTCGCTGTGTATTCAACGTTCTTACAGCGTGCGTATGATCAAGTGGTTCATGATATTTGTCGGCCAAAATTAAATGTTACCTTTGCGATCGACCGTGCAGGCTTTGTTGGCCCAGATGGCGAGACGCACCAAGGGGTTTATGATATTTCATTTTTGCGTACAATTCCTAACATGGTTTTGATGATGCCGAAGGATGAGAAAGAACTGCGTGATATGATGCAGACGGCCCTTGAATATAACGACGGCCCGATTGCTTATCGTTATCCGCGTATTAATGGTACTGGTGCTAACATTGATGAGGCACCCAAAGCGATTCCTATTGGTACTTGGGAAACTGTGCGTGAGGGAGATTACGCAGCTATTCTTGCAGTTGGACCTATGGTTCAAGTTGCGGAAGAGGCAGCAGCGTTGCTATCACAAGAAGGCATCGAGCTTCGCGTCGTGAATGCGCGATTCATCAAGCCGTTAGATGAAGCTTATCTGCTTCAATTAGCGAAAGAATCCATGCCAGTGATTACGATGGAAGAAGGATCCATTCAAGGTGGCTTCGGAAGTGCTGTCCTAGAGTTTTATGCGGAGAAACGTGTAGTTGGTTTACAAGTAGAATTGATGGGGATTCAAGATTACTTCGTTGAGCATGGCAGCGTGCCAGAGCAACGCGATGAGGTTGGCCTAACGGCCCAAAACCTAATTACGGAAGTGAAGAAACTAGTGCCTCGTAAGGTCCTGAGGGCTAAGGTCTAGTAACCGATTGGAATAGGAGCAACACAACATATATGTCATCGGATAAAGAACGATTAGACTTATTGCTACTAGAGCAAGGCTATTTTGAAAGCAGAGAAAAGGCAAAGGCCGCCATTATGGCAGGCCTTGTTTTTGCGGATGAAGAGCCAGTTGATAAAGCTGGAATGAAAATTAGTCGTAAAGCTGTACTCAAAGTAAAAGGAGCGCTGCATCCTTACGTGAGTCGTGGTGGACTAAAGCTTGAAAAAGCGTTAAAGCAATTCGAAATTGATTTACAAGGCGCGGTTATGTTGGACATTGGTGCTTCTACAGGAGGGTTTACGGACTGTGCGCTCCAAAATGGCGCTGCTTCTGTCTACGCTGTCGATGTTGGCTACAACCAATTGGATTGGTCACTTCGTAATGATGAACGTGTTCATGTGATGGAAAGAACGAATTTCCGTTACACGAAATTGGAGGATTTGAACGGTCCGAGACCAACCTTTGCAAGCATCGATGTATCGTTTATTTCCTTACGGATCATTTTGCCGCCACTGAAGGAAATTTTAGGTGATCAAGGGCATGTCGTCGCGCTTATTAAGCCGCAATTCGAAGCAGGTAGAGAGAAAGTTGGCAAGTCAGGGGTTGTACGAGACACAGATGTACACATTGACGTTCTGACAACGGTACTGTCATTTGCAGAGGAGCTGGGCTTCCGGTTGAAAGGATTGACTTATTCACCAATTACGGGTGGAGAAGGGAACATTGAATTCCTTGCCTACTGGTCGAGTAACGAGAGCGATGCGTCGCTTGCAGCACCAGATTCAATGAAAGCTCTAATCGCAGAGACTGCGCGAGGGTCTCAGAAATTGCATGGCAAATAAACTCATCTTTGTGAACGCCTTTTGCGGCCCTGAGATGGGTTTTTTCACATAACAGAAAGGATTTTCCTGCCGGATTCGCGAATACTATGGCGAGGTGAAGGACATGGAACAAGGCGATGTAAGAGTCATTTTGTTAATCCTGATCGTTGTTGTTTGTATTGTCATTTGGCGATTCCAAAGGTGGCTATCTGGTTCGAGTCGAGGGAGAGTTCGCATTCCAAGGCAGGCCAATATTCCTCAGGATGATGTCGTCGATCTGCTGGAGGCTGCTGGATTTGATGTTCTGGCTGGCAAGACCAAAATCCCTATAACCATGACCATTGGTGATAGAGATCAGCTGGAAAGTCGCTTGTTTATCGATTATTTTGTGCAAAAGGAAGACCAAATGTATCTTGTGAAAGTGGCCAAAGATCGTAAACCACTTGAGATGACAGGGAGCGCTGTGCGTGACATGCTGCTGCCGTACACCCTCATTTATCCTGAGGCACAGGGTATCCTTTACGTTGATATGAGCATAAGCAAAATCAAAAAAATCATTTTTCACATAGAGGTGTAAGGATGAAGGGTCAAAGGCATGTAAAAATTAGAGAAATTATTACAAATCATGAGATTGAAACACAAGATGAACTGGTTGAAGCGCTGCGCGCGGCAGGATTCCATGTAACACAAGCGACTGTTTCAAGAGATATCAAAGAACTCCATCTGATCAAGGTTCCGCTAGATGATGGCAGATACAAATACTCCATGCCGGCAGATCAGCGGTTTAATCCTATGCAGCGGCTTCGTCGTGCGTTAAGTGACCATTTTGTCAGCATCGATTATACCGACAATTTAGTTGTGATGAAGTGTTTACCAGGGACTGCAAATACGATTTGTGCCTTGATTGATAATTTGGAATGGAACGGTGTGATGGGAACCATTTGTGGTGATGATACAATTCTTGTTATTTGCCGCGGCAAAGAGAACAGTGTAACTTTTGTAAATGAAGTCATGTCCTTATTATCATAATTTCAGGAGGCGTTCATGCTTACAGAGCTTTCAATTCGTAATTTAGCTGTTATTGAACATGTACATATTCGGTTTAAGGCAGGTTTTCACGTTTTGACAGGGGAAACGGGTGCTGGGAAATCGATCATCATAGATGCGTTAACACTCATTGTCGGCGGTAGAGGTTCAGCAGAATTGGTGCGGTATGGTGCAGATAAAGCGGAGATCGAAGCCATGTTCGATTTACCAGCCTCACATCCCGTTTGGCATACGCTTACAGAGCTTGGAATTGAGGCCGATGCTTCCGAGCATCTCATCATTCGTCGGGAGATTACGGCTACAGGTAAAAGCTCAAGTCGCATTAACGGACAGCTAGTAAATATGACGATGCTGCGCAAGACAGGTGAGTGGCTCGTTAATATTCACGGTCAGCATGAGCATCAGTCTCTACTTCATGTGGACGAGCATATTCACTCGCTTGACCTATTTGGAAGTGCAGAAATAGAATTAGCGAAAGCGACGTATCAATCGAGCTACGACCAGTACATGAAGCTGCAAAAAGAGCTGAATGATCTACAGGAAACGAGTAAGCAAGCTTTGCAAATGTTAGATCTGTATCGGTTTCAGATTGACGAAATATCCGCTACCAAACTCAAGATTGGTGAAGATGAGTCCTTAGCTGAAGAGAAGCGGAAGCTGGCGAATGCAGAGAAGTTGTATCAAAACTCCTCCGAGGCTTATGATTTTCTTTATGCAACGAACCGGGGATTAGATGCGGCAGGGAAAGCCGTCTCACGTTTGCAGGATATTGTTCAGTTAGATCCGACTAATCTAAGTCCTCTTTTAGAACAGGCGCAATCGGCCTTTTATCAATTAGAAGATGCCGCTTATCAGATCAGAGATTATCGTGACGGCATTGAATTCAATTCCTCCCGGCTTGATTTTATTGAACAAAGATTAGATACCATCACGTCTCTTCGGCGAAAATATGGAGAGAATATTAAAGAGATCTTAGCTTATCTCGAGAAGATCAAGAATGAAGTCGATACGATCGAAAATAAAGATGAAATCATTCGTAAATTAGAAGATAAGCTTGCACTTGCTGAGAAACAAGTTGGCCTGCATGCTTTGGACTTATCCAACCTTCGTAAGGGGATTGCGAGCGATCTTTCCGCTCAAATTGAACATGAATTACGTGATCTACAAATGGAACGCACACAGTTCCGTGTGCAGATTGCCCATATTATCGATGATCGCGGTGTAGAGGTGGACGGCAATAAGGTTCGCTTTTCCAGACAAGGGATTGATCAGGTTGAGTTCTTGATGGCACCTAACCCAGGAGAACCTTTGCGTGGACTTAGTAAGATTGCTTCAGGTGGTGAGCTCTCTCGTATTATGCTCGCCATGAAAGCCATTTTTGCACGTATTGATCAAATTCCAGTACTCGTATTCGATGAGGTTGATACAGGGGTAAGTGGACGCGCGGCGCAAGCCATTGCTGAGAAAATGTCCGTTCTTTCGCAGAGCTGCCAAGTATTCTCCATTACGCATCTGCCGCAGGTTGCAAGTTTTGCTGATGTTCATTTCTACATTCGAAAAGAAGTGGATCATGAGCGTACGTTCACGCGGGTTCAAGATATGCCAGATGCTGGCCGGATTGAGGAGTTGGCGAGGATGCTTGGCGGTGTAGAAGTAACAGAAACAACGCTGCATCATGCGGGAGAAATGCTTACCATGGCAAAAAATAAGAAAGCAAGGGTATGAAAGTATAGATAGTCATCATTTACAGTTATAAAAGAGAGGGACTGGGGTTAACTTATAGGTACGCATTTGACGAGTTGTTCGTCAGGGCTCAAGGAATCTTGAAGGAGCGTGTTGATAGTGCAATCCAACAAAAGAAAAAGATTGTTCGGACTCTTGCTCGTCTTCTTCGTTTGCTTGGTCAGTGTGTCCCCGCCTTTTCAGAGCTTTGCCTCCTTCCCACAGGAACTCCGTTTATTTAGTGGACAAGGAAAGCAGCTTCAGCTAACGATGCCGGTCAGTGCCCAGGTTACGGTCAAGGATACGGATATTGTGAAGGTAAATGGCAACGCCAAGCACTCATTTCAAGTTAATTTGAACGAACCCATTTCTCTGCAATCCGATCATTCCGGACAAACGGAAATGAAGCTCAAGCTATTTGGAGCCATTCCAATCAAAACTGTCAAAGTGAATGTCGTACCTGACTTAAAAGTAATCCCAGGGGGACAGACGATCGGTGTTAAAATTAAGTCCGCGGGTATTCTGGTCGTTGGTCACCATCTCGTGACGGTTGCCTCCGAACAGAAAGTTTCACCTGGGGAAGAAGCAAAAATTCAAGTCGGCGATTTAATTACCAAAATTAATGGCAAGGATTCTAAGGATGTAAGCAAGGTCGCAGAGCTAGTGGCCAAATCGGGCGAAAGTAAGAATCCGCTTGTTCTGCAAATTTTACGAAATAATCAAGAACTTGTTGTCAAGCTGCAGCCGGTGTATGACGTTGTAGATAAGTCTTATCGCTTAGGATTGTACATTCGTGATTCCGCGGCAGGTGTTGGAACATTGACCTTCTATGCACCCGATCAAGGCGTCTATGGGGCTCTTGGACATGTTATAACAGATATGGATACCCAGACACCCATTATTGTAGGCGATGGTGACATAGTCTATTCGAATGTTACTTCGATTTCCAAGAGTCATAACGGAGATCCGGGTGAAAAGCATGCTACACTTTACAAAGACAGTAAAGTGATTGGGAACATTGAACGAAATACGGCTTTCGGCATTTTCGGGAAAATGTATGGTGCCCCGGATCATAGCTTAGATAAAGAAGCGATTCCTGTAGCTTTTGCTGAAGAAGTGAAGGAAGGGCCGGCGCAAATCTATACGGTGCTCGAAGGACAGAAGGTTGAGAAGTTTGATATCCAAGTGGTTCACGTATCCAAACAAGACGTACCAGGTACGAAAGGTATGGTTATTAAAATCACGGATCCTCGTCTCTTAGATAAAACAGGTGGTATTGTACAGGGGATGAGCGGAAGCCCAATTATCCAGAATGGCAAATTGATCGGGGCGGTCACACATGTGTTCGTGAATGATCCAACGAGCGGCTATGGATGCTTCATCGAATGGATGCTGCAGGACTCGGGCATTATCCTTCGTCCAACATCTGGAGAGATTAACAAAGAACTAAAGGTGAGCTAGTGGCCTTTAGTTCTTTATTTCTTTTTTACCAGATGCGACAGTGAAATAGCGAGTTTAGTGACTTCGTGTCGAAAAATGTTGGAATCAGAAGATAAATATTATATTATATAAGAAAGTCAAACAAAAGAAAAGAAAAATAATATTCGACAGAAGGATTTTAAAATGAGCTGTCGAATAGCTTACTTAAGAGAGAAAATACCAACTTGTTTAGTAGCTAAAGGAGGAAATTCAGTTGCAAAAAATTCAGGTGTTACTTGCAGACGATAACCGAGAATTCACCCATTTATTATCAGAGTTCATTGGTGAGCAAGAGGATATGGAAATTATGGGCGTTGCGTATAACGGTAACGAGGTCCTTCGGTTTCTGGAGCAACAGCGTGAGCTACCCGATGTTCTCATTTTAGATATTATTATGCCTCATCTAGATGGACTTGGTGTTCTGGAAAAAATGCGAGAAATGAATCTTCCTTCACAGCCCAAAATCATCATGCTAACAGCTTTTGGTCAAGAAAATATTACACAAAAAGCTGTGCAGCTGGGAGCTTCCTATTACATATTGAAACCATTTGATATGGAAACACTCACGAATCGTATTCGTCAGCTTGCAGGAAATTCAGCAACAACAACAACGACAAGCTCAACGCCGCGTGCGAATGTTGTGCATATGCCAAAAGGTAAAAATTTGGATGCCAATATTACAAGTATCATTCATGAAATTGGTGTACCTGCACATATTAAAGGTTACCAATATTTACGTGAAGCGATTACGATGGTTTACAACAATATTGAAATCCTAGGTGCAATCACGAAAACGCTCTATCCGGCTATTGCCGAAAAATATAAAACAACACCTAGCCGCGTTGAACGTGCGATCCGTCACGCGATTGAAGTCGCTTGGACGCGCGGCAACATCGACAGCATCTCCTTTATTTTTGGGTACACGATTAATATCTCGAAATCTAAGCCTACAAATAGCGAATTTATCGCGATGGTGGCAGATAAGCTCAGAATCGAGCATAAGGTGTCTTGAGACAGTTAGAATCAATGAAATATGTGTAACATATATGTGAGAAGGGACGCTCAACGCTGAGCGTTCTTTTTTCATTTGTTCATCAGCTGCGGGGGGCGCAGAGGGAAGCAGAAAGACTACCTAGAAGGTCTAGGTAGTCCTCCTGTATTGTTTTAGATTACCAAACAAACGCGCTAGTGATAATAACCAACAAGATGAAAAGTACCAACACAGCAGCTGCAGACGTTCCATAACCTACGCCAGTTCCACAACTCATTCGAATCAACCTCCAATAGATATTTGGTTTGTGTTTCGAGATAGCTTATGACTATTTCGGCGGAATGTTTGGGCGAAACGACTGATTGTGCTAATGTCCCTGTCCGCTGAAATAATTTTGGAGCCCATGAAGCGCATCCTGAAAAATTGGAACCAAGGGATAAGTTGTTACGTTATTACATCGTAGCTTATTCTTTCTTGGATGAGAATGTGTAAGCAGAACAGAGATTACATGGAGGCAACGAGGATGTTACTAACGGTAGGAATTATTGTGGCTTTGGTTGGTGTCTATTACTTATTTATGAATGTGTATCCGATTTTCGGTCGAAAGCCTTCAAGGGATGAGATGAAGAAGTTTGCGAAATCACCTCAGTTTGGGCTAGATAAGTTTGAAAATCCAGTCCCGGCGATGATGAATATGAGCTTTTCAACGACACTAGGGATTTTGCGCGATATGATCAAAGGAAGCCCGAATCGACGTCCAGCGTCCTCCTTGCCGATGGATAAGCCCCATTTCAAAGGGAATGGGGATACAAGCGTTACTTGGTTTGGTCACTCGGCTAGTTTACTGACAATTGACGGCAAAGCTTTGCTGCTCGATCCGATGTTCGGGCGAACACCGTCACCCTTTCCTTGGTTGGGGAAAAATAGGTACAGCAATGGTATTCCTTTTGAAATTGCGGAACTCCCTCACATCGATGCTGTAATTCTATCCCATGATCACTATGATCATTTGGATTACGGATCTATTATGAAAATAAAAGATAAAGTGAATCGCTTTATTGTGCCGCTGGGTGTTGGCGGTCATCTCATCCGTTGGGGCGTACCAGCGGCCAAGATTGAGGAGCATGATTGGTGGGAGGAGTTCACTTACGAAGGTTTAGAGCTAGCCTGCACGCCTGCTAACCATTTCTCGGGACGTAGTGTGAATGACCGCGGTGCAACCTTGTGGTGTTCGTGGGTAATCAAAGGAAAACAGTCCAACATCTATTTCAGCGGTGATAGTGGGTATACGACCCATTTTAAACACATTGGGGATAAATATGGCCCTTTTGACCTCACCCTAATGGAATGTGGTCAGTATGATGAGCGTTGGGCGGATATTCACTTGATGCCAGAGGAAACCGTTCAAGCGCATCTTGACGTGAGAGGGAAGGTTATGTTGCCCATTCATTGGGGTGCCTTCACATTGGCTATTCACGATTGGAATGATCCTGTTACTCGTGCAGTAAGAGCTGCTCAGGAGAAAGGGGTCAAGATTGTGACTCCACTTATTGGGCAAACCATCACCTTGCGGGGATCCGATATAAGCAATTACACAAAAGGGGATTGGTGGGTGCAGGCTTAGTTCGATCTGAACTGGCTAGTAGGGTTTCCACATGGTATTATGGATGAGGTTACTAGATAGAAGTGAGCAGGAGAGAAGAAGAGTCTATGTCGGAACAAAAAAGTGTGCGGAAATTTCATTTCCTAGCCGTGTTGCTGGGAATAGCTATCGATAATATCGGAACGATGTTGTCGTCAGGATTGATTGGGAGTTTGTATTTTGCAAACCGTCCTACGTCGGATCAAGATGTAAATGCCATATATGCTAATGCAGGTCTATTACTCTTATTTCTTGTCGTTGGCTTGTTTTGGACGTTCTTAGGTAGTTATTTCACTGCAAAAGTAGCCAAACGCGCCGAACTTTTCAATGCAGCAATCATAGGGGTCATTGGAGCCGGGATTGGATTTGATTCCATATTAACGCAGGATATGATCCCGCTTTGGTATGAGTTGATCGGCTTAATAGCCATCGTTCCCGCGTCACTCTTAGGTGGATATCTGGCGTTGAAGAGAAAGAAAACATCGCAGTCTTAAGTACGTGCTAGTAAAGATAAATGCCTTTCAGTTGAGACGACGAGGGTGAATGGTAGTTAGGAGGTGACAGTATGCCGAAGTTCGCAAATGAGAGTGAAGAAGCTACGGCTTTTCTGCGGAAACAAACAGGCAGCAGTCAGTTAGTATGCTATACGTATATCGATGCTGATGATAGTTCGGACAGCTTTTTCATTGTTAAAACGACCAACAAGGTCATTCATGTCTCCTTTGCTGAGATTACGTATGACCCAAGGAATTACCAGAGTTTACTAGAAGGACTCTATCGAGTTATCTACGAGTAAACAGCATGTACAACAAGGAAACCCCCTTAGCCATCAGCTAAGGGGGTTTCCTTGTGTTGTTAATTACTTAATGAACGTTAAAGCTTGGTCGGCAATCGAATACTTGTAACGGTCAAGACAGTTGCACAGGTAATCTTTGCGGCAAATTGGGCATGGCTCTTTCATCAATCGGTTCAAGTCGGTTACTCGGCCGATACCTGTTTCTGCGTCTCTTTCAAAGAATAGACGGCATTTGTTGCGGTCTTTCAAAGACACAACGACTTCGAAGAGACCATTCTTTTTATTATCACTCACTATTGTTGCATCAACTACTTGCGGATCGTAGGCCATATGTATTTCCTCCTAAGAGTTTGCTCAGTATCTGATATAACTACTTCGCAAATTCATAAATTAGCATGCTTACACTTTGTTAGCTCGGTTGCATTAGTATATTATATAAATAAAAAAGATTTTATTCAATAGGAGGTCATTTAGACATGATCATGGACTATTGTGAACAGGAAATATCTGAGGGGAAGACGTACTTACACATCGGCCTGCAGTTTGAAGATGAACCTGATTCGTTATATGTTGCGGAGTTAGAAGTAGATGAGCACGGGGTTGTCAGGAGTTGGCAGTTATTTTTCAACGGGTTTGACTGTAAATATACGTTCCGACCATCGGAAAGGGAAGAAATGATCCATTTTGCTGCTCAGCAGGGGATCACGATTCAAGAGGATTTAGAAAAATAAAAGGAATCATCGCCATGTGAATGGTTCAAATTCCTAGATTTGTGTTTATTATGTTGTTTGGCTTGCAGTTCTATACGTGTAGGTGTTGTCTTAGTTACTGGATTCGTTCCGAACCAGTGTAAGCGATTCATCGTAGGATCTAATTTTCCTTCCCGTAAACTGCGTTGGCGAAGCTTTTGTGCTTGAGATCGAGACATGATAATTCCTCATTTCTATTTGAATGTTGTGATACTTCTATTTTAACAGGTGATAGGTAAGAGGCAATGGAAAGTTTAGTTGATAACGAAAAAAGGGGAACAGCATGCGCATTCAAATCCAATTAGCGATAGATGGCGAAACGAAGAAAACGGACGTACTTGAGATTGCTGAGCACAAGCTGGGTGAAATGACAGATGACGAAATTGAACAAGCGATTGAAGTGAAAATTCGAACGTGGGTAGATCGCATGGTTCAGGTGGAGTGGGAAGTGATCGAAGAGGAGTAAGCATAAAAACGGCTCCGCAAGGATGAACCTTACGGAGCATTATGCAAGACCTATGTATGTTTAGTGAACAATGGTGCTAACTCCAGTCTTCTGTAATGCATGTTCCCAACTTGGGTAGTAATACAGGGCGTTTTTCATAAGATCAGGATGCAGCTTCTTCACATTTTTTTTAGCTAGCGATTCCCCTGTGCTGTGAAGCTGCACAATTTGGCCTAACACTTCATCTGCGCTCATGTTTAGCTCCATAGATGTTCCTCCTTTCTTTTAAGATTATAAACAATGCTTGCCATTCACAGCTCAAAATATACATAGAAGTTTGTGGGATCGGGCAAATTAGGTAGGCCATGAGACGACGTTAGGAAAGCAAGGTGTCTAACCATGAACTGGTCATCCTTATCATTATTTGCCGCGAAGCCGAATCTGATCTGCAAAGGGAAAATGGCAAAAATTTCGGGCACATTTGAAACTTATCAACAGGTGCCGAGTGGCCGAATTGTTGTACTTACACAAGGTGACATTGATGAAGAACATGCCCAAGAACTGATAGATCGAAGAGTGAAGGCTATCGTTCAATGTGGACATGTTATGAGCGGTGTGATCCCGACGCAAGGTCCACTTATGCTCCTACATGAGCATATTCCCATTATGGAAGTGGATGAGGTGTATACGGAGCTCTTTCTGCACGAAGCAGAAATCATTATTTATCAAGATACGATTCATGTGAGTGGTCAAGATGTACCTTGTCGTCCATTTACACGGGAGGATTGGCTTAGCACTCAACGGACTGCCAATGAGAGGGTTGTGGAGCGCTGGGAGCCCTTTGTGGAACATACCTTAGCTTATGCGATGCGCGAAAGGCAATCTGTCAAAGCTCCTTTGCCCAACTTGCCACTGCGCACACAGTTCTCAGGCAGATATGTCTTTGTGGTTTCCGCTGGAAAAGGATATAAGAAGGATTTGCAAGCAGCTTGCGGGTTTATAACGGATTTTAAACCGATATTGCTGGGGGTAGGAGCAGGGGCAGATGTACTTATCGCGAACGGTTATCTCCCTGATGTTGTCGTAGGGGATGCGAATCAGATATCGAATCGCGCTTGGCATTGCGGTGCTGAAATCATTGTCCATACGTACCCAAACGAACAGTGTAGTGTTGATGTGAATGTGGAACACATCTTACCGTACACTGGAAACAGTGAAGATGCTGCTTTGTTGTTAGCATACGAAAAGGGTGGAGAATGGCTTGTTACGGTCGGTGTACAGGCGCATATGAGTGATTTTCTGGCTAGCGGTAATGAAAATATGGGGAGTGCCCTTCTTACTCGAATGAAAGTAGGGGCTCGCCTCGTGGATATAAAAACCTTGCAAGCATTTACTTCACGCCAGCCAGTAAATTGGCGGAAAGAAGTGATTTCAACCCTTGTTCTGTCCGGTGCTTTTATTGGTTTAAGTTTGTTTCAACTGCAGTGGATCCTGAAGCGTGCAAGTCATGTCGTGTGGAAGCTTGTAGGGGCAGATTGAGCGCGATTAAAAAATAAAAGGACCGGACACATTGTCCGGTCTATTTATTGCGTTTGGGTTTGAAACGTGGGGCTAGATAGTTCCGTTTGCGATCTCTGAAGAAGGTCCATCCGCCAATAAAAGCAACGCCGATCAGAAATAATACAAGACCTAAGAAAAATTTCCCCCATAACATGCCGCTATTGGTAGCCGTATCAAATTGTGCGAAAATGGCATCTTTCATTGCGAGAAAGCCATAAGTAGCGGTTATTCCTGGAATAACGAGAAGTAGAATAGCAACAAAACGATAAAAGGGTGCTTTCATATTAACTCCTTACTTGAGATGAAACATGTTTTTTCTAACATCATACTCTGAAACGGCTAGCGTGTCTAATTCCCCACATATGAATTAATAAGTTTCCGGTACTTAGAAAAACAAATTCTGATTGGCGATAAAAACAACATTTAAAACACGGTCGCCCATCCTCGAATTGCTTCGTTTGAAGTTTTTCTCACAAATAAGACTATGACTTCGATCCCAAAAAAGGGTAATATAATAGAGACACACATATACATATAACAAGTAATTGTTTCATAGGAGGCTAACATTCATGAGTGAACATAGATATGATGTTGTGGTATTAGGCGGCGGAATCGGAGGCTACACAGCTGCAATTAGGGCTGCACAGTTAGGTAAAACGGTAGCCATCGTCGAACGTGACAAAATGGGCGGTACCTGCTTGCATCAAGGCTGCATTCCGAGTAAAGCATTATTGCGCAGCGCTGAAGTATTTGCTTCGATGAAGCATAGCGAAGATTATGGGATTTCTGCACAATCGGTGTCATTGAATTTTGACCAAGTTCTAGGACGTAAGCAACGGATTGTCGATCAACTACATCAAGGACTTCAGTTCCTGATGAAAAAGAACAAAATTACGATTCATAATGGGAATGGTCGTATTATTGGTCCCTCCATTTTCTCTCCGCGCAGCGGGGCTGTTTCCGTTGAGAAGGAAGATGGTGATATTGAGACGCTTCTTTCGAGCAATCTTATCATTGCAACGGGCTCTAGACCACGCAGCTTGCCGGGATTAGAGATAGATGGCACTTCGATTATCACAAGTGAAGATGCGCTGCGGATGGAGAGTCTGCCGAAGTCTATTATTATTGTTGGCGGTGGCGTAATTGGTGTGGAGTGGGCTTCCATGCTGCATGATTTTGGCGTTGAGGTAACGATTGTAGAAGTCGATAAACGTCTAGTCAATCTGGAAGATGAGGATGTTTCCAAAGAGTTGGAACGTTTGTTCAAGAAACGTGGCATTAAGCTGGAGACAGGTACGAAGTTACTGCCAGAGTCGGTAAAGGTGACGGATGGCATGGTTACGATGCAAGTGGACAAGCAAGGTGAGGTGCACGAGCTATCCGCGGAGCGTGTTCTTGTTTCCGTAGGTCGTGTAGCGAATGTTGAAGCGATGGGGCTTGAAAATACCGATGTCAAAATCGATAAAGGTGTCATTCGTGTCAACCGCTTCATGCAGACAACAGAATCCCATATCTATGCGGTTGGGGATGTTATTGGCGGGTTAATGCTTGCGCATATGGCAGGGCATGAAGGCATTGTGGCGGCAGAGCATATCGCTGGACATCAGCCAGACGAGTTGCAAACGCACCTTGTATCCAAATGCACCTATACAAGACCTGAGATTGCGAGTGTTGGTTGGACCCAGCAGCAGGCAATAGATCAAGGCCGCCAAGTGAAAGTTGGTAAATTTAGTTTCAAAGGAATAGGGAAAGCTCTAGTTTATGGAGATTCCGATGGATTTGTGAAGGTGATTGCCGATAAAGACACGAATGATATTCTTGGGGTTCACATGATTGGCCCTCAAGTTACGAACAGTATCACAGAGGCTGCGCTAGCCCAGGTGCTGAATGCAACACCGTGGGAAGTAGGACAGACGATTCACCCGCATCCGACACTTTCAGAGGCTTTGGGTGAAGCGATGCTTGCTGTGGATGGTATTGCTATTAGCGGATAAAAATTGTAATCATAAACGTTTCCGTTTATAATATGCTTATAGAGTCAAGTACTAGGACCAGGTAATAAGTTTTAGTAGCCATTTAATCTCACTAAGGAGGCAAACTCCATGTCCATTGGTCAGCTATATAAGCACAGAAGTTTAGGATTATCCGATGATGAGGCCTTGCGTATGTATACGGTCATGAGCCTTGCAACGAAATTTGATGAGAGAGCCTTCATGCTCCAACGTGCTGGTAAAATTCCTTTTCACGTTTCAGGAATGGGACAATATGCCGGACAAGTTGGTATGGCATTCGCGATGCAGAATCAGAAGGACTATTTCTTACCTTATTACCGTGATTATGCATTTGTTTTATCGGTTGGTATGACGGTGAAGGATCTAATGCTTGCTATTTTCTGTAAAGCGGAAGATGTGAATAGCGGCGGCAGACAAATGGCCGGTCATTTCGGGGATCGTAAAAATCATATCGTAACAGCATCTTCTCCGGTTACAACACAAGTTCCTCATGCAGCGGGTATTGCTCTGGCAGCGAAAATGAAGAAACAAGATTTTGTTACATTTGTTTCGTTCGGGGAAGGCTCCAGCAATCAAGGGGATTTCCATGAAGGTTGTAATTTCGCAGGTGTACATAAGCTGCCGGTTATTTTTGTTTGTGAAAATAATCAGTATGCCATTTCCGTACCACTTCATAAACAGGTAGCAGGTAAAATTGCTGACCGTGCCATTGGATACGGCTTTCCGGGGATTCAAGTCGACGGTACGGATGTCTTAGAGATGTACCGAGTTACCAAAGAAGCGAGAGAACGAGCTGTTCGCGGAGAAGGTCCAACCTTAATCGAGATGGTGTGCTATCGCATTATGCCGCATTCCACTTCTGATGATGACATGCTATATCGTACGAAAGAAGAAGTAGAAGAAAACCGCAAGAAGGACGGCATTTTGAAATTCAAGGAATATCTCATCGCTTGTGAGCTTTGGAGTGAAGAACAAGACCAAGCACTTCAAGAGCGTCAAAAGCAAGAAGTGAATGAAGCGACGAAGTATGCTGATCTTGCCCCTTATCCGAAGCCGGAAGATACGCTTCTTCATGTTTATGCGGAAGGAGATGGCAACTAAGATGGCAACGATTACGTATTTGGAAGCAATTCGTTCTGCGATGCAAGAGGAAATGCAGAAGGATGACAATGTTTTCGTCCTCGGAGAGGACGTAGGCAAAGGCGGTGTGCTCAACACGACGAAGGGACTTCGCGATATATTCGGCGAAGAACGTGTGTTGGATACGCCACTGGCAGAATCAGCGATCGTTGGTGTAGCCATCGGCGCGGCGATGTACGGCATGAAGCCAATTGCTGAAATCCAATTTGCCGATTTTATATTCCCCGCAACGAATCAAATTCTCAGCGAAGCTGCGAAAATTCGCTACCGCTCAAACAATGACTGGAGCTGCCCGATCGTCATTCGTGCCCCTTACGGCGCAACTGGCGCGGGTGCGTTATACCATTCCCAGTGTCCGGAATCGGTTTTCTTCGGCACACCAGGACTCAAAATCGTCGCACCATCGAATCCGTACGATGCGAAGGGATTATTAAAGGCGGCAATTCGTGATGGCGACCCTGTCCTTTATTTTGAACATAAAAAATGTTATCTTGCGTTATCAGCAGATGTACCAGATGAGGACTATATCGTTCCGATTGGTAAAGCAGATGTGAAGCGTCAAGGGACAGATATTACCGTCATTGCCTATGGCATGGTGGTTAATTATGCACTTCAAGCCGCAGAGGAATTGGCGAAGGAAGGTATTTCAGCGCACGTGCTTGATTTGCGTACCTTGCAGCCGCTTGATCGCGAAGCGATACTAGAAGCCGCTAGAAAAACAGGCAAAGTACTTATCACGCATGAGGACAACAAAACAGGTGGAGTAGGTGCAGAAGTATCTGCTATCATCGCGGAAGAGATGCTATTTGAGCTAGATGCGCCCATCGCGAGACTTTGTGGTCCAGATGTTCCGGCAGTAGGCAGCAATCCGCCAATGGAGAAGTTTTTCTTGCTGAATGCGGATAAGCTGAAGGAAGCCATGCGTCAGCTAGCGTTATTCTAGTTCGTGTTCTTATCCGTTGATCTTTCCCGAAATTAGGAGGTACTTCTATGAACCAAACTGGCCGCCTCACCGAGGTGACTGTTCCGCATTTGGCGGAAAGTCTCGTTTCGGCTACTATCGGCAAATGGCTGAAAAAGCCAGGCGATTATATTGAGCAATATGACGTTCTATGTGAGCTATTCACAGAGAAAGTAAATACAGAAATGCCGAGTCCCATTGAAGGCAAGCTGATCAAAATCATTGTCGGTGACGGTGAAACCGCTGCGGTAGGTGAAGCGATTTGTATCATTGAAGAGCCAGCTGACTCTTCGGCAGGCACTTCCGCTGCACCAGCAGCTGTCTCTGCATCTGCAGTCGTCTCCGAAGACGACGCGGATCAAAGCATGCGTGGCCGCTTCTCTCCAGCGGTCCATAGACTTGCCCAAGATAATCGCGTGGATTTGTCACGCGTACCGGGTACTGGCCTTGGCGGGCGGATTACCCGTAAGGATGTTGAGACCTTCATCGCATCTGGCGGAGCCAATGCGGTGGCACCGGCAGCGGTTCAAGCTGCGGCGCCAACAGCTCCTGCAGCACCAGTTGCTGCGGAAGAGCCAGTGAACCAGCCCGTTCGCAGCTCAGGCATCCATTTGTCAGCGAGTCCTCAGACCCCGCTGAGCGAAGCAGAAGGCCACAATCTCGATGTACGGAATGAACATTTCATTGATGTAACGCCAATGCGTAATGCGATTGCTACGAAAATGCGACAAAGCGTCACGGAAATTCCACATGCGTGGACAATGATCGAAGTCGATGTGACGAATCTCGTGGTTTTACGGAACAAGGTGAAGGATGAGTTCATGCGTCGTGAGGGAATCAACTTGACTTACCTAGCGTTCATGCTGAAAGCGGTCGTCAATGCGATTAAAGATTACCCAATTATTAACTCCGTATGGGCTGTAGATAAAATTATCGTGAAACGCGATATTAATATTTCCTTGTCCGTTGGGACGGAAGATTCCGTTATGACCCCAGTCATTAAGAAAGCGGATCAAAAGAATATCGCAGGTCTAGCTAGGGAAATTGATGAGTTGACGAAGAAAACTCGTGCGGGGAAATTATCGCTGAATGATATGGTTGGCGGTACGTTTACTGTAAATAATACAGGCTCCTTCGGTTCGATTCTCTCGTACCCAATCATTAACTACCCACAAGCAGCGATTGTGACGTTTGAATCGATTGTGAAGAAGCCTGTCGTGATTCAAGATATGATAGCGGTTCGTTCCATGGTTAACCTTTGCTTATCGCTCGATCACCGTATTCTTGATGGTGTGATCTGTGGAAGGTTCCTGCAGAGAGTGAAAGAAAATTTAGAAAGCTACAACGCGGATACTAAAATTTACTAATGGTTTAAGATGTGAAAAACAGACCGGCTGTAAACAATATACTGGATAACAGCATAACGAAGAGCATAATGTAAATAACAACTTTAAACCATTTCTTATTTTGTAGCACGGGATTCACTCCTTTATCATCCAAGCTTGTACCGTTTTATTGTAACTCAAAGTGTGTATCGGAGGAAAGTACATGATTCAACAAGATCGTTTAATTAAAGAGTTCATATCCTTAGTTCAGGTGGATAGTGAAACGCGATTTGAGCAAAACATTTGTGTCGTTCTCAAAGAAAAATTCAGTCAGCTAGGCTTGCAGGTTGTTGAGGATGACTCGATGTCCAAAAGCGGTCACGGCGCTGGCAATTTGATTTGCACATTGGAAGCAACAGACAGTAACGCAGCGATTCCAACCATTTTCTTTACGTCACACATGGATACAGTCGCGCCTGGCAATGGCATCAAACCGCAAATTGGGGAAGATGGTTACATTCGCTCAGACGGCACGACGATTCTTGGAAGCGATGATAAAGCAGGAATTGCGGCAATGATCGAAGGGATTTTAGTTCTCAAAGAACAAAATATCCTGCATGGTCGTATTCAGTTCATCATTACAGCTGGGGAAGAGAGCGGCTTGAAAGGCGCTCGTGCGATGGAACGCAGCAGCATGGAAGCTGAGTTTGGATTCGCGCTAGATTCCAATGGCAACCTTGGCGCTATTGCAACTGCAGCACCTGGACGTGCGGAAATTGAGATCATTTTCCATGGCAAATCCGCTCATGCGGGAGTGAATCCGGAAGATGGGATCTCAGCCATCCAAGTGGCTAGCAAAGCCGTTTCACGCATGTCTCTAGGCAGAATTGATAATGAAACGACTGCGAACATTGGCAGCTTTTCTGGCGTAGGACCACTGAACGTGGTATGCGACAAAGTGAAAATGGAAGCTGAAGCGCGCAGTATCGTTCAGCATAAGCTGGAAGCGCAGATTGAAGCAATGAAACAAGCATGTGAATCTGCCGCTGCGGAAGCGGGAACGACATGTGAGTTCCATGCGGATATCGTGTATGCATCCTATATGCATGACGATTCAGCACCGATTGTGCAATTGACGTCTCGTGCAATGAGTACGATAGGTCTTACGGCGCAAACATTCCACTCAGGTGGTGGAAGTGACGCGAATATTTTCAATGGCATGGGTATCCCTACTGTGAATTTGGCCGTTGGTTATTTAGAGATTCATACGGTCAAAGAGCGTATCGCGATAAGTGATCTCGTCAAAACTGCAGAACTCGTCGTTGCCTTAGTGAAAGAAGCGGCCAAGGTTTAGTACTTGGTACAATAAAAAACCGATTCGTCCGCCAATTGGCGCGGCTAATCGGTTTTCGTTTTATTATTTTAGTTATATGCGAATTAGTTGGCAGCCAAGGGGAATGGGAGTATGCGAGCGGAATGCCCCTGTACCTTCGTATTAGAACGAGTAGGTAATCCAGCTAGATAATCAACAACGGTTACTTTGGGATCGCCTTGCAGAAGCATTTGCCCAAGCTGATGTTTGACTTCCCAGGCTTTACCCACAAGTCGAATTTGTTTATCACTCACATAGCTCTTCATAGGGAGACCCTCTTTTCAGGAAAATATTTGACCACAATAGAAAATATAAGTTTTCGGTTCCCGAAAACGTCTTTCTATTTGGCGATAAAACTTACCTCTAGACGCGGTCGCTCATCATTGAATGGCCTCGATAGAAGTTTTCTCATATAATGAACGATATGCAAAAAGTGGACAAGTTATGCCAACTTTATATGGATGAGGTGCTCAAATGACAGAACATAAAAAGTTTGAAGAAGTGACAATGAGTAGTGAAATGATTTTTAAAGGTAAAATCATTTCCTTGCAAGTAGATCAGGTCAGATTGCCGAATGGAGGAACAGCTTCCCGTGAGATTGTGAAGCATCCAGGTGCTGTCGCGGTCATTCCACTCTTAGGTGATAAGATGATTGTTGTTGAGCAGTACCGTAAGCCACTAGAGAAGAGTCAGGTAGAGATCCCTGCAGGTAAGCTTGATAGTGGAGAGGAGCCCTTGAAAGCGGCTTTGCGTGAGCTTGAGGAAGAGACAGGGTTTCGAACAGATAACATTCGCTTGGTTAGTTCGTTCTACACATCACCAGGTTTTGCAGACGAAATCATTCACTTATACATTGCAGAGGATCTAGTGAAGGGAACGGCGAATCCGGATGACGATGAATTCTTGGATTGTGAGGCTATAACCTTGGAGCAAGCACAGCAGTATATGCGTGAAGGCCGTATCAGCGATGCTAAGACAATCATGGCTGTTTACGCGTGGCAACTGTATAAGCTGACTGGTCAGATCTAGATGTTGAAGGATTACTACGTAGATCTTCATATTCACATTGGTCGAACGGAGAAGGGGCAAGCTGTCAAAATTAGTGCAGCCAATAATCTCACTTTTTTCAACATTGCTCATGAAGCTGCGAACCGAAAAGGGATGGAAATGATCTCCATCATTGATACCCATTCTCCTTCCGTCCAAGAGGAGATTATGATGTATTTGGATAAGGGGGAGATGATGGAGCTTGAAGGCGGAGGTATTCGCTATCGGGAGACATCGATCATCCTAGGAAGCGAAATTGAAGTAAGGGACCCTGGGATGGGTCCTGCTCACGTTTTGGCCTATATGCCCACCCTGCAGGTGATGCAGGAATTTACAACATGGATGAGCCGGTACATGAAAAATGTGGAGCTTAGCTCTCAGCGTATTTATGTGCCTGCTCGTGTGCTTCAGGAAGAGGTAATAGGTCGAGGTGGTATTCTGATCCCTGCGCACATCTTTACGCCGCACAAGAGCGTGTATGGCAGCGCTGTAAGCTCGATGAATGAGTTGCTTGATGTAAATCAAGTTCCTGCGGTTGAACTTGGTTTAAGCGCGGATTCCGACATGGCAGGATTGATCTCGGAACTCGATGATTTTACCTACCTGACGAACTCTGACGCGCATTCTCTTGCCAAAATAGGTCGTGAATACAATCAAATGCGGCTTGCTGCTCCGACCTTCGTCGAATTAGTCAAAGCCCTAGAGCGCCAGGAAGGTCGAGGCGTCACGGCGAACTACGGGTTGAATTCACGATTAGGCAAGTATCATCGAACGTATTGCAGCCTCTGTGAGGCTGTTCTGGATGAAGGAGCTGCATCAGTCGAGCGTTGTATGAATTGCGGTAGTCCTAAGATTGTTCGTGGCGTGATGGATCGGATTATGGCGATCGCAGATCGTGAGAAGTCCTATCAACCTGACCATCGTCCTCCGTACCATTTTCAAGTTCCCTTAGAGTATCTGCCAGGGTTAGGGCCTAAGAAGCTTGAGCAGCTGCTAAGCAGGTTCGGAACGGAAATGCATGTCTTACATCATGCGAAGCCTGAAGAACTAGTAGATGTCGTTGGGGAAGAAATTACTTCATATATCGTACAAGCTCGGGAAGGAACCTTAACGCTTGAAGTCGGTGGCGGAGGAAAATACGGCAAAGTGAGAAAAACTTCAATCGAAGCAATTCAAGGGTGAGCGACCGCGTTTTGTATGTAGTTTTTATCGCCAATAAGAATTTGATATTCCGTATATCGGAAACTTGTAAATTATTATGTGGAGAAAAATCATTCATAGTTTTGACTTCTCGCTCATAAGCTTGTCTTTGTAGAGGTTGTACAAGGAAGGAGTGGCGAGTGTGAATAGGAACTTAACGATGAAACAATATATGAAGGATAATTTGCCGTTATTTATATTCGTCTCTGTGCTCTTTGTTATTGGCGTAGTGTTCGGTGCTGTCATGGTGAATGCTCTTTCATTGGAACAAAGGACCGAGATGACACGCCACTTAGGCAGTTTCTTCCATGAGATCAATGAAGGTATCGAAATTGATAGCCAGCAATCGTTTAGCCAAGCATTTGGCATGCATATGAAGTGGATTTTATTGATCTGGTTATTTGGTCTATCCATTATTGGTTTACCGTTGATCTTAGTACTAGATTTTCTAAAAGGTGTATTGATCGGCTTCACGGTAGGCTACTTGGTGGGGCAGATGTCGTGGAAAGGAATGCTCTTCGCGCTTGTGGCCGTCGTTCCACAGAATTTAATTGTGATTCCGGCTATTTTATTCTGCAGCGTGGCCGCGATGTCATTCTCTCTCTATATGATTAAACATCGAATCATGAGTCGGAGTGGTAACATTTACCAACCTTTCATGAGATATACAACAATCACTTTAATGATGGGTGGCTGCCTCTTAGCAGCCGCATTATTAGAAGGATACTTCTCCCAATACATGATGAAATGGGTAACCCCAATGCTGGTAGGGGTTTATGGGGAATGAAATGAATTGTGATTCTGTTTGACTTTGTAAGTAAGCTCCCCCTATAATGAAAAGAGTGGCTAAAACTGGGCTAGGATGCCCACCTTTCTGAGGGGGAGGCATATGGAAACAAGGATCGAGAAAATTAAGCAACAACTGCAATCTCAGGGGTACAAGCTTACGCCTCAACGGGAAGCGACTGTTCGCGTTTTATTGGAAAATGAACAAGATCATCTTAGTGCAGAAGATGTGTTTATGCTTGTGAAGGATAAGGCGCCAGAGATCGGTCTAGCAACTGTCTACCGTACTTTGGAGTTACTGAGTGAGCTGCATGTCTTGGAGAAAATGAATTTTGGCGACGGTGTGGCCCGTTACGATTTGCGTGACGATAATTCACGCCATCATCACCATCACTTGATTTGCGTGCAATGCGGAGCCGTAGATGAAATTATGGAAGATTGGCTCGGACCTTTCGAAGAACGGTTAGAGACTGAATTTCATTTTCAAGTCCTAGATCATCGACTTGATTTTCAAGGTATTTGCTACCGCTGTACCGAACGAGGGAAACCGGACTCATTGGAGAAATCCCACTAACAGTCTCTGTAAGGAAACTGTTCAAATTATGAAAATGCCTGTATGCTGTCACTTGCATACAGGCATTTTTGTATTTTTCTCATATGATAAATAGGAGTAAGGTAATCACGTTCCGTCACATAATTGGCAGGGGAGTAGGGGTACATTATAGACGAATGAACAGAAGGAAGAAGGTGGCGAGTGTGTCAAAACCATGCCTAGTCGTTGGAGTTCCTAAAGAAATTAAGAACAATGAAAATCGTGTCGCCTTAACGCCAGGCGGTGCAGGTATGCTGCAAATGTCTGGTCATCGTGTATTGGTCGAAGCGGGAGCAGGCATTGGTAGTGGCTTTGCTGACGAGGATTATAAACAAGAAGGTGCGACAATTATCGCCAATGCGTCAGATGTTTGGGCACAGAGCGATATGATCATGAAAGTGAAAGAGCCGCTGCCAGCCGAATATGGCTATTTTAAAGAAGGGCAGATTCTATTTACGTATCTGCATTTAGCTGCAGCTGGCGATTTGGCTACTCAGTTATTAGAGAAGCAAGTAACGGGCATAGCTTACGAGACGATTCAGATGCCGAATGGGTCGCTGCCATTGCTGACGCCAATGAGTGAAGTGGCGGGCCGGATGTCTGTGCAGATTGGCGCTCATTATCTGGAGAAGTTTTATGGTGGCCGCGGTATTTTACTAGGCGGTGTCCCCGGTGTTCCACCAGCGGATGTCATTATTCTAGGCGGCGGAATTGTTGGCACGAACGCAGCCAAAATGGCGCTAGGTCTTGGTGCTAATGTCGTAATCATTGAGCGCAGTGCAGACCGCATGCGAGCGCTGGATGATATTTTTGGAGGACATCTCCGCACGTTGATGTCCAATCCGTATAATATCGCGAGCGCCGTTCAGAAGGCGGATCTGCTGATAGGTGCAGTTTTGATTCCTGGGGCGAGAGCACCGCGATTAGTGACGTCCGCGATGGTGCAGAGCATGAAACCGGGGGCGGTCATCGTGGATGTAGCCGTCGATCAAGGCGGATCCATCGAAACGATCGATCGGGTGACAACTCATAGTGATCCCACGTATGAGAAATACGGTGTGCTTCATTATGCGGTAGCCAATATGCCAGGGGCTGTACCAAGAACTTCGACGCTTGCATTGACGAATGTGACGTTGCCTTATGCCTTGGAGTTAGCTAATAAAGGCTTCACGAAGGCCTTGGCGGAGAATTACACGCTACAGCTAGGTGTGAATACCTACAAAGGCAGTGTTACTCATCCGGCGGTTGCAGAGGCGCTTGGTATGCCGTACACCAAATTGATTGACTTGTCATAATCATAGGCCGAGCCTCATATTCTGTTCCTAAGACATGGAATAGACATGGGGGCAGGGCTATGATATTTTCTTATCGAAAATTAATTGTTCGATTACAGTATATTTTGGTTTTTGTCGCGTTGACGGTCGTTTTATATCAAGTATTGCTCGCCATTTCCGGTTGGATTCAGCCTGTGAACAAGTATAAAGCGCCGACGGGTAAATCCGTCAAAGTATTCGGACAAAGTGAACATGTCTCTTTTGATTCGAGTTCGATGAGTGAGCGTTTACGTTTGTTCTACTGGTATGGTGAGTAAAGCGAAAAATAAAGGGATTTCATCTAGCCTTGTGGAATGCTATACGTTGATAGTTATAGGCAAGTATAGCAGGTAAACGAGGGAGAGACTGACATTATGACGAGTGAGGTGCAAACCTTCATCCGATTTTTGACGACTGAACGAGGTCTTTCACGGAATACACTCGAATCCTACGAAAGAGATCTCCTTCAATTTGTTACGTATCTTGAGGTGCAAGGTATTACAAGCTGGCGAGAGACCGGGAAAATGCAAATTGCAAGCTATTTAGCACAGTTAAAAACGCTCGGACGAGCTTCAGCAACCCTCTCACGTATTCGCGTTTCCTTACGCTCTTTTTTTCAATATATGGTGAAAGAACGAATCATTGATTCGGATCCTTCCGTATTCATCGAGGTGCCTAAGCTTGAAAAAAGGCTTCCGAAAATACTGAGCATTCATGAAGTTGAGAAACTGCTTGAAGCACCTCAGTCTGAGCAAGTAAATGGTGCACGAGATAAAGCGATGCTAGAATTACTCTACGCAACAGGGATTCGTGTATCTGAACTCGTCTCATTGAATATCGCAGATGTGAATCTGGAGATGGGCTTCATACGATGTGTTGGCAAAGCGGAGAAGGAAAGAATGATCCCTCTAAGCGGTATTGCCATACGAATGTTGGATACGTATATGAAGCAATATCGCATGAAACTCCTGAAAAGATCGACTGAAGAAGATGCCCTATTCATAGGACATTTGGGCACGCGGATGACGAGACAGGGCTTCTGGAAGATTATGAAGCGGTATGCAGTAGAAACCGAAATCACGAATGAAATTACGCCACATACGCTTAGACATTCTTTTGCTGCTCATTTAATCGAAAATGGTGCTGATCTGCGATCCGTGCAGGAAATGCTAGGGCATTCTGATATTTCATCGACACAGTTATATGTTCAAGTGACGAAGCTTAAAATGAAGGATGTTTATAATCGAGCTCACCCTAGAGCTCATTTATAGCTCGCGTGGCATTATGGCGGCAATTCCATTAGGAATTGCTGCTGTTTTGCATTCACGGGTTGGAAGTGGGATAATGAAGGGTGGATATCATTACAATTAGGGATTGATTTGGAGGGACATCGGTGCGCTTTGAACGAATTAGTTTAATCGTATTGGATAGCGTAGGCATCGGAGAGTTACCGGATGCTGAACAGTTTGGCGACCTTGGAGCACATACTCTTGGTCATATAGCAGAGAAAGTCAGAGGCTTTGCACTGCCCCATTTGCAGCAAATGGGATTAGGCAAAATTGCGGATATTCAGGGGATTCCCCCTGTTTCGTCACCAGAAGGTTATTATGGCAAAATGGCAGAGGTATCTGTTGGCAAGGATACGATGACAGGGCATTGGGAGTTGATGGGACTTCGTATTTCTACTCCATTTAATGTATTTCCTAACGGTTTCCCTGAAGCTTTGATCTCGCAATTCGAGCAAGAGACAGGTCGCAAGGTAATTGGCAATAAACCTGCTTCGGGCACAGAGATTTTAGATGAGCTTGGCGAGGAACAAATGAAGACGGGAGCATGGATTGTCTACACGTCTGCCGATAGTGTGTTTCAATTGGCTGCACATGAAGAGATCATCCCGTTAGATGAGTTATATCGCGCATGCGAAGTAGCTAGACGATTAACGATGCAAGATGAATTTGCAGTAGGACGCGTCATAGCTAGACCTTATCTGGGTACCCCAGGGGCATTCAAACGTACACCGAATCGCCATGATTATGCGGTTAAGCCACCCGCGCCTACCGTGATGAATCAATTGAAGGACGCAGGATGGGATGTCATCGCTATTGGCAAAATTAATGATATCTTTGACGGCGAAGGCGTAACCAAAGCAACTTCCACGAAAAGTAATTTGGATGGCATTCAGCAGACGATCGACGTATTGGGAACATCGTTCAAAGGACTTGCTTTCACAAACCTCGTAGATTTCGATTCCTTATATGGTCACCGACGTGATCCAGAAGGGTATGGACGAGCTCTAGAGGAGTTTGATGCCTATGTGCCGCAGCTGAAGGCGGGGCTTGGTCCCAAGGATCTGCTCATATTAACAGCGGACCACGGGAATGACCCTGTGCATGCAGGGACGGATCACACACGCGAGTATGTGCCGATTTTACTGTATAGCCCAAGCTTCCAATCGCCTGTTTCCTTAGGAATACGGGGGACATTCGCTGATTTGGGAGCAACGATCGCTGAGAACTTTGGCGTACAACCAACCGAGCATGGTGAGAGCTTCCTGCACCTTTTGAAATAAGAAGCAGTTTAAATTTGTTGAGGAGGCATGATGACATGTCAAATACGTCGATGATTCAAGAAATTCAAGAAGCAGCAGCATTTATTAAAAAGGAAACGAATATTACACCGCAAATTGGTCTTATTCTCGGTTCAGGTTTAGGTGTTCTCGCGGATTTGATTGAGCAGCCTATCGTCATTGATTACTCCCGGATTCCGCATTTCCCGGTCTCTACTGTTGAAGGACACGCGGGGGAGCTAGTTGTTGGATCCATTAAGGGTAAACAAGTGCTTATGATGAAAGGACGCTTTCATGCCTATGAAGGTTATGGAGCGGAAACGGTCTCATTCCCTGTACGTGTCATGAAAGAGCTTGGCGTGGAGACACTAATCGTTACCAATGCTGCAGGCGGGATTAATGAAACTTACCAAGTTGGCGATCTTATGGTCATCAGCGATCATTTGAATATGACGTTCCGCAATCCGTTGATTGGACCGAATGATTCAGCCCTAGGTGTTCGCTTCCCGGATATGTCCGAAGCGTACAGCAAGCGTCTGCGCAAGTTAGCGCATGATGTAGCGGCTACACAGGATTTTAAACTGCAAGAAGGGGTCTATGTGGGGCTGCTTGGTCCTAACTATGAAACACCTGCTGAAATTCGCATGTTCCGTACTTTGGGTGGTGACTCCGTAGGGATGTCAACCGTTCCTGAGGTAATTGTCGCTCGTCACGCGGGCATTGAAGTGCTTGGCTTCTCTTGTATTTCCAATATGGCCTCGGGAATTCTGGATCAACCGTTATCCCATGCTGAAGTTATGGAGACGACTGAGAAGGTTAAACCGAAGTTCTTAAAGCTAGTCCTAGGCATTATCGAGGCGCTCTAAGCAGAAAAGGAGATTATCATGACATTGTCTTACATACAAAAAATTAACGAGGCTGCAAGCTTCATACAATCGCGTCTAGGCAGCGTATCACCTTCCATTGGACTAGTTCTAGGTTCTGGCCTTGGTGATATGGCGAATCAAGTTGAGCAGCCAATTGCAATTGATTATAGTGAGGTTCCACATTTCCCTGTATCGACTGTTGAGGGGCATGAAGGTCGATTTGTTGTTGGTACCCTAGAAGGTAAACAAGTTATCGTGATGCAAGGTCGTTTTCATTATTATGAAGGCTACGATATGAAAAAAGTTGTGTTCCCCGTGTACGTAATGAAAGCTATTGGGGTACAAACCGTGGTAATGACGAACGCGTGCGGCGGGATGAATCGTTCTTTCCATGCGGGTGATTTGATGTTGATTAGTGATCATATTAACATGACAGGTGACAATCCACTGATTGGGCCGAACCATGCAGAGCTAGGCGTTCGTTTCCCGGATATGTCCGAAGCGTACAATCGTGAATACCGCAGTCTTGCTCGTAAGCTAGCAGCTTCTGTAGTAGGAGAGGACGGTACTCCGCTGCAACTGCAAGAGGGTGTTTATGCTGGAATTACGGGTCCTACCTATTGCACACCTGCAGAATTGACGATGCTGGCACGTATTGGCGGCGACGCGATCGGTATGTCTACGGTAGGTGAAGTGATTGCAGCACGTCATGCAGGACTTAAGGTACTTGGCATTTCCTGCATTACAGATATGGCAATTGGTGAAGAACTTGAGCCTTTGACGCATGAACAGGTTGTGGCTGTTGCCAATCGGACGAAGCCTAAATTTATTGCATTGGTAAAAGCATTCGTTCGCGAAGTGCAATTGGGATAAATTGGATTAGATGAATCATGGTTTTTTGTGGAAAAGAGCATCTTAAGACCTATCCTTTTGTGCCGGGCACATGGTAGAATGTAGTTAATTAGAACTATATTCGATGGTGGACTATCTGAGATAGATTACCTATTCCATAGAAGGATGTGTTGGAGCATGGCAGTTCCTCAACAACTCATGGTGGCCAATTGCCCGCGCTGCGGGAGAGTGTTTCAGAGAAATATACGCAACCAATGCATGGATTGCAGCACGAGCATGAACGATCAATTGAAGGATTGTGTGGATTATCTCCGTAGAAATTACCGTTCATCCAATGAGCAGGTTTGTGCTGCTACAGGTGTTTCCAATATGCAATTACAAGTTTGGATGAAAGAAGGCAAGTTACATCTTGCTGATTATCCGAATTTGAGTTATCAATGTGCTTCCTGTGCGGAAGCAATTCGTGAACATAAGCTGTGTGTAAGTTGCAGTACCCGTATTACTCGTGAGATTAGGAAGCTTTCAGAGAGTGGAACCATACAGCAGCGTATGAAGCAACCTGAATCGAAACCGCTGGGTAACACAGGTGGCTTCAAAATTAGTGATCGCTGGAATCGTGTGTAATTTACACGTGAATGGGCAATAGTAAGATGGAGTTCAGTTCACAAATTCGTCACGAAATAGTCAAAGTTTTGCCACGTAGTAGATATGGGATTATTCTCTGATGTTAGGTAGAATAGATGAAGTGAACACACGATGAGGGGGATATGCATGCAAAAGTGGATTTTCTTTGTATTATTTATACTTGCGGGCGCATTGGGGCTGGGAGTCCTCTTTCAAGATATTTCTGATCGCCAAGAGGCACAGGAAGCCGAGGCTGCCGCTGGTAAAATGCAACAGCTGAAATTGGTTGCTTCAAACTGGCAGTTTGATACGCCAGAGTACACAATCAAAAAAGGTGAGCCTACAAAAGTATCTTTATCTTTAAAAGAAGGCGTACATGCGGTTGAAATTGTTGGGTTAGATATCAAACTCGATAAAGAAAACCCTTCGAAGGAAATTACGTTTGACAAACCAGGTACATATGAAATTGATTGTGTTCTTCCTTGCGGCGAAGGACATGCCAAAATGAAATCCAAACTAATTGTACAATAATCTTTATAGATGACAGATAAGAGGGGGCTTATTAGCTCCCTTTTTTCCATTTTCCTAAATGTGAGGTAAGATGGTATTTAAAGGAGGTATTCTTCATGAGAATGGTTGATTTAATACATAAAAAACGCGTTGGTGAAGCGTTAACTGAACAAGAAATTACGTTTATCATTACGGACTACACGGCTGGGCAGATCCCGGATTATCAGATGTCTGCTTTCCTAATGGCGACGTTCTTGAATGGTATGACGGATGAAGAAACATCCTTTCTTACATTGGCTATGGCGGGATCAGGTGAAATGATTGATCTGTCAGAGATTGCTGGTGTGAAGGTCGATAAACACTCTACAGGTGGTGTGGGTGATAAAGTAAGCCTTATCGTAGGGCCAGTTGTCGCTTCGTTGGGTATTCCTGTGGCCAAAATGTCAGGAAGAGGCTTAGGACATACTGGGGGGACTTTAGATAAACTGGAGTCTATCCCAGGCTTTCAGATCGAATTATCGAAGGAAGCTTTTATCGAAGCGGTGAACACGAACAAAATTGCGATTGTTGGTCAGAGCGGTAATTTAGCACCCGCAGATAAGAAAATCTATGCTTTGCGCGATGTGACTGCAACGGTCGATAGTATTCCTTTGATCGCCAGCTCCATCATGAGTAAGAAAATTGCCTCTGGCGCAGAAGCGATTGTTTTGGATGTGAAAATAGGCTCGGGCGCTTTCATGAAAACGGTGGAGGATGCGCGCGTTCTTGCACGTACGATGGTGGATATCGGAACTCGCTTGAATCGGAAAACCATCGCGATGATTACGGATATGGATCAGCCGCTTGGCCGAGAAATCGGTAATGCGAATGAAATTCGAGAGTCTATCGATGTGCTTCGCGGAACAGGTGATGCGGAGCTAACGGAAGTTGCAATTTCCGTAGCAGCTTACATGACAGTCCTAGGCAAGGTGTTTACCTCCTTCGAGGAAGCACAGGAAGCTGTTCGTGACATCATCACGAAGGGTAAGGCATTAGATACGTTCAAGCGATTTATCGCCAGCCAAGGCGGTGACGCACGCGTTGTTGATCAGCCAGAGTTATTGCCAACGGCCGCTTATCATATTGAGGTTAACGCACAGCAAGCTGGCTTCATCAACGAAATTCAAGCTGAGAATATCGGAATTGCGGCTATGCTGTTAGGCGCGGGTCGGGCAAAGAAGGAAGATTTGATCGATTATGCGGTTGGGCTCACGTTGAATAAGAAAATTGGTGATGCCGTTCAGGTGGGAGAATCCATTTGTACCATTCATGCGAACCGATTAGATGTGACTGAGGTTGAAGCTATGATTCTTAATGCATATCAGATTACCTCAACACAGCCAGCACAGAAGCAATTGATTTATGATGTCATTGAATAGTTAGCGTTGCGAGAGAGCACTTTCCTACGGGAAGGTGCTTTTTGTCATTATGGCTTATTTTCACCCTCATGGAATAATTTAGAGGGAATTCGTCAACACTGATTAGCAGTCATTCATGCTGCAAAATGCCAAACTTTCACTTCATACATCTCAGGAGGGGTACAATTGCTATGCGAAAAAAAGGGCTAATCAGTTTTATTTGTTTACAACTAGGTGTGATGCTGGTCCTGCCGGCGATTTATGCGGCGGAAACCAAGGTACAGCCAGTGGATCTAACGCCAAATGCGTTATCTGCTGTTCTGATGGATGCGGATACCGGTACGGTCATTGCCGAGAAAAATAAGGACGCGAAGCTTCCTCCGGCGAGTATTACAAAAATTATGACGATGCTGCTGATTATGGAAGCGATCGACAAAGGCACCATCAAAATGGATGAAAAAGTCAGTGTTAGTGAATATGCAGCTTCCATGGGCGGCTCACAAATTTTCTTAGAACCTGGTGAACAAATGTCTGTTCAGGAAATGCTGAAGGGTATCGCTATGGCATCTGGTAATGATGCTTCAGTAGCCATGGCTGAGAAGATTGCTGGCTCAGAAGAAAATTTTGTGGCCATGATGAATGAGCGTGCAGGGCAGCTTGGTATGAAGAATACGCATTTCTCGAACTGTAATGGACTGCCGGTTGCGAATCACTATACGACGGCTAATGATATTGCCGTTATGTCGAGAGAGCTGCTGAAGCACGAAGGGATTACGAATTTTACTGGTGCTTACCAAGATTATTTACGCAAAGATTCACCTAAGCCATTTTGGCTAGTGAATACCAATAAACTTGTGCGCTTCTATAGTGGTGCTGATGGCTTGAAAACGGGTTACACCAGCGAAGCTAAATTCTGTTTGTCTGCAACAGCGAAAAGAGACAATTTAAGGGTCGTGGCTGTCGTGTTAGGTGAACCTAATACCAAAACGCGGAACGCCGAAGTGACGAAATTGTTTGATTATGCCTTTGCCCAATATACGAATTACCCTTTATTCAGAACTGGCGATAGCTTGGGGCAGTTTACGATAAATAAAGGGCAAGTATCCACAGTTCCTTTAGTTGCGAAGCAAAACTACAGTATCTTAATGAAAAAAGGGACGGATACGGCGAATATCCGACATGAATTGCAATTAGACCCTAGCTTGAGAGCTCCTGTAAGCGAAGGTCAGCCGATTGGTAAAATTATGGTGTACAACGGAGATACTGTCTTGGCAGAGTACCCGTTAGAGTCTCCTCAAGCCGTAGATAAAGCCTCTTGGTGGAAGCTATTCAAGCGGACAACCTCGAATCTTTTTCACACTGATTAGCTATTAGACGATTATTTTGCCTACTTTTAGCGGTTTTCTTCTAGTTTTGTCGGAGGGCAGGAAATACAAGAAGCCTTGTAGAAACTAGTGTTCATGACCTGAAGGGAGTGAACATATTGGGCCTGCAAATCGAGTTTGAGCAAGGTAGAAGAGCGCTGATTGTAAGATTGAAAGGCGAGTTAGATCATCATGCAGCAGATAGTGTGAAGGCGAGGATGGAGGATGCGATTGCCAAGGAGCAGACGCACCACTTAATTCTTAGTTTGAAAGATCTCTCCTTCATGGATAGCTCAGGGCTTGGCGTCATTCTTGGTCGTTACAAGCAAATCACGAGCAAAGGCGGCAAAATGGTCGTCTGTGACGTTTCACCGGCCGTTTATCGTTTGTTCGAGCTTTCGGGTATGTTTAAGATCGTATCGATTCAAGATAACGAGCGTAACGCAATGTCCAGTTTGGAGGTTGCTTTATGAGTGAACGTAACTTTATGACGTTGCAGTTTGCCAGTCGTTCAGAGAATGAAGCCTTCGCGCGAGTAGCTGTTGCTGCATTCGTTTCACAATTAGATCCAACTTTAGATGAACTGACGGATATCAAAACGGTTGTGTCAGAAGCCGTAACGAATTCGATTATACATGGTTATAACAATAAAACGGATGGTGTCATTACCATTTCAGCTGAAATTGATGATGACATCATTCGGTTAACGATTGAAGACAAGGGTGAAGGTATTGCTGATCTTGAGCAAGCGAAGGAGCCCCTGTACACGTCGAAACCAGAACTCGAACGTTCTGGAATGGGGTTTACCATTATGGAAAATTTCATGGACGAAGTGGAAGTTGTGACGGCCGTAGGAATCGGAACGAAAATAAACATGTTGAAGCGAATTGAATCTAAAAAAGCTTTATACAATTAGGGGTAGGATCTATGGATGTTGATCTGAAGCATGCTTCTCATAGTTATTTAGACGATTCGGAAGTCAAACGGTTAATCGCCCTCAGCCAATCCGGAGATGGACTCGCTAGAGAAACACTTGTCAGCTGCAATATCCGCTTGGTGTGGTCCGTGGTTCAGCGCTTTTTGAACCGTGGGTACGAAGCCGAAGACTTGTTCCAGATCGGGTGCATTGGACTTCTTAAGTCCGTGGACAAATTCGATCTATCGTATGATGTCAAATTCTCAACTTATGCCGTACCGATGATTATCGGGGAGATCCAGCGTTTCTTGCGGGATGATGGCACATTAAAGGTAAGCCGCTCTCTCAAGGAGCTAGCGAACAAAATTCGTAAGACAAAAGATGAGCTTTCGAAACGTTTAGGCAGGTTGCCGACCATTAAAGAGGTTGCTGAGGAGCTTATGATAACGCCGGAGGAGGTTGTTTTCGCGCAAGAAGCGAATAAACCGCTTTCGTCAATTCATGAGACTGTGTTTGAGAATGATGGTGATCCCATTACGCTCATGGACCAAATATCGGATGAATCCGGGGAGAAATGGTTTGAGAAGTTAGCCTTGAACGAGGCGATCGGGACGCTTTCTGAGCGAGAACGACTCATTGTCTATCTCCGATATTTCCGTGATCAGACGCAATCTGAGGTCGCTAGCAGGCTTGGCATATCGCAAGTGCAGGTATCGCGTTTGGAGAAAAAGATTTTGCAATCGATTAAAGATCAGATTGCGCAATAACCTCCCCTACAAGGGAATGAATAAACCGTGCTCCTTAGGGAGGACGGTTTTTACGTGTATAGACAGTTAGCCGCTAATTTCCCAAGAGTTTCTCATGGGCGAAGAGCGGCTTGTACCCTGTACACCGAATTCTAATCTACCGAGCCGAATAACGGTCAACGGTATAAAATCTTACGCAGTAAATCCCGCATAAGCCTACGAGGGAATAGACGATACGACTTAACCCTGAAGATTCACGATGTGAATCCCCTCCCAGTAAGGCAGAAACTAAATCCCATTCGAAAAGCCCAACTAGAAGCCAATTCAGCGCACCAATGATGACGAGTGTTAGCGCGAATTTTGCCATGTTATCACCTTCTTTATATGGAATAAGTAATCGTATTCCCTATTTAACATGCGTTGCCAAATCGGACTTTATGCATGGAGAATTTACCAGATCTCGAATTGATTACGCGAAGGAAAGATTTTGCATACTATTTCTATACATGGACGACTGCAGCCAGAATTGTCATTGTTAAGCTCTGAGAGGGGTGAACCATGGTCCAGGCAGTTAACAAATATTTGTACATTCGACTTCGCCGCAAAGCGCGTGTACGTAAAGGTCATATCGTGAGACTGCACCATATTGCACAGCTATTTGTGGAACCTGAATATGAACAAGCCCTGAACGAATTGGTCATTCATCAACCCCAGCAAGAGGACGGGAATCGGGTGCTTATCGATATGCTTTTGATCATTCGTAAAGTGAAGAAACGTTTTCCAGAGCTGCAGGTTGAACATTTTGGTGAACCACATGTGCTGTTAGAAATATACACCGATAATAAGAAAGCAAATCCGCTTCTTATCGGAATCGTATGGTTGCTTTTATTTATTGGTTCAGGACTGGCTATTATGAATTTCCATGCAGATGTTTCGATGCTAGACGTTCATCAGCGTATTTATGAGTTGATGACGGGTAAAAAGGTGGAACATCCGCTTATTTTGCAAATCCCCTATTCGATTGGTATCGGAGTAGGGATGGTTCTCTTCTTTAATCACTTGTTTAAGAAGAAATTTAATGAAGAGCCGAGTCCACTCGAAGTTGAAATGTTTATGTATCAAGAAAACATTAATCATTATGTGATAACAGAAGAATATTCAAAAATCCATGATGAAGGTGAATCGAAGTGATTAGGCTGCTTGGGGAGGCTTTCCTTGCTGCTTTTATCGGGTTAGCTGGAGGAATTACGGTTGGCAGTGGAATGGTTGCCTTCTTAGTTGTGCTGGATATCATTCCTAGATTGGCACAAATCACTCGGTCCTTTAACAAAATCCGCGCTTATGAAGCAGCAGTTGTTCTTGGTTCATTAGGGTTTACTTGGGTGGATTTCAGTGACTTGCATATGCACTTATTTCCTATGGGAGCTGCGCTGTTTGGCTTATTTGCAGGCTGTTTCGTAGGCTTACTTGCCGCAGCACTGACTGAAATCGTCAATGTTCTGCCGATATTGGCCAAACGAGTAGGGATGGATTCCTACCGAATCATGTTACTAATGGCTATGATTCTCGGTAAAGTAGTTGGCTCCTTATTTGAATGGATATTTTATTAACGGGCGGAGGAAGGTGGCACACCAATGAAATTTATTGTCAAAAATGGTCCATCTAGTGAAGAAGGAAACGCAGAAGAATCTCAGGAAGAAATGAAGCGGGATCATCATGATGAACCACTCGCCGTTGATGCCGAAGGGAATCTATCTGCTTATAATCCGATTACGAATATGACGCCAGAAGAAAAACAATTGAAGATTGAAGAAGATATTCCGAAGAATCTTCATGATGTGCAGCGTGTCTTGGAAGAGCGGGTCGGATTGAATCGAAGCTTTGATCTTGTGATGAGAGAGATGGTATTTGGCTCTAAACGCGTTGGCATCTTTTACTGCAACGGATTCGCCAAAGATACGGTATTGACGGACATTATCACTCGTCTGACCTATGCAGATAGTGAGGCAGTGGCCCATCATACCTTGGAAACTTTCATCGAAAAACTGATTCCACATATTCAAGTAAAGCATTATACGAAAATGTCTGAGATCGTGGGACAAGTGTTAATGGGTGGGACCGCCTTCTTTATCGAGGGAGTAACGACGGCCATCGCCGTTGATGCCAAAACCTTTCCTATCCGATCTATTGCTGAACCTGATTTAGAACGTGTTGTCAGAGGTTCGCGTGATGGTTTTGTAGAAACCCTTTTAACAAATGTAACCTTGGTTAGACGCCGCATTCGCGATGAGCGTTTTAAATTAGAAATTATGCAAATCGGAAAGCGAACCAAGACAGATGTCTGCATTGGATATATAAATGATATTGCGGATGCGAACCTCGTCCAAACGATTAAAGATAAAATGAAACAAGTAGAGATTGATGGACTACCATTAGGTGAGAAACAATTAGAGGAAATGATCGTAAATAAGGGCTGGAATCCATATCCCATGGTGCGCTATTCAGAGCGGCCAGACGTAGTTTCTGCGCATCTATTAGAAGGTCATGTCTGTGTGTTTGTGGATACTTCACCCAGCGTCATGATCTTACCGACGACCTTTTTCCATCATGTCCAGCATGCAGAGGAATATCGAAATACGCCTTTTATTGGTACCTACTTAAGGTGGGTTCGGTTTGCTGGGATTATGATGTCCATCTTCTTGCTCCCACTTTGGTATCTGATGGTGATGGAGCCTTCCTTAAAGCCAGCGGGCTTAGAATTCCTTGGACCACAGAAGGAAGGGACCTTACCGCTCCTCCTGCAATTTTTGATTGCGGATATTGGGATTGACCTCATGCGAATGGCCGCGGTACACACCCCGTCACCGCTTGCAACCGCGATGGGCTTGGTGGCGGCAATCCTTGTTGGAGACATTGCGGTAAAGACAGGACTCTTCATCAATGAAGTCATCCTCTATCTAGCTCTCGCTTCCATCGGGATGTTTGCTACCCCAAGCTATGAATTAGGGTTAGCCAATCGAATCGTGAGGCTAGGCTTATTAATAACGGTGTCTATTTTTGGAGTTCCCGGCTTTGTGATTGGCTCCACCTTATGGCTCATCCTATTGGCTGCGAAGAAGTCTTATGACGCTCCTTATATGTGGCCATTTATCCCATTTAATGCCAAGAGCTTTTTCTCAATCTTACTGCGTCGTCCCGTACTCGCTAGCAAGACAAGACTTAGCATTACCAAGCCAATTGATGGTACCCGTCAACCAAAATCATAGCGCGTAGAAAGGGCTGGAATGTTCCAGCCCTTTTTTGTTTGTTCTAGGCACATGTATTGTCAAATACGCGTGCACTATGGTACTTTTATTAGTATGTATGCGACCTCTTTAGCGGAATTTGGCATAGGGAAGGTTCAAGTAGAGAGGGGAAAATATAGCTATGTATTTACATGGTACCAGTAAAATAAATGACCAAGGCCACCTCGAAATTGGCGGTGTCGATACGACGAAGTTGGTTGCCGAATATGGCACGCCTCTCTATGTATTTGATGAGTCACTTGTACGTCAGCGCTGTCGTGAGTTCGTTGAAGCTTTCAGTGCTTCTGGACTGAAGTTTCAAGTAGCCTATGCGAGTAAAGCGTTTTGCGTAATGGCTATGTGCCGTATCGTAGAAGAAGAAGGAATGTCGTTGGACGTTGTATCCGATGGCGAGCTATATACAGCGCTTCAAGCGGGGTTCCCTGCTGAACGTATTCACTTCCACGGTAATAACAAAACAATTTCGGAAATGGAAATGGCGATTGATGCCAAAATTGGCTGTTTCGTTGTGGATAACTTTATCGAGCTGCAAATGTTAAATGCGATCGCAGCAGAGAAACGCCAAAAAGTGAAAATTTTATTGCGGATTACGCCAGGTGTCGAGGCGCATACGCATGAATATATTTCAACGGGTCAAACAGATTCCAAATTCGGTTTCGATTTGGGGAACGGCTCCGCATTCCGCGCAATTGAAGAGGTTGCACAGCTTTCAAATCTAGACCTATTGGGTATTCATTCGCATATTGGTTCGCAAATTTTCGAAGTCGAAGGTTTCCGTATTGCGGCTGAGAAGATGGCTGAATTCGCCATTCATGTGCGCGCAGAATTAGACGTCACGTTCAAGGTAATTAACCTTGGCGGTGGCTTTGGTATTCGTTATGTTAGCGAAGATACACCGCTTCCAGTGGCTGTATACGTCAAAGCGATTACAGATGCTATCAAAACGAACTTCGGCAGCAACGGTTACCCGCTTCCTGAGATTTGGGTTGAGCCGGGCCGCAGCATCGTTGGTGATGCAGGTACGACGCTTTACACGGTCGGTACAACAAAGGATATCCCTGGGGTACGCAAGTATGTCGCCGTGGATGGCGGAATGACTGACAATCCGCGTCCTGCGCTTTACGATGCTGTTTATGAAGCGGGACTTGCTAATCGTGCGACTGAGCAGCCAGTTGAGGTTGTTTCAATTGCCGGCAAATGCTGTGAAAGTGGCGACATGTTGATCTGGGATGTGAATCTGCCGAAGGTTGCGGCTGGTGATATTCTAGCGGTGTCAAGTACAGGAGCTTACAATTACTCAATGGCTAGTAATTATAATCGTATTCGCAGACCAGGTGTTGTTTTCGTCAAAGACGGCCAAAGTGACCTTGTCGTGAAACGTGAATCCTTTGATCAAATCGTGGGCAATGACGTGATTCCAGCGAGAATGAAACAAGTAAGCAAAACGATCTAATTGCATTATACGACGAGTAGGAGGCCCCTTCGTTAAGAAGGGTTCCTTCTGCTGTTTGTGTAATGCTCTCATTCATAGTAGAATAAGATATTATTTCCTAAAGGAGTGAACCACACAATGGCAAAACAAGCAAAGATCCAACTAGCAGGTGGCGGAGAGGTTATCATCGATCTTTTTGAGAAAGATGCACCGAACACTGTCGCTAACTTTGAAAAACTAGCAAACTCTGGTTTCTACAACGGACTTGTCTTTCACCGCGTTATTCCAGGATTCGTAGCACAAGGTGGTTGCCCAACTGGAACAGGTACTGGTGGCCCTGGTTACCAAATCAACTGTGAAATCAACCCAAACAAACATGAGCGTGGCTCCCTAGCTATGGCACATGCGGGTCGCAACACAGGCGGAAGCCAATTCTACATCGCTTACCAACCGCAACCACATTTGGATGGCGGACACACAGTGTTCGGTAAAGTATCCAAAGGTATGGAGCTTGTTGATGCTTTCAAAGGCAAAGACAAAATGGAAAAAGTAGAAGTAGTAGAAGTATAATAACAAGCAAACAAAACTGCTCGGACTTCGGTCTGGGCAGTTTTTTGTATTGGGACTATAGGCAAATAGATGGGGTTCTGCAGAGAGAGGGCTATGGTTGATAGATGGATTTTCTGTAGAGAGAGCCTTACGTGAATAGATGGATTTTCTGTAGTTAATTCATTGGGTTTTACGATAAAAGGCCAAATTAATGGATTTCATGCTGTTATTTTTAGCTATTTTTACAGAAAAGAGCGTTTTGAGAAGAAATAACTGTACTTTTTCCGTTTAAATGGAATATTGATAGAATTCATCAGGAATAGCTGTATATTTTACAGTTAAGTGGTATCCCTGAACCCTGAACCCCAAAAACTTAGCTACTCTGTAAACCAACACATCAGGAGAGCGTAAACGCCTCAACAACGCAGCACCACAGCCACTCAACTACGCGATTGCCTAGCAGTTCAACTCCTAGCGCACTTTCAACTAATCAACTCAATACATCACTAGCTCAACTCCCCCCGTCATCAGGCACGCCAGTAACAAGGACCCTATCCCAGTAATTTTCCAACGCATATACACCTAGTCCAACTCCTCTGATTTCGAAATACCGACTCAACCAGAACCTACTCCCTTATGGATACGTCAAACTTAAAAAGGGAATACGTATGAAAGGTGATGTCGATTTGAACCATTATTGGCTAAGGTATGTAGGAGCAGGTATAGGGATCGTTATGCTCTGTTTATTATCTTGGACAGGAAGAGAGCGGACAACGTTCACTGTTCAAAGCCCGCAACATATGTCTATACTCACCGAGGTAGACGAAACTAAAGAATCCTCAGTAACGGTGAGGCGACCTATGATTGAGCAGCTTCGATTAGAGCTTAGTCAAACACATGAACCTATTCGTGATATGAAGGAATGGCTTGAAACTCGAGTATCATCCTACGATTCCAAGAAAGAGCCGTTAGAAGTCATCCAAAAGGATTTAGATCAAGATGACCTTTCGAATGAATGGGTTACTGTGCTGGTGGAGGAAATAACAAATGAGCAAACAGGTGCGATCCAGGAAAGAAAAGCATACGGGGTTGTTATTGATTTTAAGGAAAATCAGTTCACCCTCCAAAGTTTGAATTTTTCATCTGAGAATAATGGCAGAGCGAAGGTCATGACTATTGAGGACCTTACAGGTGATAGCAAACCTGAGGTAGTTTGGTTGTCAATACATAGCGGAGCGCACACCACTTTTTCCGAATATATGGTGTCTTCGTGGGTAGCCGGAAAACTTGAAACTTACGAGGGAACAGCACTGATAGCTAGTGTATCCAAGGCGGAAGTTCGAGATAGGAGAATTCAGCTATCGGGTGGGCTAATTGCTTCAGTTGGAGCGGGACCCTGGCAGCAGGAATTCACGGAGTCGTATGCCATTGTTGAAGATAAGCTCAAACGGACTGAGCGTGTCTATGCGCAATCACCTTCACCGTATCACCGATTGATAAGTGGCATGTGGGCTGAGTCCCACGGATACCAAGAGCAAGCGATACGTGATTATTCGGAAGCCGCCGAGATGAAAGCTATGTCGTATCAAGATTATGCTTTTATTTTTGAAGGTGAATGGGTACAAGGTGGGAAAAATACCGTGAAGGAAGCCGAGTTCGATCGTACGATCAAACGCTTCGCACTGCTACGGAAAGATTTTTTAACGGAAGTGTCCAGAGGTGTTGCCCCTCAAAATGCTTGTTTAGCGGCCAAAAATAAAACTGGCTTCGACATGACCTGGTTGACGTACCTGAATGCACCCGCAGGCTATGCGAATCCTCATTGGGAAGATGGAACAATTTGCTCAGATATTGCCTTGTTAGAACCGTGAATTCATTGTTAAATCAACAATAATGAATTCCAAATCCATGAATTCCGACAAGTTTTATCAGAAAAAATGAAAAAAGGCCTTGCAATTTTCATGCGTGAGTGATAAATTTTTGTTTAATAAAGAAAATAAGTAGCTAAGGTTAGTTACTACTTCTTTTATAGTATGCAAAACCTTCGGGGCGTGGTGAAATTCCACACCGGCGGTGATTCGCACACATGTAGATGGTTGCGATCAGTCCGTGACCCGTTGTGAAGCTAGCGGTATCTGACAACAGCTTCGCTACGGTTGACCTGGTGTAACTCCGGGACCGACAGTATAGTCTGGATGGGAGAAGGAAAATGCGAATGCCAATTCGCTAGCATGCTTGTTCATTTTTTCACATTAACAAAAATTCGGCAGGTCTGTCTGAAAAGACTTCCTCGTCGGTATTGTTTGATTTGATCAAAAATGCAACAGGCGTATTAGCTGGTGTTTATTCGTGTTATCTAAACAATCTCTGGCCCCCATCCGAAAGCGGAAGGGGCTTTTTTGCATTAGATTCAAATGGCGTAAGAAGGCGGTGAACATCCATGCAGCTATTGAACGACGAAGCCTATATGAGACTTGCGTTACAGATGGCAGAGAGCGCACTCGGTCAAACCGGGATTAATCCTGTTGTAGGCTGTGTGCTTGTTAAAGAGGGCCGCATTGTTGGCATGGGTGCACATCTCCAACGTGGACATGGCCATGCCGAGGTGCTGGCGTTGCGAATGGCAGGTGAGGAAGCTAAAGGCAGCACAGCTTATGTGACACTTGAGCCATGCAGTCATTACGGTAAAACACCGCCATGCAGTGACCGCCTCATCGAGGCTGGCGTATCTCGGGTCGTTGTCGCGGTCACAGATCCGAATCCATTAGTTGCCGGCACAGGCATAGCCAAACTGCGTGGACATGGTTTGGAAGTCAGCGTAGGCTTGCTTGGTGAAGATTCCGCGAAGTTGAACGAAGTGTTCAACAAATTCATTGTCACACGCATGCCATTCGTGACGATGAAGACGGCGAGCACACTGGACGGCCGCATCGCGTCCAAGACCGGCGACAGCAAGTGGATTACATCCGAAGCGTCGCGTGCTTTCGTTCATACCCTGCGCCACCGGCATCAGGGTATCCTCGTCGGCGTCCAGACGATCATCGCCGACGACCCGCAGCTGAGCACGCGAGGCGACGTACCGGCTGTGCAGCCGGTACGCATCATCGCGGACTCGCAGCTGCGAGTCCCGCTCGGCGCCCGCGTGCTCACCGAGCAGGATCGTCAGCCGACGATCCTGCTCGCAAGCGCACAGGCGCCCGCGGAGCGGCGTGCCGCGCTTGAAGCGCGCGGCATCACGATCCTCACCTGCGGGGACGGCCCGCAGGTGGATCTGACGCTCGCCATGCAGCAGCTGGGCGAGCGCGAGATCGGCTCCATCCTCCTCGAGGGTGGAGGCCGATTGAATGGCGCCATGCTGGAGCGGCGCCTGATTGATAAGCTGGTACTGATGTTTGCGCCGAAAATTATCGGCGGTGGCGGGGCAGCACCTGTAAACATCCACTTCGACGGCTACGCGAAGATGGATGACGCTATTACGCTCGACCGACTGCGAGTCGAGCAATTCGGACCGGACATTTGCATGACCGGTTATCCGATGTATAAGAGCTAGAGAATGGAGGAGTGGCATGTTTACCGGCATTGTTGAAGAAATCGGCCACATGCGCCGCATTCATAGTGGTGGGCAAGCGATGGTACTAACCATTGGCGCCAAAAAAATATTAGAAGATGTTCATCTAGGAGACAGTATTGCGGTTAATGGCGTGTGTCTTACAGTTATCTCCTATGATAGTGATTCTTTTTCCGTTGATGTCATGCCTGAGACATATCGGAAGACGAATCTTCGCAAGCTACAATCGGGCGCGCGTGTGAATTTGGAGCGAGCGATGGCTGCGAATGGTCGATTTGGCGGACACATCGTACAGGGGCATGTAGATGCAACAGCAACCATTGTTTCTCGAACTCCGGAAGAGAATGCTGTCGTGTATCGATTCGAGCCGGAGAATCCACATATTTTCCGGTATATGATTCCGGGTGGTTCGATCACGATTGATGGCATTAGTTTAACGATTGTAGATGTCACAGAACATGATGTATCTGTTTCGATTATCCCGCACACCCTTGCGCAAACCGTTCTACATGACAAAAAAGCTGGAGACACAGTCAACATTGAATGTGATGTACTCGGCAAATATATGGAACGACTGCTTAAATTTGGTCCTGCGGAATCTTCTGTTCGCGGGGAGTCTAAGAAAAGCACACTGACTGCAAGCTTTCTAGCAGATAATGGCTTTATGTAAGGAGAGGTGTATATGACACAACCTATTAGGTTTAACACGATTGAAGAAGCCCTTACAGATTTGAAATTAGGGAAAGTAGTTATTGTTGTGGATGATGAGGATCGGGAAAACGAAGGCGATTTTATTGCCCTCGCAGATAAAACGACCCCAGAAGTGATCAACTTCATGATCAAAGAAGGACGTGGACTTGTCTGCACACCGATTACTGAAGATAGAGCTAGGGAGCTTGATTTGCCGCCGATGGTAGCGCGTAACACGGATTATCATGGTACAGCTTTTACGGTCTCGGTTGATCATACAGATACAAGCACGGGAATTTCGGCCCATGAGCGTTCTAGAACGATTCAAGGTTTGATTGATCCAACGACGAAACCGCAGGATTTCCGTCGACCAGGTCACATTTTTCCTTTGATCGCCAAAAAAGGCGGTGTTCTCCGTAGAGCGGGTCACACAGAGGCAGCGATTGATCTTGCGATTCTTTGTGATTCCTACCCAGCGGGTGTGATTTGTGAAGTCATTAAAGAAGATGGCACGATGGCTCGCGTTCCTGATCTCATGGAAATTGCCGCGAAGCATGAATTGAGTATCATTACGATTCAAGACTTGATTCAATATCGGAATCACCAGGAAAATTTAGTGAAACGTGAAGTCGAAGTAGATTTGCCTACCGATTTTGGTACATTTAAAGCGATCGCTTATACGAATCAATTGGATGACAAAGAACATGTAGCTCTTGTTAAAGGGACGATTGACCCGACCAAGCCTACTTTGGTACGTGTCCATTCCGAATGTTTGACAGGCGATGTGTTCCACTCTCACCGTTGTGATTGCGGTCCACAGCTAGAAGCTGCGTTAAAACAGATTGATGAAGAGGGCAATGGTGTATTATTATATATGCGTCAGGAAGGTCGCGGCATCGGTTTAATCAATAAATTAAAAGCCTATGTCCTTCAAGAGCAGGGATTAGACACGGTAGAAGCGAATATTAAGCTTGGATTTGCTCCTGATCTTCGTGATTATGGCATTGGTGCTCAAATCTTAAAAGATCTTGGTATTACGAAGCTTCGCCTATTAACGAATAATCCGCGCAAAATCAAGGGCTTGGAAGGCTATGGCCTCGAAGTGGATGAGCGTGTTCCGATTCAGATGGAAAGCAAGAAGGATAACCTGAGTTATTTGCAAACGAAACAACAGAAGTTAGGCCACATGCTGAATTTCAACGATGTCGGCAAAGGCATTTAATTTTAGTTACTAGTTGATCACATAGATCACATCACAAACCACTAATACGCTTTAACAGAAAAGGAGATTCTTATCATGGCTACAATTTATGAGGGACATTTAATTTCGCAAAACTTAAAATATGGGATTGTTGTAGGTCGTTTCAACGAATTCATTACTTCCAAGCTGCTTGGCGGCGCACAAGATGCGCTTAAACGTCATGGTGTGGATGAGAATGAGATTGACATCGCTTGGGTTCCTGGCGCATTTGAACTTCCTCTTATCGCTCAAAAGATGGCGGAAAGCGGTAAGTACGACGCAGTGATTACCCTTGGTGCTGTTATTCGTGGTTCAACGCCGCATTTTGATTATGTGTGCAGCGAAGTAGCAAAAGGTGTTTCTGCGATTAACTTGAAAACTGGCGTGCCTACGATCTTCGGTGTATTAACAACCGATTCCATTGAGCAAGCTGTTGAACGTGCAGGAACGAAAGCAGGCAACAAAGGCTGGGAAGCTGCCGTAACTGCAATTGAAATGGCGAATTTGACGAAGCAATTCACTTCGTAATGCTGGCTTATTACCATTTGGAAACATTGTTGCCTCGGCTGTTTGCCTTCCTAATTGCCATGACCCTGCATGATACAGCTCATGCGGGTATTGCTTGGTGGTTAGGGGATCGAACAGCCCGAGACAGCAAAAGATTATCGCTAAACCCCTTGGCACATTTAGATGTCTTGGGGCTAGCGATGATTATATTCGGACCCTATGGATGGTCGAAGAAAATGCCGGTTGATTCTAACCATTTTCGTAAGCACAAAAGGCTCTCACATACCCTAGTTTACCTAGCGGGACCTGTGACGAATCTCGTTCTTGTGCTGTTTTTTTGGTGGTTATATTTTTATTTACCATCTCTTCTCGGCTCTTCAGCTGAATCGATGGTCATTGAACAATGGCGCGTGTATTTACAATATTGTGTGATTGTTAATTTAATGATTGGACTCATACATATGCTGCCGCTCTACCCACTGGATGGCTGGTACATTTGGAGAGGCTTCGTTTCTCCTCCGAAACAGCGCTGGATGGCAAGACAAGAATTAAAAGCACTTATTCTTGTAATCGTTTTAATGGTTACCCCAATTGGTCAATTAGCGCTCAGTCGCATTTATCCATATGCTGTACAAGTAATCATGCATCTTTATTCACTATGACAAGGGGAAGAACGACATGAAAGTTACGTATAAGTTAGAAGCATTTGAAGGTCCCCTTGATCTATTGCTACATCTGATTGATAAAAATGAACTCGACATTTACAATATTCCGATCAAAGAAATTACAGATCAATACCTTGGGTATGTACAAGCGATGCAGGAGCTAGAGTTAGATATTACAAGTGAGTTTCTAGTTATGGCAGCCACGCTGCTCTCCATCAAAAGCAAAATGCTGTTACCTAAGCCGCCTGTCATTGAATTTGACGAATATTTTGATGATATGGATGACTCCTTAGACCCGCGCGCAGAACTTGTTGCCAAGCTGATTGAATATCGGAAATATAAATCGATTGCGGATATGCTTCGTGACAAAGAGGTAGAGCGCAGCCTCGTATACACACGTGAACCTGAGGATTTAACGTCTTATTTGCCGGACCTTCAAGAGAATCCGGTGGAAGGGTTAGATGTTGCTGATTTACTAATTGCCTTTCAACGAACATTGCGGAAACTTGCAAATCGTAACGTCGTAGCGCGAATTAGGCGCGATGAGATCTCGGTAAAGGATCGTATTCGTGAGGTTGTTGATTTGCTTAAAATAAAAGGTGGTAAGTTATTATTCTCTAAGCTATTCGATTATGAGATGACGCGGGAAGAAATCGTCGTCACTTTTCTAGCCATTCTTGAGTTGATGAAAATGAAGAAAATTACATGCTACCAGAACCAGCTTTTTGAAGATATCGTCATTCAAGCCAAAGAGGAGGGATCCGATCTTGACACTCAACTTCCAACAGATGAAATCGATTATTGAAGGACTTCTCTTCGCTTCTGGCGATGAAGGTCTAGATCTCAAGCAACTTGCTGAAGTGATGGAGCTTGATGCTTATGTGATTAAAGATTTGCTGAAAGATATGCGAACGGATTTCAAACGAAAAGGGCGCGGCGTCCAAATCGTAGAGGTTGCGGGAGCATACCAACTGACTACATTGGCGGAGCACGCTCCTTATTTTGAGCGACTGGCTTATACACCGTCTCGTTCTTCGCTCTCTCAGGCTGCCTTAGAGACATTGTCCATCGTTGCGTATAAACAGCCTATCACGCGCGTTGAGATCGAAGAGATCCGCGGCGTTAAGTGTGATCGTGCACTCGCGACCTTAACGGGTAAAGATTTAATTACGGAGGTTGGACGAGCTGACGCCGTGGGAAGACCTATCTTATATGGGACATCCAAACAATTCTTAGAATATTTCGGTCTTAACTCGATTCAAGAATTACCAGACTCAGCGAACTTCCAAGGTAATTTTGACTTGGAGGAAGAAACACGCATGCTATTCGATCGTTTAGGCGGAGACCAGAAGCAATTAACACTGGACGATGTGAGTGACGACCATTCGGAATAGATCGTGAACGTGAACTAAAGCTTATCCAAACATGCATTTCATTTCCTCTTAGAGGTCATACTAACTCCACCTGCGAGAAGTTCTTTTCCTGCAGGTGGAGTTTTTAACATGCCGGTTTATTTTGACTGAGGAGGCGTAAGTGTTGCTGTGGGTAGGATTGGCCGTCTTGGTTGTTTTGATTGCCAGTATCGTTGTACTGTGCAGTTTTATGCGCGGTGAGTTTTATTTCTCCCGAGTAAAAGATAACGATACGCTTTCCGTAGAGATGCGGGGGCTGTTTGGACTCGTGCGATATCGGTATGTGATCCCTATCATTCAATTCAAAGGTTTCACTCAAGGGATTTTAATTAAGTCAGAAACTGTAACGAAGCATGATGCCAAGTTAAAAGATGAAACGAGAGAGCATATTACCAAAGATAAAGTCATTACCTTTTACAAGGAAACCAAAGATGTCCTTGTACATACGTTGAATTTATATGGCTGGATGAAGCAAACGTTGGCCAAAGTGGAGTGTACGGAGCTGAAATGGATCACACGGGTAGGAGTAGGCGATGCGCCAGAAACGGCGATTACGACAGGTGCTGTATGGGGGATTAAGTCGTCGCTGCTTGGCTTCACAATTCGATATGTGAAGCTGATTGCGAAGCCGCGTGTGGATGTCATTCCACAGTATAACGAGAAGCAATTTGCCACGGAGTTTCGGTTTGCTGGTCGCATCCGTGTATGGTTTGCCGTTATAGCAGGCATACGGTTATTGTATCGAGCAGCTAAGGTCAAAGGGGGCATTCGGAGCTGGATCCAGTTCGCGCTGAAGGCCAGAGCTAGATTTAAACCTGCATCCTGAGTTGAGTTGTACATAACCCCATGCCACTAGGGGCACTCTAGAACTGAACCATATTTGTTCTTTTGAGTTCTTGTGCTTGAGCTTTCGATGCCAGCATGTATGGCGAAAAACGCTAAGGAGGAATATGAAGATGTCCGAACACCCGATTCAAGGCCTCATGAAAGTCGCCATGGAAAATATAAAAGAAATGGTCGACGTAAACACAATTGTCGGTGATCCGGTCGAAACGCCAGATGGAAGTGTCATTATGCCGATCTCCAAAGTAGGATTTGGTTTCGCGGCAGGTGGCAGTGAGTTTGTGACTGACTCTGAAATCGAAATCGAAAGTGGGTCAATGAACCGCGGAGATGCACTTAATGCCAAAGTTGCGTTGCCCTTCGGAGGCGGTAGCGGTGGCGGGGTATCCATAACACCTATTGCTTTCCTAGTCGTGGGTAAGAATGGTGTTAAGGTCGTGCCGCTAGATAACCAAACGCATATTCTGGAGCGACTCATCGATTCTGCACCGCAGGTTGTGGACAAGATTCAAAGTATGATTAAAGGGATGTCAGCGAAACCGGCGGCAGCCGCTTCAACGAATGTCACCAACGTCGAGAATCAGAATTTTATTGTGTAGCATCTGGTCATCATGAGCTGTCCTTTGTGGACAGCTTTTTTCTTTATGATTCCTGTCATAGCATTAATCAATTGCACCTTTCACTGCCGTCTTGGCAGACGTTGGGCGCCAATTTACCAATCGGATAAGTTGATCCTGCATATATGCGGGTGAATATTTAAAATCACTTTCGACCCAGTGGAAAATTAGACCGAGCAGCGCATGTATCGCATAAATACTAAGCAGCTCTTGATCAATAGCGCTATCTTGTTCGGAATAGATAAGTTCTTCTTGCGTGATTTTTTTCAAGGCAGTAAACATCTTCTCTTTTAATTTAGGAAGAACATCACTTTTAGTTAAGACGGTATAAATGGCAGCGTTTTGATAAAAGTGTTCAAATATTTTGACTGAGGTGGCCGTCAATTCATTGATGCGGAACACTTCTACATGTTCATAGGGGGCGCGGAAGGATTGAAGTAATTGCAAGGTCAAATTGTCAATGACTTCATCAAGCAGTTCTTCTTTGCTTTCGTAATTGGCATAAAAAGTGCCTCGATTATAGTTGGCACATTCTACAATTTCAGTAATCGAAATGGTGGAGAACGGTTTTTGAGCCATTAGCGAAAGCAGTGCTTCCCTTAAAGCTAGTTTGCTTCTTACGACGCGGCGATCCGTTTTTTTAGTGTTTTCCGACATTTCGGCTCATTCCTTTTTGACGATAGTGAACACATCAAAGCATTTTGTACAGTAGCTAACAAAAGCATGTTTTTTACTGATTGTATCAAACTTGAACCTCTATTATACTCCAATTGTAAGAAGTTCTATAGGCACATTTCAATGTTCAATTCGCACCGAAAATACGGTTCATTTGGAGGAATTATATATGAAGCTTACAGGAAAAGTGGCTATTGTTACAGGTGCAGCGTCTGGTATGGGGAAAGCAATCGCAGAGTTGTTTGCGACGGAAGGTGCGCAAGTTGTCGTTTCGGATCTTCGGGTAGAAGCGGCTCAAACCGTTGTAGCGGGAATTGCAGAAAAAGGTGGTTCTGCCATTGCGGTTGCCGCCAATGTTGCGAAAGAAGAGGACGTACAAGCTTTAATAGATACGGCTGTGAAGGAATACGGCACGGTAGATATTTTAATAAATAATGCTGGAATCATGGATAATTTTGTTCCCGCTGGGGACTTAACGGACGAGCTGTGGGAGCGTGTATTCGCAATCAACACGACGGGTGTCATGAGAACAACACGTAAAGTCCTTCCTATTTTTACAGAAAGAAAAAGTGGTGTCATTGTGAATATTGCCTCTGCTGGAGGATTGAATGGCTCTAGAGCGGGTGCAGCCTATACGGCTTCCAAACATGCGGTCGTTGGCTTTACGAAAAACGTTGGGTTTCAATATGCCAATCTAGGAATCCGCTGCAATGCGATTGCACCTGGTGGTGTAAGCACGAACATTGGGACAACCATTACCGCGCCAAATCCGTTCGGGATGGAAAGAGCGATGGTTGGCATGGGCTTAAATCCACGGGCTGGTGAGCCTGAGGAAATCGCAAAGGTAGCCTTATTCTTGGCTTCTGACGACGCTAGCTTTGTGAATGGTACAGTTGTTACGGCAGATGCGGGTTGGACAGCTTACTAATCTATACAACATTGAATATGGAAGTTTAGCCTGTTGATTATTCAACAGGTTTTTTGTTGTTTTAGCTCATCTGTCCCTTCCCTTGGGATAGCATCGAATTCTCGGACATATCCCTCGTCCAACCGCATATACTTGTACAAAGTTTTATCTGTCGATTCGAACTAGCATGTGTACAAGTTCGCTCGTGTGGGAGGATAACCAAAACGATGAAAACCAAACACCAGTTCTTCTTCATTTGCTGTGCCTTGATTGGAATATTAGTCGCGCCATGGTCTTATGTAGACGCCGCGCCGCCAAGCATTCATACCAATGCTGTTGGTGCTTCGCTCGTTGATGTGGAGTCAGGTCGGGTCCTTTATAGTGAAAAAGGGGACACGCCTATGCGAATAGCCAGCTTGACCAAAATTATGACCGCGATCATTGCCATTGAGCAAGGTGATCTGGGGAGTATGGTCAAAGTCAGCAAGAACGCTTTTGGGAAAGAAGGGTCTTCAATTTATTTGAAGCTTGGGGAAGAAATGCGACTTCATGACATGCTCTATGGACTCATGATGCGTTCGGGCAATGATGCGGCTACTGCAATTGCAGAGCATATCGGTGGAAGTGTCGATGGCTTTGTCTATTTGATGAATGAAAAAGCGCAAATGCTGGGGATGGATCATTCCCATTTCACGAATCCATCAGGGCTGGACGAAGGTGAGGGTCATCGCTCAAGTCCGAACGATATGGCGAAGTTGACAGCTTATGCACTTAAAAATAGTGTTTTCGCAGACATTGTGTCTACGAAGTTGAAGAAAGTACCTAATCCGAACGAAACATGGGATTACTCCTGGTTGAACAAGAATAAGATGCTCTCCATGTTCGAAGGAGCCGACGGTGTAAAAACGGGTTATACGAAGCTGGCAAAGCGTTGCTTAGTATCTTCAGCTACTAGAGACGGGCAGCAGCTTGTCGTTGTTACTTTGAATGATGGGGATGACTGGGCAGACCACGCGAGATTGCTTCAGTACGGCTTTGCGAATTTCCCGCTGCAGACGTTAGTGAAGAAAGGGGATGCGATCGAAGGAACCCCTTGGGTGGCAAGCCGAACCTTTAAATATCCACTTGCAGAAGGTGAATATGCTAGCCTATCCCACAAAGTGACTTCGGTGGATCCGATGACAACAGAGTATCGTCTAGCGGAGCGCGGCTCTTTACAGATCTTATTAAAGAACAAGTTGATCCAAACGATTCCGATCTATGATAAGACGAATCCGTTGTTAGCCGTACCGGAGAAAGCGACGTTTTCGTTTCAACCTAGCCTTCCTTATAAAGAAACAATACTAACAAAGTATGGGTATATCTGCCGAATGCTTGTACAAGGACTGTTTAATCTATCTGGCTCCCAATGGGCGGATTGATCGGTGGCAAGTATAGGGCAAAAGTCGCGTTGTAAGGAGGCTAAGCTATGGTGAATTGGATTTGGTTGTTTTTTATCGTCGTTGGTTTCCTCGTCGCGGCGATTAATGGAGATATCGAATTGGTTACGCAAGCGGCTTTTGATGGGGCAAAGAATGGGGTAACGGTCTGTTTCGGATTAATTAGTGTATTGGTATTCTGGATGGGCATGATGCGAATTGCCGAGGATGCGGGTATTTTACAAAAGCTAGCTAGACTGCTTCAACCTGCAGTACGTTTCTTATTCCCAAGCGTTCCTAAGAATCACCCTGCAATTGGCTATATTATGTCGAACATGAGTGCGAATATCCTAGGTTTAGGCAACGCAGCTACACCGATGGGTATTAAAGCGATGCAGGAGCTGCAGAAGCTCAATCCTAACAAGGAAGAAGCTAGTACGGCAATGGCTACACTGCTTGCACTAAATACGTCGAGTATCACGCTAATTCCAACAACACTTATTGCGATTCGTATGAATTTCAATTCCATGAATCCAGCAGAAATCGTAGGCACTACACTCATTGCGACTATCATCTCAACAACAGCGGCCATTTTCGTAGATCGATGGTATCGTAGATCGCGCTCACCTATCCCTCCGCTGAAAGGATGAACCGGCATGTACGCACTCGTTTCGCTCATTTCGGCATGGGCAATCCCAATCATGATAGTATTCATTCCCTTATACGCCGCATATCGCAAAGTACCTGTCTATGAATCATTTGTAGAGGGAGCTAAGGACGGCTTCGACACGGCGATCAAAATCATTCCGCACTTAGTGGGGATGATGGTGGCGATCTCTGTGTTTCGCGCTTCTGGTGCAATGGACATGATGATCGGCTGGATGCGGCCTTTCTTCGAAAGTATCGGCGTGCCTACGGAAGTGCTGCCTTTAGCTATTTTGCGACCGATCACGGGAGCGGGTTCGTTGGCTTTTACCACTGATTTGATTGAACAATTTGGACCGGATTCGATGATTGGACGTATTGCATCAACGGTGCAAGGGAGCACAGATACGACGTTATATGTGATTACTGTCTATTTTGGCGCAATTGGCATCCGCAAGGCCGGATATGCGCTTAAAGTTGGATTAATTTCCGATGCGGTGGGCTTCATTGCATCCCTTATTATTTGTTATTTGGTATTTTCTTAAAAAGATGTGTGTCTACGATGCCGCTCAAAGTCAACATTCTGTCACCTTCTGTCAGTTAATGTGGGTTGCCGCTTGAGATTTGCTGTTAAGTCCGTTATCATTAGCTTGAGGTGAAAGCGGATAATGGAAAGACTGCAAAAAGTATTAGCCGAAGCTGGGATTGCATCCCGCCGGAAATGTGAAGAGATCATTACAGCGGGACGCGTGCAAGTGAACGGTGAAGTCGTCACGACGCTGGGTGTGAAAGTGAATACAGAAGAAGATGAAATTAGGGTCGATGGACGTGCGATAGGTCAACAGAAGAAGATCTATGTCATTTTAAATAAGCCCAAAGGTGTCATCACGAGTGCAACAGATCCAGAAGGACGAAAAGTCGTTACTGATTTCTTGCCAGGGATCAGAGAGCGTGTATATCCGGTCGGACGATTGGATTATGATACGGAAGGCTTACTCATCCTAACGAATGACGGAGAGTTTGCTCATTTATTGACACATCCTAAGCATCATGTACCGAAGACCTATCAAGCGACTGTCAAAGGGGTGCCACACGGCACGTTATTAGATAAGCTCAAAATGGGCATACAGTTAGAAGATGGGATGACAGCTCCTGCAGAAGTTGAGTATGCGGATGTGAACATGGAGAAGAATGAGTCAGTCGTTCAGATCACAATTTATGAAGGAAGAAACCGCCAAGTTAGACGGATGTTTGAGGCGATTTCATTCCCAGTTATCAAATTAAAGCGGATTAAATTTGGTCCCATCTTCTTAACAGGTCTGCCAAGAGCGAAGTATCGTCACTTGACGCCCAAAGAGGTTGAAGAGCTTAGGAACGAAGCTCTAAGGACACATAACGTTCAAAAAGGCCAATAAGAATTGGCCTTCTTTTCGTTATAATAAGGGTATAATTCGATATTCAAAACTAACATTGTCGACAAAGCGAAGGTGATTAACAGTGGGTCGTAATAAGAAGTGGGTACAGATTGGGATATTTGCAATCGTGCTCATTATTGGTGTGTTTACGATTATTACAAATTTGTCTGCTTCAGCAAGCAAGAAGTACCCGCAACAAGGGGAGAAAGCTACAAACTTTTCCTTGGTAGGGTTAGATGGTAAGACGCATGAGCTTTCCGATTACAAAGGGAAGGTCGTGTTAGTGAATTTCTGGGGCACGTTTTGTCCACCATGTAAAGAGGAAATGCCTGATCTTCAGAAGCAATATGATAAGTGGAAGAGTCAAGGTGTCGTTTTCTTGGAAGTGAATGTGGACAAGAATAAAGTAACGGTTCAGAGTTTCATGGAACAATACAATCTAAATATGCCGGTGCTGCTCGATGCCAATGAAGTTGTACGTAAGTTGTACGGCGTTATGGACTATCCAACCACCTTTTTCATAGGGGCAGATGGCAAAATTGCTGTGAAAAAAATTGGCCAAATGGAAGAGGCTTATATTGATGAGACCTTGGCTAGCTTGGTTAATAAATCTTAAGTAGTAAAAGAAATGTCGCACGCAGGCTCAATGTTTTTAGGAGGTCATCATGTTCTACAATACCAAATGCGATTGCGGTCATCAGAATCCCACAGGGACTACGCTGTGTGAATCATGTGGCAATCCGTTGATCGATGTCGATGGCAGAGATATTCTGGAAATGCGCTATGATGGCATGGCTCGACGCTCTCAGAAATCCAATCCCTCTCTGCTCGATAAAGTCTGGAATTTCTTCTCCTCGGTCAAAATAGCCGTATGGATTATTTTCATTACAACACTAGCTTCGGCAGTAGGGACAATTTTTCCACAAGAGAATACATTTTTGGACATGGATCCAACCCAATACTACAGCGATAATTACGGAACGTTAGGGAATATCTATCACGCGCTAGGTTTTTCTCATACCTTCAGTTCCTGGTGGTTCATCACGTTACTATTCATGATTGGAACCTCACTTGTCATTTGCAGTCTGGATCGTGTTCTTCCGTTATATCGGGCGCTTTCCAAGCAGCAAATACGTAAGCATATCAATTTCCTTACTAGACAAAATGTTACCTACGTAACAGACTTGCCTGCTGGTACGGATGAGATCGCATGGACGAATAAGTTAGGTACACTTTTACGCAAAAAAAATTACCGCGTACATACAGATGGTTCAGCGCTTCTTGCTGAAAAATATCGTTTTAGCCGTTGGGGTCCCTATATTAATCACATTGGACTCATTATCTTTCTCATCGGTGTGCTGATGCGAGGCATTCCTGGTTGGCATATGGATCAATATATGGGTATTCTCGAAGGCGAAACTAAGCCTATCCCGCATACTTCGTACTACATCAAAAATGAGAAATTTACACTTACGTTGTATGATGAGCAAGATCTGCCTGAAAGCATAAAATCGAAGGGTCAGATTGTGCCCAAAACGTATGAAACACAAGCCATCTTGTACCATTGTACAGCGAATTGCAAAGATGGGTCAGAGGCGCCAGTACTGGAAGAAGTCCATAAATCCAACATCATTGTGAACCATCCATTGGATTACAAGGGTCTGCAAGCCTATCAGTTTGACTATAAAGCAACGCCATTACTGATCTCTGTGAAACCAACGTTGAGCAACCCAACAACTGGTGAGACCTATGGCAGCTTTGATTTACCTATGAATAATCCCAAGGATTCCTATCAAGTAGGACCGTATAAGCTTACGTTAAAAGGCTTCTTCCCTGAGTTTGGCATGGAGAAGGGGCAACCGATCTCGAAATCGAACGAACCGAAAGCACCTGCTTTTATTTTTAGCATTACGGGACCGGGGCTAGCGGAAAAAGGCGAACCTTATCTATATTTCCCAAGACAAATTGATAAGGAAACGTTCTCGCAAGATACAATTAACGGTGCAATTAGCCAAAAGTTGAAGATAGCAGTGGGCTCTATGGAAGGCGTTCAGTTTGCCAATTACACGACCTATTTGAATATCCGCGTAGATAAAGCTATGCCGTATATCTGGGTTGGCTCCGCGATCTTTATGATTGGGGTCATCATGGGCTTCTATTGGCAACATCGACGCATTTGGATTCGAATTGATGAGGGTAAGCTTACACTCGGCGGTCACACGAACAAGAACTGGTTCGGACTTCGCAATGAAGTTGCCGCCGCATTAAATAAGAATGATTTAGAAGTTCAGCCGAAAACATTAGCAAATGGAGGAAACCAGGGGTGAATGTAAACTCTGTCAGCAGCACCTTTCTACTCATCGCTTTTTTTGTATACTTGCTCGCATTCTTCCTGTTCGTCTTATCGATTACCGGTAAAAGATGGAGCAATCGGAAGCCCGAGGATCACACGAGGCAGTGGGGCTTCGTCGCTTTTATAACGTCGGTTATTGGTTTTGCTTGTCATGTGACGTTCTTCTTCACAAGATGGGCAGAAGGGGGGCATATCCCTACCTCCAATATGTATGAATTTATGACTTTCTTAGGGATGATGATCATGTGTGCCTTCTTGATCGTATATCTCATTTATCGGACACCAGTATTAGGGGTCTTTGCCTTACCGATTGGTTTTATCATTATTGCTTATGCATCTGTATTCCCAAGTGAAGTACAGCCATTGATTCCTGCGTTGCAGAGCTACTGGCTTAAAATTCACGTGACGACGGCTGCAACTGGAGAAGCTTTCTTTGCAGTAGGTTTTGCCGGCGGCTTGATGTATTTGCTGCGTGCTGTCGACTATCAAGGAACGACGAAGACTGATAAAAAGGAACAAAGGGGTGTTGAGCTAACCCTATTCTTTATCCTTATGCTCGTGGCATTTATTGCGTCGATTTTTACATTCAACGGATCGGGTTACAAAGCAGTCTTCTCCAAAGATGTGATTGTGACCAATGCGCAAGGTGTGCAGGAAACGAATCATACAACGGAAACGTATGTATTGCCTCCAATTGTACAACCGTATGATACGCAGGTCGTGGAGATGAAATCATTCTTAGGCATGTCAGAGCCATTATTCACAGCTCCATCCTGGATGGAAGGGGCAAGTGCGGGGCGTAAATTGAACACGGTGATTTGGTCTATTCTCGGTGGTTTAATCCTCTATTGGTTGGCACGTTTAGTTGCACGCAAACCTTTAGGAGCTGCGATTGGCCCTGTTGTAAAAGGGATGGATGCGGAAGATTTGGATGAAATCAGTTATCGTGCTATTGCGATTGGTTATCCGATCTTTACACTGGGTGCACTGATCTTTGCGATGATTTGGGCTCAGGAGGCTTGGGGCCGCTTTTGGGGATGGGATCCCAAGGAAGTATGGGCATTGATTACTTGGTTATTCTATGCTGTATTCCTACATCTTCGTCTTTCAAAAGGGTGGCAAGGTAAGAAATCCGCTTGGTTAACGGTTATTGGATTTATCGTGGTAATGTTCACCTTAGTAGGTGTCAACTTAGTGATTGCAGGACTGCATTCCTATGCTGGTGTTTAATATCAAGTACGTACATTAAAAGAGGATGTGACGTGAAGGTGGAATTGAAGCCTAGTATACTTGTTGTAGATGATGAAGAACGTATTCGCCGATTGCTGCGCATGTACTTAGAGAAAGAAGGATATCTCATTGAAGAAGCGGAGGACGGAGAAACCGCTTTGCGGATGGCGACGGAAACCGACTTTGATTTAATCTTGCTCGACGTGATGCTGCCTGGCATCGATGGGATTGAAGTGTGTGCACGCCTTCGACAAGTGAAGTCCACACCAGTCATTATGCTGACTGCGAAGGGTGAAGAGACGAATCGTGTGAGTGGATTTGAAGTGGGAGCGGATGACTATGTGGTTAAACCGTTCTCGCCTCGTGAAGTGATATATCGGGTGAAAGCGATCCTTCGCCGCTCGTCAGCAACTGCTTATCTATCTAAAGATGCAAGCTCCAGCAATAATATTGTATTCCCGAACCTGATTATCGAGCATGATGCACATCGTGTGACAGCGGGTGGTCAAGAAGTTGCATTAACACCGAAAGAGTACGAATTGCTGCATTACTTAGCCGTATCTCCGGATAAGGTGTTCTCCCGAGAAGAGCTGTTGAAGGATGTTTGGAATTACGAGTTTTTTGGTGACTTACGTACGGTAGATACACATGTAAAAAGACTTCGTGAAAAATTAAATAAAGTATCCCCGGATGCTGCCGCGATGATTACGACCGTGTGGGGTGTAGGCTACAAGCTAGAGGTGCCTAAATAAGTGTTTATTTTCAGGAGTGTCGTAGGGAAGTTGTGGTTAACGATTATTGGCCTAGTTGGGGTTGTTTTGCTCATACTAGGCTTTTTCCTTGTCAAATATATGGGAAATTATTTCTCGCAAGCAACGGATCAGCGCGAGAATATGAGAGAAATGGCAGTCAAGTTTTCGGAAGAAGCAACGACGCACATGTACAATGAGCAATTTTATCAACTAAGTAATGAGCTGCTCAGCTTTCAAGATTCAAGAATGCTCGTGATTTCTACAGATATGAAGGAAATGGTCATCCCACGAACTAGCGGGAGCCAGTTAGTCGAATTCCATGTTTCTGATTTCTACACGCAAGAAGAATTGAAGCCTGTATTTTCTGGCCAAACCATCGATAAGCAAGTCAATAAATCGGGCACTGGCCGCTTTGAGGCAGGAGCGGAATACCTCGTAGTGGCAGCTCCGCTTTTCAGTTTGGAGGGCGGCATTGTAGGGGCGACATTGCTGTATCAATCCCTGCAGTCGTTAGAAGCCACGCAATCGTATATGTTAAGATTGTTTATTTATGTGTCTATTGTTGGTTTTCTCATGACGACCTTCTTCGCCTTCTTCTTATTCTCACAAATTACGAGACCGTTGCAGCAATTGAAGAAAGCAGCTGATTTTATTACACATGGGGAATATGGAAGGCGTGTCCCTATTTTATCCAAAGATGAGATTGGTGAGCTTGCCAAGACGTTTAACCACATGGGCGAAAAGGTACAGGAAAGCATTCAAGCCCTTAGTCAGGAAAAAGAACATTTATCAAGCATTCTTGGAAGTATGACCGATGCGGTCATCACCCTGGATGTGAATGGATCTGTTATGCTGAGCAACCCACAAGGGGAGAAGATCGTAGAAGAGTGGAGCACAATTGAGTGGTCTGATGATGAGGGAGAGCCAAGACGTTTCCCAAAACCGGATACCGCACTTGGCGATTGGGGACTCATGAGCTACAGCAATCCGAACACCAAGCCAATTCCTGTGCCGTTGATTCCGCTCTTTGAAGCGGTTGTCGATGAGTCGGCAGAAGCTGCTACGAAGCTTCATGTAAAGAATGGCGTCTGGTCCGTGGCTATGACGCCACTCTACTCGCGAGACCAGGTGCGCGGCGCTGTGGCTGTCCTCCGTGATGTGACGGAGGAGGAACGGCTGGATAAGCTGCGCAAGGATTTCGTGGCGAACGTCTCACACGAGCTGCGTACGCCGATCTCGATGCTGCAGGGCTACAGTGAAGCCCTGCTCGATGATATTCCCTCCACGCCGGAGGAACGCGTGGAGCTGGTGCAGGTCATTCACGATGAGTCGCTCCGTATGGGGCGCCTCGTCCGTGACCTGCTCGATCTGGCGCGGATGGAGGCCGGCCATCTCGAGCTTTCCTTCAGGGAGGTCGAGATCGACTCCCTGGTGCGTCGGGTGCACCGCAAATTCGCGGTGCTGGCCAAAGAGCGCGGTATCGCGCTTAGCGTGGCGCTGCCGGAAGAGCCGCTCATCCTGCGGCGTGCGGATGAGGATCGCTTGGAGCAGGTGTTGACGAACCTGCTCGACAACGCGTTCCGCCATACGCCTGCCGGGGCGATTGCCTTGAAGGCGGAGGCATGCCTCTCGAAGGATCGGCCTGCGATCCGCATTGAGATTACTGACGAAGGACAGGGTATCCCTGCCGAAGACTTGCCTTTCATATTTGAACGGTTCTACAAGGCGGACAAAGCGCGTACGCGTGGATCCTCAGGGGGGACTGGACTTGGACTTGCAATCGTCAAGAATATCATTGATTCCCATCATGGTACGGTAACGGTACAAAGCTCATGGGGGCATGGCAGCACGTTTACGATCTGCTTGCCTTGTGAACACAAATAAACAGAAAATTGTGCGAATTTCGACACAAAAAATAGGCGTTTGCTAGGAATACTCAGCAAACGCCTATTTCATGTGTAGAATATTCAGATAAAATCTTGTTGTTCGTGAAACAATTTGTGCTTATTAGAGCGTAAGTGCACGAACATTCACGATTTCATCAAGCTTTGTCAATTCAGCCAACACTTCAGAAGGAGCTGTTTTATCAATCGTCAGAACCATGATTGCGGATCCGCCGATTACTTTACGACCCACTTGCATTGTCGCGATGTTAACTTGGTTGCTTCCTAGCAATGTACCAACGCGGCCGATAATACCTGGTTTATCGTTGTGAGAGATCAATAGCAAGTTACCTTCAGCAGCGAAGTCAACAGGGTATTGATCAATACGCACGATACGCTCACCGAAGCCAGCAAGTAATGTACCTGCAAGAGTTTTCTCTTCTTGTTTCGTTTTAACCGTTACAGTAACAAGGTTAGTGAAACTGTTGGATGCGTTTGATTTTTGCACGACGATGTTCACACCGCGTGATTTAGCCAGATGCATCGCATTGATAATGTTGATGGATTCTAATTGGTTTTGGAAAATACCTTTTACGATATAACGATTTAACGGACTTGTATCAACATCCATCAAATCACCTGCATAGTTAATGATGATTTCAGAAACAGCACCTTGGGCAATTTGACCAAGAACAGAACCAATTTTCTCACCAAGACTGAAGTAAGGTTGCAGCTTGTTAAGCACATCTGCTGGAACTGGCGGCATGTTTACTGCGTTTTTGAACGGCTCGTTGCGAAGAATGTGAAGAACTTCCTCGGATACATCGATCGCTACGTTTTCTTGTGCTTCAATCGTGGAAGCGCCAAGATGAGGCGTTACGATTACTTTAGGATTCGTTAAGAACGGGTGATCCTTTGCTGGCGGCTCAACTTCGAATACGTCGAAAGCAGCTCCTGCAACGATTCCTTGATCAATCGCTTCTACTAATGCTAGCTCGTCGATAATTCCGCCGCGCGCACAGTTGATGATGCGAATGCCTGGTTTCATAAGTTCGAATTGTGTTCTGGAAATCAGGTGACGCGTTTCTGGCGTAAGTGGTGTATGAACAGTGATGAAATCAGCTTGAGCAGCGATCTCGTTAACAGTTCCTAGCTTAACACCCATTTTCTCAGCGCGCTCTTCTGTCAAGAACGGATCGTAACCGATAACTTCCATACCGAATACTTTTGCGCGTTTCGCAACTTCACTACCGATACGTCCCATTCCGAGAATACCTAGTGTTTTGTTACGAAGCTCAACGCCGATAAATTTACGATCCCACTCGCCGCCAACCGTTTTCTTGTACGCTTGTGGAATCATACGAGCTGTTGCCATCATCATAGCGAAAGTAAGCTCGCAAGTTGCAATTGTGTTCCCGTCAGGTGCATTGATAACGATAATTCCGCGTTTAGTCGCTGCTTCCAAATCAATATTATCAACACCAACACCGGCGCGGCCAATGACTTTCAACTTCGTACCGGCAGTCATGATTTTCTCAGTTACTTTAGTTTGGCTACGAACTAAGAGGGCATCGTACTCACCGATGATTGCGATGAGTTCGTCTTCGGATAGACCTGATTGCTTAACCACTTCAACATCAGTTGCATCATAAAGCATTTGAATTCCCATGTCACTAATTGGATCGGATACTAGAACTTTGAACATAATTCGTTTCCTCCTTAGATTTGAACATAAAAAAACTCCCAGCCCTCGGACACAGACAGTTAGCCTGTAGCCAAAGGGACGAGAGATTGCTTTCGTGGTACCACCCTAGTTCGCTGCCCATTCGCATGGGTAGCCTCATTTGGTCTTGCGACCTGGAACTGTAACGTGTTCCTATCCCGATTGCATCTACTAAAGTTCAATGCAATAACTCTGGAGTGCTCCGCAATAGTTCGCTACCGATTCTCACCTACCATCGGTTCTCTGAAAGCTACTTTACCTGCTTGGCTCCGTCAACGCTGTACTGTGATATAGAATTTTTACTAGATTACCATGCGTTCGAAATCGTGTCAATACATGTCGAACGATTTTCACTTTTACGTCATAAATGTTCGGATTGACAATCATTCAGAAGCTTTTCGTTTATTTTATAGCATGAATGTTAAGAAAGCAATGAGTTTTTGTTAATATTTGAGCCTATATTTCGTGTATGGTACAGTGAATGTTAAGATCTCATTTTAAAAAATCAGGAGTGTGTACGGAAATGGAAATCAATCGCATTTATCCGCAAATTTTTCTCCAAGAGATAGAAAAGAAATCGCTTGGCAATAGTGTAATTATTGATGTAAGGGAACCCCATGAGTGGGAGTACTATCATATGGAAGAAGCAAAGCTTATTCCGATGCAGCAAATACCGCTGCGTATGGGGGAGCTTCCAGATGATGAAGACATATATATTGTATGTGCACATGGAGTGCGCAGTATGCGTGTAGCTGAATATTTGAAAGAGAATGGGTTTGATCGCGTCATCAATGTTGATGGAGGAATGGCGGCCATTGCCATGTTCCGCGGCTTCCAATACGACTAAACTGAAAAAGCTGAGGATGCGGGTTATCAACCACATTCTCAGCTTTTATTAATTTACATCTGAAAAGAAGGGTAATTGAGGTAACATCTCATTGGTATACCATTTTGATTTCCCTTTGACAAAGTCGCCTGTTCGAACCGCATTGGTACTTAGCAATAATTCCATCGTTTGATTTACATCGGTTACATTTAATTTCTTAGCTTGCCCTGAGGCAATGAACTCGTCAATTCTTATCGTTAAATCCTGCGGATAAAATGGCGAGAAGGCTTTGTTTTTCAATAATTTAGCAGTAATATAAACATTCTTCACATTCAAATTCATCGATCGCCACTGATCGAGATTGGCTGTATTGTTGGAATCGAAATATTCAATATCTGGATCCAGTGTGCCATTCCAAACAAGAATGGAGTCAAAATAATTTTTTTGAGCGGTTAAAGCTTGCGTCTTGGCTTCAAGAAAATAAGCGTCTTTGTGAATGGCATCAATCAACTGTGAATGGCTTTGGGCATTCGCTTTCGATTGATACGTATTTAATGCATCTGTGAAAAGCTTTAAGCTCTTTAAATAACCTTGGTGTGATTGAACCAGCAGTGGTGAAGACGCAGGCATATTTTTGTTCTGTAATGTATTGTATTTGTCCGCAGCAATTTTACTAAGCTCTTTCAGAACAGCGGAAGCATCCACGGCGGCATTATCCATCTCGATTTGACTCAGCAATTCAAACCATTTATTCTGAAATTCCCTAAAGGGTAAAAAGATGGTATGGTAATATGACACTAGCACTTGTTGGTCATAAGCGCCTACTTCGGGGGCTGCGGCGGCTTTACCAGCGTTCATTATTTTATCATACTTCAAATCCGCTTTCGTTTGTCCTAATCGTAACCCATAGAAAAAAGCGCCAAGGATACAGACCAGCATAAAGATAAACATGAGGGCAAATAAATAATCAGTGCGAGTAAGACGCTTCTCCATAAATCTAGCTCCTTGTTGTCTTTGATATTTGTTTTAGTATAGGTCAATCAGCATTAAAAAGGAATATTATAAGGAAATGAGGTACTTCCTTTGAAAAAATTTGATTTCAAGAACCTTCGTATTGGGAAAGTTGACATTAGTGAGCTGAATGACAGGACATTATTACTAAATCTTTACTTTACACAACTGCTTACGCTTATTATCGGAATAATCATCTTAATATTTCAGAGCAATTCTAAGATTCTTTCTGCCTTGTCCTTTCAAGGTGGATGGAAAGTTGTAATTTGGGGATGCTTATTTGCTGTAGTGGTGCTTGGTGTGGACTTGCTTATCTCAAGATGGGTACCCAAGGAAGTTGCGGATGACGGCGGCATTAATCAAATGATTTTTGGAAATAGAGCCCTTTGGCATATTGCACTTATCTCATTTATCGTATCTGTCTGTGAAGAAGTCCTATTCCGTGGTGCGATTCAACATGCTTGGGGGCCTTACTGGACTAGTATTCTGTTCGCTGCGATTCATGTGCGGTATCTTCAGCATTGGCTTATGACAGGAATGGTTTTCTGCATTAGCTATGGCTTAGGTTGGATTTACCTTCATACGGGAAGCCTATGGACACCGATAATTGCTCACTTTATGATTGATATGGTGATGGGATGCATACTTCGTTTTAGCAAGGAGGAAGATCAAGTTTCATGAGTGTAGGAGATAGAGTAGCTTCACGATCGAATCCTGGAGTGGAGGAGAATCAGGAGGATGAGACCTATTTACCGCCGCGTAGAGCCGTACATCCTTCAGAGCAAGGTAAATGGACGAATCTTTTTTATATGACACTGCTGTGGTTGTTTATCGCGTTGGTGGTGAGTTTAACTGTTTGGGGGATTAAATATTCTTCGTTATGAGACCATAAAATGAGCCATACGCTTGCACGAAAGATTCGTGGCAGCCGTATGGCTCTTATTTTCGTTTCTAGCGCATCTCAAGCTCGATCGCATTCGGATCAACAAAAGTATAGCCTTTTTCCTCCAGCTTCGTAAGCAGCGTATCGAGGGCGCTCACGGTCCAAGGGAGTTCATGCATGAGGATGTTGCTGCCATTGTGAAGCTGTTGCAACACATTCTCAATGACTTTGTTAGAATCATTGTTTTTATTCGTCATATCCCAATCTAGAGAACCATTGGACCATGTCATATAAAGCATTTTGTTGTTTTTAATTTTTGTTTTCAAATAATCGTTGCCCGAACCAAATGGGGGACGGAAAAACTGAGGGGACTGCCCGATAATGTCTTTCACAGCTTGTTGCACATCATCCACCTGTTTATCAATCTTCTCATTCGCCATATCTTTCAGATTCTCATGATCCCAAGCGTGATTGCCGATGATATTTCCACTCTCATGAACAAGCTTAACGAGCTCTGGCTTTTGCTTAATGCGATAGCCGTTCATGAAGAAGATTGCTTTCGCTTTGTGTTTGTTTAGAATATCAATCAGAGATTGATTCATCGCCTGATCTTTCGGGCCATCATCAAAGGTTAACAGGACGACTTTCTTATTGCCATTCGGGTCATTCGGTACAATATCATAATTCTTGTTCATATGATAGGTCTTCTGAACGACTTCGGGGGCAACGGGTGTTGGAGTCGGCGTAGGTGTAAGTGCCGCGGTTGGTGTTGGACTTGAAGTTGGGCTTGGACTAGCTGTTGCTTCTGTTGTTGGGGCCAAGCTCGATGAGGCAGCAGGGCTCGTTTCTGTTTGATTTGAACTGCAGGCAGCTAACAAAAGCATCACCGACAGGAGCAAGGTACTTGCTTTCTTTTTCATCATATGTCTTCTCCTCAGATCCTTACATGGTAGTCATTCCTTATAGTACCACAAGTATATACATATTTCGCAGATGTCAATTCTCCTATGTTTTCCTTCTGATTTGACGTATGCCCACTTCTAAACTCGCACAACCTAGGAAGGCTTCATACTACTTATCATGGAGGGAGATCCAATGAAATTAGGCACATTTATGCTTGGTGGTATTGCAGGCGCGGCTGCGGTCATTTATCTCAATCGTAAAAGTAAATCGATGCTCTTCTCAGCATTTAGCTCATCCAATCAATCGATGGGCAATGTCATGGATAAGGCGAAAGAAACGTTCGCGAGCAAATCTTTTGGAGAATCTGCCGCCAGAAATTTCTCCTCGACGAGTACAAATGGCTTGAATCAAGTGGAGAAAATTGTGAAAGAGGACCCGCATTTGAAGGCAACCGTCAGCGAAATTCTGCAAGATAATAAAATAAGCAACGCTACAATTCAATAATAATAAGCTCGCAGCGCAGTCTGGCATACCCACGGGGCCGGCTGTGCTTTTTCTTTTTATACATAACTTGCGCGTGCAATTGCGAAGATTTAGTGTTAACATGATAGGTGAAAACAATAGATGGATGCATGTCCATTTATTAATTAATGGTTCACCTTTTTATTTTTCTAACATATTCTGATTGAAATAAGGTGACCATGCTTTCGATGCAAGCTTTCCTAGTGGAGAGCTCAAAGGAGGATCCTATCATGAAAATAGAACGCTTAAGTCAGGATAAGATACGGATTTTCCTAACATTCGATGACTTAACTGAACGTGGAATTCAAAAAGACGACATGTGGAGAGAAATTCCAAAAGTGCACGAGTTGTTTAGTGAAATGATGGATCAAGCCTATTCGGAGCTCGGATTTGACCCGTCCGGTCCGCTTGCTGTTGAGGTATTCGCACTCCCAGCGCAAGGAATGGTTGTTATTGTGACCAGAGGTAAGCTTGATTTGTATGCAAGTTCTGATGCATATGACGATCACGAAGCTGAAGAAGTGTACGAAATGGAAGTTACGCTTGAACAAAGCGATTTAATCTCCTATGCTTTCCGTGATTTTGAAGATCTGCTGCGTGTATCCAAAGTAATCAATCCCCTTCTGATGGAAGGCGGTACCCTGTATTCGTACAAAGGGAAATATATTTTACAGCTTGAGCCTGTAGATCTTGAAGAGACGAAGTATCAAGCACTAATCGCTGTCCTATCTGAGTTCGGTGAAGCTTCTTCTATAACGTTAGCCGTCCTCGAAGAATACGGAAAGACGATTATCGCTGATGATGCTGTGAAGGTGCTCTGCCGTCACTTCAAATAAGCAGGACTCACGTCCTCATGCAGTCCAATGAAACAAGCATCTACCAAAAACAACCGTTTTTGAGGATGCTTGTTTTGTTTTCCATAATACGCATCTAAGGTGTCATGTGTTACAAGTAGATAAGTCAAACAAGAACGACTATAATAGAGGTATGTATTTCAAAAAGAGAGGGGAGCTGGAACTTTGCATATCGTGCCTATTTTACTGGCAGCCATAGCCCCAGGTCTCTCGTTGCTCGCCTACTTTTATCTGAAGGATCGATACGAAACAGAACCTATACATCTAGTGATTCGCATGTTTCTCTTCGGTGTACTCCTGGTGTATCCGACGATGGTTCTACAGAACGCATTTATCCAAGAATTCGGCAATGGCACTATTATGACTTCCTTTTTTCTATCTGGAGGCATTGAAGAGTTTCTGAAGTGGTTATTATTGTATCATCTGATTTTCCGTCATGAAGCCTTCGATGAGCCCTATGATGGGATTGTGTACGCGGTGGCTGTAAGTCTCGGCTTCGCAACCCTAGAGAATATCATTTACGCCTTCTTACATGCTTCTTCGTTCTCAGCTCTAATGCTTCGTGCACTGCTGCCTGTTTCGGGTCATGCCTTATTTGGTGTGATGATGGGGTATTACATGGGCAAAGCGAAATTCGTTCCTCACAAGCAAAACAGGTACCTCTGGATGTCGCTTCTGCTTCCAATTGCGTGGCATGGTGCATTCGATTATATTTTGCTCATTTTCAAAACAGGCTGGATGTGGATTATGATTCCGCTGATGACATTTCTGTGGATACGCTCGATTTGGCGTGTTGATCGTGCGAATGCACACTCTCCCTTACGCGTTGTGACCGTCGATGAGAAGATTAAAATGGGATGAATTGGGTATAATGACTGTATAATTGGTGAGCTCCATTACATGGAATGGGGATAGACCGGGAGGGTATACATGTCATTAACGACGCGCGTGAAAGTGAAGATCCGATGTCGATTATGTGGTGAGAAGTTTGTTTTACGAGGCAAAAAGGAAAAAGACAAAATTGAAACTGGATTTCGGCAATGTATATGCAGTAATGAGCACGATTTTGAAATAGAGACCGAAAGTTAGCGAAAGGCCATTCTTCCGAATAGGCCTTTTTTTGCATAGAACTTGTGTTTAACGCCTCCGTCCTTACAGGACTGTGAGGCTTTTATTTTGTGTCAATCTTGTATAAACCTGCCTCCTCGCGTAAAAACTAAGCGCAAGATTGGGTATGAAAGGAGCAGTTCTGTGTATAAAAGATTAAGTATTGTCATGTTTCCATTTCTATTGCTGGCATTGATCGGGGCTTCTGTATGGGGGTATTTAGAGCACCAAGAGAAGAATACGATTTTAATTAAAGCTGAAAATCAGTACCAACGGGCGTTTCATGATTTGTCCTTTCACATGGATAAGCTACATACGGAGTTAGGGAATACATTGGCTGTGAATGAAACATCGGAGCCTTCCTATCGAAAAGGATTAGTGAATGTTTGGCGTCTAACCAGTCAAGCACAAAGCGATATCACCCAATTGCCACTGATGCTGCTGCCTTTTAATAAAACAGAAGATTTTCTAGCGAATATGGCGAATTTCTCCTATCGGATGTCGGTACGGGATATGACGAAACAACCTTTAACAGAAGCTGAAATGAAGACGTTAAACACGCTTTACGCACATTCTGCTGATATTACGAAAGAAATTCGCGGCGTACAAGATAAAGTCATTGCAAATAATTTAAGATGGATGGATGTAGAGACGGCTCTAGTGTCTGAGAACCAAATGCATGACAATGCGATCATCGATGGTTTTAAGATTGTGGATAAGCAAGTAGGTGGATATGATGAATTAAATTGGGGGACAGGCAACTTATCGGTATTCTCCAAAAATGATGTTAAAATGTTGACAGGGAACGAGATGACGGCTGATCAGATTAAAAAGAAGGCCATTGCATTCCTTGGTGTTCAAGATTCATCTAACATTAAAGTTATCGAAAACGGTGGAAATGCACCCGAATTTCAAAGCTTTAGTGTTGTGGTTCCGAGCGGGGATGCTTCCAAAACGGATACACAAATGGATTTTACTAAAAAAGGCGGGCATCTCATTTATTTCATGAAGTCGCGCGATGTGCCATCCTCGAAGTTTAATCTTCGTCAAGCAAGAGATGTAGCTAATGAATTCTTGGATCAACATGAATATAAGGATTTAAGTGCCATTAGCTATGATCAATATCAGAATACGGCGACAATTCTTTTTGCTAAGAAAGAAAACAATGTCACCATTTACCCCGAACAAGTAACGGTTAAAGTTGCCTTGGATACGCTTGAAGTAACAGGGCTGCAGGCTACTAATTATATTTATTCGCAAAAAGATCGCAAAATTGGTCAGCCCAAAATTACTGCCGAGCAAGCTCGTAAGCAGCTGAGTTCCAAAATGAAAGTGACCGGTGAATCTCTCGCAATCATCAAGAATGATCTGGACGAAGAGGTGCTGTGTCATGAATTTATCGGAACGATGAATAACAATATCTATCGGATTTATGTCAATGGGGATGTGGGCATGGAAGAGAAAATTGAGACGATTCGTCAGGATCAAGTAGAAGCAGCAAAAGGAAAATCTTAGTAGAGAAGAAGCAGGCTAATGGCCTGTTTCTTTTTTTTCTATCTAAATGTTGATGGCATGGTATAATTAGGACATAATACTTCGCGGAGGTGCGGAAATTGCTTCCTAAGGTCAACCAGATATTACATATGCAAATGAACAGTATTGATGAAGATGAGTCCAAAATCGAGTATAAGTCGCGAATTGCGGATGTAACAGAAAGCGCGATCATTATTGAAATCCCGCTGAATGAGAAAACAGGACGCTTGAAAAAAATGTATCATGGGGATGAAATAAGCGCACATTTCCTTGGACAAGGCGGTGTAAAGCACTATTTCACCACGGAGGTCACGGGATTCACAGAAGACGTCATTCGTTTAATTGAATTGCGACTCCCTGAGTTAAGTGCAATAACGCAAATACAACGTAGGAATTTCTTACGGGTTTTGGCTGAACTTGAGATCGCTGTGAAGCTCAACGACCAAATTCAATTCATTGGCTTAACGGATGATGTTGGCGGTGGTGGTATTTCATTTATTTGTGATGGACATATCCCAATCGGTTTAAATGCGATTATTTCGTGCTGGGTGCTTGCTCCCTTCAAAAATGGCGCGATCGAACATATTCCATTCACAGGTGAAGTGGTCCGAGTGAAGGCTACTGAGACAGGCAAACAACTTGTGATGATACGATTCGCAGAAATTGCGGATCGAGAGCGACAGAAGTTGATACGCTTTTGCTTCGAAAGACAAATGGATTTTCGCAAGCGTTAAGGATTGAGAGGAGTCGACTGCGGGCATACTGCTAAGCATATTGGAAGCTAGCAGGAGTGTGGTCTCATGTCGAAGGAGCAAGAGTCAGAATCGTATGAGCAGTTATTTATTCGCTTCTCGGCGAAAGTAGAGAAGCTCATTATTAGAGCTGTCATTTTTGTTATTATTCTGCTAGTTTGTGTACAAGCGTTGCTGCAAAATGCGTATATTCGTAAGCATTTCACACGTGTGGAGCCGCTGGAAGGGCAGCCTTATATCGTGCCAGAACATCCAATGAAAGAACGCTCCTAGGCGCATGAATTCAGCGAACGAATGAACCCAAGTTTTGCATATGACCATGTTCTGTGGTATAATTTCTAGTAATTAGCAGGCAAGTGCCTGCTTTTTTGTACGTAAGGTACTGTGAAGTATTGTTAGGAGGAACAGCAGCTTGGATAAGTTCAATATTGCCATAGATGGTCCTGCTGGAGCCGGTAAAAGTACCATTGCACGGTTAGTTGCCGGTGCACTAGGTTTCATTTACGTGGATACAGGAGCCATGTATCGAGCAGTAACATGGAAAGTACAGCAAGAAGGGCTGCTACCTGAGCAAGAAACAGAAGTGGCTGCGCTCTCCAATCGCATGAAGCTTGAGCTCATCCCTGGAGATGAAGGACAACAAGTATTCGTAGATGGTGTTGATGTGACGAAAGCAATCCGTTCAGCGGAAGTAACGACACATGTTTCGCAAATTGCCAGCTATGGTGCTGTACGTCATTTGTTAGTAGCTTTGCAGAAGCAAATGACCGTTTCCAAAGGCGTAGTCATGGATGGCCGTGACATTGGTACGCATGTCATGCCAGATGCAGAAATTAAGGTTTTCTTAACTGCGAGTGTGAAGGAACGTGCTGAGCGCCGATTCAAGGAACTAGAAAACAGTGGTACGAATACACTGACTCTTTCCGAATTGGAGCAGGATATCGCACGTCGCGATCAATTCGACGAGGCGAGAGAAATATCACCACTGCGTAGGGCGCATGATGCCGTGTTAATGGACAGTACGTCAATGACGATTGAAGAAGTTGTGGACGAAATCCTTGGACTTTGCAAGGACAAAGTCGGAGGTGGCAAATAAGATGCTATATCGCATCGGAAGAGCCTTATTTCGATTTATTTTTACCGTATTTTTCCGAATGCGAGCGATCGGGATGGAGAATGTGCCAGCACAAGGCGCTGTTGTTTTGTGTGGTAATCATACCAGCTACTTGGATCCGCCTTTCTTAGGCTCACCTCTGCGGCGGAAGGTTCATTTCATGGCCAAGGCAGAGTTGTTTGATATCCCAGTACTTGGGACGATCATTTCCAAAGTAGGGGCATTCCCTGTTAAGCGCGGCGGTGTTAGCAGAGAGTCAATTCGACTGGCTGTGCAGTTGTTGCGTGACGGCAATATCCTTGGCGTTTTTCCAGAAGGAACAAGAAGTAATGCTGGAGGCATGGGGAAAAAAGGCGCAGCAAGTCTTGCATTGAAGTCCGGTGCAGCTGTTGTTCCAGTAGCTATCGTAGGTACTTATTCACTTTTCCGTCGTATGACAATCGTTTATGGGGCGCCGCTGGATTTGACTGCTTATGCGGGAGCGAGCTCAGAAGATTTGGAGCTGGCTACAGAGGCGATCATGAAAGAAATACGCCGACTACATACGGTTACTAGTAAAGCCTAGTCAGAAATGTATGGAATCGAAAGCTTGGAATTATACTAACCTTAAAGCGATTAGAACTTATTATTGTGTTTGAAACAGAGTAGGAGCTTGTCTGCTGCTTTGTGACTTATAAATTATTTTTGTTGGTTGTAAATAGAGGAGGCTAATCTCATGTCAGATGAAGTAAAAGTTGAAGATCAATCACAGGAAGCTCAAGAAACGGCCGTTTCACAAGCAGAAGCAGAGCATGCGCTTAACAATGTTGCTGTGCTGAAGAAAGGCGCTACAGTTAAAGGCAAAATCGTTAAAGTAGACGCTGATCAAGCTTTCGTCGATATCGGTTACAAATACGATGGTGTCATCCCAGTTCGTGAGCTTTCATCCGTAAGCTTGAACGACGCTGCGCAAGCAGTTGAATTGGGGCAAGAAGTTGAATTGAAAATCGTTTCCATTAACGATGCGAAAGAAACATTGGTATTGTCCAAACGCGTTGTTGACAACGAAAAAGCTTGGGAAACTCTTCAAGGTCAACTAGAAAGCAAAGAAATTATTGAAGCTGCAGTTGCTGAAGTAGTTAAAGGCGGACTAGTTGTGGATATCGGCGTACGTGGTTTCGTACCTGCTTCCATGGTTGAGCGTCAATTCGTTGAAGATTTCTCCTCTTACAAAGGCCGCACTTTGCGTCTTCGTGTGAAAGAAATCGATCGTGAGAAAAACAAAGTCATCCTATCTCAAAAAGATATTTTGGATGAAGAGTTCGAAACAAACAAAAAGAAAATCATCGAAGGTCTTCAAGTTGGTCAAGTACTTGATGGTACAGTTCAACGTTTGACACAATTCGGTGCATTTGTTGATATCGGTGGAATTGATGGCCTTGTTCATATTTCCGAACTTGCTTGGCAACACGTAGAACAAGCATCTGATGTTGTTAAAGAAGGCGACAAAGTTAAGGTACAAATCCTTAAACTTGATGCGTCTAATGACAAAATCAGCTTGAGCATCAAAGCAACTCAAGATGGTCCTTGGTCCAATGTTGAGCGTGATTTCAAAGCTGGTGATATCGTAACGGGTACAGTTAAACGTCTTGCAGCATTCGGCGCATTCGTTGAAGTAGCTCCTGGTGTTGAAGGTCTTGTGCACATTTCCCAAATCGCACACCGTCACATTGGTACGCCTCATGAAGTGTTGAAAGAAGGACAAGAAGTTCAAGTGAAAATCTTGGAAATCAACCTTGCTGAGAAACGCGTTAGCTTGAGTATCAAAGATACAGAAGATGCTCCTGAAGCACCTGCTGGTGCAGCGGCTCCATCATCTGCTGGCAAACCAGAAAGAGAAAGACAACCTCGCGGCGATCGTGACCGCGGTAACAGTGCAAGTCACCAAAAAGAAATTGCTGGTAACGAAAATGTATCTCTAAGCAATCAAGGTTTGTCCATGACACTTGGTGAGCGTTTTGGTGATAAACTAGCAAAATTCAAAAAATAAATAGATCCAACTTCTAGGAGGTAAAGAAATGCGCATCTCACGCAAAATGGAGCATGTCCATTACGCGCTGGAGCTTGGTCAAACTCGTCAGCAAGGGCTGGCGGACATCAAGCTTGTGCATAACTGTCTTCCTGAGACTTCGACGGATCATATTGCTTTAACCACAACAATCGGCGATCTCATTATGAGTTCGCCGATTTTAATTAATGCAATGACCGGCGGCGCTCACGAAACAGAGAGCATTAATCGCGAACTGGCCATTCTCGCCAGGGAGAAAGGTTTGCCAATGGCTGTTGGGTCTCAGATGTCAGCTATTAAAAATAGTGAAGTAGCATCCAGCTATCAAGTAGTACGGCGCGAGAATCCAAACGGCATTATTTTCGCTAATTTGGGCAGTGAAGCAACAACAGAACAAGCACTACGTGCTATTGATATGATTGAAGCGAATGCGCTTCAAATTCATTTGAATGTGATGCAGGAGCTGATTATGCCGGAAGGTGATCGCAGCTTCGTAGGTATGCTTGGTCGGATTGAGAACATCGTTCGTCATGCTCCTGTTCCAGTTATTGTGAAAGAGGTCGGCTTTGGGATTTCAAGCGATAATGCGAAGCAACTGCGGGATATTGGCGTAAAGGTTATCGATGTAGGCGGATCGGGTGGAACTAATTTTGCAGCTATTGAAAATGCAAGACGACCAGCTGAACTCGCATGGTTGAACGATTGGGGAACACCGACTAGTATGACTTTATTAGAGGTGCTATCTGTTTATCCATGGGGATCTGTTATTGCTTCAGGCGGTATTACGAATGCTTTGGAAGCCGCTAAAGCACTTACATTAGGTGCTTCAGCAGTTGGTATGGCAGGCGCATTTCTGAAAGTAATGCGTGTAGATGGCGTAGATGCCCTTCATGCTTATGCGGATGAGCTGCACCAAGGACTTATTTTAATCATGACAGCATTAGGTGCTAATTCCATTCAAGACTTAACACAATGCCCTGTAGTTATCGTTGGAGATACCGCAGAGTGGTGTCGTGCGAGAGGCATTGACTTAACTTCATACGCAGAGCGAAGATATCAGAGTAAATAATCAAAATATTGCCATACTAAGGATCAGGCAGTTCTCCCTTATTTCTAGTGAGGGGGAGCCTGAAGATCCGCAAGCCAATCGATGGGGAAAAGTTTTCGAAGGCTAAGCGGGGTAGGGTGGGTTTGATTATGAATGACGGTTATCTATCGCTTATTCTCCTTTGCATCACGCTGATCTTACTTGCCAGCGGTTGGAAGGAGCTTTACATCCGAAGTATATCGCATAAGGGCATGCTTCTTTTTTTTGTCTCTTGGTTGATTGGGACGAGAGTAACCGTTACTATCCAACATGTACATATTCAGCTTGTCTATGTCGTCGTGCTAGTGATCTCTTTCAGCATTCTTTATGTCACGCGAGGATTTATACATAAGCTTCATCTGCTATCCATCGGTTTATTAATCGGTTCACTTCACTTTCTATTTCAACAGCTTCTTGAGATGGACCCGATTCTCATCATACGTAACTCAGAGTGGCAGACCGCTCTGTTAATCGCCATTGTTGCCGTGGTTGTTCAACGGCAAGCGTGGGAACAGATTGCAGCGATTTCGATCGGTTATCTGATCGGGGATATGTACCAAGCGGGTATTCATGAGGTTAATGGCTTTCATCAATTGGGTATGGCTACTTTTCAAGATCAGTGGTGGCTTACAATCTTCACTGCGAGGACGGTAACGATCCTGATTCAAGCTGCGTATGGTGGATGTCGAACTGTATGGAGAGATTGGTTTGGCCGCAGGGGGGATAGATGAGATGAATTTCACGGATATGGCATGGCTCCATACACATCGTTATACGATTGGGATAGTCATTGGTGTTATTTTTGGCATTATCTCACGGATCAATATGCTGCGTACGGATTATAGGCAATATCCGACGTATCCACATGGCAAAATCATTCATGTCTCACTTGGCGTTATCGCTGCAGGACTTGGGGCTGTGGCCATACCGGCACTTCTGGAGAAGAATTATACAGCCGTCACTTTTCTATCGCTGGCTGCTCAGCAATTTCGAGATGTACGAAATATGGAAAGACAGAGCTTAACGAAAATAGATGAATTAGAATTAGTACCAAGAGGTTCTGCTTATATTGAAGGTATCGCCATGGTCTTCGAAGGTCGAAATTATTTAGTCATCATGACGGCATTCTTGGCCTCGTTATTTAGCATCTTATTTGCTTGGTATTGGGGAGCAGTTGCTGGAGTGCTTTCGATAGGACTGGCTAACTTTTTTAAATCAGGCAGTAATTTAGGAGATATCACTGACATAGAACAGGTCGATATTCGAATGGAAGGGCCAGATGTTTACGTCGGCTCCATCTATATGATGAATGTTGGGCTTGTGGACAATCGTGAGAAAATAATGAAATATGGGCAAGGTTTTTTCATTAAACCCAAAAATCGTAATGCACGCGTGACGATTTCACATTTGGGGCAGCGCCAAGCGATCATGTACGATATGTCGACCTTATTTGGGGTTTATCGTGATGAGGGAGAGCCTTCGTTACGACCTATGGCCAAGCTGGACCTAGATTCGGGAACGATCGGTCTGCTGCTTCTTTTGCAGGAGAATGATAAAGAGAAAACGGTAACTGCACTACATCGCGTGCCTGTCCTTGAAAGTGCTGTACGCATGCCTTCTGAAGCTGGTGTGAATAAAAGGAGGGAGGGGTAATCCCTGATGTCACAGATCCTCGCAATTGTAACATTAACGAAAGAACGCATTGCTGGCGGTGCTCCGATCTTTGTTGTTGACGGGGAGGATGAGCTTCAGAGAATGGCATTTTCTTTGGAAAAAATGTTAGATGCGAATGCCCATGATTTGAAAAATGGCACGATGATTTTGGTGAAACATGGCTAAAAACCGCAAATGATGGGATCTCCTTGGAGCAAGTCTCAAAACAGATTAGCCAAGGCGCGTCTTTTTTGTTATGATGTAAGTTGCGTATTTTTCCATGGAATTCATGGAATTCGAAGGAGTGATATAAATTGGCTAGACCCGTACTTGCAATTGTAGGCCGACCTAATGTCGGGAAGTCCACCATTTTTAACCGAATCGTAGGCGATCGTATGGCGATCGTAGAAGATAAACCAGGTGTTACACGGGATCGTTTATATGGTGTTGGTGAGTGGCTGAATACGTCGTTCAGTGTTATTGATACAGGCGGTATTGAAATTGACGGTGAAGACGTCATCTTAAAATCGGTGCGTGTGCAAGCTGAGCTTGCGATTGAAGAAGCGGATGTTATCGTGTTCATGGTTGATGCGAAAGCAGGCGTAACTCCGTCAGATGAAGAAGTAGCGCAGTTATTGTTCCGTTCCAAGAAGCCAGTCGTTCTGGCAGTGAACAAAGTCGATAATTTGGCGCGTCAAGATGATATTTATGAGTTTTATTCCCTTGGTTTCGGTGACCCTGTTGGGATTTCCGGTTCGCACGGTATTGGGATAGGCGATCTTCTTGAGGTCGTATGTAACTTATTCCCGGATAAAACAGATGATGAGTACGGTGAAGAAGTTGTTAAATTTGCCTTGATCGGTCGTCCGAATGTCGGGAAATCGTCCATGACGAATGCGATTCTTGGTGAAGAACGAGTTATCGTGAGCGACGTTGCGGGTACAACGCGTGACGCCATTGATACACCGTTTGAACGTGATGGACAGAAGTTCGTCATCATCGATACCGCGGGTATGCGTAAGCGTGGCAAGGTGTACGAGAACACAGAGAAGTACAGTGTTATGCGTGCAATGAAAGCCATCGAGCGTGCGGATGTGGTATTGGTTGTAATCGATGGTCAAGAAGGAATTATTGATCAAGATAAGCATATTGCTGGTTACGCGCACGAAGCAGGAAAAGCGATTGTCATTGTCGTAAATAAATGGGACATAGTAGAGAAAGATGATAAGACGATGCAACATTTCACGACAACAATCCGTGATCATTTCTTGTTCTTGAGCTACGCACCGATTGTATTTGTATCAGCCAAAACGACTCAGCGTCTTCACAAGTTGCTGCCAGTTATCGTTCAAGTGGCTGAAAATCATGCATTGCGTGTACAAACTCATCTACTTAATGATGTTGTTTCCGATGCTGTTGCCTATAATCCGCCACCAACGGACAAAGGGAAGCGTCTGCGGATTAACTATGTGACCCAAGTGGCTGTGAAGCCGCCAGTCTTCGTTCTTTTCGTGAATGAGCCCGAGCTTATGCATTTCTCGTACGAGCGTTATTTGGATAACAAAATCCGTGCAGCTTTCGGCTTTGAAGGAACGCCCATTCGCATCTTGAGCCGAAGAAAAACTTCGGACAAAGAATAGGAGATGTTGTACATTGCTTTCGATAATAACAATTGTAGTGGGCTATTTACTAGGATCCATAAGCTTTAGTTATTTATTCGGAAAATGGTTTAAGGGAATTGATATTCGCAAACACGGCAGTGGGAACGCAGGGGCAACGAATACGCTTCGCGTACTGGGGAAAGGTCCTGCAATCCTCGTCCTTCTGCTGGATGCGTTGAAAGGCGTCGTTGCTGTCCTGTTGGGTGTATGGGCTGCCCCAGGACCAGATGACATCTGGATTCGCGTTCTGTGTGGTTTAGCAGCCATTGTAGGGCATAATTGGCCAGTATTCTTTGGCTTCCGTGGTGGTAAAGGCATTGCTACCACCATTGGTGTCATGGCAACGCTTTGTTTCGTTCCTACTTTGATCGCTGGCCTTACAGCAATCCTTATCATTGCTATCACACGCTTTGTATCGCTCGGTTCCCTCATTCTTACAGCACTCTTACCTTTTCTTATTTGGGGGATGGACCGGCCGTTGCCTGTTTTGTGGATTAGCATATTGCTGTGCGCCTTTGCATTTTTGCGTCATCGGACGAACATTGTAAAGCTTATTCAAGGAAAAGAAAACAAGCTGGGCCAGAAAAGAGCCTAACGCAATACAACTACACGTAGGAGGGGTAACCGTGACACAAAAAGTATCGGTCCTTGTAGCTGGAAGTTGGGGGACGGCACTCGCCTCGGTATTGGCGGATAATGGGAAAGAAGTACTGCTATGGTCTCGTAATGAAGAACAAGTAGTGGAAATCAATGAAAAGCACACGAACAGTCGTTTTCTCAAGGAGATTTCGCTTTCTCCATCGATTATAGCGACTAATTCGTTGCAAGATGCTGTGCAGGATGCAGATGCGATCATCATGGTTGTTCCTTCTTCAGGCATGCGTGAAGTGGCTTCTAGGATGCGTCCTTTTCTGAAGAAAGAGACCCTCATCATTCACGCCACGAAGGGCTTTGAAACGGGAACTCTGAAGCGTATGACCGAAGTGCTTGCAGACGAGTTGCCAGAAATGGATCCAAAGCGATTTGTCGTCCTTTCTGGACCTAGTCATGCGGAAGAGGTCATTTGCAAAATGCCGACAACCGTTGTTGTCGCTGCAGAGGATTTACAAGCTGCTGAGGCGGCTCAAGACTTGCTCATTACGCGATACTTCCGAGTCTATACGAATCCGGATGTAACCGGTGTTGAAGTAGGCGGTGCTTTGAAAAATATTATCGGTCTTGGTGCCGGGCTGACGGATGGCTTGGATTTTGGCGATAATGCGAAAGCAGCACTTGTGACCAGAGGGCTTGCGGAAATTACGCGACTAGGCACAGCAATGGGGGCGAACCCGCTTACTTTTGCTGGATTAGCTGGAATTGGTGATTTGATCGCTACATGTACAAGTAGACATAGTCGTAATTGGCGGGCAGGCAATAAATTGGCTAAGGGTATTCCTTTAGATGAGGTACTCAAAGAGATGGGCATGGTTGTGGAAGGCGTCAAGACGACGAAAGCAGCTTATGATCTCGCAAGCCGGTATGAGGTCACAATGCCAATTACAACTGAATTACATAATGTGTTATTCGAGGGGAAATCTCCACAGCTGGCAGCGCGCGATCTAATGGGACGTGTGCGTACGCACGAGATGGAAGAATTACCGATGACACGATAAGCAACAAAAGGTTGGAGATAGCCTACACCAGATCTTCTCCGCACTCATACTATACCCTATCAGGAGTTCTCATTAGCTTAGGGTATAGGAGGCGGCATAATTGGCGAATAAAGATATGTCGAAGGATGTATTAAGTGTAGTCAAGAAGAAGACGGGCAAATCCGTTACATCTAAAGATATCGAAAAAATTGCAAGTGGAGTGAAACCATCTACCTTGCAGAGTGAAGTTCAATTAAGAGCTCTCATTAAACAGGTATCTGGATTAGTGAATGTCAAGGTATCGGAAGAAACGATTAATGATATCATTCAAGCAGTAAAAAGCAGTAAACTTGATACCAACAATATGCAGCAATTAATGAGCATGATGATGGGTAAGAAATAAGAAGCATGAAGGGGTCTCATCCCCTTTATGCTTTTTTCTCATTCTGTGCTATACTTACATGTGTTTCATTTTTGATTTTTACATAAGGAGTTTAGAATATGTCATCTTTAGACAAAATGTGGGCCTCATTTGTAGCCATGGGATTGATGGTTGTTGCTTCCTTTCTAATTTCATATGCTCGAACAAGAACAAATGGATGGTGGCGCGGTGTTTTATCGCTTATTGCCTTTTTGATGTTTATCCCTATATTGCTATTTATGCTGTCTTCTTTGTTTTAAACAACCAGAGGGGAGATCATCATGTTAGAGTTGAAAACACGCAAAACGCAAGTTAAACTAACACCGGAAACAGGCTTAACCATTCTGGATCATGCCTTGAAGGCAGATGTGGAATGGGGGTTCTCCTGTACGCGAGGAACTTGCGCGAGATGCCGCTGCTATGTAGCAGAAGGCCGTGAGCTGCTTTCTGAGGCATCAGAGGCGGAAGAAGATCGTCTAGAGCCAGAAGAGCTGGAACAAGGCTACCGACTAGCCTGTCAATGCGTAGTAAAGCAAGAAGGCACGATTTCAGTGACACATAAACCTTATTTTTAAAAATTACTGCCTGAAAGGTGTGGGCATGATGAAACTGCTGGAGCCACTACTCCCGTCGATTTCGACTATTCATACTCGGTTACAGCAAGCTCATAACGTTCAATGGTTGATAGGCGGTAGCTGTGGTTTACTCCTGCACAACGTCGATATAGGGAGAACACCTAGAGATTTGGATATCTATATCGATCTGAAGGATGTTCAGACGGTGCATATGTTGCTTGAACCTTACGCGACGGATCGTCCAGAATTGAGTGAAACCTCCATATATGCGTCCATTCTAAGTCACTATAACATCGAGGGGCATCTCGTTGAAGTTGTTGGTGATTTTAAAGTAAAAGCTTTAGATTCGATGTATCAGGTCGAAGTCAGCTATTTAAGGGAAAACTACTATTCCCCTGTTCATGTCGAGGGACAAGAGGTTCCAAGGATGCCGCTCGCGCATGAGTTTCTCTTCAATGTACTGCGCAACAGGCCAGATCGCTATGAACCGATTCTTAGGACCATGAAAGCATATCCTGATCAACATATGAAGGCTTTGGGTGAATTGATAAACCGGAATCAATGGGGTCATGAATTTCAGGAAAAGATGAACGAAATGCTAGATTGGAACCGATAGTCAGATAGACGGTCCGCTAAGAAGGTGACGATTATGAGTATATATGAGGTTCATTTTTGGCCAGATAACAAAAAAATTAAAGTGAGACCTGGCACATCTTTGCTGGATGCTGGCAATAGGGCGAAGGTTCACATCCGTACGCGTTGCGGAGCAAAGGCTGCCTGTTTAATGTGTAAAGTGAAGGTTAACGATCAAAGTGGTCTTGCTCCGATGAATACGAACGAACGCTTGAAGCTGGGTTCCTTGGTTCATGAGGGAGTTCGACTTGCCTGTCAGGCGCGTGTAACAGGTGCTGTAGAGGTTCACATTCCAGAGGATCCGTTAAAGGCAGCTATTCGTGCGCAACTTGCGAGACAAGCCGAAGACAATGACTTATTTTAGACCAGATAGGATGGTTGAGTTGTGACAATAAATCGAAGATGGACCCAAGGTAGAAGCTTGCTTCTGGCGCTTATCTTGGTTATTTTGCTTACAGGCTGTGCCTACCCACAAGAGCTCCGAAAAGAAAATCAAATTAATCCCGCTGAATTTATTACTGTGGTTCAACAAGCTGTCGATGCCTTTCACGAGAAGTCAGGCGTGCTTCCCATTAAAAATAGTGAGATGTCAACGCCACTCTATGAGAAATATGTGATTGATTTTCCGAAACTGAAAAAAATGAATCTACTGAGTACCGTGCCTGCAAATGCTTTTGAAAGCGGGGGTGTATTCATCTATGTACTCGTGGACGCCGAAACGAAACCCGTTGTAAAGCTGATGGACCTATCCGCCTATCAAAGTGTGGAAGATGTTCAGAAGAAAGTGAATGATTACATTGTGAAGCATGGTGGCAATATGCCGCAAACGGTATCTCAGAATGACGCATTTGCTTATGTTGATTTCAAGTTGCTAGGGATGAAGGAGTCCGAGATTAAGTCGGTTTATAATCGGAAAAATAAGATAACGTATATATTAAATAAGCAAACGGGTGAGGTTTCCATTGATTATGCGATGGATATCAACACGTTTATTCAGAATAATGCATTGAGCAATTCGTTGAAGCCAGGTCAGGATTTGAGGCAGATTCTCGTAGAAAAATCCTATTTTGTGCCGATTCGAAGCGTTGCCTATGCCTGGAAGGATAATCAACCTATGCCGCAAAAGTAGTTATACAGCTAACCTCCTCCAAAACTGGTGGAGGTTTTTTTGTCTTTATAGAATAAGCGCAACCGACAGATCATATATTCTTTCGAAAGCCGTATGTGCTTCATAAAATATGAGCGAAAAAAAGTTGAAACGCATCTATCATATTTCTATCGAAAGTACATATATTTTTACTAGTCCAAATGAATGTACGAGTAGTCAATTGTTACCGTCATTAGCGTCAGTTGACGACCAAACTGTAGGAGGGATTCTCTTGGAGAAAGTGGATATCTTTAAGGACATTGCAGAACGAACGGGAGGGGACATTTACCTGGGGGTTGTCGGAGCAGTCCGGACAGGGAAATCAACCTTTATCAAACGTTTTGTGGAATCTGTAGTGCTGCCGAACATTCAAAGCGAAGCGGATAGGATCCGGGCTACCGATGAACTCCCGCAGAGCGCTGCTGGCCGCACGATTATGACAACGGAGCCGAAATTCGTACCGAATACGGCGGTTCAAATTTCTGTGGCCGAGGGACTGAACGTCAATGTTCGCCTTGTTGATTGTGTTGGATATGCAGTCGATGGCGCCAAAGGCTATGAAGACGAGAACGGACCTCGGATGATCAATACGCCATGGTTCGATGAGCCGATTCCTTTCCAAGAAGCGGCAGAAATCGGAACTCGGAAAGTCATTCAAGAGCATTCCACATTAGGTGTTGTTGTTACAACAGATGGCACGATTTCGGATATCCCGCGGTCATCCTATGTACTGGCTGAGGAAAGAGTCATTAATGAGCTCAAAGAAGTCGGGAAACCGTTCATTGTGATCATTAACTCTCAGAAACCTAATAGTGAACCTGCACTTGAGCTTCGCAGCGAGCTGCAAAGCCGCTATGATGTTCCTGTTGTGACAATGAGTGTAGCCAGCGCCGGAGAAGAAGAAATGGTCTCTGTGCTGCGTGAAGTGCTGTATGAGTTCCCAGTGCATGAAGTGAATGTGAACTTGCCTAGCTGGGTGATGGTGCTGGATGAGAATCATTGGCTGCGCACACAGTTCGAAGCATCCGTTCGCGATACGGTACAGGATATCAGACGCTTACGTGATGTTGACCGAGTTGTCAGTCAATTTGCTGAATATGAGTTTATCGACAAGGCGGCATTGGCTGGTCTGAATATGGGTCAGGGTGTAGCTGAGATTGATCTCTTTGCACCGGATGAACTGTATGACCGCATTCTCGTTGAGGTCGTGGGTGTCGAGATTCGCGGGAAGGATCATCTCCTTCAGCTCATGCAGGATTTCACACATGCGAAGAGGGAATATGATCAGTTCGCTGAAGCCCTTGAGATGGTCAAAACAACTGGCTACGGGATAGCGCCTCCTACGTTAGCGGAGATGGCGCTGGATGAGCCTGAGTTAATCCGTCAAGGTTCCAGATTCGGTGTTCGCTTGAGAGCTACCGCGCCTTCGATCCATATGATCCGAGTGGATGTTGAATCCGAATTCTCACCGATTATCGGAACGGAGAAACAAAGCGAAGAGCTAGTGCGCTATCTGATGCAGGACTTCGAGGATAATCCGCTGAAGATTTGGGAGTCTGATATCTTCGGAAGATCGCTGCACTCGATTGTGCGAGAAGGCATACAAGGCAAGCTGGCTCAAATGCCAGACAACGCGAGATACAAACTTCAAGAAACACTTGGCCGCATTATTAACGAAGGCTCTGGTGGCTTGATTGCCATTATTTTGTAGGTAAATGTGGACAAAAAAACACTCGAAAGAGTGTTTTTTGTCGTTTCTTAGCGGAAAGACCCACATAAATTGGAAATAGATACTTGAAATTGCTCCCTGAGTGTATTACTATGAATTTATTCGTCTGCTTTCAAAGTTCATTTTGCTTAGAAAATCAACGATTTTTCAGCGGTTTATGTATAATTTCTGAGAAAACGGTGAAAACAGGAAGTAACGGAAGTGAGAAATTTTGGGGGGAGGTGAATGGCATGAATAAATCTGAATTGATCAACAAAGTTGCGGAAACATCTGAGCTTTCCAAGAAAGACGCAACGAAAGCAGTAGATGCTGTTTTTGATGCAATTTCTGAAGCATTGCAAGGTGGAGATAAAGTGCAATTGGTTGGATTTGGTAACTTCGAAGTTCGTGAACGTTCTGCTCGTAAAGGACGCAATCCACAGACTGGTGGAGAAATTGATATCCCAGCTAGCAAAATCCCAGCTTTCAAACCTGGTAAAGCACTTAAAGATGGCATTCAATAATTTGTATTTATACATAGGATTGAACGTTACATAATTATAAAGCCGTGACCCCGGAATGGGGGGACGGCTTTATTTGTTTTCCCTTAATATGGCTTTACAATATGAAATTCTCCTACTATAATTACAAAAGTGAAAGCGTTATTCTTGGCAGTAAACGGGGAATGACGGGGTATGGCGCAGCTCGGTAGCGCGCACCCTTGGGGTGGGTGAGGTCGCACGTTCAAATCGTGTTACTCCGATTATCACAAAGACATCGGCGTTCGATGTCTTTTTCTATTGCCAAGAATACAGACGCAGTTCAATTTCAGCTAGGAATAGATGTCTAGAAATTCTTTTCTTGGAAGACGTAGGGGGTACCGGTTGTGAATAAGTTGAAGTTGAATGAGCTTGTGAAGTCACAGGATTGGACAATGTTTGGTATTATTGCTTCGATTTACTTGATCTGGCGTATTGGGACCGTTGGCAACTGGAGTACAGAATGCTGGATATTGTTATGTATCTGTCTGTTAGGTGTTCGGAAGGATCAGATTGACGTGGATTGGAAACGTTTTTTTTTGATAGGAATACCACTATTGGGTATTTTTTATTATTTTTATGGGACAGGGAACGGATTCTGGTGGAAGATCGCCAACTGGATGTTTGAAAATAATCGCCACCCTTGGCGCTGGGATAGTTATATGAATGCCATTCCGCTGAACTCTGGAGGATGGGCCAGATGGATTGCTAACCCTTTTCTAGATCGAGCAATGGTGTGGGTGTATAACTATGGCTTTGTGCTATCACTTTGGATTTGTATTGTGAGAAGTTTTTGGACACGCAGTGTGAAAAAAATGCTGTCCTATGCGCTGTCGGGACATATGCTGCAATTTCCGCTCATTTTACCCTTCTATAATCTCATCCTGCTCCATGAAGTGTGGTATGTAAATAAACAACCAGATTTGCTGCATCGCGTATTCGCGGATGAAAACTCTCTATTAGTAGCCGTCATGAATTGTTTTCCTAGTATGCATACCTCCATTTCATTCGCCATGCTCCTTCTGGCGCTTCGTGAGAAGGACCGCATTTTTAAATACATGATGGTTACCTATTGCTCAGCGATTATTTTCTCAACGTTATATTTGCAAATTCATTGGGTGATTGATGTTTGTGCAGGTATGTTATTCGCATATGGCACGGTGAAATTAACGGATCTCATCATACGACTAGGTACCACACATGTGTTGCCGGCCAGATTCAAACATTTTTACCGAAAACGCACAAATTCATCTTCTACTGAAATATCCGTCTAGGACATGTTGACTTCCGGTTACTATTTTTGGCATCATTAGATATAGGGATGAAGGATAGGGAAGAACGGAGGATAACTATGGAACAATCGAATAAATCGAATCAGTCCAATCAGTCGAACGCGAATTCGAACTCGAATGGTAATGAGTACTTCGTGATTAAAGCCAAAGACAATGGTGTTCATGTGATTGGATTAACACGTGGACAAGACACACGTTTTCATCATACAGAGAAGCTGGATAAGGGCGAAGTCATGATTGCTCAGTTTACGGAGCATACCTCCGCGGTAAAAGTGAGAGGTAAGGCATTGATTATGACGAAGTTTGGAACGATCGATACAGAAGAGTAAGAGTGAATCAACAAATAAGTGTTGTTATTTGGACAAAAGCAGGCATAGCCTGCTTTTTTTATTTGTACAATGGTGTATAGGACTTGTCATTGGGAATAACCTGTGGGTTATTTGGCTCCTGCATATGCTTAGGAGGTGTTGAATGTGAAATGGTCGATGCGCATTGTGATGACGCTTGGTATTTCTGTTGTTGTTGCGATAAGTTTATCCATGCTGCCGAAGATGGATCTTTCTTCAGGCTTGAGTTCTGCTTACACGTGGTCCAATAATCGAGGCGGTCAGTTGACTGAGAATAATCTAGCGGATCTGCTCGTTCAAATTCCGCTGCAGCTGCGGATTCGGAAGGTGGAGCTGAGTGCAACACGATTGTCACTTGACTTGAGCTTGCCCAAAAATGCGGATACGATTGCCGTTTATCGGGACTTATATACCATTGCGCAAACGATGCTTATCAATACGAAGAATGTAGATCAAGTATGGGTACGCATCATCGATTATTCAGGAGCTGCAGATACAACTTCAACACAGCTCGTCCTTGCTATGGTAGCGCAGCGAGAATATGGAAAGGATATGGAGAAGAAACCTTCTGAATTAAGTTTAATTCAATTGGAGCAGGAGTTGCAGAACCGCTTTCGAATCACATATACCTCTAAATGGCAGCAAAAATATCCGCTATAATTTATTGTGCTTCTATTAACTTGTTATGCTATAATAATTTGGATTGAGACATCGAGGTTTATAAAATGAGATTTGGCATACGGTTACGGAGGCTTTTGCATGAATTCTTATCGGATCCCTGAGATCGCTAAGCAGTACACGGAGTATGATATGATCCAAATTCACACAGACTTGCCCGATTTTCCTGAGTTGCGCACACGTCTGTTGTTTGCATTCTTGAATGAAGATAACAAACTAAGTTCATTAAGTGAATTATTTACCTTAGCTACTGCACTTGTCCAGCTTGGCCTCGATACCCATGATCTTGTGACAGCATCCAATGAAGTCAAGGAGAAGAAGGCATCTAGATCAAGGCAGTTGAAGGTGCTGGCAGGGGACTACTTTAGTGCCAGATTTTATCATCTCCTAGCCAAAACGGGACAGATTGATATGATTAAGCAACTTTCGAATGCGATCTGTGAAGTCAATCGGCTTAAGATGAGCAGCTATATGAAAATGAAACAGCTGAAACTGACGGCAGAAGATTACATTCACCATATGGTGGAAATCAAATCTCAGCTGTTTTTGTCTTTTTCAGAAGTCATGTCCGAAACACACAAGCCAGCATGGCCTGATATTTTGAGAAGCTTTGTGAGATGTGAACTATTATTTAATGAAATTTTCTGTATGGAGTCAACTTCGAAGTTTAGAGGTAGCTGGGGATATTGGCATATTAACCAGAATGGCACCAAAGAAGAGCGAAAGCAGCTGCAAGTTGAAGAAGTTGATACAACAAAGGTTCGCACTCTTTTGCATAAATACAGTATCTCTTCGCAATTGTATCAATTGCTTAACCTTCATACCAAGCAATTGCAGGACTATATTAAGAAGCTTGATTCGGACATGCTACAAAGTGAACTCTTTCACATGGGAGAGCCCTTTTTACGATTTACTGGGGAGAAGCCCAAAGTATTAGAAGAAATTTAAGGGGATTAAGGGGACCTGGGTAATGAGTGTAAGTAAAACAAATACCGACAACAAAAAAGCTAAGAGCAAAGAAGAGTTTGTCCATGGTGTCTTTGAAAGTATCGCGCCTAAGTATGATTTGATGAATAATATTATTAGTTTTAACCGGCATAAAGCATGGCGCAAATTTGCGATGAAGAAGATGAATGTACAGCCAGGGGATACAGCAATCGATCTATGCTGTGGTACGTGTGACTGGACAATAAGTCTTGCGCAAGCCAGTGGTACTGGGAAAATGGTTGGCTTAGATTTCAGCCAGAACATGCTGGATTTTGGAGCGGAGAAAGTAAAACAATTGCGCTTAGATCAGCAGATCGAGCTTATACAAGGAAATGCGATGAGTCTTCCGTTTGACGACAATACTTTTGACTTTGCCACAATCGGGTTTGCCCTGCGTAATGTTCCCGATCTAGAACAAGTCATCAGAGAAATGCAACGTGTCGTTAAGCCCGGAGGGCTAGTTGTGTCTTTAGAGCTATCTAAACCAACCTGGCAGCCGTTCAAGTCCTTATACTATATCTATTTCCGGCATATCATGCCCTTCCTTGGTAAATTGATTGTCAAAAAATATGAGCAATACAAATGGTTACCGGAGTCCCTAATTACATTTCCAGATCATAAACAACTTGCAGCGATCTTCGCAAAGAATGGTTTAGATCAGGTACAAGCCCACCCGCTCTTTGGCGGTGTAGCAGCTTTACATGTAGGGACTAAAGGTAAAACGAAATCAGGAGTGTAACAGCATATGTTTACTAAATTGAAGATTTTTCTTGAAATGATTAAATTTGAACACAGCGTGTTTGCTTTACCCTTTGCCTTCATGGGAGCTATTCTTGGTTCCGTGGTACTACATGGGCATCTGCCGAGTTGGGCACAAATTGGTTGGATTACGTTAGCTATGGTAGGGGCAAGAACTGCCGCGATGGCGTTGAATCGTGTTATTGACCAAGCGATTGACAAACGCAATCCTCGGACGGTGAATCGTGCTATTCCTGCCGGGCTTATTTCAGTCCCACAAGTCATTATCTATATCATCATCTCGTTTGCAGTTCTTTTCTGGGCAACCTATCATCTAAGCACGTTGTCTATGAAGCTGCTTCCAATAGCTGTATTCTTTCTTGTCATTTATTCGTATACCAAAAGATTCACATGGACCTGCCATTTCGTTCTAGGTTTGACGCTAGGTCTTGCTCCATTAGGTGGCTGGATTGCGGTTACTGGTCAATTTACGTGGTCTTCGATCATCTTTTTCCTAACGGTTGCTTGCTGGAGCGCAGGATTTGATCTGATTTACGCTTGTCAGGATGCAGATTTTGATCGTAAAGAAGGCTTGCACTCTCTGCCTAGTCGATTTGGCATTAAAGCAGCTTTGCAAACAGCTCGTGTGCTTCATGTTTTGACTGCAATCGGATTAGTCTCCTTATTCTTTATCACGCATTTGAGTTGGTTGTATTTAGTCGGGCTAGTTATTGCTTATATCTTGCTGTTTAAAGAACATAGACTCGTTACACCACAGGATTTATCCAAATTAAACACGGCTTTTTTCACGATGAATGGTGTTTTAAGTTTAGTTATGTTCACATTCACATTACTTGATGTCTTAGTAAGCCAACACTCATGAGCAGCGGAAACTGGGTTATTGGAATTACGGGTGCGAGTGGAGCTATTTATGGCGTACGGTTGTGTGAAGTTTTGTTGGATCTTGGTTTAGATGTACATCTTATTATTACGGATGCTGGATGGCGTGTCCTGCAGGACGAGTTGGACTGGAGCGTCACGAAACGTCAGGATGTCCTCGAAAAGCAGTTCGGGGGACGAGCAGGTTCATTTGAATATCATCCCGTAGCGAATATAGGTGCGACAGTTGCCAGCGGTTCATTTCGAACCAAGGGGATGGTTGTCATTCCATGTTCAATGGGGACGTTATCCGGTATTGCGCATGGATCATCCGATAACTTACTTGAACGTACCGCGGATGTCATGTTAAAAGAAGGAAGAAAATTAATTCTGGTGCCAAGGGAAACACCTTTGCATGCTATACATTTAGAAAATATGCTTACCCTAACAAGAATGGGTGTGCGAATGATTCCGGCTATGCCAGCCTTCTATAATCATCCGCGCTCAATCGATGAGATGGTTGATTTTTTGGTAGGCAAAGTAATGGATAGTATGGAGATTGAACATTCCTTGTACCGGAGATGGGGAGATACGAATGAGCAACCTAGACCCTAAAATCCGAATTGGTCGAATCAACTATACAAATGTATGGCCGATCTATTTTTATTTTCCAGAATTGATGAACAGTTCGGAAGTCGATATTATTGAGCAAGTCCCTACATCACTCAATCAAGCAATGGCGGAAGGCCGGATTGATATGGGGCCAATTTCTTCTTTTTCATATGGACAATATTTTGAAGATTATATGCTTTTCCCTGACCTATCCGTAAGCTCATATGGTGAAGTGAATTCAATTCTGTTATTCCATGACAAACCACTGCGTGAAATCGTAAACGGGAAGATCATCCTTCCGACGACATCAGCAACGTCTGTGAATTTACTTAAAATCATTATTGAGAAGTTTTATAATGGCAAACCGACGTATGAGTATGCGAAGCCAAGCTTGGATCAAATGATGGAGGGAGCAGATGCTGCACTCCTCATTGGGGACGATGCGATTAAGGAAAGTTGGCGTAATCAAAAGTATATGATTACTGATCTAGGTCAAGAATGGGCCAAATGGACAGGGAAATGGATGTCATTTGCCGTCTGGGCAATTCGTAAGGAAACGATTCGTAAATATCCTGAGCTTGTAGCTACCGTTTATGAGGCATTCAAAGCAAGTAAAGAAAAAGCGCATCGCGATCCGAAATTCATGATAGAAGAGGCGCAAGCTACTGTTGGCGGCAACGCGGATTATTGGCATCATTATTTTCATACATTGTGTTATGATTTCGCGGCTGAACAGTGGGAAGGACTTACTTCGTATTATCAGTACTGTTACGAGCTAGGTTTCTTACCCAAACCAGTTCAAATAGGCATTTGGGAAGATAATAAAGTGGCACGGGTGACAGAATGAAAAACTTGTTGGATATTTATTCTAGAAAAAGAAGAGATATTTCAGCGATCGAGAAAGAACTCGAAGAGAGTGTTAATAACGATCATTCTTTACTAAGAGAAACCTCGATCCATCTACTTAAAGCAGGAGGGAAACGGATTAGACCCGTTTTCGTCCTGTTATCAGGTGAATTTGGCAATTATCAACTGCAAACGATGAAAAACGTAGCCGTGCCATTAGAGCTGATCCATATGGCCTCCCTTGTCCATGATGATGTTATCGATGATGCTAACACGCGACGTGGTCAATTGACGGTACGTTCCAAATGGGATAATCGCATTGCTATGTTTACAGGTGATTATATATTTGCTAGAGCGCTAGGTGTGATTACTCAGATCCCGAATCCCAAAGTTCATCAGATTATGTCCAAAGCTATTGTGGAAATGTCCATTGGCGAGATGGAACAGATTCGATTTTTCTTTCATTCCGAGCAAACCATTCGTGATTATTTACTGCGCATTCGCCGTAAAACTGCTTTGTTAATTGCGATTTCATGTCAATTAGGAGCGATGGCATCAGGGGCTTCTGATCAGGTGAGCACTAAATTGTATAATTTTGGCTATAATGTAGGTATGGCCTTCCAAATTAGAGATGATATTCTGGATTTAATCGGAACGGAGAAGCAAATTGGGAAGCCGCCTGGGAGCGATGTTAAGCAGGGGAATATCACATTACCCGTATTGCTGACCCTCCAAGATCCTGTTTTGAAACCGATGATATTGACAGAACTGGATCGAATCCATAAACTGGATGGACAAACAGATGTGAGTCGATTCCTAGAAATGATCCGCGGCAGCGCTGGCATTAAGGAAGCCGATCGACTTTCTCAGCTTTATATTGATAAAGCGATTTCGTCGTTAGACAACCTGCCAGATATCCAAGCGAAGAAGGATCTCATTGAAGTCGCTTATTTCATTGGGAATCGATCGTATTAACGTTAACGTGAAGTGGATGCTTAAGAAGTCATTTTTTTGACGAAAACTTAAGTGGATGCTTACGAAGTCAGTTTTCTGGCGAAAACTTTAAGGAGGTAGTCTTTCAATGGAAAAAACATTTCTCATGGTTAAACCAGATGGTGTGCAGCGGGGGCTTGTCGGCGAGATTGTTAAGCGCTTTGAACAAAAGGGTTTCCAATTGATTGGCAGCAAGCTGACGGTCATTAGCCGTGAGCAGGCGGAGATACACTATGCAGAGCATAAAGGAAAAGATTTTTTCGAAAGACTTGTGAATTTTATTACATCAGGCCCTGTCTTTGCCATGGTATGGCATGGTGATCAAGTTATCGCTTTGTCCCGAACAATGATTGGCAAAACAAATTCGCTTGAAGCCGCACCTGGAACCATTCGCGGAGATTACGCCGTACATACGAATCTCAATCTGATTCATGGGTCTGATTCACCTGAAAGCGCCGAACGTGAAATTAATAACTTCTTTCAGCCTAGTGAAATTCACATGTATACGAAAAACATACAAGAATGGATCTAACAACTACTTAACCAAAGAATCTGGTATCTGATGGGGATACAGGTTCTTTTTTGTTGTTATATAAAGGATTTTGGTAAATCCACACAGAAAGTATCAGGGTAGATACTGATCAAGGTGGGTGGACAGCATGGAAGATCAAGATTTTTTACTATTTATTAAAAAGATAAAGGAACACACGTCCATTGATCTTGCGCTGTATAAAGAAGCGCAAATGAAGCGACGATTAACTACCTTGCGGATGAAGCGGGGTTACAATACGTTTATTTCTTTTTTTGAAGCTATGATGAAAGATAAAGAACTCTTCTATGAGTTTCTGGATCGGATGACGATCAATGTTTCTGAGTTTTGGCGGAATCCGAATCGTTGGGAGCTCGTGGAGCAAAAATTTATTCCAGAAATGCTAAAACGTAATCGTAGGTTAAAAATTTGGAGTGCCGCCTGTTCGACAGGGGAAGAGCCATACACGTTAGCTATGATCTTAGCTGAACAAGGGGCGCTGGGTGAGACGACCTTACACGCGACGGATATTGACGATGGCGCTTTGGAGAAAGCGCGTAAAGGCATGTATTTGGACCGCTCCGTGCGCGATGTTCCGGCTGCTTATGTGAAGAAATATTTTAAGCAAGATGGTCTCATGTTTCATGTTTCAGATGAACTCAAAAAAGCAGTGAAATTCCAAAAGCAAAACTTACTCGTCGACACGTTTGATAGTGGTTACGATCTTATCGTTTGCCGGAATGTAATCATCTATTTCACAGAAGAAGCAAAGCATGTCCTTTATCAAAAGTTTGCCAAAGCCCTTAAACCTGGCGGTTTGCTTTTCGTCGGTTCCACAGAGCAAATTTTCTCGCCTGGTCAATATGATTTAGAGGCTGCCGAAACGTTCTTTTATCGCAAAAAGGGTGTATAAGATCTTCCTTATCTTCCAATACTAAGATGTAGCAATGCAAAGTGAGAGAAATGTCGCGCTTTGCACAATGCATACACGCTTAGGGGGCTATCATGGACAAACGCAAGGTGATTACCGCTTATCGCAGAGGAATGATTTCCATTCAAGAATGTGCTCAAATTTTAGGAGTCGATTCCTCACAAATTACGGGTCTAATGAATGATCCTCAGCTTTGTGAGCCTCAGAGGGTTGTCCAGAAGCAGCCTATGCACGGGTAATACTAGCTCCTGTCTAGTTGATGACACGCTTACGCGGAAGGGAATGTCCCCGACCTGTGAAGCGTGTTTTTGCATTTGTGTTGTTGCCAAACCTGAATACCTATACTATAATGACAACAGATAATCGCGCGTCAAAGCGCTAAAGTGCTTGGTGCTGCAACATTCTCAACGTTAGCACACGAAGTAAGTATGCTCGGTTTTTCCATACTATTATGTTTATATACGGAGTTCCATGTTCTTCGTAAAATTCTTAGGGGGTAACGGATTGTGAGATATTTAACAGCAGGTGAAACGCATGGACCGCAGCTCACTGCGATTATTGAAGGGTTCCCAAGTAATGTAACCCTTAACTTTGAAGACTTGAACCATCAATTACATAGACGTCAAAAAGGCTATGGTCGTGGTCGTCGGATGCAAATCGAGAAAGATACAGCTACCATTGCAGGTGGTGTGCGCCATGGTAAAACAACAGGAGCACCAATCGCTTTAGTCGTTGTAAACAATGACTGGAAACATTGGACTTCGGTTATGGGTATCGAACCCGTTGAAGAAGATAATGAAGGTAAACGTCGCGTCAATCGTCCTCGTCCTGGACATGCGGATTTAAACGGCGGACTTAAATATAATCAAAAAGATTTACGTAATATTTTGGAAAGATCCAGTGCGCGTGAAACAACAATGCGCGTTGCTACGGGTGCAGTAGCGCGTCAATTACTAGCTGAGTTCGGGATCAAAGTAGCTGGACAAGTTATTCGAATCGGCGATGTAGAAGTAGAGCGTCAAGAACTGCCAGTTGATGAGCTCATTCGTATTACGGAAGAATCACCAGTTCGTGTAGTGGATAAAGAAGCAGAAGCCAAAATGATCGCTGCGATTGATGCTGCCAAAGAAGATGGCGATACATTGGGTGGTATTGTTGAAGTTATTATTGAAGGTGTGCCAGTTGGACTAGGCAGCCATGTTCAATGGGATCGCAAATTGGATGGCAAAATTGCACAAGCGGTGCTTTCCATTCAAGCATTCAAAGGTGTTGAATTCGGTATTGGTTTTGAAGCAGCAGAGCGTAGAGGCTCCAATGTACATGACGAAATCTTGTACACGCAAGAAGAAGGCTTCAGACGCAGAACGAATCGTGCAGGCGGTTTTGAAGGTGGTATGACGACTGGCGAGCAAATCATCGTGCGCGGTGTTATGAAGCCAATCTCGACGTTGTACAAGCCATTGCAAAGCGTGGATATTGATACGAAGGAAGTATTCACAGCGCAAGTAGAGCGTTCCGACACTTGTGCCGTGCCAGCAGCATGCGTGATTATGGAAAACGTAATTGCCTGGGAAGTGGCGAATGCTTTCTTGGATAAATTCGGCGGAGATTCCATCGAAGAAATTCGTACGAACTTAACGAATTTCCTCAAGCAAGTGGAGAACTACTAAAATGAGAGAACTTACCGTAGAGCTTGGAGAACGGTCTTATCCCATTTATATTGGCCAAGGCATTCTTACCAATATCACGGCGCTGTTCGACCGCGCGAAGCTTAGCCGCAAGTCGCCGCTGCTCATCGTCACCGACGAATCGGTGGCGGCACTACACTTGGAGCGCGTCCTGACGCTGCTCCGTGAAGGCGGCTTCGCCGCGACAGCCTGCGTCGTGCCCGCAGGCGAAACATCCAAATCCCTCGCGCAGCTCGAGGGAATCGTCACTGCCGCCCTCCAGGCCGGCCTTGATCGCAATTCTGCGATCATTGCCCTCGGAGGAGGCGTGGTCGGCGATCTCGCCGGCTTCGCCGCGGCGAGCTTCATGCGCGGGATCCGCTTCGTGCAGATCCCGACGACGATCCTTGCCCACGACAGCTCTGTCGGCGGCAAGGTAGCGGTCAATCACCCGATGGCGAAGAACATCATCGGGGCGTTTCACCAGCCGGAGCTAGTCCTCTTCGACATCGACTTGCTGTTGACTTTGCCTGAGCGCGAAGTGAAGGCAGGCCTGTCTGAAGTGATCAAGCATGGCTTGATCTGGGATGCCGCTTTTACACAGTGGTGCGATGAAAACGCAGACAAGCTGCTGACGTTAGATCCAGAAGCGTTAAGTTATGCGCTTTATATAGGTTGTCAGGTGAAAGCCATCGTGGTATCGCAGGATGAACGAGAGAATGATCTCCGTGCGATATTAAACCTCGGACATACGATCGGACATGCACTAGAAGCCGTAGCGGGCTATGGTGAGTTGCTTCACGGTGAGGCCATCGCTATTGGGATGGTTGGCGCTGCAAAGCTTGCTCAACAGTTCGGCTACAGCGAAGATATTCATACGGTGACCAAAGGTTTATTTGAGAAATATGGGCTGCCAGTAGCCATTCCTTCGCATTTGGATACAGATCGCATTATGAGTGCCATGATGCATGATAAGAAGTTCAAAGAAGGTACGATGGTGTACATCATTCCTACCGAAATTGGTAAAGTCGAGATCCGCAAGGACGTAACGGCACAGCAAGTCAGAGAAATTGTTGACCTTCTAAAAGGGGAGAAATAACCGATGTACTTAAGGGGAATTCGCGGCGCGACAACAGTTCAACACAATGATGCAGATGAAATACTTTCAGCTACGAGTGAGCTTCTTCAAGCAATTGTAGAAGCCAATGATTTCCTTCCAGAAGATATTGGATCGGTTTTCATTACAGTTACGGAAGATATTACGGCAACGTTTCCAGCAAGAGCTATTCGTACGTTGGTAGGCTGGGAACTTGTACCGCTAATGTGTTCATTAGAAGTGCCGGTTGAGAATGCATTACCAAAATGTATTCGCTTGATGGTGCAGGTGAACACGACCAAAACCCAAGCAGAGATCAACCATGTGTATTTGAAAGAAGCGAAAGCGCTTCGGCCTGATATTGTTAAATTGACAAATGAAGCTACACGGTAGTATAGTGAATTTAGATGAGTTTAGGTTAGTAGAGCAGAGTTTAGTCGAGTAGAGCAGAGCCGAGTTGAGATGAGAAAAAGTAAAGTAGCAGCTGTATGACCATAGGTTCGTTCCCATAGGGGATCGTCTATTTACTCATACCCAGCCCTCATTATTTTTTTTCACATTCATCCTGATCGTCTACTGAAACTAAAGTCAACCTCTACCCCTGGTAGAGGTTTTTTTGTATTCGAATAGAGTTTTGAGCGCCGCAAAGACGAGTAGCTCACAAGCTGAGAGGGGATGTTTCCATGTATACACCTGAGTTGCAAGAAGTCATTCGTTTGTCCAAAGATTATAATCTTATCCCAGTGGTGCGTCATTTACTAGCAGATACCGAAACGCCAATACGTGTGTTCCAACATTTGTACCAAGAGCCCCGTGCTTTCCTTTTAGAAAGCGTAGAAGGAGGAGTGAAATGGGCACGTTATTCCTTCTTAGGAAGCGATCCTTTCTTAATGATCACGGCGAAGCATGGAAAAACAACGGTCGAAACGGGGTCCGAAAAGAAAGTTACGGATGAGAAACCGATCGAAGTGTTGAAGGCTTATCTTCGTTCCTACTCCAGCCCTCAGCTTGCTGACCTTCCTCGTTTTACAGGCGGTGCGGTTGGATTCTTCGGATATGATTTATTGCAATACTATGAGAAACTGCCGGCTCATCAGATTGATGACTTGCAAATGAATGATATTCAATTCATGTTCTGTGACCAGGTTATTGTGTTTGATCATTTCAAACAGCAGATTAAAGTGATTGCAAACATACATGTGCCCCAATTCGCAACGGATGCGGATATCGCGAAAGCCTATCAAGCAACCTGTGAGAAAATCGATGCGACGATTGAGAAGATTAAACGTCCACTTAAATCAGATACGATGACGCATAATCCAATTGTATCTGAACCAGAACTGGGTGAAATTCGCTCCAATATTACGAAAGAAAAGTACATCGCCAATGTAAACAAAGCGAAAGAATACATTCGTGCCGGCGATATATTCCAAGTCGTGCTATCGCAGCGTTTTGAAATGGAAACGACCGTTTCTCCTTTGCAGGTGTATCGTGTACTTCGAACAATGAATCCTTCGCCTTATATGTACGTGTTAAAAATGGATGATGAGGTTATTGTCGGTACATCCCCCGAGCTGCTGGTACGTGTTGAGGAAGAAAAAGTAGAAACGAGGCCAATTGCTGGAACAAGACCTAGAGGCAAAACACCAGAGGAAGACCATGCATTAGAGCTTGAATTGCTTGCGGATGAGAAAGAACGTGCGGAGCATTTGATGCTGGTTGATCTAGGACGCAATGATATCGGGCGTGTGTCGGAATTCGGTACTGTCAAATGTGATACGTTTATGGACATTGAACGCTACTCGCACGTGATGCATATCGTTTCGAATGTGTCTGGTAAGATAGCGAAAGATAAAGATTTCTTTGATGCTTTCCTTTCCTGTATGCCTGCAGGCACGGTGTCTGGAGCGCCGAAGCTGAGAGCGATGGGGATTATTGCTGAATTGGAACCTGAATCTCGCGGTTCTTACGCTGGTGCGATTGGTTATCTAGGATTTTCCGGGAATTTGGACACTTGTATTACGATTCGGACGATTGTTTTCAAGAATGGCAAAGCCTATGTGCAAGCAGGGGCGGGAATCGTTTGGGATTCAGTACCTGAGAGTGAATATCAAGAAACCGTGAACAAAGCGACGGCTTTGCTGAAATCAATTCGTATGGCAGAAGCCATGTTCAGTCCTGAGCCAAGACCTGTAAGCGATATTAACAAAGATTATTTTGTTAACTCATAGAAGGAAGGGGTTTGGATGAACATGAGTGGAACAATTTCAATACAGCAAGCACTTGGTAAAGTCATTAGTGGCAGTCATTTGACACGGGAAGAATCACGTAGTGTCATGGCTGAGATTATGGATGGAGTAGCTTCACCTGCGCAAATTGGCAGCTTGTTGACGGCGCTTCGTATTAAAGGGGAAACCTTTGAAGAGATCACAGGATTTGCGGAGACAATGCGAAGCAAAGCTGTGCAGGTGAAGGTTCACCAAAGCGACCTCCTCGATACCTGTGGAACAGGTGGAGATGGTGCAGATACCTTCAATATATCAACAACAGCAGCGATCGTTGCAGCAGCAGGCGGAATTCGAGTGGCGAAGCATGGAAATAGAGCGATGTCGAGTAAAAGCGGGAGCGCTGATGTTCTAGAAGCACTGGGAGTCAAGATTACGCTTAGTGGTGAACAAGCGGCAAAGTGTCTAGACCGTACGGGTATTTGCTTTATGTTTGCGCAAGCGTACCATCAATCCATGAAGCATGTTGCGGCACCTCGTAGAGAGCTTGGTTTTCGAACAGTGTTCAATTTACTTGGCCCACTAACGAACCCAGCAGGCGCGGATCGTCAAGTGCTTGGTGTGTTCGACAGAACCAAGACGGAAATGCTGGCACAATCGTTGCAAGCTCTCGGCCTGAAGCGCGCGCTAGTTGTTGCTAGCGAAGATGGGTTGGATGAGTTCAGCATCTCCGCACCTACGAAGGTAACTGAGCTCAAATCAGATATCATCACAACGTATACCATAACGCCAGACGATTTGGGCCTTCGTTCACATAGTATCAAAGATGTAGCTGGCGGGGATGCTTCATTAAACGCAGAAATTATTCGTCATATATTTGCAGGTGAAAAAGGACCCTACCGAGACATCGTACTTGCCAATACTGCTGCATGCTTCTATGTAACTGGACTTGTAGGCACCATGCAGCAAGGTGTTAAAATGGCTGCAGATGTGATTGATTCGGGGCGCGCAGAGCAGAAATTGAATGATTTAATCCAATATACAGGAGAACTATGCCATGTTTCTTGATAAAATTGTAGCTACCAAGCGTGTAGAAGTGGAAGCAATGAGTGGATTTTCAATCGCTGAGGCAGAGAAGCTGATTGCTCAACTTCCCCCTTGCCTAGGCTTTGAGAAGGCGTTAACAACTAGAAAGAATCGCTCCATGGGGTTGATCGCCGAAGTGAAGAAGGCTTCTCCGTCCAAAGGATTAATTCGCGAGGATTTCGAACCTGTTGCGTTGGCCCAGTCTTATGAACGTGCTGGCGCAGATTGCATTTCGGTTTTGACGGATGTGTCTTACTTCCAAGGGAGTAATGACTATCTGCAAGCTGTGCGCAAAGCCGTGAATGTACCGTTACTGCGCAAAGATTTCACCATTGATCCAAAACAAATTTATGAAGCTAGATTACTTGGCGCAGATGCGATCCTTCTCATTGCTGCGATTCTTACAACAGAACAAATGAAGCAATATTTGAAGTTAGCCAAAGACCTTGGTCTGGATGCGTTAGTTGAAGTGCACGATCGTGAAGAATTGGAACGCGCACTAGAACTGGATACCCAACTCATAGGTATAAATAACCGAAATTTAAAAACCTTCGTAACCGATTTAGGAACAACTGAAGAGTTAATCAGCTATATGCCAAAAGGTAAAACTGTCGTAAGTGAAAGTGGCATCTCGACGGTTGGAGATATGGCATATGTGGAGCGTGTTGGCGCTCAAGCTGTGCTGATCGGCGAGCATTTCATGCGTCAACCAGTTGTCGAGCAAGCGGTCCATCAGTTGATGGGTGAACTGCTCAATAAGGCGTAGAAACAGGGAAGAAAGAGGCGAATTTGATGGGGGTTGGCACGATTCCGACGGTAAAAATTTGTGGACTTCAAAGCGTTGAAGTGTTAAAATCAATCGTACATTTGCCGATAGCACATATCGGCATTGTTTTTGCACCGAGCAAGCGACAGGTTACGCCAGAGAAAGCTGCCGAGCTGATTGCTTATTTGAAAACGGAAGAAGCGAAGGGGCAGACTGTGCCTCGTACAGTAGGCGTCTTTGTAAATCCGACGCAAGAGCAATTGATCGATATTTTAGCCGTAGCACCACTTGACATCGTTCAACTTCATAGCCAAGAAACCCCCGATTTCTGCGGGTGGGTGCGTGAACATTTCGGGGTCAGCGTATTTAAAACCGTCTCTATCTCGAAAGCAGAAGATCGAATTCCCTCCTCCGCGGAGGTAGCTGCTCAACTTGATCCGTATATCGGGAATGTCGATGCTATTTTATTAGATACCTTTGACCCCGTATATGGCGGTGGTTCCGGGAAGACCTTTGCCTGGGATTGTATTCCCGTTTATCAAGCGTGGGCAAGGGCTGCGGGTGTACAACTGCTGGTGGCAGGCGGACTTCGACATGATAATGTAGATCAATTAGTGCTTGCCTATGCTCCTGATGGCGTTGATGTATCGAGCAGCGTGGAGACAGATGGCGTGAAAGATATTGCGAAAATAACCGCGTTTGTGGAAAGGGTGACCCGTAAGTGACACAAGTACCTGATCAGCATGGTAGATTTGGCAAGTTCGGTGGCCGTTATGTGCCCGAGACATTAATGAATGCCTTACATGAGCTTGAAGAAGCTTATGCACGATATAAAGATGATCCTGAATTTATTGCGGAAGTTCGTTATTTGCAAAAGCAATACTCTGGGCGACCTACGCCGCTATATTATGCAGAACGTCTGACTGAGCTTCTTGGTGGAGCGAAAATTTATTTGAAACGTGAAGATTTAAATCATACAGGCGCACACAAAATTAATAACACCATTGGACAAGCGGTTCTCGCAAAGCGAATGGGCAAGAAGAAAATCATCGCAGAAACGGGAGCAGGTCAGCATGGTGTTGCTTCTGCTACCGTCGCGGCACTCATGGGTTTTGAGTGTAAAGTGTTCATGGGGGAAGAAGATACGAAGCGTCAACAATTGAATGTATTCCGTATGAAATTGTTAGGCTCGGAAGTTATTCCTGTGACTTCAGGAACGCGCACGTTAAAAGATGCTTGTAACGAAACGCTTCGTTACTGGGTTAGTAATGTGCAAGATACGTATTATATTCTTGGTTCGGTTACTGGACCTCACCCATATCCGATGATGGTTCGTGATTTTCAACGTATAATCGGGGATGAATCCCGTGAGCAAATTCTAGAAACAGAAGGCCGATTGCCAGATGCGGTCGTTGCCTGTGTTGGCGGAGGCAGTAATGCGATGGGGATTTTCTACCCATTCGTACAAGATGCTTCCGTGAAGTTGATTGGTGTTGAAGCAGCCGGTCGTGGCGTTAACACAGAGGAGCACGCAGCAACCATGACCAAGGGAACGCCAGGCGTGTTCCAAGGTTCACTCAGCTACTTGCTTCAGGATGAGTACGGTCAAGTGTTACCGGCGCATTCGATTTCAGCAGGTTTAGACTATCCAGGGATTGGACCAGAGCATGCTTATTTGAAAGACTCTGAGCGTGCTTCGTATTATCCAATCACGGATCAGGAAGCGCTTGATGCGCTGCAACTGCTGAGCCGCACAGAAGGTATTATTCCTGCACTAGAGAGCGCACATGCAATTGCCCATACATTGAAATTAGCACCTACGATGTCCAAGGATCAAATCATTATCGTAAGCTTGTCTGGACGCGGCGATAAAGACGTGGAATCCATTCTAAGTTATCTTGGCGAGGGGGAATAGGCGATGAACCGTATTGACAGTCGTTTTGCAGAACTCAAAGCGCGCGGTGAAACCGCATTGATGCCCTTTCTCACGATTGGCGACCCATCGATTGAGGCTTCCCTGGAACTTATTCTGGAAATGGAACGCGCAGGCGCGGATTTAATCGAGCTCGGTGTACCATACTCCGATCCGCTCGCGGATGGGCCAGTGATTCAGCGCTCCTCCGAGCGCGCGCTCAAACGTAAGATCTCCATATTTGATGTGATCGATGTGGCCAAACAAGCAAGAACCCGTGGTTCAGAGCTGCCATTCATCCTCTTTACGTACTATAATCCGGTTCTTCAGATCGGTTTGGATCGTATTTTCAAAGTGATGCAAGAGAATGAAATCAGTGGTATTATCATACCTGATCTACCATTAGAAGAAGATAGTGAGACTAGAGCTATTGCTGAGAAGTACGGCGTACATTTGATCCCATTAGTGGCACCAACATCCAATGAACGCGTGCAACGTATCGCAGCGAGTGCGCGTGGTTTCGTCTATTGTGTATCTTCACTAGGTGTAACCGGCGAGCGTGCTGAGTTCTTTGGAGGAATCGAAGACTTCCTAACAACGGTTAGGGAAGCTGCTTCGGTGCCCATTGTTGTGGGCTTCGGTATATCGTCACGTGAGCAAGTCGAACGCTTCGAGAAGCTTTGTGATGGCGTTGTGGTGGGGAGCGCAATTGTCCGTACAATTGAGAATGCTTTGCCGCACTTCGAAGTTGACGCTGCTCATCCGGAAGGTCTCAAGCAAATCGGCAGCTTTGTAGGTCAGTTAAAACGTTCGAACAACTAATTGATGAGGTGACTACACGACATGAAACCGAAACAAACCATTATACATTTGCCAGTCTATCAACCAGGTAAACCGATAGAGGAAGTCAAGCGTGAGCTTGGGTTAACTGAAGTCATCAAGCTTGCTTCTAATGAGAACCCATTTGGGTCTTCTCCACACGTCAAGGCTGCAATTGAAGCGGAAATCGCCAATATTAGCCTTTATCCAGATGGAGGTGCTGTACAGCTAACGGAAGCCGTAGCAGCATCATTAGGCGTTGAGAAGAATCAACTTATTTTTGGCGCAGGCTCCGATGAAGTCATCCTTATGCTAGCACGTGCTTTTCTAGTGCCTGGAGATGAGTCGGTTATGGCTTCTCACACATTCCCTCAATACAAACATAATTGTGAAATTGAAGGTGCGATTTCTATTGAAGTTCCGTTGAAAGAGGGTACGCACGATTTGGATGCCATGGCTGCGGCTATTACAGATCGTACGAAAATCGTTTGGATTTGTAATCCAAATAACCCAACAGGAACGATGAACACGGATGCCGAAATTAAAGCTTTCTTAGCCAAGGTTCCTGCACATACCATTGTTGTCCTTGATGAGGCTTATTGCGAGTACAACACAACAGGTGAGTTCCCAGATAGTATTGAGCTAATTAGTCAATACAAAAATGTTATTTCACTCAGAACCTTCTCGAAAATTTATGGTCTTGCTTCACTTCGTATTGGTTACGGTATTGGACATCCGGATGTCATTCGTTCAATTAACCAAGTACGTGAGCCATTTAACACGACACGTTTTGCACAAGCCGCTGCGCTCGCTGCGATCGAAGATCAAGATTTCATCGCGAGTTGTCGCGATGCGAATACAGCTGGTTTGCACTACTTAAAAGAGCAATTTGAAGTACTTGGACTACAATCATTCCCTGCACACGGTAACTTTATCATGGTCGATGTTTCACGACCTGCAGGAGACGTGTTCAATGGCTTAATGCGCCGCGGAATTATTGTTCGTGGTGGACATATGTTAGGTTTCCCAACTTCGCTGAGAGTCACAATTGGCTCTAGCGAGCAAAATGCAAAATTTATTGCGGCTCTAACGGAAGTTCTCTCAGAGGTTCCCGTTCAAGTCTAATTCAGAGGATAAAGGTTGATTCCTGTCATGACGAAAATTGCAATATTCGGAGTAGGGCTGATCGGCGGATCACTAGCCTTGTGTTACAAAGGAAAACCAGAATTTACCGTTGTAGGACATTCGCCTAATCCGAATTCGGTAGAAAAGCTGCTGAAACGAAATGTAGTTGATTATGCAACTACAGATATGGCTGAAGCGGTTGATGGGGCTGACTACATATTTCTCTGTGTTCCTGTAGGTAATCTGGAGGAATATGTGCAGAAGCTGATGAAGCTACCCCTGAAACAAGGCTGCATCATTACGGATGTAGGGAGCACCAAGGCTTCAATCACAGAAAGTGCGGCAGCCCACTTGAAGGAAGGCTATTTCTTTATTGGTGGTCATCCGATGGCAGGCTCTGAGCGGCATGGGGTGGAAGCTGCGTCATCGCACTTGTATGAGAATGCGTTCTACGTGTTGACACCAGCACTAGGGACACCACAAAGTGAAGTTGACCGACTATCTAGTCTACTCAGTTTAACAAAAGCTCAAATCGTGCAGGTTGACGCACGAGAACATGATGATATCGTGGGTGCGATTAGTCATTTGCCACATATCATCGCGGTGGCACTTGTCAATCAAGTTAGAGGATATAACGAGAGTAATCCCTTGTATCAGAACTTGGCAGCTGGAGGCTTCCGCGATATTACACGAATTGCATCCAGTGAGCCGACGATTTGGCGTGATATTCTAGTCAATAATCGTGCTGTTCTGCTTCGATTGCTCAAGGATTGGAAAGAGGAGATAGCTCGATTTGTTCAGCTTATTGAGCAGAGCGATGGCGAGGGGATTGCTGAGCAGTTTCGTATCGCGGGTGAATTCCGCAATACATTACCGGAACGTCGTAAGGGCATACTTACCTCTTTATTTGATATTTACGTTGACGTTCCTGACCATCCAGGAATTATTGGAGCCATTACTTCCTTGCTTGGAAATGCTCGAATCAATTTGAGCAACATTCAAATCATCGAAAGCCGGGAAGATGTACCTGGCATTCTTCGATTATCTTTCCGTAACCAAGAGGATGCGGATAGGGCTTCAGAATTGTTGGGCAAAGAATATGCCGTGCATGTGTAATACGTATCTCAATATTTCATACCTGGACTTCCTTTGCATTGGTTTCTGCCAATGTGAAGGGGGTCTTTTTATTATTTTGATTTACCGGATTCTCAGGCCAAAAGGCTCATGCTATAATGGGACTTATTATTCATATATATACTTTTTATTGTAATGGGGCGGTTGAAATGAAATATCGAATGATGGTAGTCAGTTTGTTGGCGGTAATGATCGTAATCCTTAACTTTTCACCCATTTTAGTAAGTGCCAAAGATGTGTATTATTCCAATGAGGTAGCCGTACTCGTATACCATCACATCGACGAGAATGAACAGAGCTCTGTCACCATTACGCCAAAGCTCTTCCAGCGGCAACTCGTATCGTTACAGCGGAAAGGTTTTCAGTTCATCACCCTAGACGAATTTAAGGACTTCAAGAGCAAAGGAAAAGCTGTCCCAGATAATGCCTTGCTCGTCACGTTTGATGATGGCTATGAAAGCTTCTATACGTATGCTTATCCCATTCTACAAAAGCTACATATTCCTGCCGTGAATTTCGTTATCACCAAAGATCTGGAAGATCCCAAAAGGCCTAAGTTAGCATCCCTATCCAAAGATGAGATTAGACTGATGCGCAGCGAAAATTCTTATATTGATTTTCAAGGGCACTCGGATGAGCTTCATGCGATGAAAGATGGGAAGCCCATGCTTTCTAATAAGGTTATGCACAATGGGACTCTTGAAACGGATGGGGAGTTTAAGATAAGGGTTGTACAAGATACGCGCAATTGTATTGCCAAACTTAAGGCATTACAGGCTTCGAAGGAAGTCGATGCCTACGCCTATCCATATGGCAGCTACGATGATACGACAATTTCCTACTTGCAAGAAGCGGGAGTACGCTATGCTTTTACAACGAAAGCAGGGATTGCTTCAGATTGGACAGATCCGATGCAAATTCCACGAATTAATGGAGGCAGTCCTTTTGTACGTCCGCATTCCATCAGTAACTTAATTAAGCAGGCGAAGAGAGAGCAATCTCAATTTGCAAGCTTGAAATGATCTGTAGTAAACGTTTTCAAAAAAGTGTTGACAGAATGAAACCGTATACATATAATAAAAGTACAGTATGGTTTCTCTCCACTCCTATCCGATAATCGCACCATAAGTGCAACCGCCGATTCGGCGGTTTTTTTTTGTCTATTTTTCTAAGGTCGTACATATGAAATGATAGAGGAGTAATCAGAGAGTCACACAACAAGTGAAATATGAACTTTATCCAACAATTTGTCGAATCTAGCAGGAATCTCGTGCTGAATCGAGAATAGGTAATAGGCTAATTGTTTGCCAATTTAGGTATTCACATATTTTTTACAATCCAACGCAACTTTTCACTCCAACTGAAGTAAAACATGTATGAACAGTTGGAGTGGTACCCGGAATCGCGAGGAGGGTCGCCACGTAATGACCGATTCCCAATTGATCAGAGAAATCAAGGATGGAAATGTACAGCTGTATAACGAGCTTATGCGTCGTTACGAGCGTAAAATCCTTGCCTTTATTTATCACATGCTCAAGAGTACGCAAATGGAAGCAATCGCCGAAGATTTGTGTAATGAAACTTTTTATAAAGCGTATCGCAGTTTGCATTCTTTCCGTGAGATTGAGGCATCTTTTTCTACGTGGTTATATACGATTGCCCGTAATACTGTATTGAGTGAGCTGCGCAAAAATAAAAGTGTCCAAGTGTCGTTGGAGCAAAGCGGGCTAACCCCTCATGCTTCTTTTGATGCGATGCCAGAGCAGGCGATGTTGCGAAATGAGAAGGTGTCCATGGTACGTGACGCGATCAATAGCTTGCCTGAAAAGCAAAGATCAGCATTGATTTTACGTGAATACGATCAGATGGATTATCAAGAAATTGCCAACATTTTGGGTCAAACTGTCAGCTCGGTGAAATCGCTTCTATTTAGAGCGAGAGCGTCCGTCAAATTGCATTTGGATCCTTATTTCAGTGAACCGATATTCGAAGAATCGAAGGGATGACAAGCGATGAAGTGTAGTGAGATCCAGGACTTATTTGGCGTCTATTGGGATTTACCGAATGATGACCTGCGTCGTAAGGCAGTGGATGTACATTTAGAAACATGTGACTCTTGTAAAGAGGAATTTCAAATATGGGAAGAAAGCATGATCCTTATCCGAACGGCAGCAACGGAAGAAGAGTTTACGGACTTTGAGCCTATCGTTTCCACGAAAGTGATGAGTCGTATTTATGAAGATGAATCATGGCGGATTCCTGTTTCAGAACGGATGTATTCGATTTCCTATAAATTAAGAAGAAATTTAACTGCGGTAATCGCATTTTGTCTCGCGCTATTTGTGTTTAGCTTTTTATTTGCAATTGTTTATGATGGTACACCCCAGTCAACAATGGCTTCCGCGGACAATTCACTTTATGATTTAGAAGCGCCGCAAGCCCTTAAATCAAGTGGGACAGAATCATTGAATGGACATAAGCTGGGGGATGCTGTAGCCAGTCTGAATCCAAGCTTTATGGAGCCATTACGCTTTCATGTAGGGCCCATTCACTCGTATCCACATTATTTGCTAGTTGTTTCACTGCTTGGGTTAGTATCTACCATTATTATTATGAATTGGTTATCACGAACAAAAACCTAGTGCTCCTTATGGAGCATTTTGCATTTCAAGAGCTGGAGGTAAAGAATGACGACAATCGGCTTCATACGACATGGCAGCACGGAATGGAATCGCTTAGGCAAGCTGCAGGGACAATTGGATACAGATTTAACAGAAGAAGGCAGGGAACAAGCTAGATTGCTTGGATTACGTTTAGCCAATGAAAGCTGGGATGGGATCATAAGCAGTGATCTTAAACGAGCAAATGAAACGGCACAAATCATCTCTTCCTTATCGGGTATTCCATTTATACGAACAGATATACGGTTGAGAGAGCGCAAATATGGACTTGTAGAAGGCACTACCGTCTCTGAGCGTGAAGAGCGCTGGGGAGCCGAATGGAAGCTTCAGGATCTAGGTCAAGAATCGGATAGCGAGCTATGGGCACGATGGATGGGGTTGGAGACGGAGATTTTGCGCGATTTCCCGAATAAGAAGGTGCTGCTCGTATCGCATGGTGGCTTCATTGTTCAAGTGCTTCGCGTTCTAAAGCTGAATCAAGAGGAATTTCTGCAAAATACGTCATTAACCCTTTTGTTGCGTCAGTCTGATCAATGGGAGCTTCAATTGTATAATTGTTTAACTCATTTGCAAACAACCTCGGAAGCGAGGGTATAAACGTAAACATGACTCAATTAGAGTCATGTTTTTTTGTTTTACACGGAATATTTTCGGGAAAAAATCCCATAATGGTTACTAGAAACATCGGAGTAGATAGCTCCGTTAGATAGGAGATGTAGGATGGAAATGAACCTAGCGGATATGCTTAGCTATGCCGATATCCATGATTTAGGCCGAATTGCACATACCTACGAGTGTGAGTGTAATGGTCATTCTAAGAATGAGTTGATTCAATCCATACTGAGTACGGCCATGCGCAAAGATATATTCGAAAAACACATTCAAAGTCTTAGTTCGGAACATATTCGATTCCTCAACTCCTTACTCTCCGATCCTCGCAATGCGTTTAGTATGGAGGAGCTTATCGCTAGAGCCCAACAGTCGCGATTTCAGAAGGAAGAGTCGTCAGAGGGTTGGAATCCAAGAGATATGATCCTGAACTTCAAGAAGCTAGGATGGCTGTTTAACGGGTACTCACAGCAAACGAAATACCTATTTCACGTTCCATCTGATTTAAAGCGAAGATTTAGTGATGTGTTGGCCAATCAATTCAAGCAAGCTTTGGTCAAAACAGAAGAACCAGAGGTTTATCGCGATGAGCAAGTACTTCTAGCCCATGACGTATTTCACTTCTTAACGGCCGTTGCACAGCAAGAGATGCCTTTAACTGCAGAAGGTTTTCTTTACAAAAGGCAGCTAGGGCAGATCATCACGCTATTATCTGTTCAAGAGAACATGGTACCAAAAGGGACTTGGCGGTTTGGTTATGGACGGATGTTTAAAGAATACCCGAATCGATTTTCACTTATCTATGATTATTGCTACTACCACGAATTCATAAGTGAACATGACTTGGTCCTTCGCCTGACAGACGCAGGCAAAGCTCGTTTAATGGAAGGAAAGAAAGAGTCGATAGCGGATATTTATTCGTTTTGGTTGAGACTTTACAAAACACCAATTCCAAATATCCAAAGCATCGCAGGTTGGATGGATCGACTCTGTGATCAGTGGGTGACGATGGCTTCCATTGTAGAGTTGCTTAGTCAATTGGTAAAACCATTTTACTATGATAGTTCAGCATCCATTGTTGAGCAGAGAATCATTCAAATGATGATGCATATGGGTCTGATCCGAATCGGGGAAGATCACAGTCACGGTGCGGTTATTCAAGTAACCAAGCTAGGTTCTAAAGTAATTCGAGGAATCAATATTGCTGATGATGACAAAGTGGTGCTTATTTAAACTAGGTATTAACACATTCATGTTCAAACGGGCTTTTGAATGAAGCGTAGTATTTGCGAGTGAATATGATGTGATAGGAGCATAACAACGGGTTGGCGTACACCAAAATGCAGACACATATTTTTGCGAAAAAGAAGCTCCTGACAAACCGCGGACAACATTTGGAGGTAGGTCTCATGGGAAAAATGAATGTATCTAACGATGCGCTGCTGGCACTTTTCGCGGAAATGATTTGGGATAATGCCTTACGCAAATATAGAGAAGAAAATCTTTATAAGGAGATTGATAGCGCCTTGGCTAAAGGAGATCAGACATCGTTTCTGGCGCTAACATCTGAATTAAGGATTTTACAATCACTAGGGTAATCATTAGCGCGAATGAATTAGTAAACACGAAGACATGAGGATTCCAATCCCATGTCTTTTTGTCTGTCGAATGATTGACAGTCATGAGATGACGGATTAAAGTACAAGTTGAGCTTATTCTACATAGCGATTGTTGTTTTGGTAAATGATAGGGAGGCGCTTCACTTTGAAGTTTAATGAGATTGCATCACAAGATTGGACGGAATTGAAACCTTACTTGGATACGTGTCTTCTGCCTGTAACCGGATTGACAGGAATGGAAGATCCGATGCAAGTGACGACAGCGTTGGAGAAGCTCCGAGATGTAATGGAAACGATTGAGATTCCTTACAAAGGCAGAGTAGTCACTTATCCAGCTCTCCATTACATAGCAGATATGGGAACAAATAACCAAGTGAATGACATCGTGCGACATTTGAAAAAATCCGGCTTTCGTTACATCATCATCGTAACCTTGCATGAGGAAGCAATGAATTGGAAATCAGATGAAACCGATTTGATGATTGTTGTCGATCAAGAGCAATGGGCCCAGCAAGCAGAGGCAATAAAATCAGGTATTTCCAAACATGTGCAGCAACTATGGTACCCTGCCTGAGTAACTTTGGTCGAGTCGTGTATTAATGGAAAAAAAATGTGCAAGATAAGGGTAGTAATGGATGAATGAGGCATGCAAAAAGTTGTGACAATTTCGTTAAAATTTGTCCAAAAGCGAAGATTTCAATCCAATAAAAGGAGTTATGAATTCTTGACGACCTAGTAGACGTAGGCTATTATTAGAAATGTCCTAGTTATGTAGTGTAATGTCGAACGACACGTGATAGAGGTAGCTGGTGTCCGAGAGGGTTCGGACTTCGGCCAATGTAGGAGGGTAGACCTGAGAATGAGTGATCATAACAATCACAATGAAGAACAGCATGGGAAGAAACCCGGGACCAAACGCGAAATGTCTCGTCGACAATTTCTTTCTTATACCCTTGGTGGCGCTGGTGGATTCATGGGAGCCGGGATTATCATACCGATGATTCGGTTTGCCGTTGATCCTGTCCTTCAGCCAAAAGCAGCATCGGACTGGGTTAAAGTTGTCGAAGAAAGTAAAATTACGAATGTTCCACAAGCGTTTACGTTCCAAGTCCATCAGGTAGATGGTTGGTATGAAAGTGAAGCTGAACTCGTAGCATGGATTTCCAAAGATAGTAAGGGTGCTCTCTTTGCGTTAAATCCAACGTGTAAGCACTTAGGTTGTACGGTCAACTGGAACGACAACCCTGCTTACAAAGATCAGTATTTCTGTCCTTGTCATGGTGCGCACTATACGCAAGACGGCAAGAACCTTGCTGTTGCGCCAAGTCCATTAGATGAGTACACAACAAAAGTAGAGAATGGTTTCGTGTATGTTGGACAACTGCATGCTAACACTAGAGTATAAGGGGGCGTCACGATCAGATGTTTAAAAACGTATACAACTGGATTGACGAACGTCTTGATATTACGCCTATGTGGAGAGATGTAGCGGATCACGAGGTACCAGAACACGTTAACCCTGCTCATCACTTTTCCGCATTCGTTTATTGTTTTGGCGGATTGACGTTTTTCATCACAGTCATTCAAATTTTGTCAGGTATGTTCTTAACTATGTATTACACACCTGATATTATCAATGCTTATGCAAGTGTTGATTACCTACAACATAAAGTAGCTTTCGGTGTTATCGTCAGAGGTATGCACCACTGGGGAGCTAGTTTAGTTATCGTAATGATGTTCTTACATACCCTGCGCGTGTTCTTCACAGGATCTTACAAAGCTCCACGTGAAATGAACTGGGTAGTAGGCATGCTCATTTTCTTCGTTATGTTAGGTCTTGGTTTTACGGGATACCTGCTTCCATGGGATAACAAAGCTTACTTTGCAACACAAGTAGGTATGAAAATTGCAGCATCGGTACCATTTGCTGGACCGTACATCGAAACATTGCTGCAAGGCGGAAGCATTGTTGGTGCACAAACACTGACACGATTCTTTGCTATTCATGTGTTCTTCCTGCCTGGCGTTCTGCTCGCTTTGCTTGCCGGACACTTCTTCATGATTCGCAAACAAGGTATTTCCGGACCGCTATAATTTAGGGAGGGGCGAATAGCGTGGCGCATGGTCATAAGTCTGATGAAAAAATCGTTTACGTTGGGGATTCCCGCGTAATTAAGAAAACGCAAGAACAACGACTCATTCCGAGAGATTACTCTGCTTACCCAGGTAAATCAGAAGCCTTCATTCCAAACTTCTTGTTGAAAGAGTGGATGGTTGGTGTCGTTGTCTTGGTCGGTATGCTAGTTCTAGTAATGTCCGACCCAGCTCCGTTAGGTTATCCTGCGGATCCTAAGAACACAGCATTTATTCCGATGCCTGACTGGTATTTCTTGTTCATGTATCAATTGCTGAAGTATCCATATACATCGGGTGATTATGTTGTTCTTGGAGCGGTTGTAGTACCAGGTTTACTATTTGGTGGTTTGTTGCTGGCTCCATTCTTGGATACGGGCAAAGAACGTCGTTTTTATAGAAGACCAATTGCTTCAAGCCTTATGATTCTATCTTTGGTCGCTTGTACATACCTTACGTACACGTCATGGGCTCATTACCAAGTTGAGCTTAAAGAGAAAAACATTATTCCAGAGCACATTAAGCGTGAAGAAGAAATGCACGCTAACAAAGGTGGAGCAGCTGGCGAAGGCGCGAAGAAAGAAACGAAAAAAGCAGCGGCAATCGTTGCTGCTGATGATCCAGGTGCTGCGATCTATGCCAAAGCAACTTGCTTAGCATGTCACGGAGCGCAGTTAAAAGGAATGCCAGCTTCAGGAGTACCTGCTTTACTAGGTACTGGCGATACGCATACGAAAGAAGATATCATGGGCATTATCAAAAATGGTAAAGGCAACATGCCTGCCATGTATAAGCCTAATATTGATAAAGGTTTGACGGATGCGGATATCGATAAACTTGCTGATTGGTTATCCAAACAAAAAACGCAATAACAATGAAACCTGATCGCGAAAGTGATCAGGTTTTTTTTGAAAAAATATAACAGTCTACGTTTCAATATTGATTTTTAAGGAGGAGCCTACATGTCTGTTTCCTACTTTTGGAGCAGGGACTTCTTACTTAGTAAGAAAATGCTATGGGTGCTTTTCATCAGTAATTTGTTAGGAACCATTTATGGCTATGAATGGTACTGGATACAAATGGTAGATACGATTGCCGAAAGTCCAGTCTGGTATGTGTTATTTGTACCGGATAGCCCTACAGCAAGCTTGTTTTTCACACTATCCGTTGGCTATTTGATCTGGGATCACGCTCGACCTAGAGCAACAACGAAGCTTTCTAAGGCCATACGCGGATTCATTGAAGCTTTCGGTCTCATCACTTCGTTTAAGTATGGGATTTGGGCAGTTACGATGATCTGGGCAGGAGCTTGGCAAGGAGCAGCCGTGGGCTGGGATGGATGGATGTTAACTGCTTCACATTTGGCAATGGCTGTGGAAGCGCTGTTATTTGTACGCTGGTTTTCGTTTCGCATGCCGGCTATTGTCCTTGTGGGAATCTGGACCTTTTGGAATGATTTCATGGATTATGAGCGAGGGGTCTTCCCGAGGTTACAGCGTGAGCTTCATCCTTATTTAGGTACAATTCAATTCTTCACAATATGTTTAAGTATCATTGGAATCTGGATTGCGATCACGTGTCTTATGGTAAGAGAGAAAAAAATGTTGAAAGCGAACACCTGATGGTCTAAAGTGGGACGAACCTCCATATGATGATGGTGAAGGAGGGGATGTCCCATGTTTTTCAATAGAGTGGTGAGAGGGATAGCGGCGACTTTCTTACTCGGACTTGTGCTGTGTATACTTGCAGCTTGTGGAGCAAGCAGCCGATCAGTCGGACAAGTTAGTAAACCCATTGACCCCGCACAAGTAGAGCGGATTACATTTCTGAATCAAATTGCTGAGGAAATGTATACGTTAACGATGTCGGGACAAATTCCAGAGGCAAGAAATAAGTTAATTCAACTATCCGATCAAATTCCGAAGATCTCATTTGAAGGAATTACGTCCATTGAGGGCTTGAACGCTTTGACGGAAACAGTCACAGAGGCAAAGCGCGTATATAATGCGGTCAATTACTCGCCGACAGACGGACAAGTAGCTGTAGCCAAAATTCGTCTTGCAACAGATGCACTCTCCCATAAGAACCAGCCAATGTGGCTGCAATATGATAAGGTGCTGCGAAATGATAGTCAGCTGTTAAGTCAGCAAGTGAAAGCCAATAAACAGCAGGAAGCGATCGCTGAATTCAGTAAACTCTCTCAGCATATAGCTATTATTCATCCCTCATTAATTATTAGTCGCGACGCTGGATCGGTAGAGAAGTTAGATTCGATAATTGTCTTCCTCCGAACCCAAGTAAACACGAAACCAATGCCGATAAAACAGATAGAAGGCGGCATTGTTCATCTGAATCAAGTGTTGGATGAACTATTTATGAAACATAAAGATGCTCTGGCCTACGTGCCCCTTACGGATCCGAAACAACCTATTATCTGGTCACTCAGTATAGGTGTCATTATAATAGGAGTGCTATCCTATGTTGGTTGGCAAATGTACCAGTCCGGCCGTCACATCGTACCTGTTAAGCAAACAAAGGAAAGCGAAAATAGATAATAAAAGTGGGTTAAGATTGCTCGGAGAGAGCTGCTTAACCCACTTTTTGTCATTCATTTGTAGTTTTTTTATTGTATGGTTTTGAATCCTTCACCAATGACTTCATGTACATCTCCAACAATGATAAAGGCCCGTGGATCTACGGCATGAATGAGCTCTCGCAGTTGCCTGGTTTCATGTCGGTATACCACACAATAAACCACTTCCTTGGTGTTGCCAGAATAGGCACCACGAGCTGGGAAGAGCGTTACACCACGATCTAATACTTTGGTAATGGACTCTGCTAAGACACTCGGCTGTTCCGTGATGATTGTAAATGCTTTCGCAGCATAAGCACCTTCGGATATGTAATCAATGAGTCGAGAAGTAACGAAGACGGCTACTAGGGAGTAGAGCACTTTTTCTTTTGGCAGATATAAGAAGGAAGAGCCAATCACGATAACATCGATAATGAGGATGACTTGTCCGACACTCCAACCTCTTTTTTTATGTCCGATACGAGCCAAAATATCAGAACCACCCGTTGTTCCTCCGAACCGGAAGACGAGCCCAAGTCCAGTTCCAAGCGTTATGCCTGCATAAAGGGTTGCTAGGAAATAATCTTGTGTAGTGTGAAAAGGGATTAACCAGCCCATATGGATCAGCCGCTCCATCACCCAAAGAAAGAGCGAAAGACAAATAACGCCGAAGATCGTATAAAGCATGGGACCTTTGCCGAAATTACGCCATCCTAAGTAAAATAAAGGGATATTAAAGAGGAGTGTAGAGATGGAAGGCGGAACATTTAACACATATTTGAGCAACAGCGATATCCCTGTTAATCCGCCTTCCATCAGTTCATTGGAAATGACAAAATAATGCAAACCAAACGCATAAATAGCGGTTCCAATCAGAATGCCTACCACATTAAGAAACTGATCAGCGAACCTTTCTTTGAAAATCATGTGAATTCCTCCATGCCTAAAATACATTCTGGTGTAACAAAAAATTTGTCAACTTTTCTCGTTTAGTTTAACATAAGGAGGATAACCTTTGTGAAGATGATGGAAAGAAGGATGCCAATGTCAGAACGTTCACTAAAAGACCTGCAACAAGAGGTTGATACTTATATTTCCCAGTTCAAAGAAGGATATTTCAGTCCACTCGCTATGCTGGCGAGAATGTCAGAAGAAGTGGGTGAATTAGCTCGTGAGGTGAATCATTCTTACGGTGAAAAACCGAAAAAGAGTACAGAAGCGGACAATTCAATTGAATTGGAGCTTGGTGATATTTTGTTCATCACGATCTGCTTTGCGAATTCACTTGGCATTGATCTGACCGAAGCGCATGACAAAATCATGCACAAGTTTAATACCCGCGATGCAGGGCGTTGGACTAAAATAAACACCGAAACGAATTGATCTTCATAAACTAAACCATCCCCACTAGTCGGGAAAACCGCTTATGGCAAAGGAGGATGGGCAGATGAATGGAGAAAATCAAATACAGAAAGCATACGAATCCATACTTGGGCATGATTTTGAAAAGGCCATTGAATGGTTTGAAAAAGCAATAGCTGAAGAACCAAACAATGCTGCCTATCACCACAAATTATCCATTACTTTCGCGAGAAGCAATAAACTCAGCAAAGCTGTGGAACATGCATCAAAGGCGATTGAACTAGAACCGACGAATGAGGCGTTTCGCTTCCATTTGCAAGTGTTAAATGCACGTGAGCTGGTTGAACAAGCCAGAAGACAGCTTACGAATCAGTCGGCGCATGCGGAACGTGCTATATTCCTGCTAAAAGAAGCGATTGTACTTGATCCGCTAGCCATTGAGGCGTATCTTATTCTAGGTGAAGCCTTCGCTATGCGCAAGGATTATACAAGAGCTTATCAAACCGTTATGGAGGCTGTTCGATTGGAGCCGCATCACGAGCTTGCGAAACAACATGCCGCGATTTATCAGATTAAAATGAAGTCTGAGCAGGGCCCGAAACAAAGATAAAGGAGATCATCATATTATGGAGCGTCCAATACGCGTAGCAGTCATCGGAGCAAGTGGAAGAATGGGGCGGGAGGTCGTCAAGACCGTACTGCGTGAATCCGATATGGAGTTAGTAGCAGGGGTAAGTCGTACCTCTGGCCCGATTGATCTTGGGAAAATGGTGGGCATGGAAGAATGCGGGATACTGATGGGGAACGATATTGAAAAAGTACTTATTGAATCCAAACCCGATGTGTTAGTTGATTTTACAGGACCGCAAACAGCGGTTTCACATACAAATCTTGCGATTCGCCTAGGGATTCGCCCCGTGATGGGAACGACGGGCTTCACCCCTCAGGCTATTGCTGACTTGGACATGCTATGTCGAGATAACAAAATAGGGGGATTAATTGCACCGAATTTCTCCATTGGGGCAATCCTAATGATGAGATTTGCTGCACAAGCCTCTAAATATTTTCCGCATCTTGAAATTATTGAATATCACGGTGATCAAAAACTAGATGCACCATCTGGTACAGCTGTTAAGACCGCTGAAATGATTTCAGAAGTGCGAGAAGAAATTAAGCAAGGGAATCCGAAAGAAGAAGAAACAATTGAAGGTTCACGCGGTGGGTATTACAATGGATTCAGAATACATAGTGTACGTTTGCCAGGTGTATTTGCCCAACAAGAAGTCATTATGGCTGAGCAAGGCCAAGCGCTCAAAATTCGACATGACTCTTACGATCGTGCTGCCTACATGCCAGGTGTAGCTATCGCGGTTCGTAAAGTGATGACATATACCGGAATGATTTATGGATTTGAGCATTTTATAGATTAGAGACCCCTAGGAGAGTGGAAGTCAGATGTTAAACATCGCGCTTATTGCCCATGATCGGAAAAAAGATGAGATGGTGAATTTCGTTACTGCTTATGAGCATGTTTTCGAGGGGCACAAACTATATGCAACAGGCACGACAGGTACACGCATTATGGCGAATACCAAATTAAGTATTCATCGATTTATGTCAGGTCCATTAGGCGGGGATCAGCAGATTGGTGCGATGGTGGCAGAAAATGAGATGGATTTCATCATTTTCTTGCGAGATCCACTAATGGCACAACCGCACGAGCCTGATATCATTGCTTTGCTTCGTTTGTGTGATGTGCAGGGGATTCCATGCGCAACCAACATTGCGACAGCAGAACTGCTAGTGAGAGCGTTAGACCGCGGAGATTTCGCGTGGAGAGAACTCGTACATAAATATAAGCCAGGTATTGAGTAATATGAGTGAACATGTTGATATTCTCATATTTGGTGCCCATGCAGATGATGCTGAGATTGGGATGGGTGCAACAATTGCGAAACATACAGAGCGTGGGCTTCGAGTTGGACTCTGCGAACTGACCTATGCCGAAATGTCTTCGAATGGTACGGTTGAAACGAGATTAGAAGAAGCAGCAGAAGCTGCCAAAATACTAGGCGTAGCAGCCCGTACAAATCTTGGTTTGCCGGATCGCGGTTTGTTCATCACTGCGCAGAACATTGAACGCATTACACAAGAAATTAGAAAGTTTCGTCCGCGGATCGTGTTCGCGCCATATTGGCAAGATCGTCATCCCGATCATATCGCGTGTTCCATGCTCGTACAGGAAGCTGTTTTTAATGCGAAGCTGCGTAAATATTTACCTGAAACAGAAGCAGTAAATGTGGAACAATTATTATTTTATTTTATTAATGATGTTTACGAAGCTAGTGCGATTGTAGATGTAACAGATACATATGATAAAAAAATGGACGCACTCCGTGCGTACCAGTCACAATTTGTAACGGGTGCGAATTCGGTTGTGACGCCACTCAATCAAGGTTATGTCGAGCGCGTTGAAGCTCGTGATCGACTTATGGGTCAGAGACGTCAATTGACGTACGCGGAAGGGTTCGTTTCCAAACTCCCCTTGGTGATAGAACATTTTGATTGATCGGAAAGAGGTGTGACAGATGAAAGACAAATTAAAAATTGGTATTACCTGTTATCCGACTTTGGGCGGTTCAGGAGTTGTTGCGACTGAATTAGGAAAGTTATTGGCTGAAAAAGGACACGAAGTTCACTTTATAACACATAGCATGCCTTTTCGTTTAGGCAAATTTCATAAAAATATTTTTTATCATGAAGTGGAAGTGAGTCAATATTACGTCTTCCGCTATCCGCCTTACGATCTTTCACTTGCCAGTAAATTAGCTCAGGTTGCCAAAATGGAGGAGCTTGATTTACTGCATGTGCATTATGCGATTCCGCATGCTGTATGTGCGTTGCTAGCAAAGCAAATGGTTGGTTCGAATCTCAAGGTTGTTACAACGCTCCACGGCACAGATATAACGGTATTGGGGCAGGATCAATCGATATCAGATCTTATTCGCTATGCCATTAATGAAAGTGATGCCGTAACGGCTGTTTCCAAAGATCTGATCAAAGAAACACGAGAATTGCTAGCCATCGATCGTGATATTGATTTGACGTATAACTTTGTAGATAAACGGGTGTATTACCCGCGAGATATATCGAAGCTAAGAGGCGAGTTCGCGCGACCAGATGAAAAAATACTGATTCATATTTCCAATTTCAGACCTGTGAAACGCGTGCAGGATGTGGTGGACATTTTTGCCAAGGTTAGTAAGGAAGTACCGTCTCGACTTTTATTTGTTGGGGAAGGTCCGGATCTTTCGAAAATGATATCGAAGGTGAAGGAGCTTGGGCTATCAGATAAAGTAACCTTCTGCGGTAAACAGGATGACGTCGCTCAAGTTATTTCTCTTGCAGACGTGATGCTGCTTCCTTCTGAGAAAGAAAGTTTCGGTCTGGTTGCACTAGAAGCAATGGCTTGTGCTGTGCCAACCATTGGATCCAATGCGGGTGGTATACCCGAGTTGATTACACATGGTGAAACTGGATTTTTGGCGGAAGTCGGAGATACGGACCAAATGGCTACATACGCGATTAATTTGCTGAAAAATCAAGTGATGTACGAACAAATGGCGCAAAATTGTTTGAATCGTGCGCGTTATACGTTTTGTAACGATATTACTACGGTCCAATATGAAGAAATTTATTATCGTGTGCTAGGGAGAGAACTCCCTGAATCACACCGTATTTCAGCATCTTCTTGTCAGTAAGGATGCGAATCGGATAGGAGAATGAAGTTGGAAGTTCGTAAGGGATTGCATGATCCAGGAGCTGCAGAGGTATTGTCGACACTGGTGGAAGCTGGATTTGAGGCTTATTTGGTCGGTGGTTGTGTGCGAGATGCAGTTCTTGGAAGGCCAATAAAAGATATTGATATCGCAACTTCTGCGCTTCCAAATCAGGTTATTGAGCTTTTTCAACGTACAGTTCCGACGGGTCTTCAACATGGGACAGTTACTGTACTAATCGCGCAGGAAACCTATGAGGTAACGACCTTTCGTAAAGAAGCTGCGTACGAGGGCTTTCGTCGACCCGCCTCTGTCGCATTTATTTCAGATTTAACCGAGGATTTACAACGAAGGGATTTCACGATGAACGCGATGGCCATGGATCGGGCTGGCGTTCTGCAGGATCCTTTTGGCGGCCAAGGGGATCTGGCCGCGGGTATCCTCCGATGCGTAGGCGTACCGGAGGAACGATTCGGCGAAGATGCGTTGCGCATGCTTCGCTGTATTCGTTTCGCCTCGAGCTACGATCTAGAGATCGAGGAAAGCACTTGGCAAGCGCTGCTGGCGAAAGCACCGTTACTGCGTCATATTGCGATGGAACGCGTCCGCAGCGAGCTGCAGCGCATGGTTGAAGGCCCAGCCCCTGCGAGGGCTGTGCGGCTATTGCTGGCGAGCGGCCTGCTGGCCTACCTCAAAAAGCAGCTTCCGCTGCCTTTTGAGGCTTGGCTCGCCTGGGACGACGCGCTGGACGTTGTCAGCGCGCTGGAGGCGCAGCATGACCGCTGGGCCATGCTGCTGATGCTCCTGGAGGTGCCAGCGGACATTGTCCGCGAGGCGCTCCAGGAGCTGACCTTCTCCCGCGCCGACGCCGCTGCGGTCGCGGGCGTGCTTGCGCTGCGCGACGCTGTCGCCGCGCAGATGGTTGCCGAGGACCCGGCTCCGCTGGAGCGGGTCTGGAAGCTTGGCGCGGTGCGCCGCGGCGAAGCCGCAGCCCGCGCGTTCTTGCGGCTGCTGCGCGAGCTGCCGCAGGTGGATGGGAAGCGCGGCCAATTGGCGCGCTTCTTGGCTGAGACGGCGCCGGAGCTGCTGCGGCGCGGAGAGGCTTGGCTGAAGGAGGTCCCCTGCTTCAGCCTGAAGGAACTCGCCATATCCGGCCAGGATGTGGCGGCAGCACTTGAGAAGCAGCCGGGCCCATGGATGGGCGTGCTGCTGCAGGATCTGCTCGAGCGAGCGGCTCTCGGGGAAATCCCGAATGAGCGCGAAGCTCTGATTTACGCCGCGCAGGCTGCGAAGTAGCAGCGCTGTGCGGTTTTTCTTTTTGAATGGCGACGACGATGGGATGGGAGCCATTCTACGCATTGTTGAAATCGAATAACTGTAAGAACTACATTTAATTTTCATGTATTTAACTTGAAATTGCATTTAACTGTAAAACATCCAGCTAATGAATACCTATGATGTGAAAAAGGCAGAATTCATCGAAAATAGCTACATAAAATCCAGTTATTTACGATTTTGGTGGTTTTTCATTCATTCAAAATAACTACATAAAATCCAGTTATTTGAAAAATGGTTCGTGAGGTAGTCAGTTAAGCCAGAGGTATCTTGTACGCTGAATTAGCTAATAAATTGAATTAGAAATCAAGCGCAACCCTGCGCTACTATAGATCAAACTATAAGATTGCGAGTGAATTCGTATGAATGAACGAATTTTAGAGCTTTTTGAGGAAGCTCCTGAGACGTATGTATCCGGAGCGGAGATCAGTCGACGGCTGGGTGTGAGCCGAACGGCCATTTGGAAGCATATCGAAGAACTGCGTGAGGAGGGGTATGCGTTCGAAGCGGCCCCACGCAAAGGGTATCGTCTGCTGAGTAAGCCGGCAAAGTGGCGGGTTAGCGAGTTATTGAACGGGATGAAGACAAAGGTACTTGGTCAGAAAGTACATATTTACGATGAAGTCGACTCGACCCAGACGATTGCACATCAGCTCGTCGCCTCAGGGGCGGCTGAGGGCACGATTGTGCTTGCGGAAAGGCAGACGGCAGGAAGAGGTCGAATGGGGCGCAGCTGGCATTCTCCTTCGGGTAAGGGGATCTGGATGAGTCTTATTTTGACCCCGCGTATTCCTGTGTACTTCATGCCTCAGTTAACTTTACTTAGTGCGGTTGCCCTTTGTCGGGCCATTCAAAAAGTATGTCACGTGGAGATCGGCATCAAATGGCCGAATGATCTTCTGATTAAAGGGAAGAAGGTCAGTGGTATTTTGCTGGAAAGCAGCGGTGAGGATGAACGTTTGAAATATGTCATCGCAGGTATTGGCATCAGTGTGAATTTGTCTGTAGAGGATTATCCGGAAGCACTTCGTTCGATTGCAACTTCTTTAGCGATTGAATCCGGTAGCGAGGTTTCACGCGAGGGCTTAGTACAAGCTTTCCTTTTGGAATTTGAAGAGATGTATGCTCTTTATTTGGAGAAGGGCTTTGCCCCCATCCGTCTGCTGTGGGAAGCTCTAAGTGTCACATTGAAGAGACCAATCCGGACATCAACGCCATCTGGCTTTATTGAAGGTATCGCAGATTCCTTGGATGATACGGGAGCTTTGACCGTTATTACTGCCTCAGGTGAGCGGATTAAAATTTACTCTGGTGACATTGAACTAAAGTAGTGGGAGATAAAGGGTATCCTCCAGGAGCAAGCTTTGGTATAATAGAAGCATAAGGCGGTATCCTTATAGGAACTGCACTTGTAAGTTGGGTGTCAATCTCGACAACGAAATAACGTTTGAAACAAGATGTTGGATTCTGCTCTGAGCCTTATTGGACCGAGACAGAGGGATCATTGATTCTTTCTGCATGCGTTCCTTTTAGCTCTTAGCTAAAAGGTTTTTTATTTTATATGAGGAAGCTGGGATGACTGTGGAACAACGTAAGGCGCTAACGACAGCAAAGATGAGAAAAATGAAGCAGGACGGCGTACCGATTACGATGGTGACGGCTTATGATTATCCCTCCGCACGTTTATCAGAGGAAGCTGGTATTGATGTCATTCTAGTAGGTGATTCTCTGGGGAATGTCGTGCTAGGCTATGATTCTACGTTGCCTGTTACCTTGGATGACATGGTCTATCATACGCGAGCAGCTGTACGCGGCGCCGCGAATACGTTTGTCGTCGCGGATATGCCATTCTTAACGTACCATGGCAGCTTGGACGCAACGTTGCAAGGTGTCGGGCGTTTAATGCGTGAAGGTGGCGCTAAGGCGGTTAAATTGGAAGGCGGGGCTGAAATAGCGGCTACGGTGAAGGCCATTACAGAAGCAGGTGTGCCTGTGGTTGGCCATTTGGGATTAACACCGCAGTCGGTTCACCAATTGGGCGGCTTCCGTGTTCAAGGTCGCAGCTCAGAGCAAGCAAAGAAGCTTCTGAGTGATGCTAAAGCGATCGAGGAAGCTGGAGCATTTGCGGTCGTTTTGGAGCTCGTAACCGATGAATTGGCCGCGTGGATCACGAAGCAGCTATCGATCCCTACAATCGGAATTGGATCTGGTGTACATTGCGACGGGCAAGTTCTGGTGTACCACGATTTGTTGCAGTATGGTTCTGACAGTACTCCCAGAAAGTTTGTAAAAGCTTATGCAAATGTAGGGGAAACTATCCGTACGGGTATTGGTGAATATGTGAAAGAAGTGAAGGCGCGGACGTTCCCGGCGCAAGAAAATACATTTCATATGGACAATGATGTTGTTCAATATCTATACGGCGATAAGGAGTGATTGGCGATGGAAGCGATCCATACCATGGAAGTTGTTCAGACAATTGCCGATTTGCGAGCTCGAATAAAGGCATATCGACGGAAGAACGATCAATCGGTCGGGTTCGTGCCGACGATGGGCTTTCTACATGAGGGTCACGCTAGCTTGCTGAACAAGGCACGTTCACAAAGTGGTTTGGTGGTATTAAGCATTTTTGTGAATCCGCTGCAGTTTGGTCCTGGTGAAGACTTTGAACGTTATCCGCGCAATGCAGAGAAAGACTTGGCTGTAGCCGAGGCAGCGGGCGTGGACATTGTTTTCATGCCATCCGTAGAGGAGATGTACCCTACACCGATACGAACGAATGTCAGTGTAGCGGAAGTGACCACTAGGCTATGTGGGGCTTCACGGCCAGGCCATTTTGATGGTGTAGCTACGGTTGTAAGTAAGCTGTTTCATATGGTTCAGCCGGATCAAGCTTTCTTTGGGCTAAAAGATGCCCAACAAGTTGCGGTCATTGAGCAGATGGTGCGGGATTTGAATATTCCGGTAGAAATCGTACCTTGCCCAACCCTTCGTGAAAAGGATGGCTTGGCGATGAGCTCCCGTAATGTGTATTTATCTCAGGATGAGCGTCAACAAGCGCTAGTATTGTCGCAGTCCCTGCAGAAAGCGAAGGCGTTCATCGAAAGCCAGCCACTGGATTCTTTTACCTCACAAGAAATAGAAAGTCTTGTCCGTGCACATATACAAACGGCGCCATTAGCCGTTATTGACTACGCTGAAGTACTGTCTTACCCAACTTTAGAGCCTTTTGAACATAGCCATTCTATTTCTACTCTTATTATTGCTCTGGCTGTAAAGTTCGGGAAAACACGTTTAATTGATAATCTTATTCTACAAGTCAGGAAGTGACGTCTATGTTTCGCACAATGATGAAAGCTAAGATCCACCGCGCCACGGTTACAGAGGCGAATTTAAATTATATCGGCAGTATCACGATTGATGAGGATTTAATTGATTTAGTGGATATGCTTCCGAATGAGAAAGTGCAAATTGTGAACAACAACAATGGTGCACGTCTTGAAACTTACATTATACCGGGGCCGCGCGGCACAGGTGTCATTTGTTTAAATGGCGCAGCAGCAAGACTGGTCCAAACAGGAGATACGGTAATTATCGTTTCTTATGCCATGATGAGTGATGAAGAAGCTAAGAAGCACCATCCAACGATTGCTATTATGGGAGCGAACAACACGGTTGCTCAATTGCTGAAGGAAGAAGAGCACTCCACTGTTCTTTAAGATAGGGGTAGAACCACTTGCATGCATGAAATCGTCTTAGTTTACAAAGAATGAGGGTAAGCTTTCGAAGCAAAGGTGGGGATGCCAAATGTTTAAGCATTTATTTTCCACAATGAATGAGGTTTTGGAAGAAATCCAGAAGGAATATCCGAACAGCGATGTGGAGAAAAAGGCAGAGCTTGACGAACAACTGCAAGTGTTGAAGACGATGAGTGATGAATTCATCGAGGCGTGGCTGCTATTTGAGGAGAAGCTGGGAAAGTTCTATGGGGCGGAGCCGACCATCAGTACCAAAACTTTACATGACGAGCTGATGGAACTCGATATGTCTGGCAAGCAAACCGAAGAGTTCATGCGTGGGCAAGGATACTACAAGTTGTACATGTATGATCAAGCGATTAAAGAATTCGAAGTGTTGATCCAAAGGCAACCGGATTTCTTGTTAGCACGCGTATATTTAGCGATGGGGCATTTGCGCAAAGGAGAGTTTGGGGATGCGTATCAGCACTTCAAATTCTTGCTTCCATTGACGGATAATACGAAGATGAAAGCTATTTCTTATAACGCCATGGGTTGTATCCAAGTGCAGAACCAGAACTTAGAGAAAGCTTTCGAGTATTTTCAAAAAGCCTATCATACCGACCCCTCTTGTATGGAGCCACTAATCAATCTTGATGAGTCCTAACCCGAAACGGTAAAACAAGGTATTCCCTTTTCCTAATTAGATTTGGTATGCTAGGAGAAGTGTAGGACGAAGGGATTGAAGATAGACGTTATGAAATTTGCAGTTTTGGATTTTGAAACGACAGGAAGTCAGCCTGGGGACGAAATTATACAGGTTGGACTCGTCATCATAGATCAATTTGAAATTACAGACAGGTATACTTCTCTGGTAAATCCAGGGATTAGTATACCTTCTTCGATTACAACTTTAACAGGGATCACGAACGAGATGGTTGCCGATGCACCTTCACTCGATCAGGTTATGTCAGACATGTTCCCGTTGCTGTTTGATTGTGTGTTAGTCGCGCATCAAGCAGCATTTGATTTGTCTTTTCTACAACGAGGCTTAACGAGAACGGGGTATCCTCCTTTCTCAGGACGCGTGCTCGATACGATGGATATGCTACGTATTTTATTCCCATCGATCTCAAGTCTTCAACTCAGCATGGTTGCTGCTTTGTTTGGCATTGATCATGAGAGGCCCCACCAAGCGGATAGTGATGCGGAAGTGACGGCTTTGATTTGGATTCATTGTCTGGACCGTTTATTAGGATTGCCGCTATTAACCGTACAAAGGTTGAACCAAATTTTCGAAAACGGTAATACCGATTTAGGCTGGTTTCTGGATGAAATTTGTTTATATAAAGAGTCAGTGACTAGTGTCGATATGGAAACGAATCGCTACTTCCGTCAATTTACTTTGAATGTGACGGATTGGGGCGAAGATGAGGAACTGCGTACAGAGTACGAAGTGACACAAGCGCTAGGCACTTCTTTTCAAGCGTTTCAGCAGGGGTTAAAGTCCGCGTTGCAGCAAAAATTTGAGGTCTACGAAGATCGTGAATCTCAGGATCAAATGATTCTCGAAGTCGAAAAGTCATTGGAAGCGGATCAGCATTTGATGATCGAAGCGGGAACAGGTACGGGGAAATCTTTAGGATACTTGATCCCATCGATCTATTACGGCTTGAAATATGAGAAGAAAGTAGTTGTTTCCACGCATACGATTAATCTGCAGGAGCAGCTGCGAGAGCGGGATATTCCTTTGTTAAAAGAAATTTTCCCAGTTCCTTTCAAAGCGGCTGTGCTCAAGGGTAGGAGTCATTATCTGTGCCTGCGTAAATTTGAAACTAAGCTGACCACGCGGGATTATGAGAATGGCAGGGAAGACCCAATCACCGCTGCTCAAATGGTGGTTTGGTTAAGCGAAACGGAGCATGGGGACGAAGAGGAGCTGCACTTTGGGAATAAAGGCGCTCAATTCTGGTATTCGGTTGCGAGTGATACGGACTCCTGTTTAAATCGGATGTGTCCTTGGTACAAAAAATGCTTCTACCACCGCGCGCGTAATGATGCCAACACGGCCGATGTGATCATCACGAACCATTCCCTCCTTTTTACGGATATGAAGGCTGAGAACCGCCTTCTACCGTCTTACAAGCACCTTGTCATTGATGAGGCGCATCACTTTGAAGAAGTGGCGAGTAAGCACTTGGGTATCGAGCTGCATGCTTCAGCTTTCTATCATTCCTTATTGTGGCTGTACAAGGATAATCGGAGTGGTCAGCTTCCTATGCTTCGGTTCCGATTACAAAAATCGGACGAGGCTGGGGAGCGTGCAGCGGCATGGAGTAACACGATTGATGGATTGTTTCCCAAAATCATTTCAATTAAAGAAGACTGGGAGCGATTAAGCGAAGCGCTTTACGAATTGGTATCCTCCAAAAGCGACCCTTCACAATCGGAGAATTCGCAGTATGTACTGCGTTTGAAGTCAGATACGTTGCCTGCGAATTGGCGTGAGCTGCTGATTATGGAGGATAATATTTATCTGAATGCGAATGATCTGTTGCGAACATTGGATAAATTGTTGAATGAATTGAAAGAACAACAGGATGGACTAGGGGTTCAAGGGCTAGTTACCGATCTGAACGGCACAGTGAAAGAATTGTATGCGCATCGTGACGCCCTGCACTTCTTTATGAAAATGGCGGATGAAGGCTATGTGTATTGGATTGAAGCGGGTACTTACGCCAAAGCCAAATCGGTTCAGCTGAACTCCGTTCCTACTGATGTAAGCAGCTTGCTGCAACAGCATTTCTTTGAAACGAAGGATAGTATCATTCTGACTTCTGCGACACTTTCGGTGAATAAATCGTTCCAATACTCGGCCGAGCAATTAGGATTAGCTATTCCAGAGGATGAAGAATCCGGCAAGTTGAAAACCGTTCAATTGCCATCTCCCTTTAATTATCGGGAGCAAGCTCTGGTTGTGATTCCGCGTGATTTTCCCACGATTAAGGGAGCAGGAGATCCTGTATTCATTGATGCCCTGATCGCTTCGCTCAGCGATGTTGCGCTAGTGACGAAGGGGCGTATGCTAGTGCTATGTACGTCGAATCGAATGTTGAAGCTCGTGCATGCAGGCATGAAAGAGAAGCTGAGCCAGCATGGCATTACCGTGCTTGGACAGGGGGTGGACAGCGGCAATCGGAGTAAGCTGACACGCATGTTCCAAGATAACAAAATGTGCGTGCTGCTGGGCACAAGCTCGTTCTGGGAAGGCGTAGATATCCCTGGCGATGCGCTTAGTTGTCTGGCGATCATCCGTCTACCGTTCCAGCCGCCGAATCATCCACTCGTGGAAGCGAAGTGTGAAAATATTAAGAAGCGGAATGAAAATCCTTTCATGAAATTCTCTGTACCACAAGCCGTCATTCGGTTTAAGCAGGGCTTTGGTCGTCTTGTTCGGAGAGCGTCTGACAAAGGGATCGTTATCATCTATGATACACGTGTTATTGAAACGTATTATGGCAAGCATTTCCTCTACTCGTTGCCTGGTCCGAAGATCGAGCACATGACATGTGAACAAATGTTACCGAGGATCGAGCAGTGGATGGGAGGAGCCTAATACGTGAAAACACAAAAAATTTCAGAAGCCGTTGTCCGTCGTTTACCGATCTATTTGCGTTATCTGAATGAATTGCAAATGAACAATGTATCGACTGTGTCTTCTCAGGATTTAGGTCAGAAGCTGGATCTAAATCCAGCTCAAATACGTAAGGATCTAGCTTATTTCGGTGAGTTTGGTAAAAAAGGAATCGGTTATGACATCAATTATCTCATTGAGAAGATTCGGCAGATACTGAAATTGGATCGACATATCCAAGTTGCACTCGTAGGAGCCGGCAACTTGGGGAGGGCCCTTTGCAATTATAATACCTACTTACGGAATGATATGAAAATTGTCGCTTTATTCGATGCCATGCCTTCTAAAACAGGTGAGGTTATAAATAACTTGGTCGTGCTGCCGATGGACCAAATGAAATCGGTCTTGTCTGACCTTGGTGTGAGGATTGGTATTATAACAGTGCCAGCAAATGAGGCGCAAAATGTGGCCAATGAATTCGTTGCCTGTGGCATTGAAGCGATATTGAATTTTGCTCCCGTCATTATTAAAGTACCGCCAGATGTCCGAGTGCATTATGCCGATTTCACGACAGAGCTGCAGAGCTTGGCTTACTACTTGGATTAAAAAGAAAAAAAGGCACGGCCCGCGCAGCTTCAGCGGGTCGTGCCTTTTGTTTGATTACATGATCAAGCGGAAAATCGCAAAGTACAATGAGTAGGCTAGCACCATGGAAATTGGAATCGTAATAATCCAAGTGATGAGCATGCGACCTACAGTACCCCATTGTACTTCATGGAAACGCATGACACTTCCTGTTCCGATGATTGCGGAGGAAATAACATGAGTCGTTGACAATGGTTTACCAATGAACGTTGAGAATTGAATAACAATCGAAGATGTTAAGTCTGCCGCGAAACCGTTAATGGGTTCAATTTTGACAATTTTACCGGACACGGTTTTAATGATACGCCATCCACCAATCGATGTACCAAGACCCATCGCGAGAGCTGCAGCAATTTTCACCCAGAGCGGTACATTCAAATCATCTTGAACCCCAGCCGCCACGAGACCAAATACGATAATCCCCATCGCTTTTTGTGCATCATTTCCACCATGTGAGTAGGAAAGTAATCCGGCAGACAGGATTTGTAACGTACGAAATCCACGATTTAGCTTAGATCTGGACGTATTACCTGACCAAATTACGATATATTTGATCAACACCATGATGAGATAACCCAATATGAAAGCAATGATCGGTGACAGAATCAGAATAATAATAATTTGAGTGAATCCACTCCAATTCACGCCATTGAATCCAGCACCCGCAATAACTGCTCCAGCTAAGGAACCAAGCAGTGTATGGGAGGAAGAAGACGGAATCGATAGATACCAGGTGAGCAGGTTCCAAATAATGGCGGCAAGTAAAGCAGCAATAACAACTTCAACACCATTTTCGATTTTGGCTGGATTCGCAATACTACCACCAACTGTTTTGGCTACTTCGGAAGATACCATGGCGCCTACAAAATTAAGTGAAGCTGCCATGAAAATAGCTACCCGCGGGCTTAATGCTCGCGTAGATATCGAAGTTGCGATCGCATTAGCTGTATCGTGAAAACCGTTGATGAAATCAAATAGCAGTGCTAATGCAACGATAATGATCAAATAAGTTAACATGAATTCCTCCTAGCGTTTTCCAATTGGAAAACTTTCCTCGTACACCAAGACATCTCGTCTTAAGAATAACGAAGTACTACACTGTCTAGAATGTTAGCGACATCCTCACAAGCATCAGTTGTTTCTTCAAGGCGCTCATAAATTTCTTTGAGTTTAAAATCTTCGTACACATCTTTACGCGTGATGAAAATTTGGCGGATCCCTTCGCGCATCAAGCGGTCTCCATCATTTTCCAGCTTATTTATGGCTACGGTATGTTCCGGAATTTGCATATATTTTTTCTTAGCCAATAACTTGAAGGCATCCAACATATGCTGACAAGAGTCAACAATTACACCTGAGAAATCTTTCATATAAGAATCCGTATGAGAGACATTCAAATAGTCGAAACGAGCAATTGTTGCTTCAATTCCGTCTGTAACATCATCTACTTTGGAAGCAAGAACCATAATATCTTCCCGATCGATTGGGGTGATAAATACTTTGTTCAGACCTCTGAAGATGTCGTGGGTAATCGAGTCACCTGCATGTTCCAGATCATGAATCGCTTTGACATATTCAATTGGGGGTTTTTCACCCATCATCGCTGTGCGAAACAGTTGAGCTGTTTCTAGAGCGTTCTCTGCAGCACGAATGAGAAGTTGCAAGAAATCGACTTCATTCTTTCTGGTGAATAACGTTGTCATAGAATCCTCCTAATTTTTACTATATGTACAAGTTTTTAAACGAATTTGTTAATCGAAAAAGACCAAATTGTAGAAAAAACTCACAAGGTTTAAAGTATCATACTCATTAGTGCTAAAGCAACGAAAATTCCGTGACAATTTACAATTTCTCAACATCTTTGAAATCGCGCTCGGCTTCCTTGATTTTACAAGCCTGAAGATGTAAAGTTTATGGAGCAGTAGCTGTTTATAGAATGAGCATAGAGAGGGTTTTTTACTATGAAAAAAACATTAATTTCAAATGGTATTTTTATTACTAATAAGGAAGACAAAACATCCATCAAGGGCTGTATGGTAATCGAAGGCAGTCAAATTACATACTTGGGAGCAGAAGTCCCAGAACCGTTAGAAAATTATGATGAAGTGATAGATGGGACAAATAAATTGTATATGCCTGGACTTGTGAATACACATGGACATGCTGCGATGTCACTGCTTCGCGGGTATGGGGATGACTTAGCCCTTCAAGTATGGTTAGAGGAAAAAATGTGGCCAATGGAAGGGAAATTCACTTCGCAAGACGTGAAATGGGGAACACGGTTGTCGATCCTTGAAATGATCAAGGGCGGCACGACGACATTTGTCGACATGTATGACCATATGAATGAAGTAGCCCTTGCTGTAGAAGATTCCGGTATGCGCGGCGTATTAACTCGCGGTGTTATCGGTCTTTGCCCACCTGATGTTCAAACAGCAAAGCTCAAGGAAGCAACGGAGTTCGCGACAAATTGGCACGAGAAAGCAAATGGCAGAATTACAACGATGATGTCACCACATGCACCATACACATGTCCTCCTGATTATATCGAGCGAATTGTACAAGTTGCCCATGATCTTAATTTGCCCATTCATACGCATATGTCGGAGACACGACGTGAAGTTGAAGGCAATGTAGAGCAGTACGGGGCACGTCCAGTAGCTCACTTGGAAAAGCTAGGTGTGTTTACACGTCCAACTCTGGTTGCGCATGGTGTTCATTTGAATGATGAAGAAATCGCGATTCTTAGTAAATATGATGTACGTGTCTCCCATAACCCAGGAAGCAATTTGAAACTGGCGAGTGGAGTAGCGCGTGTTCCAGAATTACTGCGTGCAGGAGTCAAGGTTTCGTTAGGCACAGATGGTGCGGCTTCTAACAACAATTTGGATATGTTTGAAGAAATGCGTTTGGCAGCACTTATTCATAAAGGGGTATCCGGAGATCCATTGGCTGTACCGGCGAGGGAAGCTTTGCTGCTAGGTACGCGTATGGGAGCAGAATCCATCTGGTTGGATAACGTTGGACTGCTTGAACCGGGCATGAAAGCAGACTTCATCGCATTAGACATCGATCAACCCCATTTCTTACCGAAGACAGACTTCGTTTCTCACATTGTGTACTCGGCTTGTGCGAAAGACGTTGTAGATGTCTGTGTAGACGGGAATTGGATCGTACGCAAAGGTGAGTGCTTGACGCTTGATGAAGAGAAAATTAAACGTGAATTTGAACTTAGCTTCGATAAACTCATTGGTTAAATGAATGCGGAGTAAGAGCATGTGGGGAGGTGCGCGGCGTTCATGAATGCGAAGCGGACGATTACACTTGGCATTTTTATCGTACTAACGCTAGGTGTTGTGCTTGGCCGATTCTACCTCAATATACAGAATGAACACTGGGATGAGAAACATGTTGCTGTAGAGAAAGCTTACGAGGGCAGTATGATGACAAAAGCCTCCAAAGTTGATTTTTTCTATGGTGATGCGGCCTATCAAATTGTATACGGTGAAAATAAGCTAGGACAGCGATTAATTGCTTGGGTGTCAGATCAAGAAGTTCATACGGAGATAACGGACGAAGCTTTCACAGAGGAGCAAGCCCGCGCAGCTGTCATGACGAAAGCACCGAGTAGTGAAATTGAACGTGTTATGCCAGGAAGATTAGGAAATGATTATGTATGGGAAGTGTTTTATAAGACGAAGGATGATAGAGGTACACGTTATTTCTATGATTATTATGCCTTCAAAGATGGAACGTTTTTGGATACCTATCGACTCAGCCTTCAATAAGAAGGTTGAGTTTTTTTCTATTTTAAAGCACGTGTTAGATGCTGTTTACTCTTTTTTCTGCGGTTTCCACTGTTTGCATAAGGCAGATCGTGTATATAAAGTGATATACTGATCGTATAGCTTTTTGGGATATACAAAATAAATCATTACAGAAAGGTGGACGCCAATCCATGAAGATGAAGCTGCGCGTTTTACCTGTGATTTTTAGTGTGATTATTTCAGCAGGTGTACTTTTCGGTGGCTGGTTCGCCTATACAAGCTTTGCAGTGGAAAATCCACTATCCAATATCATTAATCGTGCGCCAGGAGTGACGGATTCCACGATGAAGCTAACTTCCAATCAAGTGGATATTGAGTTGACACTCAAGCCTGATGCAAACTTACGGCAAGTTGTAGAATTAATTAAGCAAGATGGCGCGTCGAACATTGGGAAGCGTTCTGTGAATATATCGATTAAGAATCAATCCTCGGAGAAGCTGGATCAATGGTGGTCCAAAGCTTTGTTTGAAGTAGCGCAAGCGATGGAAACGAAGCATTATGCGGATATTCCAACAACTTTACAGAAGTATGCAGATGGTGTGCCTACAATGAAAGTAGATAGTGAGATGGATGAACACAACGTATATATCCGTTTAACAGATGGTGATGCGACGAAATTTATCATGCTGCCAAGAGTCTCCCAGATCGGAGTGTGGCCGAATGAGTAAAATATATAAAGAGATAAGCATTGGATTTGTACCTGTTCTACTCGTGTTTTTAGCTTTTCAAGGTGTGAATGTGCTGCCCATTATTTTTGTTAGTGCGCTTGGTGTTTCTTTATTCTATATGATGAAAACTCGCGGTGGTATCGGAGCTGCTGCAGGCGGCGGAGATCGTAAAAGTAAAAATAGGACTCCGTCTTTTTTGACATTTGATGAAATCGGTGGACAAGATCGAGCGAAAAAAGAATTGATGGAAGCTCTCGATTTTCTAATTAAGCATGAGGAAATTAAAAAGTTAGGTATTCGTCCACTGAAAGGTCTACTTCTAACGGGGCCTCCAGGTACAGGGAAGACTTTAATGGCGAAAGCAGCAGCTCATTATACGAATTCCGTCTATATGGCTGCTTCAGGCAGTGAATTTGTGGAGATGTATGTGGGTGTTGGTGCAAGCCGGGTCAGAGATTTATTTAATGAGGCTAGAACGCGTGCGCTTAAAGAGGGCAAGGATAATGCTATTATTTTTATTGATGAAATTGATGTTATCGGCGGTAAGCGTGATGGGGGTCAACAGCGTGAGTATGACCAAACCTTGAATCAATTATTGACGGAGATGGATGGCATTCATACCAATGATGCGCCGCGCATCCTAATTATTGCTGCCACCAACAGAAAAGAAATGCTCGATAGCGCTTTGCTGCGTCCAGGGCGTTTCGACCGTCACATTGAGGTAGATTTGCCAGATAAAAAGGGCCGCTTAGCTATTCTCCATATCCATGCCAAAAATAAGCCCTTGGCAGAAGGTGTTACATTGGATATAACGGCGGAACAAACTTTTGGTTTCTCGGGTGCACAGCTAGAAGGCGTGTTGAATGAAGCGGCTATTTATGCAATGCGGGAAGATAAGCCAGCGATTGAGCAGCCACATTTGGCTTCAGCGATCGATAAAGTGATGATGGGTGAACGAACAGATAAAGAAACGGCGAATGAAGAGAAAGAACGTGTGGCGTATCATGAATTAGGCCATGCTATTATTGCAGAGCTAGTTAGACCAGGTTCTGTTTCACAGGTTACTGTTAGCCCACGGGGTAAAGCATTAGGCTATGTTCGTCATAATCCCCCGCAGGATCATTATTTGTATACGAAGGATTATATCGAAGATCAAATCATGATTGCCCTTGGTGGAGCTGCCGCCGAAGAAATGATTTATGGTGGTCGAAGCACGGGTTCACGAAACGATTTTGAACAGTCCCTTTCTATGGTTCGTAACATGATGGACGCTGGACTAACCAGCTTAGGTATCATTGATCGTGATATGGTGACGAAAGAACAACTCATGAAAGAAAATGCAGCCATTCTGGATGCATTAATGCTAAGAACAAAGAAAATGTTAGATGAGCAACGCGGTATTTTCGAGCATGCTTTTGCAATTTTGATGAAAGAAGAAGTACTCTCAGGGGATACATTTCGCGCCTTATTTGACGCCTCGGTATCTCAAAGTGCATAATATGACCGTTGGCCAATTAGGCCAGCGGTTCTTGTCTTTACCTAGGGCCGTACTTATACATATACTAAGTGTAAACCATAAGCGAAGAGCAAGTTGCAAGGAAGAAGGAGAAACGAGCTATGATGTTTAGAACAATTGGTGTAATTGGCGGAGGAACGATGGGACAAGGCATTTCTGAAATGCTGGCAGCCCGAGGCCTTGACGTTATGCTTGCTGAGAAATCAACTGAAAAACTAGACCGAGCGATCGAGTTAATTACGGTTAGTTTAGATAAGCAAATTGAGCGGTGGGCATTGACCGAAGCAGAAAAGAAATCGATTTTATCCAAAATAAAAAGAGCTGATTCGATCCAGGATATGGCAAGCTGTGATCTTGTCATTGAAACGATTTCCGAAGATTTGAATGCTAAGAAACATATCTTTTTCCAGCTCAATCAAATATGTTCGCCGCACATTATTTTGGCAACGAATACTTCCACATTAAGTGTAACGGAAATCGCTGCTATAACGACACATCCAGAGCGAGTAATTGGTTTGCACTTTTTGCATCCGGTTGCCAAGGTAAATCTGGTTGAAATTGTTCGGGCTATGAAAACATCCGATGAAACTTATGAACACACTCGCCGCTTTGTTGACGATTTACTTTCGAAAAAAAGTATTAAAGTCAATGAATCGCCGGGGTATATTACGACCCGTTTGATCTGCACGCTCATTAATGAGGCACTTCACACCTTATCCGAAGGTGTCGCTTCAGCGGAAGATATTGATCAAGCCATGCGCATAGGATATGAGTTTAAGCACGGCCCACTAGAAATGTGTGACCGATTCGGACTCGACGCTGTTCTAGCTGCGCTAGAAGGGATGTTCCGAGAATACGGCGATATCAAATATCGACCATCCTATTTGTTGAAGCAAATGGTGCGTGCTGGGCATCTGGGGACCAAGACAGGAGAAGGGTTCTTCCGTTACGACAAGGATGGTGACCGACTATGAACATTCTGGTGATTAATGCCGGCAGCTCATCCGTGAAGTATCAACTTTATGATATGGAAAATGCGAAGGTGCTCGCAAAAGGCAGAGTTGAGCGCATTGGCATGGATACCGCAATCCTGATGCACGAACCTGCCGACAAACCCGAATTTCATAAGGTAGATGAAATCCTAGAACACACAACCGCCATCCGCAAAGTGCTGGATGTGCTTGTACATCCTGAGCATGGTGTGCTAAGCGCCATCTCGCAGATCGATGCCGTAGGCCACCGTGTCGTCCACGGCGGCGAATCGTTCAAGAACTCTGTCCTCGTCACGGACGAGGTGAAGAAAGAGATCCGGCGCCTCTTCGATTTGGCGCCGCTGCACAACCCGGCGCATATGCTGGGCATTTCGGCGGTGGATGTGAACATGCCTGGCGTGCCGCAGGCCGTCGTCTTCGACACCGCCTTCCATCAGTCCATGCCGGCGAAGGCGTATCTGTATCCGGTGCCGATGGCTCTCTACCGGAAGCACAAGGTGCGCCGCTACGGTTTCCATGGCACGTCGCACAAGTACGTCAGCGAGCGTGCCGCAGCCTTCCTAGGACGCCCGCTGGAGCAGTTGAAGCTCATTACCTGTCACATAGGTAATGGCGCTTCCTGCGCCGCTGTATGGGGCGGCCAGTCGGTTGACACGAGCATGGGGATGACGCCGCTCGAGGGTCTGATGATGGGCACGCGCAGCGGCGATCTGGATCCGGCCATCGTGCCCTTCGTGATGGGCAAGGAGGATTTGACGATCGGCGAGGTCAGCTCGATGCTGAATAAGCATAGCGGACTGCAGGCGATCTCGGGGATCTCCAGCGATATGCGGGAGATCGTGGAAGCGATGGAAGCGGGCGATAAGAATGCTACCATGGCTTTTGAGATGTATGCGTATCGATTACGCAAATACATCGGGGCTTATGCCGCAGCGATGAATGGCGTCGATGCGATTGTCTTCACCGCCGGCGTAGGCGAGAATTCTGCACCGCTGCGCAAAGCGGTCTGCGAGGGATTGAGCTTCCTTGGTGTTGATTTTGACGAGGAAGCGAATCTGCAAGGAAGAGGCATTGAGAAGCGAATTACTAAGCTTGATTCACGTGTTGAGGTCCTAGTGATCCCGACCAATGAGGAATGGGTAATTGCTCAGGATACGTATAGTCTGGTGAAATCGCAGACCCCGTGATTCTTTCGTGGAAATCGTCAAATAGTGTACAATAGAGTAGATCTTCAGTGATCTTCAGTTCTAAGGAGGAAGATATTCAAATGAAAAGTACAATAGGTGAAGTTAAACATCATGTCGGCGAGTCAGTCACCATCGGCTGTTGGCTAAACAAGAAGCGTTCCAGCGGTAAAATTCAATTTTTGCAGCTTCGCGACGGTTCGGGATATATACAAGGTGTTGTTGTAAAAAGTGAAGTGAGTGAAGAGGCATGGGAAGCGGCTTCTAAGTTAACCCAAGAGAGCTCCTTATACATAACGGGCAAAGTGAAAGAAGACACCCGCAGTAAAGGTGGTTTCGAGCTTGATGTAACAGGTGTTGAGATCATTCAAGTAACCGAAGAGTATCCGATTACACCGAAGGAGCATGGCGTAGATTTCCTAATGGACAATCGTCATCTGTGGATTCGGAGCCCGCGTCAGCGTGCAGTACTTGTGATCCGTGCTGAAATTATCAAAGCGGTTCAAGGGTTCTTCAATGACCGCGGCTTTCATTTGGTGGATCCGCCGATTTTGACGCCATCCTCTTGCGAAGGCACGACTAACTTGTTCCACACCAAATATTTTGATGAAGATGCCTTTTTGACACAAAGCGGACAGCTTTACATGGAAGCTGCTGCGATGGCGCTAGGCCGCGTATACTCTTTCGGTCCAACATTCCGAGCAGAGAAATCGAAGACTCGTCGACATTTGATTGAGTTTTGGATGATTGAGCCCGAAATGGCTTTCGTGGATCACGTGGAAAACCTTGAGGTTCAAGAGCAATTCGTTTCCCATATCGTGCAAACTGTGCTTCAAAACTGTCAAGCAGAGCTTGAGACATTGGAGCGGGATACATCGAAGCTAGAGAAGATTAAAGGCAGTTTCCCACGTATTACGTACGATGAGGCTGTCGATTATTTGCAAAAGAATGGGCACGAATTCGCATGGGGCGAAGATTTTGGAGCTCCACATGAGACAGCGATTGCCGCGCAATACGAAACGCCGGTATTTATCACACATTGGCCAACGGAAATTAAGGCTTTCTACATGAAGCCAGATCCTAGCCGTCCTGAAGTCGTGCTATGTGCCGATATGATCGCACCTGAGGGCTATGGCGAAATCATCGGGGGCAGTCAACGGATCGATGACCCTGAATTGATGGAGCAGCGCTTCAAGGAGCATGAGTTATCGCAAGAAGCGTACCAATGGTACTTGGATTTGCGCAAATATGGAACAGTGCCGCATTCCGGGTTCGGTTTGGGCTTAGAACGTACTGTTGCTTGGATTTGCGGTTTAGATCATGTGCGTGAAACGATTCCGTTCCCACGTTTGTTATACCGTCTATACCCTTAAGTAGTGGCATTGTCCATGGGGAGAAAGGGGAAAGACGTATGAGTACTCAAACGAATACACAGATGAAGGTCGAAGCGATCCTAATGAATAGCTTTATGGAGGGGAGCGTCGCGGTACCGAGTCTATTGCTCAAGCATTATCGCGCCTTGCTTTTGAGTGAAGTGGATGTCATGACACTCATTCATTTCATTTCTTTTGTTGAAAAGGATAGGAACAACTTCCCGACTTTAGATGAAATTCAGGAGCGAATGTCAGCTTCACCTGATGTAGTTATTGCGAGTGTGCAGAAGCTGATTCGAGAGCAATTTATTGCCATCGATGAGGATACACATGAGACGACAGGTTTTCGAAGTGAGCAGTACAACCTAACGCCACTGTATAAGAAATTAGCGAAACGCGTGGCTGAGCAGCAGCTCCAAGAGTTAGCGGAGTTGGCGGCACAAGCGCCTGCTCCTTCAGATGATCGAGTTAAGAACATCTATACGACGATCGAAAATGAATTCGCAAGACCGTTAACGCCAATGGAGCTGGAAACGATCAGCAATTGGTTAGATAAAGATAATTACAAAGAAGAGCTGATTATGACGGCTTTGAAAGAAGCGGTATTTGCTGGGAAAGTCCATTTCCGCTATATTGATCGGATTCTACTGGATTGGAGTCGCAATCGCGTTTCGACGGTGGATCAAGCCAAGGAGTATTCGCAGCGATTCAGGCAGACTAGATAAAAGGCAGAGGGAGTTCCACTAGGGTGGTGCTCCCTTTTTTATTTGAATTAGCACTCATGGTGGGAGAGAGTGGGATTTAGGGAATTGATGCAAATGTGCAGGCTTTTGATCTGAATATTAGAGTGTAGTGCGCATTGATGCAAATGTGCAGGGCTTTTGAGTTGAATATCGGAGTAATAGCTGTTTGAGCTCGAAATTGCTGCATTTTCGCATCAATTTCTTATTCTTCGCAGGATAATAGGGGAAAAAGATGCACATTTGCAGGAATTTTCGATATAGGGTAGAGGAGTAGCTGATGCAAACCCAAAAACACCTAGCCAACCAGTACATGTCGTACTTGTCAGCCAGGTGTTTATTAGTGTTCACACTTGGATTTCATTCAACTACTTGTTCATTACATGCAAACGGTACACATATTCGAATAAGAATTCGAATGCTTCAAGATGACGTTTTGCTTCGAACGCATTCGCGCCCCACGCGTAGATCCCGTGCTTACGCAGCACGATACCGGGAATGCGAGGTACGATCGCACCTTCGACAAGCTCAGCAATGCGTGGAATGTCCGCATAATTAGGCAAGATAGGAATCTCAATTTGAGCTTCTTCATCCCAAATGTTGAACGCTTTAATAAGCTCCACACCATCAACGGGAATGCTGCCACGCTCACCATATAGTTCGGAAGCTAAGTTGTTATAGATGGTATGCACGTGGAAAATAGCGCCGGCACCTGTTAAGCGGTAAATTTCGCTATGGATCAATGTTTCCGCTGATGGCTTTAGGCTGGTTGCTTCTGTTGGCAAGCCTTTCTCGTTAACGAGAAGGAAGTCCTCTGGCGTTTGGACAGATTTATCTCTTCCGCTTGACGTGATAGCGAAGGTGAAGGCTTCAGGTTCAAAGCCGCCAACACGAACAGATAAGTTACCGCTTGTCGCAGGAAACCATCCACGTGCTGCCAGATTAGCCTTGATGTCACGTAATTCAGCGAAGGCACGCTGTTTTTCTTCTAGTAAAATACTCATTTGACCGGTTCAGCCTCCAATTGCTTAATGATATCGAAGAACGTTTCGAAGGAGTGGTAAGCATATCCGAGTTGCTCACAACGTTCAATGAGATAGGATCTGGCAAAAATCGTATCCACAAGCTTAGCACCCTCAAAATCGGTGATACTGTCTCCGATAATAATGCGCTCGTATTTCTCAGAATCGTAAGAGCGAATGATGCTTGTTTTGCACATTCCACAATCGGTTTGGCAGTGAGCATCACACGGATTCGGCCATAGAATCTCGATCGTTTCTCCTTCGAAAGAGCTGGCGTTGCTATAAATATGATTCTTCGGAATCGCGAATGGACGAAGAAGCGGGTAGATAAAGAAATCGATGCCTCCACTTGTGACCAAAAGCGTAATTCCTTGCTCCTTACAGTACGTGACGAATTCTTCAAAACCATCGCGAATGATAGCATTGTTAATAGCAAAGTCCACAATCTCCGCTTTACGCGAGGTAGGCAGCAGACGGAACATCGCACCAACGCCTTCGCGAATGGAGATTTGCTGCGTCACGATTTGTTCGACGATACCTTCCCAGCCTTCAGGATTAAAATGCTTCATAATCGCGACGATGTTATCACTAACGGTAATCGTACCGTCAAAGTCACAAAAGATAATGCGTTCCTTGCTCATTCTCTAATCCCCCATGTGTCAATAGCTGATTGTAATTCTGGATGTGTTTGGGCGTAGTCGCGCAATGTTTTGCCTTGCAGTGTTGCGTCGATAGCTTGACGGAAAGCTTGTCCACCTGCGATCGTTCCCATCGGATGACCGTGGATCCCGCCGCCTGCATTCACGATGACATCCCCTCCAAAATCGCGCAGAATGAGCGGAACTAAGCCAGGATGGATCCCTGCGGACGGCACCGGGAAGCTAGTTGCTAATTTCAATTCTACTTCATTCGGCACTTGATACGTGTAATCTTTATGTAAATCCTTCGTTAAGAGTACATGTTTAATCGCCAAATTTTCTTCCCGCGGCATGACAACAGAGCCGTAAGGCGAAGGGAAGAGCACTAGATCAGCACCAGCTAAGCGCATCAATTTGCCTAGAAGAACAGAAGCTGAGATGCCGTAATGTGGTGACGGATAAGTGGCGCCAGCCATCGCAGGATGAGCCATAATCGGAATGTTAATGTCCGGATCCGAGCTTAATTCATGCAGCACATCAAAGCCGTAAGCCAATACATTGAAAAGCAAAGCATTAGCGCCTGCCGCAATGGCTTTCTTAGCTTGGGCAGCAAGTTTGGAGGTGGACCCAGTCAAATTAACCGCATATAGCAGCTTTTGCCCCGTCTCCTTCGTCGCTTGTTCGGCAGCTTCGAGACAGATCGCAATGCGTTTCTCCATAGGTGTTAATGGGTTTTCGAATAAGATCTCATCATCCTTAATCAGATCAACGCCACCAGCAGCTTGCAAGTAAAACTGCTCGCGAAGTGCCGGTAATTCGTACCCTACAACGGATTTGAAAATACTCATAAGCAGCGGGCGGTCATGTACGCCAAGCAGATCACGAACACCTTGCATACCAAATTTCGGCCCCGGGAATCCCGAGAGGAAATCGGAAGAGAAAGCAAGGTCAATCAGCTTGATTTTACCGTCCATAGACAACTTTCCGAATACAGTCACTAATAGCGCTGGGATATCTCGGCTAAAGTTCACATCCGGATAGGCGATAGTGATATCCGCATAGCGTCCCGAAAGGGGCTCACCAGCAGCAGGCTCGTGCACCTCAACAGAAACGACCTTGCCTAGATGCTTCTCCATGGAAGCTTTCTGAGCCTCCGGCAATTCGGTCCAACTGCCAACAGTAAGGCCAATGGCGATACCTGTAGCTTTTTTATGAAAATCGGCTTTCTCATCGAAACTCCGATAGGTTGCTAAACAATAGGAACTCATAACGAACTTTCACCTGCTTTAATTAGAATTCAAACGAACTTGTTACTTGTCAATGTCGCTTAGAGTGATTTGCCTACAGGACTTGTGGCAGCAATTTGCTCGCCCATTTCCTTCGCACGTGCAGCGGATGCAAATACGGCTTGGGTTATTGCTTCGCTAAATTGGAAACGATCCAAGGCTTCAATTGATTTTTGCGTAGCTCCATTTGGAGACGTCACTTTGCGGCGTAACTCCGCAGGATCTTCCTTCGTATGCTGCACCATATGGGCAGCGCCAAGAAACGTTTGGAGTGTCAATTGCCGCGCATCTTCTTCGGTTAGACCGCCATCGATTCCTGCTTTAATCATTGCTTCCATGAAATAATAGACATAAGCAGGGCCGCTTCCGGACACGCCTGTCAAAATTTCTAACTTATCTTCGTCCACAATCGTGACGGTTCCAACGGCTTCAAACATTTGGATAGCGAACTGCTTGAATGTATCATTAACCTTAGCGGAGAAGCTCATTCCTGTTGCGCCTAATCCGATGGTTGAAGAGGTGTTAGGCATGGTACGTACGATTGGCATGTTGGTTTGTAATAGCTTTTCAGCTTTCTCGATGGATAGTCCAGCAATGACCGAAATCAGCAGCTGCTTCTCATTCAAAAGGGGAGCAAGCTCAGCAAAAGCCGTCTCGACATCCTTAGGCTTCATGCAAAGGACGATGACGTCTGCCTCACGAATGAAGGCATCTTTTGTTTCTGGGTCTAAAGTAGCCTCCAGCCCGTATTCCGAGCGAAGATAAGCTAATCTGTCTTGATTGGAACGATTCATCATATAAATATGTTTCGGATTGGCTACTTCGGTCTGAATAAGGCCGCGAGCGATGGCTTCTGCCATTGAACCTGCACCTACAAAGGCAATTTTCGCTTGAGATAACATCGTGGACATCAGGCATTCCTCCTTAGTATATACAGCTTATTCGCGTATTTGTCCGCTTCCGTAGACGCGGTATTTAGTTGAAGTTAGGGCAGGCAGTCCCATGGGACCACGTGCATGAAGCTTCTGTGTGGAAATGCCGATCTCGGCTCCGAATCCAAACTCAAAGCCATCTGTAAAGCGCGTCGAAGCATTATGATAGACAGCAGCTGCATCTACTTCTTGCAGGAATTTCTCTGCATTGGCAGCATCTTCCGTTACGATACATTCCGAGTGCATCGTGCCATACGTACGAATGTGGGACAGCGCCTCGTCCAGATCTTTTACAATTTTGATCGATAAAATATAATCACCGTATTCTGTTCCCCAATCAGCTTGTTCAGCAACCAGCATGCTTGGCACTAGGTTCCTTGCCTGCTCGTCACCACGAAGCTCAACATTGACGTCTTGGAACGCTTCGGCAATCGCAGCTAAGTGTTGCTCAGCAATCGCTTCATGGACAAGCAAGGTTTCCATACTATTGCAAACAGAGGGACGCTGCGTCTTGGCATTAATACCTATGCGTACCGCCATATCGAGTTGAGCACTTTGATCTATAAAAGTATGACATACCCCTGCACCTGTTTCAATGACTGGGACGGATGCGTTATTGACAACATTTTGAATAAGTGAATGCCCACCACGTGGAATCAGCACGTCAATGAGGCCATTGAGCTTCAGCATTTCATCCACAGAGCTGCGATCAGCGCTTAGAATTAATTGCAAAGCATCAGCTGGGAGGGCAGAACGTTCCAAAGCTGCATGCAGAACCTCTACAATTTTCTCATTCGAAAAGAGGGCTGAAGATCCACCACGCAGCACGACTGCGTTGCCAGTTTTGAGACATAACCCTGCGGCATCCACCGTAACATTCGGTCTAGCTTCATAGATAATACCGATAACGCCTAGGGGCACTCGGATTTTGCGAATCCGCAGACCATTCGGGCGGTCAAAAGATTCTAGCGTATCGCCAATCGGATCTGGCAACTCGGCGATTTGACGAAGACCTTCTGCCATCGCTGCGATACGAGATTCGTTAAGCGCCAATCGGTCGAGTAGGGACGCGCTGGTACCCAACTCTTTGCCACGCTGCAAATCCTTCGCATTGGCTTCAATAATTGCTTGCTGTTCCGTAACCAAGGCATCAGCCATAAGAAGCAGAGCTTCATTCTTCTGTTCGGTCGTTAGATTGCCCATCGCTTGGGCAGCTTGTTTGGCAAGTTTGGATTTCGAAATAACTTCACTCATGGGAGAACCTCCTAGTTCAATAAGGATTGGCAATGTGGCAACAATTGTTCGACAGTAAGCTCATAAGCGGCACCGTTACTGCGCTCTTTACATTCAACAATATGTTCGCCAGCTTTTTTACCGATAGTGATGCGTAATGGGAAGCCGAGTAAATCGGCATCATTGAATTTCACGCCTGGGCGTTCTTCACGATCATCCCAAAGGACTGAGAAACCTGCTCGAGTTAGGGTTTGGTAAAGCTCTTCAGATAATTTCAATTGAGCTTCATCTTTCATCTGAACGGTTAAAAGATGGATATCGTAAGGTGAAATTGCGTTTGGCCATATAATGCCTCGCTCATCTTGATGCTGCTCAATGACCGCAGCCAATACGCGTGATACGCCAATCCCGTAGCAGCCCATAATCATGGGCTCGGACAGTCCATTCTCATCCGTGAAGGAAGCGCCGAGGGATTCACTATATTTTGTGCCGAGCTTAAATACATGACCAACTTCAATACCTTTAGCAAAAGAGAGTTCATGTCCGCAGTGGGTACAATTTTCGCCTTGACCGACGTTGCGAACGTCAACATAGGTTAACTTACCTAGATCGCGTTCGACATCCACGTGTTGAAGATGATAATTAGCTTCATTGGCACCGACAACGGCATTCTTTAAACCTTGAATCGATGTGTCTGCAATCAATCTGACGGTGGATAAACCAATCGGACCTATAAAACCAGCGATTGAACCAAGCGCTGCGATTTCAGCTTCGGAGAGCATAACGATGTCTTGAACGCCAAGAACCTGTTTCAGCTTAATGTCATTGATGTCGAGATCACCTCTTACAAGCGCAATGACGGGTGTGCCGTCTGCTTGTATGGCGACCGATTTAATGATTTGCTGTGGTTCAATGTGGAGGAATTGGCTCAATTGCTTAATCGAAGTTACGCCTGGTGTATGCACTTTTACGGGTTGCGTGTTTACCAAGTCCGTAAGGGAATCCCTTGCATTTGTAATGTTTCCAGTGGCTTTCTCCAAGTTCGCTGCGTACTGACAGGATGGACAATGAACGATGGTATCTTCACCGACATCCGCCAGTGCCATAAATTCATGTGTATCCGTGCCGCCGATAGCGCCAGAATCAGCTTCTACCGCTCGAAATTGAAGACCGCAGCGTGTAAAGATGTTAACATAGGCGTCAAACATCGCTTGATAACTCGCATCGAGACCACTTGCTGAGCGATCAAAGGAATAAGCATCCTTCATTAGAAACTCACGACCACGCAGCAGGCCAAAACGAGGTCTGCGCTCATCCCGATATTTCGTTTGGATTTGATAGAGAGTGACAGGTAGTTTCTTATAGGAATGAATTTCATCTTTAACGAGTGTCGTGATGACTTCCTCATGGGTTGCACCTAGTGCGAACTCGCGGCCATTCCGGTCTTCCAATCGCATCAATTCAGGACCGTATACGTCCCAGCGACCGGAGGCTTTCCATAATTCGGCAGGATGGAGGGCAGGCATGAGCATCTCTTGTGCCCCTGCACGATCCATTTCTTCACGTACAATCGTTTGAATATGTTGAAGGGCTTTAAGACCCAAGGGTAAGTAGGAATAAATTCCACTGGATAACTGGCGAATGAGTCCTGCTCGCAGCATGAGTCGGTGACTGGCTGCCTCGGCATCTCCCGGTACATCGCGTAAAGTTGGATTAAGTAGTCGTTGTTGTCTCATGTGTAGGGAGATCCTCGCTTTCTATATTCAAAATAGTAATTTCAAGCTTATGTCAAAGGCACCCATTCATCACGATGGATGACTTCGATGCGAGATACTTCGACGCGCTTCTGAACTTCGTCGGTCGAAAGCCCTGCCGCGGCTTGCACTTGCCAAGCCGCATAATTGACGACGCCGCGGCCAAGCAGCGCGCCTTCACTGCAGATCACCTCGACGACGTCGCCGGGGTGGAAGTCGCCAACCGCTGACGTGATGCCAGCGGGGAGTAAGCTCTTCCCACCGTTGATCAGGGCTGCCTTGGCCCCCTGATCAACGATGATTTGCCCTTGGGGCAGCGAGTGGAAGCCGACCCACTGCTTCTTGACCGGCAGATTATTCAGCGCCGTGTCAAAGTACGTTCCCTTGCCTGTGCCTTGCACGGCAAGGTGCAGATCATCGGGCTCCAGCACCCGCCCGATGAAGACCGGCACGCCCCCGCGCATCGCGATGCGGGCGGCCTCGACCTTGGAGCGCATGCCGCCGGTGCCGACCGCGCTCCCAGAGCCTCCAGCGAAGCTGAACAGCTCATCGCTGATGGCGTCTACGCGCTCGATGCGCTGCGCGTTCGCGTTCTTACGAGGATCGTCCGTGTAGAGGCCGTCCATATCTGTAATGATGATCAATTTGTTCGCCTTGACCAAATTGCCTACCAAAGCCGACAACGTATCATTGTCGCCAAATTTAAGTTCATCCACGGAGACGGTGTCATTCTCGTTAATAATCGGGACGACGCCGCGCTGCAAGAGCTCGTCGATCGTCATCATCGCGTTCTGGACGCGCTTGCGGTTGGAGAAGTCGTACCGGGTCAGCAGGATTTGCGCCACGCTCACGCCATGGGATGCAAATGCTTCATGGTACGCTTGCATTAACAGTGCTTGGCCGACGGCCGCGGCAGCCTGCTTCTCGTGCAGCACCTTGGGGCGTGTGCGATAGCCAAGGGACGTGAAGCCTGCGGCAACGGCGCCTGAGGTCACGAGCAGCACTTGGCTGCCGCTGCGCTGCAATTGCGCGAGCTCAGATGCAAAGAAACGTATTTTATCCGGATTCAAGCCACCCGTATCTGACGTTAATGAGGAGCTGCCAATTTTGACGACGATTCGCTGAGTCATATTCATCCCATCCTTCGTTTTCGTAGCTATGTAAATACAAAAAAGACTCCCGTCCTTAAAACATAAGGACGAAAGTCTGTTGCTTCCGCGGTACCACCTTAGATTAGCGCATACTGATGTCCAGATGCACTCAACTCTATTCCCTGTATAACAGTAGGGCACTGTTCAACTCATCGTTGACGGTTCAGGGGCAGGTTCAGATTCGGTTCACGGCAAGCTCTCTCAGTCGGTGGAGCTTACTCTCTGGTTACGTGCTGTACGATTCTTACTATTCCCATCATCACGTTGCTGTTTGTAATTATAATTCTAACTAGAATAGCATGGTACGCAAGACTTTGTAAAGAAGCAAAAGCCTAGATTACTGCATATATCTTACATTGGGCCTGCCCAAATGGTTTACGCAAAAAGATTCAATTTCCCAATTCGCTGTACGGCTTCTTCTAAGCGTTCTTCAGAGGATAGAAGCCCTAGTCGGACATAGCCTTCACCGTGTGTACCGAAGCCCACACCTGGTGCCACGACAACTTTCGCTTCCTCTAAGAGGAGATCAGCTAGACTCTGGGAGGAATGACCTTTCGGCACGGGCAGCCAAGAGAAGAAGGAGCCTTGGGAAGGACGGGCATTCCAGCCAATGCTGGCTAGAGCGGTGTAGAGTGCATTTCGACGGCTCTCGTACACATCACGTAACTCAGTTACACAGTCTTGTGAGGCTGTTAAGGCTGTAGCCGCAGCAACTTGAATCCCTCCAAATAACGAGCAATAGTAGTGATCTTGCATCAAGTTGATAAGGCGGATCACTTCTTTGTTACCGAGGGCAAAACCGACACGCCAACCTGCCATATTATACGTTTTGGATAACGTGTAGAACTCTATGCCTACTTCTTTGGCACCAGGGGTTTGTAAGAATGAGATCGGTTTTTGACCATCAAAACCAATGGCTCCATAGGCGAAATCACTCGCTACTACGACGCCATTTTTCTCCGCAAAGGCAACTGTTTCTTCATAAAAAGAAGCGGGAGCGGTAGCACCGGTTGGGTTGTTCGGATAATTAACGAACATGAGCTTGGCGCGATCCAATTCGGATTGTTTCAACTGAGCGTAATCAGGTAGGAAATTATTTTCTTCTCTCAGCGGCATGAAAGCCATCTCAGCACCTGCCAGCGCGACCCCAGACCAATAATCAGGGTAGCCTGGATCAGGGACTAAGCAGACATCGCCGGGATTTAATAAGCATTGCGCGATTTCAATGAGTCCTGTTTTACCGCCAAAAAGGATGGCAACTTCCGTATCTGGATCCAGATCAACGTTATGATCTTCCTTATAACGCTGCGCAATCGCTTGTTTCAAGAAAGGAAAGCCACTGAAAGGTGGATACTTATGATACAAAGGATTAGCCGATGCTTCTTGTATGGAGGTCACAATATGCGGAGGCGTAGGGCGATCTGGATTCCCTTGGCCCAAATTGATGACGTCATGCCCGGCGGCAATTTGTGCATTCGCTTTACCTACTAGCGTTGCAAAGAATTGTGTAGGGAGCCCCTTCATTCTTTCAGCAGGCTGTATGGCAAAGCGAGAAGTTGTTGAAGATACGTTGGTCACGGTTTAATTCACACTCCGGAGGTCGGGATTTTAAACTATACCCTAAATGTAACATGATTAATCTTTTTTTCATAGTCGATGAAGATAATCAATTGTACTTCATTTTGCCGTTATCATATGATGTAGGCAACGACTTACGAAGGAGAGGAATGCAGATGACAGACCATGCTCAAATCGCTGATGTTTTTCTACAGGAATCGATACGTGCTTTTCAAAGTATGAAGAAATTGGGGGATCGTGCTTTTGCCCAAACGGATGAGTCATTGTTTTATCAGACATTAGATGAAGAATCGAACTCGTTAGAGGTTCTTATCAAGCACATGCATGGGAATATGTTGTCCCGTTGGACGGATTTCTTAACCACAGATGGGGAAAAAGAGTCGCGTGATCGCGATGGCGAGTTTGAAGGGGAACGAGTATCTCGGGATGCTTTGCTTGTCTTGTGGGAAGAAGGTTGGCAAGTGCTTTTTACAACATTGGGTTCGTTAACCTCTGAGGATGTGCTATCACTAGTGCGTATTCGAGGGGAGCATCATACTGTCTTGCAAGCCATTCAGCGCCAAGTTTCGCATTACGGCTATCATGTTGGGCAAATTGTGTTGTTGTGTAAGCATTGGTCGAGTCAAGATTGGCAAACGCTTAGTATTGCTAGAGGTCAGTCAAAGCTATTTAAACCTACGGTGTAGTTTCGTTTGATTTGGCTGCGAGCAGAGTTTGAACAAGAACAGATAGAGAAGTGAATATTGAGTTACACGTACTTTTCGACTACTATGTAGTCATATATGTTTTTTTATTGGAAGGGGTCAAACCAAATGTCGCAGTCACAACTGCTCAACCTTGCATTAATTCAAATGGATATTGCGATCGGGGAACCCGATGTGAATTTTGCGCAGCTCGAAAAGAAGCTTCACGAAGCCGTTCAAGCGGAACAAAAGCCGGATGTCCTGATTTTCCCCGAAATGTGGAACACCGGGTATGCGCTAACGGAAATTCAACAACTAGCTGATGTGAATGGGGAGAGAACGAAGGCTTTCTTAAGTAACTTCGCCCGTACACATCGTGTGAATATTATTGGTGGATCGATCGCGGATAAAAAAGAAGAGCGTGTACTTAATACGATTTATGCTTGGGATCGTGAAGGCAATGAGATCGTAGAGTACTCAAAAATTCATCTTTTCCGACTCATGGATGAAGAGAAATTCTTGCACAGCGGGGAGCAACTTGGCTTATTTGAACTAGAAGGTGTACCTGCTGGCGCAATGATTTGCTATGATATTCGATTCCCTGAACTTTCACGTAAATTAGCGCTAGAGGGCGCGAGAATCTTATTCGTTCCGGCAGAATGGCCGCATCCACGTCTGCATCATTGGCGTACACTCCTCATGGCACGGGCCATTGAGAATCAAATGTACGTAGTTGCATGTAATCGCGTAGGGACAAGCGGTACGACGAATTTCTTCGGTCATTCGATGGTTATTGACCCTTGGGGTGAAGTGCTGGTTGAAGGCGATGAAAGTGAAGCGATCTTACGGGCTACGATTGATTTGGAAGAAGTTGTGCGCGTACGGGGTAAAATACCCGTTTTTGAAGATCGCAGGCCTCATTTGTATTAGGGAAGTTGATTTTTGCAGCGATATTCTGTAAACTAAAACCAATTGAATGATCAATTGTGGCTGTGAAGGATGAATAGTACTTGAAGGACTTCATAATCAGCGAGTTGGGGAATGGTGTAAGCCCAGCATGAAGCTCAAGGAAACGGCTATCCGGAGCCAATACGATAAAGGGGATACATGCTTATGTGAGGTGTATCAACTAGGGTGGAACCGCGGGTGCTAAAGCTCTCGTCCCTAGGCATTATTTGATGCCTTTGGATGTTGAGCTTTTTTGATGTTTGCTCATGTCCAACGGTCGTCATCGGGCGAAGTCCCACTAACTAGAGCTTAAGGAGCGATTGAACAATGAGTGTAACAATGGAGCAAGTTGTCGCATTAGCGAAGCACAGAGGTTTTGTTTTCCCAGGTTCCGAAATTTATGGCGGTTTGGCGAATACGTGGGATTACGGCCCACTTGGTGTTGAATTGAAAAACAACATCAAGCGCGCATGGTGGAAAAAATTCATTCAAGAGTCCCCGTATAACGTAGGATTAGACGCGGCAATCTTGATGAACCCGCAAGCTTGGGTAGCATCCGGTCACGTAGGGAATTTCAACGATCCAATGATCGATTGCAAAAGCTGTAAAGCCCGTCACCGCGCGGATAAATTGATCGAGAACAAGCTGGCTGAGAAAGATATCGAAATCATCGTAGACGGTATGACGTTCGATGACATGATGAAGCTGATCGTGGAACACAATATCGTGTGTCCAGATTGCGGAAGCAAGGATTTCACAGATATTCGTCAGTTCAACTTGATGTTCAAAACGTTCCAAGGTGTAACAGAAGCGAGTTCAAACGTTGTTTATCTTCGTCCTGAAACGGCACAAGGGATCTTCGTTAACTTCAAAAACGCACAACGTACAATGCGTAAAAAGCTGCCATTTGGTATTGGTCAAATCGGAAAAAGCTTCCGTAATGAAATTACGCCAGGTAACTTTACATTCCGTACGCGCGAATTCGAACAAATGGAGCTTGAATTCTTCTGCAAACCAGGTGAAGATTTGAAATGGTTCGAGTACTGGAGAAGCTTCTGCCATAACTGGTTGCTATCCCTAGGTGCGAAAGCAGATAATCTTCGTCTTCGTGATCACAACGACGATGAGTTGTCCCACTATAGTAATGCAACAACAGATATCGAGTATAAATTCCCGTTCGGCTGGGGCGAGCTATGGGGCATCGCGGATCGTACGGACTATGACTTGAAGCAACATATGGCGCATTCCGGCGAAGATTTCAACTACATCGAGCCAGAAACGAATGAGCGTTATGTTCCTTATTGTATCGAGCCGTCCCTTGGGGCAGACCGTGTGACTTTGGCGCTTCTGATCGATGCGTTTGAAGAGCAAAAGCTGGAAGGTGACGACACTCGTACGGTTCTTCACTTCCACCCAGCGTTGGCACCGATGAAAGCAGCGATTTTCCCGCTTTCCAAGAAATTGAATGAGGGTGCACAAGCGGTATTCGCAGACCTTGCGAAGCATTTCATGGTAGATTACGATGATACAGGATCCATTGGTAAACGTTACCGTCGTCATGACGAGATCGGTACACCATTCTGTATCACATACGATTTCGAATCCGAGACAGATGGTCAAGTGACGGTTCGTGATCGTGATACGATGGAACAAACACGGATGCCGATTTCGGAGCTAAAAGCCTTTATCGAGAACGCTCTACAATTCTAATAAGCATATCATATGTAGGAAAAAACCCCTTGTAAGCACGTCAGTTGACGTAAGCTACAAGGGGTTTTTCTCTTAGATGACATAATCTAAGACTTCGCTATAGGGTAAGTAACGTCGGACTTCGCGTAACGGCGGCGTATATACATGCAGGGAAATGGCCGGCTCATGAAATGGATTGTTCAACTGGTGAATCTGATCCGCAGGTGCAACAAAATACTCGCCAGCTTGGATGAAATCGTCTTGATGAGCAATCGGATACCCTTCCGAGTCTAAGGCGAAAGTCGAATTGACTAAGGAACCTGAGGCCAGATAAGCTGCGCCGATGGACGAGCCATGATTATGGATAGCGGTTGAGCAGGAAGCGGGGATATGAATGACGATGACTTCGAGATCGGGTGAGCTAAATACGACATTTCGGCCATATGGTAGTTGAGTAGGTTCAGTTTTGAGGTCTGGAACGAAGGATAGATTTCGCTCTATCGATTGAAGCGCCTCTATTAATTGTTCCAGGGTTGGTGCATGCAACTTACAGAATGTCTGTTCAATTGCTCTGATGAGCGTCATTGGCATCTCGCCTCCTAGGCATTCTTATCTCTTTATCAAAAATAATTTGGGGAAGGATAAGTTTTGTTTATATAATATGCCTCGGAGTTTCAAAAGGTTAGGGATAAATGTAAGATTTTAACGTGGAAATCAGTCTGTAGACGGGGAAATGTTCCTACTCTAGCGGTATGACATACGGATATCGAATCTGAGACAATAGTAGATATGACAATCTACGGAAATTGAGAGGATGAACGAGTATGCTGCAGGTTGGAGTGAATGAGCAAGATCAGAAAGAAATTTTGGCCGTATTTGCTGCGTTAAGCAAAGCATGGAATGACCATGATGGTCAGGCATTTGGAGCTTGTTTTACGGAAGATGCTGATTATGTGACGTTTAATGGGCAGCATTTGAAGGGGCGTCAAGCCATAAGCGATGTTCATCAAGTGTTGTTTGATGGTATTTTGCGTGGTTCCAGTATGGTTGAAGGGGGAGCTCTGAATATACGATTCGTGACATCCGATATGGCAATTGCGCATGCCGTAGGGGCCATTAAGCTGCGTTGGCAGAAGAAGGCGCCTAAAAATCGAGATTCCATAAATACGAACGTGGTGATTAAAGAAAAAGGGGCATGGAAAATTGCTGCCTTTCATAATTGCCGCATCCAACAGCCGAATTTTATTCAAAAGTGGTTCATGAACAAAGCGAAATCGAAAAATGCGTGAGGACTTGTTCTCCATCCCCTTAGACCACGTTTTCTAACCCATCTGCGGTGTTCCTGGTAGTTACGAATTGGAACATTCCACACCTATTTCGTATGTATCCTACGAATGGCACGTGCCTGAAATCCTTACTCCTGATTGAAAATCTGCGAACGCTGTCGTTTAGTAGTGCAAGTATACTATCTTATTAGAATTACTACCTTTGCACTATTTCAAGCATTTGTTTTGAGCCTTATAGTTAGTGACACATGCGCGAAAAATACAAAATTTTGTAAAGGTTGTGAAAAGATACGGCGATAAACGACAAATAATTCAATTCTACTCACAGCATGGATGCTATTTCATTACAAGGGTATATAGGGAAGAAGGAGTGGAATTGATGAAAGGTTTAGCTGAAGAGACGCAAATGCATGAATTTACAGAGAAAATAGGCATCTCCCAAGTGGAGATTGCCAAGCTGCATGAGAAATCATTTCTTAATGGCGTTCAAAGAGATTCGACGCGCGTGAGGTTTCGCGTGCAAGGCAAGATGATGGAACGGCTGCTAGCTAAAAACCAAGTACTCATGGATGTCATACTTCGGCAAGCACATTTGAAGACGAATACCTTTTATTTTCCGAATTTATTAATGGTAACAGATAATCACGGGGTCATATTAACAATTAATGGGGATGAACGTTCCATTCTACAAGCCGCGAATTTGAATAATATCGGCATTGGTTCTTCGTTATCACTTTCTAGTGCGGGTACAAATGCAGTGTCGGCTGCAATTGACCTTCAGCGTCCAGTATGGATAAGTGGTGAAGATCATTATCTGGATACGATGCATAATTGGGTGACGATGTGTGTTCCGATACAACCGGCTGATAATCAAATTATAGGGTACTTAGTTTTGACGGCTTTTGAGCACATTTCCGCACCTTTCATGTATCCATGCATCAAGTCAATTGCGCTTCTGCTCGAATATGAGTTAAGAAAAACAGAGCTGCAAAGTAAAACTTGGTTCGTTGAGGAAATGCTGGAAGAACGATTGAAAGCCTTCAAGTTAACGCTTCGGGAGAAGGAAGTCGCAACGTATTGGCTGCTAGATTATGATTATAAGCAAATAGGAAAAGTTCTGGGAATTAGTGAGAATACTGTTCGAGTCTATGTTACTAAAATTAATCGCAAGCTCAAAGTCAATTCCAAAGCTTCTTTGATTCTAAGTGTTCTTGGTGCTATTTAATGCTATACGAAAATTAGACAGATACATGTATGGCACATCTAATAATAATGACGTGTTAAGCAGAGAAATGGTTCAAATTTGTAAAAAAAGCTTCTATCTCACAGGATGTACGTGGGATGAGGCTTTTTTGTCTTGAAAAAGCGAATGTAAACTTCGTAGTAGCGTGAAAATTGATAGATGGGATACATGTGGAAGACCCATTTTTCACTGAAATTGCTGAAAAAACACGATCGATCAGATAGATAGGCTTGTGAGATATATAAAGATAGAAATTTACTACAGTAGAAGACGTTTCGAAAGAACTATATGAAATCGCTTCCAAAGTATGAGTTCTGTTGAAATATCCCGACTTCTGTCCTCGGATGAGACTGTCAACTAGCTTGAAATCCCTATAAAATGGCCCATTCCTAGTAGGCATACCTTAAGAATTATAGTTCATGCATTAGGTCATTTGAATTAATAAATATGTATGATTTGCTCTACAGAAATTACCGTCTATATTTGAGGCATCCCACCGAAACGGGAGGGAAAATGTCGAGCTTTGAGGGACGGTAGGCTATGAGACAAAGAAGAAAGGCCTTGATCCTGCAGCCTATTAAATGGATTCTTCTTCTAGGCGTCGTCGGTTCTGGAAGTGTATATGGTTTATCGGCGGCAGGATTCATCGAGTGGAATTCAGAGCACAAGTTGGAAAGCCTCATGTTCTGGAAAGCCACGGACAATACGGCAACGAAAGGTATTGCCTTAGCAGCTGGGGCGGATAAAGATAGTGCGAAGCCATCGGTCAAACCGACACCAACTGTAAGTGGAGCACCAACAGCTACCACATCGGCAGCACCAACAGTAATGCCTGCAAGCACGCCAGCACAAACAACGGCACCAGCAGCAACGGCGGGCTTACAAGTGATCTCACAAGCACAAAGTATTGTCGGAGTTAATGCCAATGTCAAAGCATGGCTGGAGCAGGCAGGATTAATCAAACTTGACCCAGGGAAGTTGTTCTCCTTTCAAGCTTGGTTGGCTGAAGCTAGCAAAGGCAAAGTGCCAGAGAAGAAAGCAGATGAGCTATCTCAGGTAGCCTCGTTACTGTATGAAGCTGCATTACGAGCTGGCTTGCAAGTTGGTGAGCGTTATGCACATCAAGATAATCCGAGCTATGCAGCTGCAGGATTCGATGTTGAAATTCAAGGCGAGCAGAAGGATTTAACATTGTATAACTCGCTGGATGTGCCCTTAACGGTAGGCGTGATGTATAACGGTGAAATTCCAATCCTGACGTTGAATGGAAAACCGAAAGCAGAGTGGAAAGCTCCTAAAATTACGGTTACGAAAGAAGTATTCGCACCGGAGAGCATGTTTGTGATCGATTTTACGCTGGCGGGTCAAGGTGAAGCTAAACGAAGTGAAGGCCAATCAGGACTTCTAGTCAAAGTGTTCGCTGATGAGAAGAATGATGGCAAGAACGAGCTGATATATAAAGATTTCTACGCACCACGTCCTATTGTTATCGCAAAGGCGCCAACTGCGGAAGAACTTAAATCACCATAGATCACAAGGTTGCACAGATCCGTTACGTACTCTATCAACAGAAGGGAGGACCCCCCAATGCGCATAGGTGAACTTTTTGTCATGAACGGACTCATCACGGAGGATCAGCTTGAGCAAGGGCTGAAGCAGCAAGTGCACACACGGAAGAAAATCGGTGAGATTCTCATCGATAAAGGGTTGATTACAGAAAGACAGTTAGTCGAAGTCCTGGAATTTCAATTAGGTTTTCCAGTCGTCAATATGTTTGAGACGCAGCTGGATATGCCAACAGTTCAATTAATTCCAGAAGCGCTAGCGCGTAAGCACTGTGTCATTCCTATCGAACGTAAAAATGGCAAAATCAAGGTCGCGATGGTTGATCCGCTGAACTACGGCGCGATTGAAGAAATTCGCATGGCGACGAATATGAGTGTGCAGCCCGTCATTGCGATTCGCTCTGAGGTTGAGCAGGCGATTACGAAAAACTATGGCATGAAAGAATCCGTCGATGAGCTCATGGTCGACTTGGACAAGATCGAAATCAAGGACGAGGAATCGGAAGCAAATGACCAAGGTTCACCGATTGTAAAGCTAGTGAACCAAATCATTCAATCCGCTGTGCAGCAGAGGGCGTCCGATATTCACGTTGATCCACAAGAGAAGCAACTGATCGTGAAATACCGGATTGATGGTGTGCTGCGAACAGAGAAAGCGCTGCCGAAGCATATGCAAGGTGTATTGACTGCTCGTTTGAAGATTATTGCGAAGCTGAATATCGCGGAACGCAGGTTGCCGCAGGATGGTCGCATCCAGATGCAGGTCGATAACCGCCGAATTGATATTCGGGTATCCACGTTACCGACAGTTCATGGTGAAAGTATCGTTCTCCGGATTTTAGATCAATCCGCAGGTGTGAAAAAAATTGCCGAATTAGGACTCAGTGAAGCCAATCTGGTGAAATTCGACAAAATGATTCAAAAGCCAAATGGGATCATGCTGATCTCAGGACCTACAGGAAGCGGGAAAACGTCAACGCTCTATTCCGCACTCGGACAATTGAACGGTGATGATGTCAAAATCATCACGGTTGAGGATCCGGTCGAGTATCGGATGAATGGTGTCACGCAAGTGCAGGTTAACTCGCAGATTGGATTAACCTTTGCATCCGGTTTACGTTCCATCCTACGACAAGATCCGAACATCGTCATGGTCGGGGAGGTCCGGGACGCAGAAACGGCCGAGATTGCGGTGCGTGCTTCTCTTACAGGACATTTAGTCTTAAGCACCATCCATACGAATAGTGCAGTCAGCACAATAAGCCGGCTAGTCGATATGGGTATCGATTCCTATTTAATCGCATCATCGCTCTCCTGTATCGTCGCTCAGCGTTTAGTACGGCGAGTGTGTAGAGAATGCGCAGCACAAGTACCAGCTAGAGAAGATGAAATTAAGATGCTGGAAACGGCTGGACTACTGGGTGGCAGTGAGCAATCATTGGCGGGTACAGGTACAGGTGTCGTAGTTCCGCTGACTTCGCCAAAATTAGCCGATAAGCAAGTCATGGTGACCAGAGGTAAAGGCTGTGGCACATGCAACAAAACAGGTTATAGAGGTCGTATTGCTGTTCACGAGTTGCTAGTCGTGGATGAACCGCTGCGCAGCCTAATTGTGCAGAACCGACCAGTAAGTGAGTTAGAGCAGCATTTGGTTAAGCACGGCTTTAAGAACATGCTATATGATGGTTTGCTCAAGATTCGTCAAGGACACACAACGATTGAAGAAGTGTTAAAAGCCGTGGCGGACGAATAACGACAGCAAAGAAAGCAAGTGTTGATTGGGGGTGAATGTTAACTTGGCGAACTTTACGTATGAAGCCGTCAACGAAAGCGGTAAGAAGCTGAAGGGGCTGATCAAGGCCCAGAACAAGCAGTTGGCCATAACGGAGCTGCGAGGACGCGGAATTACCATACGAAGTATCCAAGAGCAGCGGAAAACAGCGATGGATCTGGAGATTCACATTGGACGAGCAGTTAAGTTGGAGGACTTCGTTATCTTCTGTCGACAATTTGCTACCTTGATCCGAGCTGGTATTCAAATCGACCAAGCGGTTTCTATTCTTGAAGATCAATCGACATCCAAGTATTTGAAAGCAGCTTTAGGTGATATTTCGGAGCAAATCCGCAATGGCCATCCCTTATCGAAAGGAATGGGAGAACACCCGAAAGTATTTCCCGACATGTTTGTTAATATGATGGCCTCTGGTGAAACGGGAGGTAACTTGGACGAAGTACTTGAACGAATGGCTGAACATTACGAGAAAGAACACAAAATAGTGCAAAAGGTGAAGTCAGCTATGACTTATCCAATCGTTGTTCTGGTCATCGCTATCGTTGTCGTCATTTTCCTTCTGATAAAAATTGTACCAACATTCGCATCCATGTTTATGGATCAAGGCTCGGAATTACCATTGATTACGAGATTTGTCATGAGTTCAAGCGACGCAATCGTTCATTATTGGTGGATGTTCTTGGCTGGACTTGTTGGATTGATTGTTCTCTATCGGAGCTTCACATCAAGTGAGGAGGGGAAATTCTGGGTTGATACGATCAAATTTAAGATACCCGTTTTCGGAATTATTCTCAAAAAAGCAGCAGTTGCAAGAATGACACGCACGATGTCATCGCTATTCGTTAGTGCGGTGCCAGTACTACAGGCGCTTGATGTGACAGCGAAAGTCGTTGGTAATCGCGTTATTGCCAAGGTGCTGCTTGAAGCAAAAGATAGTTTGCAGCAAGGCAAAATGTTATCGGAGCCGATTCAGAAAAGCGGTATTTTTCCGAAAATGGTCGTTCAAATGCTGATGATCGGTGAGGAAACAGGGCAAGTCGATAACATGCTTGCAAAAATTGCCGATTTCTTTGAAGCCGATGTTGATCAAAGTGTCGATCGATTAAAGGCGGTCATTGAACCTCTGATGTTATTGTTTATTTCCAGTATTGTCGGAGTCATTGTCGCTGCAATTATGAGTCCGATGTTCAAAATGTACGATAATTTCTTAGGCTAATGTCATTCAGGCTTGAAGGGAGGTGATAGATAGACATGTCTGCGGTTTTACAAGCAATCCAACATAAAGCAACAACAGTTTGGCAAGAGAACGTACATAATCAAAATAAACCAAGAGGTGGGAATGAAATGAGCGCAATCGCCATGGAAAACAAACAAATTGAAGGTTTTAAAGCTCCTAAAATGTCTTTCAGAGAAGCAATGAAGAATGAAAAAGGGTTGACACTCATCGAGTTGCTAGCAGTAATCGTCATTATTGCTATTATTGCAGCAATCGCAATACCATCCATTAGCTCCATTCTTGAGAGAACGAAAGCGAATGCTCATAAATCGAATGCTCATATGATGGTTGATGCTGCAAGACTTTACGTAACTGGCGAAGGGATTACGGTGCCTACTAACGGAAACGTAACAGTCAATATGGCAGACCTACAGGCAAAAGGATATTTACAAATTATACCACAAGATCCATCGAACAAAGGAACTACGTACACGGCTGGAACAAAAACAACTACGCCTACAGCTCCAGCAACAGATGGATCAAAAGTAGTTATTACAAATACTGCTGGAATATTTACTTATGTTGTACACCTATTAAATGGCACACATAATTACCTAACTGTTGATGGTACTGACGTAGGTACACCAGGTGTAGAAGAGGCTAACCTAGATACAATTGCTGTCGTATTACCATAATTCCAATTCAAGCGCGCCGCCTAGCGGCGCGCCCCTTATCCCTTATGCATACCCGAGAGGAGTTACCGCAATGTTCGCAAAGAAAATTAGCAAATACACATACGGCATGCAAATTTCGGATACAGAAGCGAAGTTAGTTGAAATTATGAATGTGAATGGGCAAGTTACCCTGACACAGCGTCATTCCATCGCGCTGGATAGAGGCAGTATTAAACACGGAAAATTCGTGGACGAAGACGCGGTCATTGGTCGCATTTCAACCTTAGTGAAACAAATAGGGTTACAAGGTGCACATATCAATGTCACAGTACCGCTTTCTAATGTGGTGCTGCGTAAATCGGTCTTTTCGGCCTTAAAAGATAAAGCATTACGCAACATGATTGACGTTGAATTACATGGCGGGCAGCAGCTGCCATTTAAGAACCCTGTTTTTGACTTTGTTCGATTAGGCGCACCAAAGGATGAGACAGCGGCTTCGGTGGAAGGCGCTGTGAAATCGTCTAAAGCCTCTGGGCAAGAAGAAGTCCTTATTTTTGCAACGCCTAGCGAAGTAGTTGAAAGCTATGCGCATGTCATCAAGCAATCAGGACTCGTTCCTGTGGCTGTTGACCTCGCACCGCTGGCGCTACACCGCATGTTGGTACGCCATACTCGGTTAACCGGCTCCGCGATGAAGGATCGATTCATGCTGCTGCATGTCGAGCCCGACCATGCGGATGTCAGCATATTCGTGAATGGCATTCCGGTATTTTTCAGATCGATTCAAATCAATACGAGCTTTTTCTTGGACACGGGGACAGATCAACTTGCGGCTTATGCGCGCAATTTATCCATGGAGCTTGGTCGTGTATTGAATTATTTCCAATATACGGTGTCTACGGATCAAAAGCATGTGGAACTCGTGTATCTCGTAGGTGAGCATGAGTGGGTAACTGCACTGCCAGAGCATCTGGAAAGCGCTTTTACGGGGGAGATTACTTCGTTTCCATTGCAGGCTATTTTGAAAGATGAAGATACAACATGTCAAGCTTACGCGGTTCCAGTTGGACTAGCGATGAAAGGAGCTTAAGGACGATGAGCGCAAGTGTACAGAAACTTCAGTCCATCGAAATTAACTTGCTGCAAATGCGGCAGGAAGAGCAAGCAGGATCAAGTCCGCTACTCCGCTATGTATTTATGGCAGCAATCGTCGTGGTGGTTGGCGGCATGGGATGGATGTATACGACCGCAAAATCAGAACTGAAAAAGACGAATACCGCCATTGAGCAAGTGAACCTTCAAATTAAGGAAGGTCAATCGAAACTTGCCAATTCCCCAACAGCCGGGGCTGTTGCTGATTTCATCTCCATTCCGAAACAAATTATCGCCAGTAAGCCCTTAGCCACAGATGTATTGGATAAACTCTCAGCCCTCATGCCGCTCGCATCCAATATCACGGCATTGAGCTTTGGGGATGGAAATAAGCTCAAAGTGACAGGGAATTTTGCTTCGAGTGAAGATGTGATTACATTCATGCAAGCGACGAAAGCCTCAACCTCCTTTACTTTAATTGCAACAAGCGGGATGAATAAGTTGGCTGCCACACAAGAGGATAAAAGTGGAGCAGCAGTAACAGATCCGCCTTTACCTGTCATTCAAGCTACTTTTGAGCTGCAGTACAAGTCCGATGCCACCAAGAAAGGTTGATCTCGCGAATGAGCATGCTTAACAGCACAAGAAATCAAATCATCGTAGCTGTCATCCTTGCGTTGGCGCTCGTGATGGTCTACATGAATTTCGTCTCTCCGCTGCAAAGTGAAAGGGAGTCCAAAGCGAAATTGTTAGTCCAAAAGAAGCAAGAGCTGGATTCATTGAATAAACGGGCTGCTGGAGGAAGCGCAGTAGGCGCAGCCGAGCAAATCAGCCTTTCCAAAGCGCGCAGTCGTGTGCCAGAAGTGCCCGATGTGGAAGGTCTCATTCGCGAAGTGAGAATGCTGGAAGTCATTACGAAAATGTCGTTAGCTTCTTATAACTTTGAGATTGGCAAAGCCGCAGATCCTGTTGCTGCACCAGCTTCTAGTGCACAGCCTGCTAATGGAAGCACAACGCCTGCTGCGACAGCGGCTGTCATGCCATCACTAGCGATCCCAGTTAAGCTCAATACAACAGTTAAAGGGGATTATCAGCAAATTCGCCGCTTTCTTGGTGAGTTGCAAACAGCGAATCGTTTGATGCAAGTGGATAAGCTGACATTTGCTATTAAAGGTGCAGCACCTGTGAAATTAAACGCATCCAAACGGGAGATTACGGTCAACATTTCGCTTGTTTCGTATTATGCGCCTGGATTACAGAAGTTCTTCAAGGCACCGCTGCCGGTTCCATATTACAAGCCAGCTGGCAAGACGAATCCACTTTATTAATGAAATTCATATCCATTCAGGAGGAAATACGATGAGTATGATAGCACCAACCACGTCTGACATGTTATCACTGAAAGATTTGCTGCGTGTTTCTTACGAGTCGAAGGCTTCTGATTTGCATATTAATGCAACCACAGAACCGCTTATGCGGCTTCATGGGAAATTAATGAAGGTGGTTGATTCGGTGCTTTCGCCAGAGGATACCCATCGAATGGCGAAAGAAATATTAACAAAAGAGCAATACGAAACGTTATCCAAAAAAGGGGAGGTCGACTTTTCGTTCGAGCTTCCTGGACTGTCCCGTTATCGAGGAAATGTGTTTAAGCAAAAACGACATATCAACATGGTATTTCGTGTGTTATCGACGACAGTACCATCCCTTTTTAGCTTAAATCTGCCAGATTTGGTTCAGGAATTTGCATATAAGCATCAAGGTCTAGTCCTAGTAACAGGTCCTACTGGTAGCGGGAAGTCTACTACACTTGCCTCCATTATCGATTTTATTAATGAAACGCAGAAGAAACATATCATCACCTTGGAAGATCCGATTGAGTACATTCATCCAAGTAAAAACTGTCTTGTCGCGCAGCGTGAAATTGGTATTGATACATTGACGTTCTCCAACGGTTTGCGATCTGCACTTCGTCAAGATCCAGATGTTATTCTTGTCGGCGAGATGCGGGACTTAGAAACGATTAAGACAGCTATCACGGCTGCTGAAACAGGTCACTTAGTTCTGGCAACACTGCATACCCCGGATGCGCCTCAAACCGTCGATCGGATTATCGATGTATTCCCTACCGAACAGCAGAGACAAATTCGCGTACAGCTTGCCTCCGTATTGATTAGTGTCTTATCCCAGCGTTTAGTTCCGCGTATGGATGGCAGAGGGAGAGCCATGGCGCTTGAAATACTCATTAATACACCCGCTGTTGCGAACTTGATTCGCCAAGAAAAGATTTATCAAATCAAATCTGTCATTCAAACGAACCGCCAAATCGGGATGCAAACGATGGTTTCCAGTCTGAAACAGCTTGTTGAAGAGGGGATCATTCACCGAGATGCGATCAAAGAATATGAAATGACCTTAGGAGAAGATTAAATGAAAAAACATAAACATGCACTCGTCATTGCGTTACTTGTTGTATCCATCATGTCTCCATCTGCGGTCTTAGCAAGCGAAACGACGGTTAACACAGCAGTGTCCAGCCAAGTAAGCAACCCATTTGCTATTGTACAAGGTCTTGATTACGAAGCTCGGAATCAGAAATACGAAACGATGAAGTTATCACTCACGGGTTGGGAAGTCGGTATGGTTGTTTCCAAGGAACCTTATGCTGTAGTTACGAAAGCAGATGCAACAGGCGCACATGTGAAAATTTGGACCGGAGCGATTGCGCGAGACAATAACGACTTACTCGTGTTCTGGGATGAAATCGGTGTCAAGCCGACAGGTGAGCTTGATTTTCATGCGACAGATGTAGACGAGATCGTCCGTTCGTACTTCGAAAGTGCATCCCAAGAGTTGTACCGTGTAAAAGCCTACCTAGGTAAAGTGCCATGGGCTAACATTCCAACAGATGCGGAAGCTGCACTTCATGGAGGTGCGAAGGTCACTTCAGATGGTTTGATTAACGTATACGGTATCGCTTTTCAAAATCCAGATCGCGCTGTTGCGAAGGAGCTGGGTTCAGTGAAAAAAGCTGGTGATATACCAGCAGCAGTACCGACACTGCGCACGTGGAAACAAACAACCGTAAAGACAGTGCCTTCTGATGCAGAGACGCATTGGGCGAAAGAAGAAATTCTCGATTTGATGCAAAAGTCGATTATTGATGGATACGAAGATCACACAATTCGACCGAACCGAACACTTTCAAAAGCGGAATTTATCACGCTAGTCGTAAAATCCTTAGGCATGGAACCTGTGAAGTCACTGGTGGTGGGTTATGAGGACATGGGGAAACATTGGTCGACCGGCATGGTGGCTTCTGCGCAATCGATGGGATTGCTTGACCTGAGACCCGTGGATCTAAATTTCTCGCCAGACTTACCGATTACACGGATAGAAATGGTTGGACTGGTTGATCGCATTTTACAGAAATTTGACGTGAAGGTCGGTACGGGAACTGGCGATTTCAATGACATCACAAGCTTAACAGATAAGAATAAGGCATCCCTGCAAAATGTGATAAAGGCAGGTATTGTCGGCGGATATGAAGACGGTTCATTCAGACCACAAGGGTCACTTACTCGGGCAGAAGCATTTAAGGTCATCTCGAGAATCATTCATTTGGTGTAGGAAGGAGTTCAATCCATGCATTGGTATCTTAAAATGAAAAAGAAAAGCGCGATCATGCTGGCTGGGATGCTGCTTACGAGTATGCTTCCTGCTGCTTTTGTAGGATCGAGCCCCGCTTATGGGACAGAAGTAGATAATGGTTGTTTAGCCATTAGCGGTGTAGGTAATGTGCCTGTTACCAGTGTTGAGCGGAACCAATTAGTTACGATCAATTACACACTGGATCCGAGCGGGACTCATACGGTAACGCAGAGGCGTGATCCTGTAGATATTGCTTTCGTAGCCGACGTTTCTGGCAGTATGGCCTACCATATGGATAAAGATAATAGCAGAACACCTATTCGTCTTCAGATTTTAAAGGATGCCTCAGCTACATTGACCAATAAATTTACAAGCGTGAACATGGGGGACCGTATTGGACTTATTAAATTTAGTTCTGATGCGACAAAAGTACTTGATTTGGATACGAATTACACGAATGTTCAATCGGAGATCGAAAAATTCAAAGCTAATGGCAGTACGAATATTGACGATGGTCTCGCTAAAGCGAAGACAATGTTAACTGCGTCGGGAACGAAGCCCGTAAAACAAATTATTTTGCTTACAGATGGTAAAGCAACGGTTTGGACCAATGAAAACGACGGCAATAAGGTGATAACGAATGATACAGGTGCCAAAGCCGCAGCAAAAGCAGATGCAGATGTATTAGCAGGTCTAGGCATTAAAGTATTTACGATCGCTTTGGCTACGCCAGGCTCTGAGGAGATTGATTTGGAATTACTGAACTATATTGCTACTAAAACCGGAGGAACCGCTTATGAAGCAAGTTCTACCAGCCAGCTTTCAGCCGTTTTTGATAACATTACCAAAACGATTGAAACGCCAACTCAACTTAAAACGGTGACACTGCGTCAACCGATTCCAACTGGTTTCATCTTGGCGCCAGGCGAAAATGCTTCGAATGTAAAATATGAAGCTGCCACACACGAAGTTGTAATTAACGTTGGTGATATCAATTTTCCATTTAGCCCGGAGCAAGACAAGATTGATCTAGCTATTAAGTTAATTCCTGACACTGCTGCAGGCGATTATCCACTGCAAGATGCCAAAGTAACTTACAAAGATGCATGTAATGCGAACCGACAGTTCAACATTAATTTCAATACACAGCTGTCTGTTAGTGTTCGTGTCCTTGATAAATACGAGAATGTGTATATCGGGAATAGTGTAGGTGAATTGCAGCGGTTACGCGCAAGTGATAAGCAGAAGCAATGGACGATTAAGAATAAAAATTCAGCGATCACGGATATACACTTTGTGGATACTGATCATTCGATTGTAAGGATTAGCTATAAGGATGGTACAACAGAGCAAATTGATTTGAAGCCTAAAGCGCCAGCGTCATATGAACTCGTTGATGGGAATGGCAAGCTGATTAATGAGAATGGCTGGCATTTTGGACCAGGAAAGCTTCGTTCTGTTTCTGGTTCCATTTCACAACTTCCTAACACTACTGTCTATGCGAATGATGATTTCCAAGGTAACTATATTGCGGGTTATGAGATATCCGTGAATAATGGCAATTGGCAAAAGCAAACAACAGACGGTGTGGTCGTTCCAGATGGGGATGGTATGAATTTTAAAACACGAGCATTTACAAATGCAATCAGTGGTAGTGCTTTGACTCCTATTGCTGGGGCAGTTGCGACTGGAAATGTCTCCTTAGATAGTTCAGGGCCATTGATTAGCTGGAGTAACGACATTGATATCACAAAACCGACGAATGATGCCATCATTTATATTACGGCAACGGATGATTTAAGTCCCGTAACGAGTGTTAGAGTTTGGTTCGATAATAAAGCACTTTCCATCTCATCCAGCTCTCCGAAAATGGCGAAGAATGGCAATACGTATGCTTTCCGTTTAAGTGATGTGGCAGGATTGGGAACGCTTGAGCAACGCCAAGGATGGCATCAAATTCATTTTGAAGCGACATCCATTGGTGGAACAACTTCTACGGCGCAGACGCCAGAGTATTTCGTTATCAATCCGGGTCCGACAGCTACGCTTAAAGGTGTGAATTATAAGGCAGGCGACATTTCGGATAAACCGGTTAGTGTAACGATAGTGGATGAGAAGTATCCAGTAGCTGATCGCCCGTTTGGCAGCGTTATAAAGGAAGGATACACACTGAAAGCAATGTATTATGCGATTATGCCGTCTTCAGCAACACCAGAGAAAAGCGATTGGAAACCATTAACATCGAAACGTTTAACGGTAACGACCAAAACCAATATGACAATAGGGACTTCCTACGTGTTCTTAAAGTTGGTTGATAGTTCCAATGTTGAAATCGTTCAACAACCGTTTAGTGTTCAATTCGATACAGAACAAAACAACAACTAGACCGGCGAAATCGGTGAGGTAGTGAGGAGGACTTACGGTGCGCCGCAATGAACGTCTGAAGCAAGTGGAGTCTAACGAAGACGGCATGTCACTCGTGGAAATCTTGATTGCTGTGACGATTATGTCGATTATCAGCGTTACGCTGATGGGATATTTTACTTCAGCTGTAGATAAATCGGCACAAGAAAGCCGCAAAATAATTGGCGCTAACTTAGCTCGTTTGAAAGCAGCTGAGCTGCGCGACGTTTTTAAAACGGGCTATGAAGATGCCATTGTTCCATTGTTGACGAGCAGTCCCAAATTTTCAGGTGACTTATCGAGTAATGGTTCAGAGTTAATGAAAGGCAGATTAAAAGCGACTGAGATTAATGGCACGCTCTACCACTATTTGGTTGAACTAGATAAGAGCTATTCTCGCTGGGAGGCTGCAGATCCGTTTCGTAATGATTCGGACGACTATTTGGCTCAAATGTTCGTTACTGTATACTGGTCAGGCGAAGAGTCAATTGCAGTCCCATCAGCCAAATCATCAACGACACTCGATACGTATCTTATCAAAAGGTGGTAGCGCCACATGGAGCGGAATGAGAAAGGGATGACCTTGATTGAGATTCTGGCTGCTTTGCTGATCTTCGGCATGGTAGCCTCCATCCTGTACTCTTTTATGCTAATGGGCGTGTCGATGTATAAACGAGTCACGATGGAAACCCAGATGCGTAATCAAGGAGACGGGTTGTACAGCCAGATTATATCGGAGCTGAAGGAAGCGATCTACGTTCAGGATGAGGGAACGGATAAGAAGATCATTCGGTATGCGAAGAAGAACAATGATCCAAAAATGTATATTGATCTTTTTGAAATGGAAGTTATACCGGATCCAAAAGGCGGCGGGAAAATTGAAATTAGGGAAGCTGGCACGAATGCGGTTAAACGTGTTTTCCAGCTGGGAAGCAAATTTACGATTCGTGAGGGTAGCTTGAGTGAAGCGAGTCAGAATCATGACCGTGTTCAAGTGACGCTCGAATATGCCAGAGTGAATAGTAATCAGTATAAGGACGCAGATAATCCGAAACTGGTCATTGATTCGCAAATCCCACTATTTCGCAATGATTAAATGGGACGGATTGGAGGAGGCATACATTGAACACTGTGAATGAAGACAACAACGACCTCCAACCGAGGATGCATCCTGAGCAAGGCTCTGCGCTAGTTATCGCTTTGCTGGCCGTTGTGTTAATGACCATGATGGGGCTCATTCTCATGAGCGTGCTGCGAGGTGGAGCTATCCAAGCTGCGACGACAGAATCAAGCGTTCAAGCGGAGGCCATTGCACAGAAAGGCTTGGACGACACATTGGCACAAATCCGGCGAGCGGTTGCGCAAGGAGAATTCAATGGCGGGACGAACTATCGGAATCGTGTTAGCCATGTAGAAAAGCAAATCGTCGAAATGATGCTTCCATTTATTGATAAGCATATAGGTGATCCCAATAATCCCAACGATAAGAATGGAGAAGTGGTTAAAGCCAAGAAAGGAAGCTATCAAGTTGATGTTGTGCTTGATGAGCCTACGAATCCAGAGTTATCGCCGAAAAAGCCTTTGGCGATTCCTGATGCACCCTATGTGCGCAAGTTTACCATTACCTCGCGAGGAATCATGGAGGGGAAGCCAGTTACAGTCGTAACCAAAGTGATGACTGTGTATGTGAGTACGATTAACCCGGTATTTCGGTATCCCGTATCATCCGGCGGTGATCTTTTGCTGAATGGAACGCCTTCTATAACCGGTGATATTTATGTGGCCAATCATCTGAAAATCCGAGATGAAGCTTTATTTACGGGGACTGCGAGCGGAACCAATCTGAGTAAATATGGCATACAAACGGGACTTCCAGCGATCCGCGGATTTATTCGGGTAGGTGGTGATCAGGATATCATTGTGCCAAGGAAGTTCAATTTTACACAATCTGATGGTGTGACTGAATCCCTGCCAATTACGGATGCGAGTGACATTGTAAAGCCGGACTATTTTGCTCCTCAGAATTTTCCTTTAGAAGATCCTACCCTTGACGCTGATATTGATGTCGATGTGCAGGGGTATGTTTTGAATAAAACGCAAACCGAATTACAAGTCAAATTAGCTGCTTTGTCTTTAGGTGGTAATTCGGAGCCTAATCCAGAGTTGATTGAGCTTCCGCCGTTATTCGGTGATCTGACAAAGAGTATGCTATACAACGATTTGTGGGTGACTGTTGATGGTGAGGTGAACGTTAAGGACGCTGTCTCCGCTGCAAACGAGGCGGATATGTTCGTGAATAATGGCGTTCTCACGATGGCGAATGATGCCTCGAAGCTCAAGCTTAGTAATGGTTCTGTGTATGTGAAGTCGCCCGATCCGAATTTAGTTGCCGCTGACTTGCGAGGAGAACTTTCACTAGCAGCTGGTAAATTCGTCGCAGTTGATGGCAATGTAACTCTGAATAACGGCTTCCGTTTTCCGAAGGGCACGATGTACATCAAGGGTGATTTGAAGATTATTGGGAATGTTTGGCTGCAAGGCACAGTGTATGTAGATGGAAATGTAGAGTTAAAGCAGATGACGTCGATTAACAAAGAAGTGGAAGGATCAACAGGTTCATCGCAAACCCCGCTTATTGTCGTGGCTTCTGGCGAAATTGTACTAGGAAATAGTACGAACGCGGGTGATGAAAATGTTCGCGCCTTCTTCTATACCAAACAAGGCATTCGTTTGTATGGGGTCATTTCGAAGCTGTGGCTGACCGGTGGCATACACGGTGGTACTGGGGGAGTTGAACTTAATGCTGTGAAAGGTGACTTACTCACTGGCGGAGGGAGCACGGTTAAGAGATACCAAGGGAGTACGGATTGGAATAGAGACGTCCCAGAAATTCAATTGGGCAATTCGAAACCATCTCGGCTCCAGATTTTCTACGATGATAATCTCTATGACGCACCTCCAGATGGCATCCCAACGACTGACAATTTTAACGTGTTTGTGAAGAATATCAAATACATCAAGTAAGGACAGATTAACCATTCTGGAAGGAGGTACCTTCAATGTCATTCCAAATCCTAGTCGTTGACGATACGAAATTTATGCGGAAAATGTTGACTGATATTTTGAAGCAATACGGTCATGAGGTGGTTGGCGAAGCAGAGAATGGCAGACAGGCTGTACAAAAGTATGAGGAGCTTCAGCCGGATATTGTTCTCATGGACATTACCATGCCTGAAATGGACGGGATTGAAGCGATGAAAGAAATTCGCAAGCTCAATCCGACAGCCGTCGTTCTCATCTGTTCAGCTATGAGTCAGCAAGATCTCATCTCTGATGCGCTAAAAGCAGGAGCGAACGGTTATGTTATGAAACCGTTTAAACCAAATCGCGTTAACGAAATTGTTCGTAAATATGGTGTGCCGCGTGTAATAGGTCATTTAATACCACAAGAGATGCAACGCACGGAAACCGTTCCCGCAGAAATCGAGATCCAAGAGACGATATTTGAGAAAGAAGAATTGGAATTGCAGGCTAATATAGCCGAAGGTGCTAACACCCAAGTTGAAGGTCTGAAAGCAGTTGACCAAGCTTATTCAGAGCCTGAGGTATTACTTTATACGAAACAAGATGTGGAAGAAGTACATGTACCAGAAGTCATCGAACTTCGACAATCTAATCCTGAACCCGAAATGAAGAGTCAGGTCGTGGAGGAACGGAAAGTTGCAGCCAAACCAGCTCAGGTCGTCAACGCGCTAGAGGTATTGCTGGCCTTTGCTGAAGTGGAGGAGTCTAAAATTGCGATGGAATCCACGGACCCCATACAAATGGAAGAGGTAATGGAACTTTCAGTTTCAGACGAATCTGAAGATCGCCTCTCGGAAATGGAAAAGCTTGCTGCCGCAATGCAAGGAGACTTGGACCAAGAATGGCAGTTGGAACAAGAATTACTACAAGAAGTACAACAAGCCCAAATTGAAGAACCGATTCCCCTTCAGTTCGAAGAAGGAAATGAGTCAGAGTCCATTGTCGTAGTGGAACAAGCTATGGAAGAAATCGTTGAAGATTTGGAAGCGAGTTCATTTGAACTTAGCTTAGAAGATCTCAATGATCTCACAATGGAGATGGAATCGCTTGCGAATATTGAGTTGGCCCAAGAAATGGATGATCTAGTCAATGAAGCTCCTGAAATGAAAGAAGAGGCTCCTATCAACACCACATACAAGTCTCCAGAACCGACGGACACGAATAGAGTTGGCTTTAAAGCTGTGAATGGCGGAAAGATCATTAATTTATTCAGGGGGAATGGACCAATGAAGAACTTCACAAGCAGTGTTATGTGTAATTGGAGTGAGGATTTGAACGGCGAAATGTCACAATACTTGGTTGTATGTACAGAAGCAGAGAATAAAATCGAGATCGATATGACGACTTCAAGTGGGCAAAAGCAATCCATTACGGTTACCATTGAGAGCTTTAATCAATTGGCGGCCTGGCTGCAGGTTCAATTGGGAACTGCTCCTGTGAGCAATCGTGAATATGCGAAGAAAGCAGATTTTTAAGCAGGGCATAGCAAGGATAGACATCTAGAGGGGGTTAGGGCGATGGGGTGGGAAGCATGGAGTTACACAATTCTATTGTTCATAGTGGGTGCATTATTCGGTTCATTCTTTAATGTCGTGGGGCTGCGAGTACCGAAAGGGATATCTGTTATTGCACCGCGATCCAGTTGTGGAAGTTGTGGACGTCAGCTTAACGCGATAGACTTAATCCCAATCTTGGGATGGTTCATCCGCAGAGGAAAATGTCATACCTGTGGGTCATCCATATCCCCTGTGTATATCGTTGGTGAGTTGGCAGGGGGTGTCTTATTTGCCTCACTTCCATCATTGGTTAGCATCGAAGAACTATGGATTGCTTACCCGCTTGTCTCTGTGCTTCTCATTCTTACGGTGAGTGATTTGGCGTACATGCTGCTGCCTAACAAAATCATTTATCCAGCTATGCTGCTGTTTACGGCATTACGCTTGTTCGTACACCCCTTGCCGATTTGGCAGTATGCACTGGGATTTGTGATTGGGGGAGGCACTTTGATCATCGTATCCCTTGTAGCGACTTGGATGGGGAAGCCGGCTATGGGCTTTGGGGATATTCGATTGATGGCTTTAGTAGGACTTGTTATGGGAATTAAGCTTGTGCTGTTATGCATTTTTCTGTCGGCGCTGCTCGGCAGCGTCATCGGTATGGCTCTAATCGCCTCAGGCAAACTGGATCGGCGTTCACCCATTCCCTATGGTCCTTTCATCGCTGTCGCTGGATTCATCTGCTTTTGCTTCGGAGACCCATTGATGACGTGGTACATGGACCTCATCCTTTGGCAGTAAACCTACATTTCGTAAAAGAGAGGTCGAATTCCTATGAACTGGTTTCTAATGCAATCGTTTCGTGCTAAGCTTCAGCTCGGCTACTATGCCGTTGTTGTTTTCTACACAATTATTATCCTTATTTTAATGTTAACGGCAGATGTATCTGTGATTTTTGCTCTTTCTTCATCTTTGATTCTCATGGTATTCAGCTTTCCTTATGTGCGTTTCTTGGAAAAAGCGTTAACCGAGCCTATCGATAATGTAACGCGTGTTGCCATGAATATTGCGAAAGGAGACTTTACGCAGACGGTAGATGCTTCCTCGAAGGATGCGTTAGGCGATATGGGCAGATCGTTCAATGCGATGATTGTGAAATTGAAGGAGCTTTTGAATGAAACTGCCTCCATCTCGAAGCACGTCGCTGACTCGAGTCGCGATATTTACCACAAGAATGAAGGGATAAACACGATGATTGTGGAAGCTACAGGTTCTGTGACTTCACTTGCTGAAGGAGCAAATGAAATCTCGTCTGGGGTTTTTAAAAGCTTCTCCGTCGTTAAGGAAATCGAGACCAAAATCACGGATTATGTAGATTCCACACATGAAATGAATAATCGTTGTGGGCAAACGTTAGAGCTTGTGAAAAAAGGGATGCGAGCAGTTGAAAGTCAATCCGAAAGTGTCTCTCACATTGTTCTTGCGACAAGTAATGTATCGGGGACGATTGATGATCTGGTGAAGGAAGCCGCTGGTATTTCCTCTATCACACGTACGATTTCAGAAATTGCTGAGCAGACCAATTTGCTGTCCTTGAATGCCTCAATTGAAGCAGCGCGTGCTGGTGAGCATGGAAGAGGGTTCTCTGTGGTAGCGCAAGAGGTGCGTAAGCTAGCTGAAGAGTCGTCCAAGTCAGCCAAAAGCGTATTTCATATGGTACATAACATTGAGAATAGCATTCGAATGGCTCAGAAGAATATTCAAATTAATGAGGAAATCGCACGTAGACAGACAGAATCTATTGAAGCAACGGAAAAAATATTTGGCGAAATGGTTGAAAGTATACAATTCATTACGCAGCGTATGGGTGAGTTCACGGGTGAAAGCCAGAAGATGCTGAATGCAGCCCAATTCATCACGGGTACCATGGAAAACATTTCTGCCATTACGCAACAATCGGCTGCTGGTACAGAGCAAGTATCTACGTCTATGGTCCAACAAACGCGTTCTGTCAAGGCTGTCGTTATTCAGTCAGAGCAAATGCTTCGAATGGTAACACAACTACAGCGCACGATTCAGATATTTAAGCTTTGAGAGAACGAAGTAGAGATCCAGAAAGCATGCAAGAGAAGGATACCCAAATAAACGATGGTGGAGAAGCGAAACAAGTTTTGGATGAGCAGTCGTTTACCTGCTTTTGCCGCTAAAAAGAAAAGAGAGAGGGGGAGAATAATTTTAATGCCATAGAAGGCAAAATAGCTGTGCTCGTAAAGGAAAGCCATAATAGGATTCGCTTCACCAATTAAGTTTAATCGGAGTCCCATATCTGTTAGACCAGCATCTAATAGACTAGCAATACATAAAAAAACAATTAAAGTTCGACTCAAAGGAACCACTCCTTTTGGTTGTTTAAGAGGTTATGCTAACGAATCGTTTGCATAACCTCTTTCATTGTGGAAATAAACGCTTCCGCGGCTTTTGAAATATAGCGACCTTTGCGATAGGCAATAACAAGCTTGCGGGTAGGTCTACCTTCTAGTGAAACGTTAACGGGAGAAAGCTCATGCAAACTTCTTTTTGATATCAAGTAAGGGACGAATGCGATCCCCATGCCAGCAGCAACTAGCGATTGCACAGTTTCCATATTACTCGATTCAAAAACAATATTCGGTGTAAAGCCAGCTTCCTGACACAGATCAAGCGTTAGCTTACGGAAACCTTGCCCTTTTTTTAATGCGATGAAAGCTTCCTTTTCCAGATGAGAAATACGTATGGGCTCTTTACTTGCTGCTAAAGGATGCAGTGGCGGAACAGCTAAAATAATTTCTTCTTCCAGTAAGGTCTCATAGACAAGAGATTCTTCACGTAAAGGTAAGGAAAGAAGAGAAATATCGGTTTGACCATTCACAGTTAATGTCTCGAGGTTGGATGAAGTTTCTTCAACAAGCGAAATTTCAATATCCGGATAGGCGGCTTGAAACACAGGTACTACGAAGGGTAAAATGGTTGATCCTGTGATTGGCATACTGCCAATGACAAGACGTCCTTTTTTCATTTGTGAAATATCTTCCATTTCTTTTTTGAGTCCTTCAATCATATCGAGAATCTTTTGTGACTTCTCGACGAAGAGGGAGCCTGCATGGGTTAATTCAACCGAATTCGTGCTGCGTTGGAACAAGAGTACGCCAAGCTCCTTCTCCAGCTTGGATAATTGCTGGCTTAAGGAAGGCTGAGCGATATGGAGCTTCTCAGCTGCACGTGAGAAATTGCGTTCGATCGCGATCTGGATTGCATATTGTAATTGACGTAATTCCATCCGAAGAAGTGTCTCCTTTTTCATGGCTTGATGGTAATCATATCAAGCTTTTTGGGCCGAAACAAGCTGATACTAGGAATAAATAACCATAAAGGGCAGCAAGAACTGGTTTCTTCCAGTTTCGCTGCCCTTTATGGTTATTTTCAGGAAATAAACGTTATCTACGAACGGTACTTCGATACATTAAGAATAACAAATATGGAGCACCGATGATCGCAACTACGATCCCCGAAGGAATCTCTTTGGGAATGAGAATCGTTTTGCCTATAATATCAGCTAATGTTAGTAGAATAGCCCCTAAGATGGCCGAAAGTACAACCGACTTCTGATGATGCTGCCCCATGAAGAGACGAACAGCGTGTGGCGCGAGTAAGCCAACGAAGCTTACGGTTCCAACCGCGGCTACAGCAATCGCAGCAACGAACACGCCAATTGCAGCAGATACTAACCTTGTCTTCTGCAGCTTCAGACCTAGTCCAATAGACACGTGGTCACCGAATGCTAATAAATCTACACGTCGACCTAGTAACCAAGCGCTCGGCAGTAAAATGATCGTTGTAATCAGTAGTTGGATGACTTCTTTCCAACCTCTAGAATAGGTACTGCCCGCTAACCATGTAAGTGCGGGAGCGGCACCAAGCTTAGATTGGATCACGAGAAATTGAATAACAGCCGAACCTATTGCAGAAATCGCAATACCGACTAGAATCAGCACGACGGGATTTAGTCCCTTTTTCCATGCGAGGGCATAGACGCTTCCCGCGGAAAGGAGTGCACCGATTATAGCACCAATAGGCACCCAAGTAGCGGACCCTGTTGGCCAAATCGTCAACACAAGCAGAGCACCCATTCCGGCACCAGATGTAACACCAACGACGGAGGGGTCTGCAAGTGGATTGCGAACAGCCCCTTGCATCATGGAGCCAGCAACAGCCAAGGAGGCGCCAGCGAGCGCAGCAACCAGAATGCGCGGCAGACGCAAGTTGAGAATGACATTGCGCGCCATTTCTTCACCTTGCCCAGTCATTACGGCGATAACGTTAGATAGGGGGATATGTAAAGCTCCAGCTGTTAGGCCGAAGAGAACCAAGACGACAAGGGCAATTGCAGATACCACAACTAGGATCGGATATGGAATTTTGGTGCCTACATAACCGACGCTCATCGAGCTGCTCTCAGCGGAAGCTTTCATGCGAGATCCTCGAATTGCCAGCCAAATTAACCAAGGTGCACCTATTAGAGCGGTTACGGAACCTGCAGGAAGTTCGCCTAGTGTACTGCGGAACATTTTGGCAATTGTATCCGCGCCAAGTAAAACTGCTGCACCCCAGATCGCACTCCCTGGAATCAACAGTCGATGTCGTTGTAAGCCAATTAATCGAACAAGATGAGGTGCGATAAGCCCTATAAAACCGATGGGGCCAACAACACTCACAGTTACACCTGCGAGTAGAATTGCTGCGGCTAACGCAACCAATCGAACTAGGTTAATATTTTCACCTAATGAAATAGCAGTTTCTTCGCTTAATGCAAGCATATCTAGCTTTTGATGGAACAGAAAGGCAACGACGAGACCAATGCAAATCCAAGGGAGTGCATATTGGACACCTTGCCAATCGTTCTGACCTAATGCACCTGAACCCCACATGAATAAGCCATTAGTGGCATCTTCAAACATGATCTGCAGTCCGCTTGTGAAAGCCGAGAGTACGAGTGTTACGATCATGCCAGCAAGTGCCATGCGTAGAGGCGAGCTTTTGCGGCCGCCTGACATGTAATAGGCCATAACGGCTGCGCCACAGGCCCCAACTAATGCCAAAAGTAAGGCGTGATCCGACTTCAGCGCTGGGAAAAAAACGGCAGCCAAAACAATAATGAAATAGGCACCCGCATTCAAACCTAACGTTGAAGCGGAAGCGAGAGGATTACGTGTGACGGTTTGTAATAAAGCACCTGCAACTGCGAGTGCTGCTCCTGCGAGCATGCCCATCACTGCGCGCGGCATGCGAAGCCCCCGCACCATCAAATGGTCGGGGGTATCTTGTGGAGCTATCAAAGCTTGTATAACCGTATGAACGGTAATGTTCGCTTCTCCTTGTGTTAAGTTGAGGAAAAGCAAGAGGCAGAGGGCGATTCCCCCGCCTCCAAATACAAGAAGTGATTTCCACGCGATATTAGCGAAAGGGTTAGTTTTCGATTTCATCGCAGATTGGATCATTTCGTAAGTGAAGCAGCAGTTAGCTCAGCAAATAATTTGGCAGACAAAGGTCCACCGAAAGTCCAAGTGTTACCAGGAAGCTTAAATGTTTTGTTGTCTTTCACAAATGAAAGACCTTTCCATACGGCATTGTCTTTCAGTTGTTTCTCGAATACGTTATCCGCATCTTGAACGATGTAGAAGAAGTTTGCATTTTGAACAGCAGGTAAAGCTTCTACGGAAGCAGTAGAGAAACCATAAAGCTCAAATTTCGTGGATTTAAATACGTTTTTCAAACCGATACGTTGCATAATTTGAACGACCATGGAGTTGTCAGTGAACATACGTAGAACAGCATTGTTTTGGTTGCTGAATGCTTGTGTTAAAGCGAACTCAGCGCCATCCTTTTTCGCAGCAACTAATTTCGCCTTCGTATCTGCAAACGCTTTGTCAAGGTCAGCAAGTACTTTGTCTCCTTCTGCTTTCTTACCTACGATATCTGAAATTGTTTTGAATGTAGTGATCATATCGGAATATTGATCGCCTTTTCCTTCAGCTGGGTAGGATTCAAAAGCGATCGTTGGAGCGATCTTGGAAAGAGCTTCGTAGTTTTTGCTCGAACGCAATGTGCTTGTAATGATAAGATCTGGCTTCAGTCCCGTGATTGTTTCTAGGTTAGGCTCTTGACGAGTCCCAACGTCGACAACGGAAGCATCTAAGGCAGGCTTCACATTTACCGCACCTAGGTAGCCTTTATTATCAGCTTGACCTACAGGTTGAAGGCCAAGTGCTAACACATCTTCTGTGTATGCCCATTCTAATGTTACGATGCGTTTTGGTGTACCTTTAATTGTTGTTGTTCCGAGTGCGTGTGTAATTGTCTTATCTGCAGCAGGTGTTGCTGTCGGCGCCACACTTGCAGCGGCAGCGGCGCTTGGTGCAGGTGATGTTGTTGTCGTAGAATTTCCGCATGCAGCGGTTACGATTAACGATAGTAGTGCGATTGAAAAAGTAAGTGGTTTAAATATGGTTCTCACAAAAATTTCCCCCTAAATATTCTATTTTTTTCTTAGAATCGATGGCCAATTCGAGTCCACTAGGAGAATGATAATCATTATCATTAAATATGTCAACCTTATTTTGCTATATAGGAACAATCTATCAAGCTTATAGTTATTATATCTTGGAACTATGAGATAATCCGTGCTACATTACTATATGAGGGTAAGACATTAGCAAACTAATGCGGATAATGACAAGAGGTGACTGGATATGAGTAAAAAGACAATGTTCGAGAAGATTTGGGATAATCACGTTATTAACCAGGAAGATGGCAAGCCTAGTGTTATTTATATTGATTTGCATCTAGTACATGAAGTAACTTCACCGCAAGCTTTTGAAGGGCTTCGCATTTCTGGTCGTAAAGTTCGTCGTCCAGACTTAACGTTCGCAACGATGGATCACAACGTTCCTACTAAAGATCGTTTCAATATTACAGATCCAATTTCGAAGCAACAAATTGATACACTTTCACAAAACTGCCGCGATTTCGGCGTTACACTTTTTGACTTAGACAGTCTTGATCAAGGTGTTGTCCACGTTATGGGGCCTGAGCTTGGTCTTACACACCCAGGTAAAACCATCGTATGTGGAGACAGCCATACATCTACACACGGTGCTTTCGGCGCACTTGCTTTCGGTATCGGAACAAGTGAAGTTGAGCACGTAATGGCGACACAAACGTTGCAACAATCCAGAGCAAAATCCCTAGAAGTTCGTATTAATGGCAGCTTGAAGCCAGGCGTTACAGCAAAGGATTTAATCCTTGGTGTCATCGCGAAGTACGGAACAGATTTTGCAACCGGTTATGTTATTGAGTACACAGGCGAAGCAATCCGCGGTCTTTCTATGGAAGAGCGTATGACGGTTTGTAACATGTCTATTGAAGGTGGAGCTCGTGCTGGTCTAATTGCTCCTGATGCGACAACATTTAATTATCTGCGTGGTCGTGAATATGTACCTCAAGGTGCTGATTTCGACGCAGCTGTTGCTGAATGGTCCAATCTTGTAACAGACGAAGGCGCTACGTATGACTGGGTATTGGAATTCGACGCAGACACATTGATTCCGCAAGTAACCTGGGGTACGAGCCCTGGTATGGGAACAAGTGTGACTTCCTTGGTTCCAGATCCGCAAAGCTTCGAAACAGAGAATGAACGTAAAGCTGCTGAAAAAGCGCTTGAATATATGGATTTAACACCAGGCACGCCGATGACTGAACTGAAAGTAGACTATGTCTTCATCGGTTCTTGTACAAATGGACGTATCGAGGATCTTCGTGCAGCAGCTAAGATTGCACAAGGTTACACGGTAGATCCAAGCGTTACAGCAATCGTTGTTCCAGGTTCAGGTCGTGTTAAAATTCAAGCTGAGAAAGAAGGTTTGGATAAAATCTTCTCCGACGCTGGATTCGAATGGCGCGATGCAGGTTGCAGTATGTGTTTGGCGATGAACCCAGACGTGCTTCAACCAGGACAACGTTGTGCTTCCACGTCCAACCGTAACTTCGAAGGACGTCAAGGACGCGGCGGACGTACTCACCTTGTTTCCCCAGCTATGGCAGTTGCTGCAGCAATCAAAGGTCATTTCTATGACGTTCGTGATTGGGAAATTAAAGAATACCAACAAGCTTAATTTCGGCTAAGTCAAGCAATGCTTAAGATGCTAGTTTTGCTATAGCAAAACTTTAAGGAGAATGAGAACATGGAAGCTTTCAAACAACATACAGGTCTAGTAGGCCCTGTTGATCGTGTAAACGTAGATACAGATGCAATTATCCCTAAGCAATTTCTTAAACGTATTGAGCGTTCTGGTTTCGGACAATTTCTATTCTTCGAGTGGAGATGGGACGAAGCAGGCAACGTAATTGAGAACTTCCCGTTAAACCAAGATCGTTATCAAGGAGCTTCTGTTTTGATTTCCAGAGCGAACTTTGGTTGCGGGTCTTCCCGTGAGCACGCGCCTTGGGCGATTCAAGATTTCGGATTCCGCGTGATCATCGCGCCTTCCTACGCAGACATTTTCTACAACAACTGTTTCAAAAACAGCATTCTGCCAATCAAATTGTCGGAAGAACAAGTTGAGGATCTGTTCCAACGTACGGCGATGCACGAAGGATACAAGCTGAATGTTGATCTTGAGAACAAGAAACTGACTGATGAGTACGGACTTGAAATCAACTTCGATTTGGATGAGCACCGTCGTCAATTCTTACTGCAAGGCTTGGATGACATTGGTTTGACGCTTCAGCATGAAGCGAAAATTACTGCGTATGAGCAAGCACACCAAAAGCGCTTAGCTTATAAATAAGGTTGGACTAAAAGGCGTATCCCCTCAATGGGGATACGCCTTTTTTTTGCTATAATTTGCATATTTTCTTGAGCAATCTTGCAACTTTTGGCAGTTAGTAACGTCTAATAGATTACTAGATTGTCGAAGAGAAGGAGGTTGCGCTGTCAGGTAAAGGTTAATTTTGCTATAATAACAAGGAAGTTGATAGAATGATAGAGTTGGCTAAATAACTTCGTAGTGACATCCCCCCATTCCGACATTACATAGAGGTGAATAATGAAATTTCCTGCAATTTGTTTGTTTTTACTCGCTTGTCTGTTGCTGCTGCCAACTACTGCCCTCGGTGCTGAAGCGCCAAAGCCGATAAAGCTATTTATGAATGAAAAGCTGTTGGATGTTCAGGGGGCTCAGCCCCGTATTGTGAATGATAATACAATTGTTCCTGTAAGAATTATTGTCGAGCAAATTGGTGCGCAAGTGAGCTGGGACGAAGCGACCAGTAAAGTAACCATTGTGAAAGACAAAGTGAACATCCAACTCGTAATTAACAATGTAACCGCACTTATTAATGGGAAGAAAGAGACATTAGAAGTGGGTCCGAAGATTGAAAATGGTTCTACCATGCTACCACTGCGATTCATAGGTGAGGTATTTGGAATTGAGTTCAAATGGGATGGCCCTACATCGTCTGTCCATATGTTCAAAAAGGATGATTCCGATTCAAAACCCGTAACCGGACCTGTAGATGTTAGTGATCCGAATGGGAATAACGGTAATCCCGAAACAAAGCCGCCAGGAACTAAGCCAACAACCGGGACAGGTAATGGTACCGGCAATGGCAACGGAAACGGAACGCCGATACCAGATCCATCAGTTCGCGTAATCACGTCTATTTCACTGACAGAAACAGAATTGACGGTTACTGCGAAGGATGGAACTCTAACTCCGAATGTATTGAATCTATCGAATCCTTCACGCTTGGTGTTTGATTTCCCGAACACGACATTGGATGATTCACTTCAGAAACTGTTGGTTAAAAATGCAGGAGAACTGCCATCCAAGCAGCCGCTTGTATCCAAAGTGCGATTCTCTAATTTTAATGATAATCCGGCTACCGTAAGAATTATTCTCGATTTGAACGGCCCGGCAGGTTACCAAACGATAGCTACAAAGCTGCCGAATCAGTGGAAGGCAACGATTGGTGAAAAGAAGTTAACTGTGATTATTGATGCTGGGCATGGGGATAACGATCCAGGTGCGCTTTCCATTACAGGTAGGCATGAGAAGGATTTTACACTTGCAACAGCGAATAAAGTAAATGCACTGTTAATCAAAGATAAGCGAATTAACGTTCTGATGACCCGTTCAGATGATACCTTTATTCCATTAGATGATCGTGTTTCTTTTGCCAACAATATTTCAGCGGACCTATTTTTATCGATTCATGGGAATAGCGCCAAAGCAACCGTGTCAGGAACAGAAACCTACTATAACAGGCCCGAAAGCTTAGATTTCGCCAATGTTATTCATAAGTATGCGGTTCCGGCTACTGGATTTGCAGATCGCAAAGTTCGCCAAGCAGATTTCCGTGTGATCACGAAAACCAACATGCCAGCAGTATTGCTTGAAGTTGGTTACTTGTCCAATAAAAATGATGAATCCGCGATGTACAAAGAGGCATTCCAGGACAAATTAGCTGCTTCGCTCGTTGCTGCTATTAAGGAGTACTTGAACCTTAAGTAAGCAATAAGAATTCGAAGCAGCAAAAACTAGGCTAGCATGTCTAGGCATAAAGCTAAGGAGTGAATAAGATGAACAAAACAAGTCGCCTAGTTCAAGGAGCGCTCCTTGTAAGTGCCATCACGTTGTCTATCACGGCCTGTGGCCAGAAAACACAATTAACAGGAGCTGCTACGTCGGAACCACAAGCTACGACTACACCGATTGCAACTATTTCTACGCCAACAGCCACGCCAAAGCCAACACCAGCGCCTCTTAAGCAGGTGCAAGTTAAGGCTTATTACAGTGATCAAGATGAAATGAAGCTCGTTGAGAAAGTGGTAACAATCAGCGTGGAGAAGGATGCTGACACTTATGAGGCTGCATTGAAAGCACTTCAGAAGAATGATGATCCCAAAGCACCTTCATTATTTGACGATATGAAATTCACAAGTGTCAAGTTCGATGCTGCCAAAGGCGAATTGAAGTTGGATATGGCATTCGGACCCAAAACGCAAATGGGTGCGCCTGGAGAAGAATTATTTATCCAAGCATTAAAGAAAACAGTGTTCCAATTTCCTGAAGTGAAAACCTTGTATGTACTTAAAGACGGTAAGCAAGTAGATAGTCTAATGGGACATCTGGAGCTTCCTTACCCGATCAAACGACCTAACTAAATAGGAATTGTAGAGGAGTTACATCGAACATGAAAAATAAGAAATTGGCGAGTGCTATCGTAAGCTCCATGATCATCACAAGTCTAGCAGGTACGCCAGTCCTTGCAGCACCCGTGAATACAACAACATCAACAACAACGAACACGAATGTACGACTATCTTTTAATGATGTGAGCAGTGATTACTGGGGGATTCGCCACATTTCCAAACTAGCCTTAGAAGGCGTTATCGAGGGAGTCGCAGAGGGCATCTACTCACCAGAAACTTCGGTTTCACAACAAGATGTATTAATTATGGCTACACGTATGATGGGCTTACAGGCTGATGCGGACAATTTGGCGACGGATACGGTATTCCCTGATTACATGTTAGTTGATAAATATGCTCGTAACTACGTAGCGCTAGCCTTACAAAAAGGCTTGATATCAACAGAGCAAGAAAAAGTTAGAACGCAAGGTACGAAGCCGGTTGGTAATTGGGGACAACAAAAAGCAACGAGAGAATGGGTGGCTGAAGTCGTCATTCGTGCTATTGGGAAAGCTTCCTTAGCGGAAAGCTTATCTACGAAAGCAACTTCATTTACAGATAACAAACAGATCAGCAACAGTGCGCTAGGTTTCGTAAATGCAGCTGTGTCATTAAAAGTCGTAGATGGGTTCGAAGATGGCTCATTTCAACCGAAAGGCGCGGTAACACGTGCTCAAATGGCTGCTTTCCTAAGTCGTTCACAAAAGAGTTTGACGACATTACCAGAACGCGCTAAAAAAGGGTATATGACAAGCCTAACAAGCGGCAGTATTGGCCTAATGGATAAAGACGGGAATACAAGTACATACAAGATTTCACCTAATACCGTATTTTTCGGAAATAAAAATGATGTAGCTATTTCATCCAAAGAATTGCTAGAAACGTATGAAGTATCCATTGTTCAAGTTAACGGTACAGCTTATTATGTAGAAATCCTAAGTGATGAGCTGTATATGGACATCCACGAAGGACAATTACTGAAGCTTAATCTGACTACGATGAAAGCGACATTAGACGATTATGAAAGTTACGATTTAGCGTCCGATGTTGCCGTAACGGATATGAATGGACGTGGACTTAGCTTAGGAGAGATTGTAGCAGGAAGCACGATCCAAATTCGTAAAAGTCAACTTGTGGACAGCGACAAATATACATCTATCGTTGTCAAACAAATTCCAGTGAGTAAAACGGCGGTTGGTGATATCCAAACGTTGAATAAAGACGCGATGCAACTAACTCTGATTGAGTCTGCCTCTGGAGAGACAGAGATCTATGGATTTTCGAGTAATTTGATTGCTACGCTGGCAGATAATACGCTTATCAATTTGGATGCCATCCATGTTGGAGACACAGTTGAATACACCGTCAAGAATAGTGAAATTGTGAAGCTTATTGTTAAAAAGCAAGCAGATGTTGGAACAAGTGTGGAAGGGACGTTCAAACAGTTTACCGACGACCAATCTACGATTTTGATTAATAAAACGTCTGGTAAAACAGTTGATGCCTATGAGTTAAGCAGTAACACGCGAGTTGTTATTAATGGCTTAGCCAATGCGAGTATTTATGATTTGTCTGCTGGGGATCAATTGAAGTTAGATGTGTTGAATAATAAGGTTACAACGATTACAGTTATTAATCGGTCAATTGAGAATTTATATTTTGCGAAAATTATTGATTACAATGCCTCATCCAAAATTTTAACTGTCACGGATAATGCAGGTAAACCACATGCCTTTCTTTTGAATGATAGTGTTGCCATTTGGTACAACGGAACTAAACTTCCATTCACTAATTTCAATAGCCTATTCTCAGCGGGCAAATATGTAGATCTTCTTGTTTCCAATGATTCGGTTAAACAAATTCAAATGTCCTTGCAGCTGGATGGTGCACTGACACAATTGAATTTACAAACGAATGATATTACATTGAAAACAGATAGTGGACAAAGTTTAACATTTAAACTTAATTTTACACCAATTGTTGAACTTGCTAACAAGCCAAACAGTACGCTTTCCGATTTGAAAGTGGGAGATAAAATTAGTCTGCTTCTAAGTTTTGATCAGGCGACAGTAACGAAAATCGTCACCAGTAACACAAAGGTATTAAAAACCCTATTAACGAATACGAACCAAAAACAAGCTACGTTCTTGGATGACTCCAATACGACTGTTACTATTCCTTTAGATGGGGTACCGCTTGTGAAAGCAGATGGCACGAGTGCTGCATTCGCTGACCTTGCGATTGACGATTATGTGAAATTCTCATTCAAAGGTCTTGCGATTACGAAAGCCGAGTTAGTAACACCTGTTCGAGGTAAAGTAACAGCGGTGAACGCTGCAAGTTCAAGTCTGACCATTCAAGATTTTACAGGTAAAAGTCAAGTAGTTAACGCTGGCAACAATTACAGTGTGAAACTCAATGGCGGCATGGATTGGAGCTTCTCCTCGATTAAAGTTGGGGATCGTGTTCAATTGATGAAGGACGCCAATGATAAACTCATGATTCAAGTTGCTGTCGCTTCTAAACGTGAGTTTGATCAGTATAGCCCTACATTGAACCAAGTGAATGTCAAAGCTTCTGGAGGCGAGCAAACTGCCTATAACCTGTTTCCGAGAGCTTACCTGCACACTAGTACCTCAATTGTCTTGCCATCTTCCTTCGTTTCTGGAGATCAGCTGACGCTTTATATCCTTGACAATAAAATTGTTGAGATTGAAAATTAGATCGTTGAACAAATGTTTAAGGAAAACCGTCTGTATAGGAGAAGCCAATCTTCTCAAACAGGCGGTTTTTTTCTTATTTTCAAAAAAAATGTTTATTTTTTAGAAAATGTTCGCATTTTGACGCTTTCAAGGATTGATTATGCCCTGACAATTCGCTAAACTGAAGAATATTACGACCCTAAGGAAGATCAGCTATGACACAGAAGACAGTAAGACATATTCTGGACACCATCGGTGAACTATATCCGGATGCGCATTGTGAGTTGAATCACAGTAATCCATTTGAATTAACGATTGCCGTGTTGCTATCAGCGCAGTGTACGGATGAAACCGTGAATAAGGTTACCAAAGACTTGTTTGAGAAGTACAAACGACCTGAAGACTACTTGGCTGTTCCGTTAGAGGAACTGGAGCAAGATATTCGGCGAATTGGTTTATTTCGCAACAAGGCTAGTCATATTCATAAGCTGTGTCAGTTGCTACTGGACAAGTTCGGTGGTGAAATTCCTGAGAAGCATGAGCAATTGGTTGAATTGCCTGGTGTTGGGCGTAAGACGGCAAATGTCGTCGTATCGAACGCATTCGGCGTTCCGGCAATTGCGGTTGACACGCATGTCGAACGAGTCTCTAAGCGATTAGGACTTGTTGGCTGGGATGATTCCGTACTAGAAGTTGAAAAGAAGTTAATGAAGAAAGTACCACGTGACGAATGGACGCAAACACATCATCGATTGATTTTCTTCGGTCGATATCACTGTAAGGCACAGAACCCCAATTGCCCGATTTGTCCCTTATTGGACATTTGCCGCGAGGGGAAGAAGCGTATGAAACCACAGCCAACAAGGAAAACTATTACAAACAAATGAAATGCTGACAAAGGATGGGATTGAAATGAAATGCATCGCCGTATATACCAATAGCTTCGAATTGTTCTCCGATATTTATGAGCAAGTGATCAACACGCCGCTAGCCGATAATGAGGAAAAAGTCATTGAAGGTGTAACTGTCAGTGAATCCGGTGAGGTTCCTCAGAATTACATAGACAAAATGAAAACAAAATCCGAGGTTGTTGTGATGAAAGTGAAGGATTCGGATATTACGATTCTTCAGCATCGTGACGTTTTTGAAATTTTCCTGCCGGAAAAAGAAAAAATCGCCCTCACGTAAGTCCAGAATCTCCCTTTGGGAGATTTTTTTTCTGTACAGCTGAGAGGGATAGTTAAGAATCAATCATAGAGGAGCGGAATGAACGAATGTCGCAATTGGTAGCTAGAAGCATCAAGGTCATGCCGGATGCGCTTAAGAAGATGCAACAGGTGCTTGGGCAGGCAGGGGATGAAGATAACGCGGCAAAAATGGGGCAATTGCTCGACAAGCTGGACAGTGGACGGATGAATATTGCGTTCTGCGGACATTTCTCTGCAGGTAAATCAACGCTGATTAATCAACTTTGTGCCCATGCCTTGTTACCGTCGAGTCCGATTCCTACGAGTGCTAATATCGTGAGTATTCGAAATGGGCAGCCTGGTGCGCATGTGACGCATCGCAGCCTTGAAGGAAAGGTCAATCCCTTAGGAGAGACGACAACAATTCCGCTCAGTGAGCTGGAGGCTTACTGTGTAAATGGAACCGATATTGAAACGGTAGAAATCACGTATCCCATTCCTTTTCTAGGTGAAGACACAGCGCTGTTGGACACACCAGGTATTGATTCTACGGATGATGCACATCATCAATCGACGGAATCTGCTTTACACTTAGCTGATGTGGTGTTCTATGTTATGGACTATAACCACGTACAATCAGAAGTGAATTTAGCTTTTACGAAAAAAATGAAGGAGTGGGGAAAACCGCTCTATCTGATTGTGAATATGATTGATAAACACAAGGAGTGGGAGCTTCCCTTTGCACAATATCAAACGGGAACAAAGCAAGCTTTCTTGAACTGGGGCATTGAACCTGATGACCTGTTGTTCGTTACGATGAAGGAACCTGCACATCCGCATAATGAGTACGCTAAACTGCAATGGTTGCTGAGCCGACTTATTGAGCGTGGAGATTCTTTGCGCAGTTATAGTATTGATGCTTCTGCGAGGTATTTGGCAGCAGAGCATAGTAAATGGTTGGCCGAGCAACACGAAGCTCAGAAAGCGGAATTGCTGGAATCGATCCATGAAGAAGGCGATGTGGAGGATGTTCAACAGCTGGCTGCAGCCAAGCAAGAACAACTTAACACATTAAATAGCTTGCCGGAAACGTTAATAGTTGATCTCCGAAAAGATGTTGGTGCCATTATAGAGAATGCCAATATAACACCTGCGTTAACGCGTGATTATGCTAACGCCTATTTGGAGAGCCGTAAGCCTGGTTTTAAGGTTGGATTTTTCGGGGGCGCAGCTAAGACCGCTGCAGAGCAAGAGAAACGGCTGACGGCGTTTCAGGGAGAATTGGCAGAGCAAGTGGAAGCTCAACTTGACTGGCACTTGCGAGATGCCCTGAAAAAGGCAGCAAGTGATCAAGGTCAGCATGATGTTGCGTTAATTGCTCAGATTGAAGCTTTGAAGGTTGAAGTAACCGGCCTTTTGATTGCTTCCCAGGTGAATACGGGAGCAACGTTCGGCGGTGAGTATACGTTAAACTACATGAAGCAGCTTGCTGGCGAGTTGAAGCTGCAGTACCGCAAACTGGCGTTTGCGGTGATTGACATCATCGCGGCGGCGGTCCGCGACAGTTCCCTTCCAGCCGCCGCTGCGCTAGCGGCTGAGCTTGAAGCCCTGAGCGGCCGGCTGAGCGCCTGCCGCGAGCTCGCTCGCCTCGAGGAAGCCGAGGCGGCGGCTGAGACCCAGCTGCTGCGCATGGCCAGCTGGGAAAGACCGTCTGCGCCGGCGCTGCCGGATGCGCAGCAGTACACGGCCATGGAGGAGCCGGCAGCAGCCCCGCTGAGCGGGGCTAACCTGCACGTGACCTCCATGGGCACGATCCTGCAGGCTGCCGCGATAGCTTCGGCAGCTGCAGGCACGGGCGACGCTGCTCCAACGGCAGCAGCAGCGCCCGCAACGCCGTCATCCGTGTTCACCTCGGGTGAGCACGGACGGCGCATGGAGCGCAAGGCCGCCGACTTGCAGGCGGCCTCAAGCCTCATCGACGGGCTGCCGTCGATGAGGTCGCTCGCGCGCTCCATGCGCGAGAAAGCGGACCGTCTGCGCCAGCGGACGTTCACGATTGCGCTGTTCGGCGCATTCAGCGCGGGTAAATCTTCGTTCGCCAATGCACTGATTGGTGAACGGGTGTTGCCGGTGTCGCCGAACCCGACGACGGCGGCGATCAACAAGATCATGCCGCCGACGGAAGGCTGGCCGCACGGTACCGCCAAGGTCAAGATGAAGAAAGCAGAAGCCATCTTGGAGGATGTGCTCTACTCGCTTCAAATTCTAGGCGTTGAAGCAATCGATATGTCGTCCGCGTTGAAACGGATAGGCCAGCTTTCACCTGCTGACGTAACAGCCAAAGGAAAACCCCATTTCTCTTTCCTGAAAGCTGTTGAAAAAGGTTGGGAAGCAGCCTCGGGTCAATTGGGTACTGAACTTCGGATCACGAAAGATGAATTCTCAGGGTATGTAGCAGAAGAACACAAGTCCTGTTTTGTGGAATTTATTGAATTATATTATTCCAATCCGCTGACGGATCAAGGTATCATTTTCGTGGATACACCAGGGGCAGATTCTATTAATGCTCGACATACGGGGGTCGCTTTTAACTATATTAAAAATGCAGATGCTATTCTTTTCGTCACTTATTATAACCATGCATTTTCCCAGGCAGACCGCGAGTTTCTGCTTCAGCTAGGTCGTGTTAAAGATAGCTTTGAAATGGATAAAATGTTTTTCATCGTTAACGCGTCTGATTTGGCGGCAAGCTCAGAGGAGCTGGCAGGGGTCGTGAAGCATGTGGAGACGAATTTAGTGCAGCACGGTATTCGTCATCCACGTATTTATCCGATATCCAGTTATTTGGCAGCAGAAGGTAAAATCAATGGCAATGAAAGCTTAGTCGTACAATCGGGTATTCAACCTTTTGAGCAGCAGTTTGTTCAATTCACCTTGAATGAACTCAGTGATGTGGCCATTCATTCGGCTAATCTAGAGCTTCATCGAGCAATTAGCACCATGCAGAAGTGGCTGGAACGAGCACAATCGGGTGAGGAAGAACGTAGACTACAGCTTATTATGTTGGAGGAGTCGGAACAACAGGGCTTAGACCTATTAGACGACACACGCTATGATGCGGAGCTGAAAGAATTGAAGAAGGAAATCCAAGAGTTGATGTACTACGTTAAGCAACGTACGATGTATCGCTTTGGAGAGCTTTATAATTTTGCATTCAATCCTTCTACCTTCCGTGATGAAGCCAAAGACCCTAAGGCCGCACTGCAATTCGCATGGAATGAACTGCTGCGCATGATCGGCCATGATTTATCGCAAGAAGTTCTAGCCACTACACTTCGTGTGGAGAATCGCATGAATCTCATTAGTACGAAGCGAATGAATCGTTGGGGTGAGGAGCTGAGCTTACTGTTAGAAGGCTTTGAGAAGGCTGCCTACGAGTCCAGCAAGTTTGTGACACCTGAGGTGACTACGAAGCTTGAAGCATCGGAAGTGAGTTTGAAGCTGCTTCAGAGTTATTTCAAGAATGCGAAGCAATTTTTTGAAGGTGATGGTAAAGGCAAGTTGAAAGCTGAATTAGAGAATCGGATCAATGCCCCGGTTGTTACGTTTATTGAAGGGCAAACCAATGAGCTCGAGCAAGCTTACGGCATCCAACTGGAAAAGTGGTTAATTTCACAGAAATTGATCATGGAGCAACAGGTAAAAGAACACGCAGAAGGGCTTCGCGATGCACTTCAAATGAAGATTGATTTGGATGAACTCATATCTAAACAGCATCAGTTGAAGGCATTTGTTTAGCTATTAAACAAAAGGGTGACTAGGTTCTTCGGAACTTAGTTGCCCCTTTTTTTGGATTGTTCATGTAAAGGCTTTCATTGGCGGTTATCCCGATGATTTAAAAGAATAGGGGGGATTACTACACGTTTTTGTGAATTTATGCCTATTTAAGCGATTAAATCCGATTATCCTCGAATTGCTCACATATAGTGATGGTGTTAAGATTCATAAAGTGTTCACACATTATAAGCGTTTCAAATCTATCCTTTTAAGGAGGGCCCAAAGTGGATGTATTCAGGCAACTGAAGCCATATTTTTGGCCAGAGAAAAAACTGTTTTTTGGAGCTATTGCATGTCTTGCAATCGCTACCGCGCTCGGCTTGGTGTACCCCAATTTGCTTCGGTATTTGATTGACGAAGTTATCACCAAGAAGCAATTTGGCCTAGTGCCGAAACTGGCACTCATCGTTGTACTTGTTGTTTCTACAAAGGGGATGTTCCAATTTTTGCATGGTTTGTGCGGGGGTCGCTTAGGTAACCGTGTTGCTTACCACTTACGGAATGCACTATACAAGAAACTGCAATATTTGTCGTTCCAGTACTACGATCAAGCAAGAACGGGAGACTTGATGTCCAGGTTGACAGCTGACTTGGAAGCAATTCGCCAATTTATTGGCTTTGGCTTCGCACAAATACTGAATGTATTGTTAATGCTCGTTTTCGGTATGGCGATGATGTTTTCTATCAGTTGGAAGTTAGCTTTACTTACGATGATTACTATGCCTTTTCTAGCTTTTACTGCCGTTCGCTTTGAAGGTAAAATTCATCCGGCTTTCCGGATGGTGCGTCAGTCCTTGAGCACAATGACAACGGCTGTTCAAGAAAATATTACAGGTGTTCGGACTGTTAAATCATTTGCACGCGAACCGCATGAAATTTCCAAGTTCGCTGAACGTAATGAGGATTACAAGTCCATGAATATTGGGTCGTCAGGGATTTGGGCAAAGTACTTCCCGATCATGGAGATTCTAGCGAACTTGAGTGTCGTTATACTACTCGGGGCTGGCGGTTACATGGTAATTGACGGGGCGATCTCACTAGGTGAATTGGTAGCCTGCTTTAGTCTTATTTGGTACATAATCGGTCCGATGTGGGGACTTGGTTTTCACATTAATAACTTTACACAAACGAAAGCTTCTGGTGAAAAAATTCTCGAGGTTCTGCATCACTACATGCATGTAAAAGATAGCGAAAACGCTGCAGCTCTGACTAAGGTTGATGGGCACGTTCGATTCGAAAATGTCACATTCGCTTATCCCGAAAAACAACCGGCCTTATATAATTTTACACTGGATGCCCCTCCAGGCTCTGTCATTGGACTCTTAGGCAGTACGGGATCAGGGAAAACGACCGTGATTTCGCTCCTGATGAGAGCTTACAATGTCAAAGAAGGCAAGGTAATGCTTGATGGAAAGGATATTCGTTCTTTACAGATTGAAAGCTACCGCAGCCAAATTTCAACGGTTTTCCAAGAAACGTTCCTATTCTCTTCTACGATTCGAAATAATATCGCATACGGTCGCAAAAATGTGACCATGGACGAAATTATTCGGGCTGCGAAGCTAGCCAAAGCGCATGATTTCATTTCGGAGCTGCCTGAAGGCTATGACACCTTAGTGGGTGAACGTGGACTCGGTCTTTCCGGAGGACAAAAACAGCGGATTGCGATTGCTAGAGCTCTGATCAAAGATCCGAAGATCCTCGTGCTAGATGATGCTACAAGTGCAGTTGACATGGAAACAGAACATGAAATTCAAGCTGGTTTTGGTGAAGTTATGGCAGGACGTACAACGTTCATCATTGCGCACCGAATCTCATCTTTGAAACATGCGGACGAAATCATTGTACTCGATAAAGGGCGCGTCATTCAAAGAGGTAAGCATCATGAACTTCTACAGCAAGAGGGCTTGTACCGCCAAACGTATGAGATTCAGTATGCAGACGGTCCACAAAACCAATCTGCTCAGAACCAAGCAGCCGTTACCCGAGAAGAGGGGACTTCTGTAGACTCAGAAGTTGACGTCAATCCAATAACCCATTCCTCCAAGCCAGAAAGAAGGTTAGCAAATTGAGTACTCCATCGAAACAAGCTGAGGCAGCTGCGCCGAATCCAGATTCTCAAACAGGGCATCGCTTCGTTTATCAAGATGATGAACTAATCGAAAAGCCTTTTGACTGGGGCCAATTAAAACGCTTGTTTGGCTATATGAAGCCTTATCGTAAACAAATGCTGCCCATCATCATTACCATGATGCTTTTGGGCGCGATTACGAAATTGACAGTTCCACTTCTCATCAGTAAAGCAATTGACAATGCGATTATCCCGAAAGATAAGAATATGCTCTTTATCATTGTTGGCATTATGCTCAGTGTCTATCTAATTCAATGGCTTGCGAATACATTCCGTATCAAATATACGAACATGATCGGGCAACGTGTCATCTATGATCTTCGTCATGACCTTTTCAGTCATATTCAGAAGCTCTCATTTCGTTTCTTCGATACGAGACCAGCCGGGTCTGTCCTTGTTCGTGTGACGAACTATGTGAATTCCTTACAGGATTTATTTACGAACGGTGTCGTCAACTTATTGATCGACGTTGTACAACTCGTAGGTATCATTATTATCTTGCTATCATTTAATTTTAAATTAGGTGCATCGATCATTGTTACAGTTCCTATTATGTTTATCATCTCGACAAAGCTTCGGACCAAAATCCGCCGCTCTTGGCAAGATGTTACGATGAAGCAATCCCGATTGAATGCCCACTTGAATGAGTGTATTCAAGGTATTAAAGTCACACAGGCCTACACACAGGAGAAAGAGAACATTCAGTTCTTCTCCAAAATGAACATGACCAATCGATTATCCTGGAATCGTGCTTCCATGCTGAATCAATCCTTTGGGCCACTCATTGAAATAACAGGTGCAATTGGTTACTTTATCTTATTCTGGTTGGGTGCGCATTTGATTCAAACGGGTGAAATCAGCGTTGGTTTACTTGTAGCGTTCGCGACTTACATCGGGTATTTCTGGGAGCCGATTACCCGTTTGGGGCAGATGTATTCGCAGTTATTGATTGCGATGGCTTCGGCGGAGCGGATTTTTGAATTTATGGATGAGAAACCTACGGTGGCAGAAATCGAAGGTGCGAAAGATTTACCTACCGTACAAGGAAATGTGAAGTTCAAAGATCTTGTTTTCGAGTATGAGCCTGGACGCCCAGCACTGAATCGGATCAATTTGGATGTAACTGCCGGACAATCTATCGCTTTGGTAGGTCATACCGGATCTGGGAAAAGTACGATTATGAACTTACTCTGTCGCTTCTATGACCCGAATGAAGGGGTTGTTGAAGTCGATGGATACAACATTCGTAATGTCACGATCCAAAGTCTTCGCTCCCAAATTGGTGTTGTACTCCAAGATACATTTATTTTCTCGGGCTCGATACGTGATAACATTCGTTTCGGTCGATTAAATGCAACAGATGATGAAATCGAGCAGGTCGCAAAAGCTGTTCATGCGCATGATTTTATCGCTCAGTTGCCTAATGGGTATGACACAGAAGTGCAAGAGCGCGGTAACGTCCTGTCGATGGGGCAGCGCCAATTGATTTCCTTTGCAAGAGCCCTTCTTGCGAATCCGCGAGTGCTCATTTTGGATGAAGCGACGGCAAGTATTGACACGGATACGGAGCTCAAAATCCAAGAGGCACTTAAGACGCTTCTAGCGGGTCGTACGTCATTTATAGTAGCGCATCGTCTTTCTACGATTCGTAATGCCGACAAAATCGTCGTACTGGATCACGGACGTATGATGGAAATCGGTAATCATGATGAACTCATGAAGGAACAGAAGATCTACTACGGCTTGATTCAAGCCCAGTATAAATTTTTGCAGGATGCTGTATAGGTTTGAACAAAGGGAGCTGCTTAGCCACTTGGATGTGGTTAGGCAGCTTTTTTGTGTGCGATGCAAAGGGAATCAATGTAGACTTCTGAACGCCAACCCCCACTTAAGCAGCCACTACTCAACCAACCACCACTAGCTATTTTAATCAACCAGTCACCCGAAAAAGTGTATGCGGCATGCTGTAAGTCGAAAAAATCGACCTACAGGCGGGAATTATAGCTGTGAGCGTGCTGTAAGTCGAAAAAATCGACTTACAGGTGAGAATTATAACTGTGAGCGTGCTGTAAGTCGAAAAAATCGACTTACAGGCGGGAATTATATCTTTGAGCGTGCTGTAAGTCGAAAAAATCGACTTACAGGCGGGAATTATATCTTTGAGCGTGCTGTAACTCGAAAAAATCGACTTACAGGTAGGAATTATAGCTGTGACATGCTGTAAGTTGAAAAAATCGACCTACAGGCGGGAATTATAGCTGTGAGCGTGCTGTAAGTCGAAAAAATCGACCTACAGGCGGGACTAGAGTAGTGTGCATACTACAATCACCACCCCGTAAACTCACCCATCTTTACAATGTTTGCAAAATTTGACGAGAAGCTATACTCTTAAATTGGAAATATGCCAAATATTCGCAGGAGGGGACAGCAATGAAATCATCTCGTTTCATTTGGGGTGCCATTGGTTTAACCGCGTCAATTTCTACGATCGTTTTCGCTGTTGGCTTTGCATACGCGGCGAATCAAATATGGTTTCCTAAAGCCTCTGGAGATTTGCAATTAGCCACTCCAGCGCCAACGAAACCATCGATAATCGAAAGTAACAATAAGTTACAAATTGTCGCATTAGGGGATTCACTTACAGCAGGAACAGGCGACAATACGGGTAAAGGCTACGTAGGACGAGTCCGTGAGAAGCTGGAAAAAGCAAGCGGCAAACCTGTCTTCGTACTTAATAACCTTGCTATTCCTGGCTACAAAAGCGATCAACTTCTGACGGATTTAGAACAGAAAAAAACACAAGATGCACTTGCGCAAGCTGATATTATTTTGCTTACCATTGGGGGAAATGATATTTTTGCAGGAGGCGAAGGGCTTTTCAAAGGAGCTAACCAAACGGAATTTAATCCTGAGGCCGCTGAGAAGCGTGTAGACCCTGCACTCACCAAGATGGAGAAGATTATTTCGACCATTAACAAAGCAAACCCGAAAGCAACGCTATTATATATCGGTTTATATCACCCTTTTCTGGATCTTGATCCGACAAGAGAGGGCTCTTTAACTGTACAGCGATGGAATAACGGGGTGTTTAAGTTAACTAATCAATATCCACAGATGCTGATTGTTCCTACTTACGACCTATTTGAACAAAATTTGATCAAATACTTATCCTCTGCTGATCATTTTCATCCAAATGGGGATGGCTATGAACGAATTGCAGATCGAATTGTCCAAATTTTAAAATAGGGAGGTCATGGTAAATGGCTATTGCAACGCCTCAGATCGTTTTATCTGTCAATAATCTTAAAAAAAGAATTAAAAATAAAGAAATTATCAAAGGAATTTCTTTTGATGTCTACGCAGGCGAGATTTTTGGTTTCCTTGGGCCTAATGGTTCAGGTAAAACAACGACAATTCGTATGCTCGTGGATTTAATTCGTCCTACGGAAGGCACGATACACATTTGTGGGTTCGATGTTCATAAGGAACATGACGAAGCCATGAGAAAAGTAGGATGTATTGTTGAAAATCCTGAACTCTATTCCTATCTGACTGGGTGGGAAAATCTTGAGCATTTTGCCCGCATGCTGCCGGATGTAGATGACAATCGAATTAAAGAAGTTGTCGACATTGTTTCGATGGATGCGCGCATTCATGATAAAGTACGGACCTATTCCCTCGGTATGCGTCAGCGTTTAGGAATCGCTCAGGCACTTCTAGGTCGACCCAGTCTATTGATTTTGGACGAGCCTACGAACGGACTTGATCCTCAGGGAATTAAAGAAATGAGGGAGTTTATACAACGTTTAGCTGCGGATGGACTTAGCTTGTTCGTCTCCAGTCACTTACTTAGCGAGCTTCAGCAAATGTGTGATCGTGTAGCCATTATTAGTCATGGCGAAGTGATTCAAGTTGGTGCTGTGGATGAGCTGATTGCTCAGGGTGGCAGGGTGGTTTGGACAGTTTCTCCAGGAGATCAAGCCGAGCGTGTGCTTCAAACTTCGGAAATGGTGTTATCTATCCAAACCTTAGATTCAGACAACCCAATAGGGATACCAGCTGCTGCAAAGCAAATTGCTACGCAAATGGATCAAGTAAACATTCCTAAGCTAAGTCAACGACTTATCGAAGAAGGAATTAGCCTATATGCGGTAGAAATCAAAAATCCAACACTGGAAGATCTGTTCTTGCGTTTAACTGAAGGGGAACGAATCGAGTAAAAGAGGGTGAAAGAATTGACAGGACTATATGCTTTAGTTAAAAATGAAATGATTAAAATGATTAAGAAAAAGCGATTTTACGTCATTCTACTTATTCTTCTTGCTTTAATTCCCATGTTCACTTATGCTCAAATGCGAGTTGCTCAACATACACAGAAGCAATTTGGAACATCGGATTGGAAGGCTGATCAGCGTCAGAAAGTGACGGATTGGGAAAAACGCCTCAGTTCGGCACGAACACCAGATGAGTGGAAGCAACAGCTTCGCGTTCAAATTCAAATTGCGAATTATTATTTAGAACAAGATGTGAATCCCAGCTCCCCGAATGCGGTTACATTTACACGTGAATTTGTCAAAAATGCCGTTGGTTTATTTATTCCGTTGATTATTATGGTCATTTCAGCAGATATCGTATCATCCGAGCATTCTACGGGGACTATTAAATTATTGTTGACAAGACCGGTCAGGCGTTGGAAAATCCTATTGAGTAAATTAATTACCGTTGTCTTCTTTACTTCGCTGACTGTTTTGTCGACTGGATTGATCTGTTACTTGATTTCAGGCATTGTTTTTGGCTATAACGGATGGACGATGCCGATCTTCACGGGTATTCAGCTAACAGGCGCAGATGTCGATTTTAGTCGTGTAAGAGCAGTAGATCAATGGTTCTTCCTCTTGATGGAATTCGGCTTAGTATGGTTTACAGCAATTGTCGTAGCGATTATGTCGCTTATGCTTTCTGTACTAATTCGATCAACCGCAGCAGGTATGGGGGTCATGCTTGCCGTATTAATATCAGGAACCATTCTTTCGAATATGGTGTCCTCTTGGGAAACGGCTAAATATTTGTTTATGGTCAACTTGGATCTGACAAAGTATTTGACAGGAGGAATCCCACCTATTCAAGGTATGGATCTAGGCTTCTCTCTTAGTGTATTAAGTGTTTGGACCGTACTGGCGTTAATTGTTTCATTTACGGTATTTTCACGCAAAGATATTTTAAATTAGAGTATAAAGAGATAAAGGAGGGCTCCAATGGCTGAGCAGCTAGAATTTGCGAAAGGGAAAGCCCCGACACCCGTCACGGATTACGAAGCAGATGATATTCAAGTCCTGGAAGGGCTTGTCGCCGTTCGTAAAAGACCAGGGATGTATATTGGGAGTACCAGTTCCTCAGGTCTTCATCATCTGATCTGGGAAATCGTAGATAATGCAGTCGATGAGCATCTGGCAAAGCATTGTTCCAAAATTAATGTCACGATACATAAAGATCAATCCATTACGGTACAGGATAATGGCCGCGGTATTCCTACAGGCATGCATAAAACAGGCGTTCCAACGCCTCAAGTCGTTTATACAATCCTGCATGCAGGCGGTAAGTTTGGTGGCTCAGGTTACAAGAAGTCCGGGGGCTTACATGGTGTAGGCGCTTCCGTTACGAATGCACTTTCCGAGTGGTTGGAAGTTGAAATCAACCGTGAAGGTAAAGTACATCGGATGCGTTTCGAATATTGGGTAGATGATAAAGGGATTGAACATGTTGGTGAACCGGTTACAGGACTTGAAGTTATCGGCAATACCAACCGTACAGGAACGAAAGTAACGTTTAAACCAGATAAACGCGTCTTCCAAGGCGGCACGACGATTAATTACGATACGCTTGCTGAACGTTTACAAGAGATTGCGTTCCTTAACTCTGGTCTGCAAGTAAATTTGAAGGATGATCGCACCGATAAAGTGGATTCGTTCCAGTATGAGGGCGGCGCAAGTCAATTCGTAGCCTTCTTGAACGAAGAGAAGACCGTGCTGCATCCTGTGATTCATTTTGCCTCAGAGAAGGACGACATTGAAGTTGAAGTTGCACTTCAATACAATGATGGCTACACAGAGACGATTGCTTCCTTCGTGAACTCTATTCCTACCCGCGGCGGTGGAACCCACGAAACGGGTTTCAAGACTGCTTATACGAGGGTGATGAATGAATATGCCCGTAAAGGGGGCATTCTCAAGGAAAAGGATAAAAACCTCGATGGAACGGATCTCAGAGAAGGTATGATGTCGGTTATCAATATCAAAATGGGTGATGTTGAGTTTGTAGGACAAACCAAAGACCAACTGGGAAGTGCAATTGCACGTAGTGCAGTGGACGCCGTAGTTTCCGATAAAATGACGGTTTTCCTTGAAGAGAATCCACAAATCGCACAAATGATGCTGAAGAAAGCTGTACAGGCATCAAGAGCGAGAGAAGCAGCGCGAAAAGCACGTGAGGAGATTCGCAGCGGCAAGAAAGGTAAGAGCGAGAGCTCAAACCTGAATGGGAAGCTTACACCTGCACAGTCGAAGGATTTGCAACGAAATGAGCTGTTCATCGTGGAAGGTGATTCCGCTGGTGGGTCAGCTAAGCAAGGACGAGATTCGAAGCATCAAGCGATTTTGCCGCTTAAAGGGAAGCCAATGAATCCTGAGAAGGCGAAGTTGTTGGACATTTTGAAAAACGAAGAATATAAGGCTATTATTGCAGCAATCGGTGCAGGCGTAGGGTCGGAGTTCGAAGCGGAAGAAACGAATTACGGTAAAATTATTATAATGACTGATGCTGATACTGATGGCGCACACATTCAGGTACTGCTGCTAACCTTCTTCTACCGGTACATGAAGCCGTTGATTGATGCGGGAAAAGTGTATATTGCGCAACCACCTCTGTATAAAGTGACGAGAAAAGGTAAAAATGGTGGTCATAAATACGCTTGGACAGATGATCAGCTGCAGAAAGTGGTCAAAGAGCTCGGTAAAAATACAGAGCTTCAGCGTTATAAAGGACTAGGCGAGATGAATCCAGATCAGCTGTGGGAAACTACAATGAATCCGGAAAGCCGGACGCTGCTTCAAGTACAGATTGAAGATGCGGCCAAAGCAGAACGACGTGTGACAACATTGATGGGTGATAAAGTAGATCCACGTAAGAGATGGATTATCGAAAACGTTGATTTTACTGAATATGTTGAGTAGACCAAAAAGAGTGGTGACGAGAAAGTGAGCATTTTAGAAGAGTTTTTACCAGCCTTTCTAGAGGAGATCGTTGGCGATCGATTCGGTCGATATTCCAAATATATTATTCAGGATCGAGCAATTCCTGACGTTAGAGACGGCTTGAAGCCTGTTCAACGCCGGGTCTTGTACGCCATGTACGACTCAGGCAACACGCCTGATAAACCTTATCGGAAATCAGCGAAGACCGTAGGGGATGTTATGGGGAACTATCATCCACATGGTGACGCGTCGATTTATGATGGTATGGTTCGTATGGCACAACCATGGAAAATGGGGCATACCCTCGTGGATGGTCACGGGAACTGGGGTTCCTTAGACGATGATCCACCAGCAGCTATGCGTTATACAGAAGCACGTTTATCAGAAATCGCGATGGAGCTTCTTCGCGATATTGAGAAGCGTACAGTGATGTTCAAGGATAACTTTGATAATTCAACCAAAGAACCGGTTGTATTGCCTGCACGTTATCCGAATTTACTTGTAAACGGTGTAAGTGGAATCTCAGCAGGTTTTGCGACGGAAATTCCGCCTCATAATTTGCGTGAAATCATCGACGCTTGTACGGCTATGATCGATAAACCTGAGATTACGGTTGACGAATTAATGTCGATCGTAAAAGGTCCGGATTTCCCAACTTCAGGCATCATCATGGGTGAAGATGGGATACGTGAAGCCTACCGCACAGGAAAAGGCCGTATTTATATCCGCTCCAAAACCGCGATCGAAGAAATGCGCGGCGGCAGACAGCAACTTGTCATTACCGAAATCCCTTATCAAGTGGTCAAATCTCGGTTAGTCACAGCGATGGAGAATATCCGTCTGGAGAAGAAAATCGAAGGAATCGCTGAAGTACGAGATGAAAGCGGCCGTAATGGACTTCGTATCGTGATCGAACTCAAGAAGGAAGCGGATGCACAAGGGATTTTGGCTTATTTGCTGAAGAAAACGGATCTGCAAGTTACGTATAACTTCAACATGGTTGCCATTGTCAATAAAGCGCCGCGTCAACTGGGTATTCGTGAGATTCTGGAGGCTTACATTGAGCATCAGAAGGAAGTTGTTACATTCCGTTCGCAATACGAATTGGAAAAGGCAGAAGATCGGGCACATGTTCTTGAAGGGCTTGTCAAAGCACTAAACATTTTGGACGAGGTCATTGCCACGATTAAAGCATCGAAAAATCGGCAGGACGCCCAAAATAATCTCGTAGAGAAGTTTCATTTTTCGGAACGTCAAGCTGATGCCATCCTCGTCCTGCAATTATACCGTTTAACGAATTTGGAAATAACGACGCTGGAGAAGGAATTGAAGGATGTTGAGAAAACGATTGCGTACTTGCGCGGGATTCTCGGCAGCTTGAAGAAGCTTCTCGGTGTTATTAAAGACGAGATGGGAGAGATCCGCAAGAAATATGGGATCGATCGCCGCTCGGAGATTCAAGGAGAAGTCGAAGAACTGAAAGTAAATCTTGAAGTTCTTGTAACGGCTGAAGATGTGCTTGTCACCTTGTCCAATGAGGGCTACTTGAAGCGTACAAGCAAGCTATCCTTCACACGTTCAGGTGGGGAGCTTGAGAATACAGGCATGAAGGAAGGCGATTACCTTCGTTTCTTGCTAGATGTGAATACGATCGAGAGCTTGCTGATCTTCACGAAGAAGGGGCAATACTACTTATTGCCTGTCCATCAAGTTCCGGAGTACAAGTGGAAAGAAAACGGTACAGCGATCGTCAATGTCATCCCTATTGCGAAGGAAGATCGCATCGTGAATGTGATTCCTGTCAAAGGCTTTGACGATCCGACGAAGTCACTCGTGTTCGTCACACGCAAAGGACAAGTGAAGCGCACAGAGCTCAAAGAGTACATGACGAATCGCTCAAACGCGATTGTCGCGTGTAAGCTTGGGGAACAAGATGAAGTGCTGCAAGTCCATATGAGTGATAATACGAAGGAAATTCTACTTGTCACGAAGCAGGGCATGAGCATCCGTTTCCGTGAGGAAGAAGTGAACCCGATGGGCCGTGCAGCCGCGGGTGTGCGCGGCATCCAGCTCAAGGAAGACGACGAAGTCGTGTCTGCTGAGTGGATCTACGGGGATGAAGGGGAAGTACTGGTCATCTCGGACCTCGGGTATGCGAAGCGATCTCTCGTTGTGGATTATCCAATTCAAGGTCGCGGCGGAAAGGGGATCATTACCTTCGAATTCAAAGAAGGTAAGCGTGTCAGACCTAACGGTTCTGCCTTAATCCGGACGTTTATTGTGAAAATGGATTACTTGATTACAGCTGTGATGAGCACTGGTGAAAAGCTGCGCTTCTCTACGGAAACAGCTCCGTTAGAAGATCGTAAAGCGCAAGGCAAATCACTTATTCCAGTCACGAAAACAGATTCCATTGTAGAGATTTTGCGCTTTCCTCAATCGTAACTAATTGTTGGGGGATCCAGTCTTTCAATCAATGTAAAAGCTAACTCTAATAGGACCCACAGAGGCATCGGTTCGTCTAATCGATCCAGCCATTGTGGGTCTTTCAGCATGCCGGCTTCCAGCGCTTTTTTGCCTAGCTCTACTTTCCAATCTTCCAATCCAATCACTCCTTGAAAGTTAATTAACAGCCTTGCACGTCTAATTTCTCCGAAAAAAAGGAAATCGCTGTTGTCTACAAGGGTGCATGGTACCTTCGAACAGTATATGTGGCTACTGGGCAACTTGTTAAAAGAAGTCGATTGGCTTGTTCGTTTATCCAAGAGTAGACAAGCTTTGCGGAGGCTCGACATCAGGTATCAGCAAACCTCAGCATGTCCACTTTACTTGCAATTTTTGTAAGAAAATATTAATGGCATTAATCTTTAAACTAGCGAAAAGGCGTGCTATACTTGCAATAAATAGGTGAAAATGGAAGCGAGTTGATGAGGATGTATTCCGATGAATTCGGAAAGCTATGGCTAAAATTATCGAAGGAATTGAAAAATCAGATGGAGGTAGGCTTAGCCCCTACGATTACGGAAGGACAGCTGAATGTGTTAGAACTGCTCCTAGTCCATGAACGTATGAAGCCTTCGGATTTAATCGAATATTTATCCACGACACCTGCGGCCGTCACAACTTTACTCGATCGGATGGAAAAAGCGGAGTTAATTACACGTATAAGAGACGAGAAAGACCGTCGTATCGTCTGGATTCACGTTACAGGCAAAGGAAAAGCGGAATGCGAGAGAGGTCGTGGAATCCGTGAAGAACTGTTGGATTCGTACCTGAATCGCGTTTCCGCTCATAATCAGAAATTGCTTATTTATTTATTGGGCAAGGTTGCCAACTAAATGGCGTGCATCCCCTCATAGCTCGGGGATGGTGAACTCGTTCCAAGGCCGCTGCACGGGAGGCAGCGACCGGAAGCGGAGCATCTCCTTCGTAGTCGGATGCTCAAAGGCAAGTGCTGTGGCCCACAGCGCGAGCTGCTGGCCCGGTTTGTTCACAGCGCTGCCATAGCGCTGGTCGCCGTACAGCGTGCAGCCAATGGCAGCCAGCTGCACGCGGATCTGATGCGGCCGCCCGGTGTGCAGCTTGATCTGGATCAAGCTGAGCCCGTCTTGGCTGCCGAGCAGCTTATAGTCCAGCACCGCCTCCTTGGCGTCCTGCTGGCCTGCCTTGACCACGCTGACGGTATTCGTCCGCGTATCCTTCCACAGCCAGTGGCGCAGCGTAGCGGCCGGCTGGGAGGGTTTACCGTGCACGACAGCGACGTACGTCTTGTCGAGCTGCCTCGTTCTTACCGCGTCCGAAAGTCGGGACGCGGCTTTTGACGTTTTGGCGAAGACCATCACGCCGCCAACGGGACGATCCAAGCGATGCACAAGCCCCAGGTAGACATTGCCGGGCTTGTTATACCGCTCCTTGATGTCCGCCTTCAAGGCGTTCAACAAGTCGAGATCACGAGACTCGTCTTCCTGCGTAGGCATGTTGACGGGCTTCTCAACCACAAGAATGTGGTTGTCTTCAAAAATAATCGGGATCTGTGATGCACCGTTATCATCCTTGAAAGCCACTGCTTACGCCTCCCAGCGTCCCAGAATACCACAAGGGAGCATTAGGCCGGAGTGGGTGATCGGAAGCCCGATTTCCCCACTGGAGATCGTTCCGCCATGCTTTTCTTTCATCGCCATTGTCAAAATATTCTGAAGCACAGTAGCCGATATTCCTGTTGTGTAAGAGTTAATCAACAAGAACAACGGGTTGTCCGTCAAAATGGATTGGCAAGTCTGAATGAATGGGAAGAGGTCATCTTCCAATTTCCAAGTTTCACCGTTAGGTCCCCGTCCGTAGGAAGGTGGATCCATAATGATTGCATCGTATTTGCTGCCGCGGCGCTGTTCTCTTTGAACGAATTTGAACACATCATCCGTAATGAATCGAACAGGTCGGGAACCCATACCGCTTAGGTGCAAATTCTCTTTTGCCCATTGAACAACGCCTTTGGACGCATCAACATGACATACTTCAGCGCCTGCATGCGCGCAAGCAAGTGTTGCGCCACCCGTGTAAGCGAAAAGGTTGAGCACTTTGATCGGACGGCCTGCGCCTTTGATCTTGTCCATCATCCATTTCCAATTGACCGCTTGCTCAGGGAACAGACCCGTATGCTTAAAGCTAGTTGGCTTAATATAAAAGGTCAGCTTCTGATCGTAAGTGATCGTCCAGCGTTCAGGTAGCTCTGCGTGCTGCTGCCATTGGCCGCCGCCGCTGGAGCTGCGGTGATAGTGGGCATCAGCTTGACGCCAAGCTGGTGTTTCTTTTTGTAGAGGCCAAATAATTTGCGGGTCGGGTCTGCGAAGTACAATCGTTCCCCAGCGTTCTAGCTTTTCGCCGCCGCCAGTATCGAGTAGTTCATAATCGACCCAATCTTTTGCATAAAACATGCTGTAATCCATCCTTCAACTGTTTACTAGACTAAACATCCATTGTACACCATTTATTGACCTAAATCGATCTTTTCAATCAATCCAGGCAGTTCTTTTTCTGCGAATTGTTGGTATTGTGCTTGTTCAAGGCCACCTCTGAGTGAATCCTTGACAACATCGAACGATTTAACAGATCTAGATTCCACCTTGATGATGTGATAACCGAATTCGGTTTCAACAGGGTCGCCGATTGCACCTACCGTTTGATTAATGGCTGCGTTTTTGAAACCTTCTACCCATTGGCTTACGTCAGCATCAGCATAAAGTCCGCCCGCATCCTTTGAACCTGGATCTTCGGAATATTGTTTAGCAAGTGCTGCGAAGTCGCCGCCATTTTTAAGCTTGGAAGCTACATCATTGGCAAGTTTTAGCGCTTCTTCCTTCGTGCGAAGTGCTTTTCCGTCTTGATCAGATAACCCGATTAAAATATGACGAACAGACGCCACGGTGTAAGCTTCTTTATTAGCTTTTAGCGTCGCCTCATATTGTGCCTTCAGCTGTGCATCTGTAATACTGGATTTCACGTAGTTCGAAGCCGTCAAACTGCCCACTAAGAAATACTGAATAGCACTCTCTGAAGTATTCACGTTCTTCAAGTCGGCAACAAACTTAGCTTCGCCCATTTGCTGTTTCCAAGCAGCAACCTGTAAGGCCGCACTTTCCTTAGCTGTTGCTATATCAGCTTCAGAAGCACGACTATAGAGAATACGGTTCGTTACTAATTCCTTCAGTATCCCTGTCTGATACTCCACATTATCTTTGGAGGCAGCATGGTTGCTGTTGAATAAAGCTTTGAGGTTAAAGAAGGCATCGAAATCAGCTCTCGTCACAGTCCCGCCTTTATAAGTGGCAACCACTTGATTCGGATTATTACCAATCCAAATCGTGCTTGTCTCATCATCCCACGCTACTTTTTTGCCGAGCGAGTCGCTCATGAAACGTAAAGGAACATAAGTGGTCCCTTCATAAATAAAGCCTTTGCTATCCGTTGGCGTTTTTTCGACACCATCAAACATATACGTCAGATTACGGAAGGCCACTTCAATCTGAGTTCCTGCGGCAAAAGCTACCGTTCCACTTAAAACTGATCCAATCGTTAAACCCACGATAAGTCCTTTTACTTTATCCTTCATTATGTGTGATCCACCTTTCATTTCTTGTCCTACCAATAATTCACCGAAGGTTGAGAGATTTCCTTTTTTTTATTCGGTTTGAATTGAAGGAATTCATTACCTGTTTGTTGTATTTGTAGAGGTAGAGACGATTTGCAACACGCATCTTAGAGTTAGGACATGTCGAAATAGGGGGGGATAATGTGGGAGCAAATGTTGGTATTCCAAGCTCCGAGGATTTGTTTCTGCTTCATGAAGGATCCCTTTTCCACAGTTATCGTATCTTAGGGGCACATGTTAGCAAAGAACAAGGGCATGAGGGTGTTCGATTCGCCGTGTGGGCACCACATGCAAAAACTGTCTGTGTACTTGGAGATTTCAATGATTGGCAAACCGGCGAGCATCACATGGAAAAGATTAGTTCGTTAGGCCTCTGGATGCTGCTTATTCCAGAAGCGAGTGAAGGTGACTATTACAAGTTCGAAATTCATAGTCAAACTGGGCAGATTTTGCTCAAAGCAGATCCATATGCCTTCTATTCCGAATTAAGGCCCGGTACGGCATCAAGGGTTGTTGATTTGGATGGTTATGACTGGCAGGATCAAGCCTGGCAGCAGCAGAAGAAAGAAGTACCCGCGTATAACAAGCCGCTTTCTATTTACGAGGTGCATCTAGGTACTTGGCGTAAGAAAGACCCCAAGAGCGAAGAACTGTATACGTACGAGCAATTAACGACTGAACTAGTGGATTATGCAGTAGAAATGGGCTATACGCACATCGAAGTTATGCCGCTGGCTGAGCATCCCTTCGATCGTTCGTGGGGGTACCAAGCTACGGGATACTATTCGGTTACAAGTCGTCACGGTTCGCCAAAGGATTTCATGCGCTTCGTGGATACGTGTCATCAGAAAGGTATCGGCGTCATTATGGACTGGGTACCTGGTCATTTCTGCAAAGACAGTCATGGACTACGTCAGTTTGATGGCAAGCCTTTGTATGAATATGAAGATCCTCGCAAAGCGGAAAAGCTCGAGTGGGGGACGCTCACCTTCGATTTTGGCAGGCCGGAGGTTCAGAGCTTTTTAATCTCAAATGCCGTATTTTGGATGGACATGTATCATATGGATGGGATACGCGTTGATGCGGTTGCTTCCATGCTACATTTAAATTTCGGCAGATGGGATGAAACTCCGATTCGTAACCAACAGGGTGGCGAGGAGAATCTAGAGGCAATTGCGTTCATTCGCAAACTGAATCAAGTTGTGTTCTCCTATTTCCCCAATGCACTGATGATGGCAGAGGATTCAACGGATTGGCCGCTCGTAACAGCACCCGTCCACGAAGGTGGATTAGGTTTTAATTACAAGTGGAATATGGGCTGGATGAACGATATGCTGAAGTATATGAAGCTGGATCCCATCCACCGTAGGTATAATCACAAGTTAATTACCTTCTCGTTCATGTACGCATGGAGTGAAAATTATGTACTTCCTCTTTCACATGATGAGGTTGTGCATGGAAAGCGTTCACTCTTGCATAAAATGCCTGGTGACTATTGGCAGAAATTCGCTAATTTGAGGGTGTTATATGGTTACATGTCGGGGCATCCAGGTAAAAAGCTGCTCTTCATGGGAAGTGAATTCGGTCAATTCGATGAATGGAAGGATCTTGAAGAGCTAGATTGGTTTTTGTTAGATGGTTATGAGAAACACGAGCAGATGCATCATTATGTGAAGTCGCTCAATCAGTTTTATTTGAAAGAACCAGCCTTATGGCAGCTGGATCATGATCCAGAAGGCTTTGCATGGATTAACCCCCATGACGAGAGCCAAAGTGTTGTTACTTATTTGCGAAAAGGGACTGCGCCGGAGGATGAACTCATTCTTGTGTGTAATTTCACACCCGTTGTTCATCCGGATTATCGAATCGGCGTTCCGAAATTAGGTTTATACGAAGTTGTTTTCAATAGCGACGCGTCTGAGTTTGGCGGTTCCGGTCAAGGGAATACGATGCCGATCACAAGCAAAGCTAGCTCCATGCATGGTCACCCGTATAGTTTATCTCTATGTATTCCGCCGCTTGCGGCTGTTTATATCAAGTGTGTGAGTGAATTCCAATCAGAGAATGATGAAGTTGAAGGGGGAAATCAAATATGCGCAGTAAAGAATGTGTTGCCATGCTCCTCGCTGGAGGAGAAGGGCGAAGATTAGGCGTACTGACGAACAATTTAGCTAAGCCAGCTGTACACTTTGGCGGCAAATATCGCATTATTGATTTTACTCTCAGCAATTGTACGAATTCAGGGATCGATACGGTTGGGGTTCTTACCCAGTATCAGCCTCTCGTGTTGAATACTTACATTGGTATTGGAAGCTCTTGGGATCTTGACCGCAAATATGGCGGTGTTACGGTGCTGCCACCGTTCATGGAGCAAAAAGGCGGCGACTGGTACAAAGGTACGGCCAACGCGATTTATCGCAATATCGGTTTTATCGAGCAATATGATCCGGAATATGTTTTGGTCATCTCAGGTGACCATATCTATAAAATGGATTACGATCTCATGCTTTCTTATCACAAAGAGAAAAATGCGGACGCCACAATCGCCGTTATCGAAGTGAAATGGGAAGAAACAAGCCGCTTTGGCATCATGAGCGTAAACGAGAAGCAGGAGATCACGGAATTCGCTGAAAAGCCGAAGGAAGCAAACTCTAACTTAGCGTCCATGGGAATTTACATTTTTAATTGGAAAGCGTTGAAATCTTATCTGCTGGAAGATGAAGCGAATCCGGAGTCAAGCAAGGATTTTGGAAAAGATATCATTCCGATGATGCTGAAGGATGAGGCGAGAATGTTTGCCTATCCATTCCAAGGCTATTGGAAAGACGTCGGTACCATTGATAGTCTATGGGAAGCGAATATGGACCTTTTGGATGACAATAATGAACTAAACCTCAACGATAAAGACTGGCGCGTGTATTCTCAGAATCCTTATCAACCTGCTCAATATGTAGCACCTACAGCCAATATTAAGCGTTCTTTGGTCAATGAGGGCTGCGCGATTTTTGGAGATGTTGATCATTCTGTCCTTTTCTTCGGTGTTCAGGTTGGTGAAGGCAGCCATATTAAAGATTCCGTGATTATGCCAAATGCCAAAATTGGTAACAACGTAACGATTATCAAAGCAATTATTGGTGAAAATACGGTGGTTGAAGATGGTGCGGTTGTTGATGGTGCAGGAGAAATTGTACTTATTGGCGGTAACGAGCGGGTAACAGGCTACGCTAATCAGAAGGGATGATGTCAGATGAAACACGTGATGGGAGTCATTAATTTAGTCAATGAACCGGATGATTTGGAGGAACTGACTTATTTCCGCTGCCCGGCATCCGTGCCTTTCGGTGGACGTTATCGGTTAATCGATTTTGCACTTTCGAATATGGTGAATTCAGGGATTGACAACGTAGCTGTATTCACACAACACAAATATCGTTCGCTCATGGATCATCTCGGATCTGGTAAAGAATGGGATTTGGATCGTAAACGTGGCGGACTATTCGTCCTTCCATCCGTTCTTGATGAACCGACAGGGATTTCTCGCGGAGATTTGTATCAATTCTATAGCCATCGTGACTATTTCTACCGTGGTAAAGAAGAGTTCGTTATTATTTCCCGCAGTCACATGGTGTGCAATCTGGATTTGAACGATGCAGTTCGTTACCATGAAGATATGCAAGCGGATATCACCGTGATTTATAAACAAACAGACGAAGAGGTTCATGGGAAATTCCGCCGTATGGCAGTCAAAGAGACGGGCCAAGTGACGTTGATGGAAGATCATACAGGCCGCTTGCGGACGAACAACATCTCCATGGAAATGTATATCATGAGCAAAGCATTGCTCTTGGATATGGTGGAATCCTGCCTAGCGCAAGGATATGATCATTTGGTACGAGACGGGATTATGAAAAATATTGATAAGTTAAGCGTGTATGGTTATAAATTTGAGGGGCATCTGGGCATTGTGAATTCCATCCAAGGTTACTACAAGCACAGCATGCAGCTGCTAAATCCAGCCATTTGGCGTGAACTCTTCTTCCAGAAGAATCTTATTTATACCAAAGTGAAGGATGAGCCGCCTGCCAAATATTGGGACTCCGCCTCTGCCAAGAACGCGCTTATCGCGAACGGCTGTCAAATCGAAGGGAAAGTCGAGAACAGTATCTTGTTCCGTGGCGTAAAGATCCGCAAAGGTGCTTATGTGAAAAATAGTATCATCCTGCAAAACTGCGAGATTGAGGAAAACGTAATTATCGAGAACGCGATACTGGATAAGGATGTTTTCATTAGTCGTGGCCGTGTGTTAACGGGGGACAACAAAGCCCCATTCATTGCAGCAAAAACGAAAGTCATCTAAGAGCAGGATAGATCCGTGTACCACCAAAGTTGGAGGAGTGGCAAGATGAGAATACTGTTCGCGGCTTCGGAGGCCGTGCCTTTTATAAAAACAGGTGGATTAGCAGATGTGATTGGCTCCTTACCCAAGGAGCTGACCCATCAAGGGCTTGATGTGCGGGTCATTTTGCCCAAATACGGGGATATCCCTGCTAAGTTTAGAGACAAAATGTCACAAGTGGCAGCATTCGATGTTCAATTAGGCTGGCGCAAGCAATATATCGGCATTGATGTGCTTGAACATGAAGGAGTCACCTTTTACTTCGTGGATAATGAGTTTTATTACAAGCGTTCAGGTATCTATGGTTTTGGCGATGAAGCGGAGCGGTTTGGCTTCTTCAGTCGCGGGGTCATTGAGGCGCTTCCTTACTTGGATTTCCAGCCAGACGTTATTCATTGTCATGATTGGCAAGCGGGGATGATTCCTGTTCTGTTAAAAGCTCATTATCAGCATTTGCCTTTCTTTAGCGAAATCAAAACGATGACGACTGTGCATAACCTGAAGTATCAAGGTGTGTTTGGTCAAGAAGTGTTCAAGGATTTGTTCGGCTTGTCCGACGATCACTTCTCTGGAACCGCTCTTGAGCTTCATGGCGGGGCTAGCTTCCTAAAAGGCGGACTCTTGTATTCGGATCAAATTACAACCGTTAGTCAGACATATGCGGAGGAAATTCAAACGCCGTATTACGGCGAGTTTTTGGACAGCCTGCTGCGTCATCGTAAAGATGAATTGACTGGCATCGTGAATGGGATTGATTACGATATTTTTGACCCTATGACGGATAAGAATCTCGTCGTGAATTACCGCGATTCATTGCCGAAGAAAACGCAGAATAAATTAGCGCTTCAGGAGCGCCTAGGGCTTCCTGTGGATGGCGACATCCCGATGATTGTACTCGTGACTCGCTTGGTGCAGCAGAAGGGCTTAGATCTCATTCAACACGTGCTGCGTGAGATTCTAACACTCAACATTCAGTTAGTCGTTCTGGGAACTGGCGAGCCTGTCTACGAGCAAATGTTTCGAGATGCGGCCGCTGTTTATCCGACTAAAGTGTCTGCGCATATTTACTTCGACGAAGCGTTAGCTCATCAGTTTTATGCTGCTTCGGACCTCTTCTTAATGCCATCCCAATTCGAGCCATGCGGCATCGGTCAATTGATTGCTCTTCGCTATCGTTCTGTGCCGATCGTGCGGGAAACGGGTGGTCTGAAGGATACGGTGCAGCCGTATAATGAGTTTACGGGGGAAGGTACAGGCTTCTCCTTCACGCACTATAACGCTCACGATATGCTGCATATCATCAGGCGAGCGGTATTCTTTTATAAGAATGATCGGGACAGTTGGATGAAGATTCAGCAGAATATGAAAAAATGTGACTATAGCTGGCGCAGATCCGCGCAGCAATATATCGCACTTTACAAAGAAATGATCTCTTAGGGATCGTGAATAGGACCTCCTCATTCGGAAGATTGAGGGGGTCTTTTTCGTTATTTAGAAAATTCAGGTATAATAGGTGCAGATGTTAAAGAGGGTTGGAGTGGTAAATGATGGGCATGGATTGGATTTCTCATATGTTAACCGTGTTGTTCGTCGTAAATATTTTATTGGCGCTCACGGTAGTGTTTTTAGAACGACGTAATGTAGCGGCTACATGGTCTTGGTTAATGGTGCTATTATTCATTCCTATTCTAGGCTTTCTATTGTATGTGATGCTGGGTCAAAACCTAAGCCGCCGAAAACTGTATAAATGGAATAAGCGCATGCAGGAACGGATGCAGACTGTGATTGGTGAGCAGCGGCAGCAACTTATGGAGGGGACTTTTCCCTATATCGATCCCATGGTAATGGAATATCGTTATTTAATTTATTTGAATGTAGCTACGAATGATTCATTTTTGTCACAGGATAATGAGGTACATATCTTCACGGATGGTGTGGAGAAATTTAATGATTTGATCAGCCGACTAGAGGCAGCCGTTTACCATATCCATATGCAATACTATATTGTGAAAAATGATTCCTTAGGTCAGCGAATTATGGAAGTGCTAACTCGGAAAGCCGCGCAAGGTGTTACAGTTCGCTTTTTATATGATGATATCGGTTCGCGTACCTTGAAGGACTCCTTTTTTAAAGATTTTTTGCAGGCAGGCGGACACAAAGCTGCATTTTTTCCATCGCGCATTCCTTTCCTGAATTATCGTGTGAATTATCGAAATCATCGTAAACTTGTCGTGATTGATGGGCAAATTGGCTATATTGGCGGATTTAATATCGGAAATGAATACCTTGGATTAAACCCCAAGTTTGGCTACTGGCGTGATACGCATCTTCGTCTATCAGGGAGTGTTGTACGCGCGTTGCAATCCCGATTTATACTCGATTGGAACCTGGCATCGTCAGAAACACTGGAAGTGGATGCGAGTTATTTTCCAGCGATTGCAAACGATGCAACACTAGGAAAAGTACCTATGCAAATCGTTGCAAGTGGTCCGAATGAGACTTGGCCGCACTTTGTTTATACGTTCCTCAAACTGATACATATGGCCAAAAGCCGTATTTTGCTGCAAACGCCTTATTTTATTCCCGAAGAAAGTATGTTGAATGCGTTGCGAATTGCTGCCCTTTCGGGGATTGATGTGCGTATTATGATACCGGAGAAGGCTGATCATCTCTTCGTGCATTGGGCTTCTTTGTATTATGTAGGTGAATTATTACGCGCTGGCGTGAAATGTTATCTGTATGATTTCGGCTTTCTACATGCCAAAACGATTATTGTAGATGGCAAAGTAGCTTCTGTGGGAACAGCGAATTTCGATATTCGCAGCTTGCGGCTAAACTTCGAGACGAACGCGCTGATGTTTCATGAGGAGACAGCAAGGAAGCTGGAAGACACCTTCTGGATGGACATGGAGGGCTGTATGGAGTTGACCTTGGAGGAGTATGAGAAACGGTCCTTGCGTATTCGTTTTTTGGAGTCGATTTCGAAGTTGATTTCACCGATCTTATAAAAGAGAAAGGCCCGTGCTGTAAGCAGGGGCCTTTTGGTGTGTATAATTAGAAAGATTCACCGCTATCGAGGTTGAACTGCCAGAGGATGCCGAACTTGTCCTCTATTTGACCGTACAGTTTACTCCAGTCCGTCGCTTGCAGCTCCATAGCTACTTTGCCGCCAACTTTCAACTTATGAAATACATTTTTAAGTTCTTCTTCGTTAGAGCTGACATAGGAAAGACTAATGTTGTTCCCTACAACGTATGGCATACCTGGGAACGTGTCGGAGAACATCAGTGGGCTTCCGTTAATATCCAAACGTGTGTGCATGACACCGTTTTTAGCCTCTTCAGGCAGCGGATAGTCAGGATTTTGCGGCATATCGCCAAATGTAATCATTTTTGGAGATGGCAGATTAAATGCATCTGCATAGAAATTTACAACTTCACGAGTGTTTCCGGGGAAATTTAAATAAGCATTAATTGACATGACCATTCTCCTCTAATTGTGAAATTGGGACAACCTCCTATATTCTACCACTGGTTACTTAGAAAATCCACCAGCCCTATAAGCGGAGTAATAGGGACTGGAGTTGATTTCTGCCTTCGGTGGACAAGGATTGGAGCACCTGATCGGAGGCTTGGCTCATCGCGGCACGTGCTTTCGCAATCAGGGGAGGTGCTGCTTCCGTTAACTGGAGGAAGGTTGCTCGGCGGTCATCAGGATCGGTCGTACGCACGAGGAGAGCCTCTTGTTCAAGCGCATCAACGAATTGGGTGACGGTGCGTGCTTTGATGCCTAATTTGGAAGCGAGATCGGACATACGGATGCTTCCTTCTTCTTCAATTGCGATGAGTACCCGTACACGTGGCCCTGTCAAATAAGCAGGTATCCCAAGCTCACTTAAGTGCTCCTCAAATTGTGTGTGCAAACGATGGGTCGTACGGATTAATAGCTGCAAAATGTCACCTGCAGTTGGTGTGGATGGACCCTCTGGGAAATGGTTAGAATCCCCCTGTTTATCAGTTGAGTGAATAGGCTTCATAATCCTCCTTGACAGTCGCAAAAGTACTGAGTATACTCATTATAAATTGAAATGCTGAGTATACTCAATAAATATACCATAGATGGTGCGGAAAGAGGAGGGCACGAAAATGACAGACAGTAAGGAAGCCATTGGGAACGCTAAGCAGATGCGTGCTGTTCGATATCATTCATTCGGTGAAGCGGATGTTCTGCAAGTTGAGCAGATCCCCATTCCGCAGCCTCAGGCCGGAGAAGTGCTTGTACGTATTCATGCAGCGGGTGTTCTTCCTGTTGATTGGAAAATACGCAGGGGAATGTTCCCGATGCCGGTTCAATTTCCCCATATTCCAGGAACAGCGTTTGCAGGAGTCATTGCAGCTGTAGGAGAAGGTGTGTCCGCGTGGCAGATTGGACAATCAGTCTTTGGGCGCAGTACGAAGGGAACCTACGCGGAGTATACGACAGCGTTGGAGGATGAGCTTGCGCTGAAGCCAGCTTCGATCACTTACGAAGAAGCGTCATCGTTGTCAGGTGGAGCCACCACGGCGTGGCGTGCCATTGTCACGGAAGGGCAAGTGAAGCCGAACGAACGTGTTCTGATCCACGGCGCCGCGGGAGGCGTCGGCATGTTCGCGGTTCAATTCGCCAAATGGCGAGGCGCAGAGGTCTATGCAACTGCTGGACCCGCGAACAAGGCTTTTGTGGCCTCGTTAGGAGCGGATCACGTCATAGATTACACGTCGGAACGTTTTGAAGACATCGTGAAGGACGCAGATTTCGTGCTAGATACCATAGGTGGAGAAACGTTGGCGCGCACCTGGTCTGTCATGAAGCGAGGTGGACGCTTGGCATCCATCGCAGGCCAACCGCCGGTAGAGCAGGCCAAACAGCATGGCATCACATTAATTCGTGCTGGTATCGCTACGAATGCTGATTTGACAGCCATTGCTGAGCTTATCGAAGAAGGGAAGCTTATCTTTCATATCGAGCAAAGCTTTACTATGGGAGACGTACGTCAAGCTCATGAGAAGAGCCAGACGGGGCATGGACGCGGACGGATTGTGCTTCGCATAATCGAGTAAATCTTTCACGCAAAGTGAAACCTGGGTAGAACTTTGACAAGTTCTATGCAGGTTTTTCTCATGTTAGATACCCGAATATATACAATCGTGCGGTCAATGAATGAAAAGTCAGCATTTTTACGTATTCACAAAGAAGGATTTGTCCTATATACTCCTAATTATCGATAATGATTATCAGTATCATCTAGGGGGATATCCAATGATTCAAGCAAGCAAAAGAAAGTTCATTAACTTCACGGCGGTTTTACTCGTGTCTTCGTTATTTCTAGCCGGCTGTGGTGCCGGAACCGATACGAACAATGCAGCTACGCCTGCAAGTACGACGCTAGCAACGGCAACAGCCTCTGCACAACCGCAAGAACGTGTCCTGAAGGATGCGATGGGACATGAGGTGAAAATTCCAGGCGAGGTTAAGCGTGTAATCGCTCCTTTCCTAGAAGATGGCTTAACGGCACTCGGCATTAAGCCTGTCGCGCAATGGTCTGCTGCCGGTGAGCCTCAACAGTATTTGCAAAACGTATTGAGCGGGGTGCCTGTTTTAGACATGACGGGTGGACTCAAACCTGAGCAAACGTTAAGTCATAATCCAGATCTGATTATTCTTGCTGCACCAACTTATATGAAAAATGGAACCTACGAGGATTTCTCCAAAATTGCTCCTACGTTCGTATTATCCAATGACGAGAATGACTGGCGCGGGAGTGTTGCCAGATTAGGTGAAGTGCTTGGGAAAACAAAAGAAGCGGAGCAAGCAATTAAGAAATATGATGAGAAGGTCACGGCTTCCAAAGATAAGCTTCGGACAGCGATTGGAGACAAATCTGCCGTATTATTCCAATCCGCTAATGAAAAAGGTTTTAAATTGTTTGGTGCGAATTTCTATAGTGGTAAACTATTGTATCAAGGGTTTGGTTTCAAACAGCCTAAATTGTTAAAAGGCGACTATGATACGTATTCCCTGGAAACACTGGCTCAGCTCGATGATGTGGATTACATTTTTGTGCTTTCAGGTAAAGGTCGTGCAAAGGCTCCTGTGGATAACCCGCTTTGGCAGCAATTGTCCGCGGTTAAACAAGGTCATGTGTATGAAGTGGATTCCGGACATTGGTTTAATCAGAACGTGACCGCGAACCAACTAATTATTGATGATGTGCTTCGACTTATAGTCAAATAGGTTTTGAGAGGACGGGGGATTCCCTCGTCCTTTCTATATTGCGTATGGATATAGGAGTGTAATTCCGACAATGAAATATGAGGATACTCAAATGGATCTCGTAGACGAGAACGCTAGAAGTACGATGTGGTATAAGCTAAAATCGATTGAACGTATATTGGCGAAGGATCTGCAGTTCCCTGTGGAACGAGATTTTATTAAAGCGGACGCTATGATGTTAATCGTATCTGATTCAACGGATGGTCGTTTGATCATAAATGGCCAGTATTACCCCCTGCGATCCGGTACTGTATTCATAGGCAGGCCAGGTCAACTCATTGAAGTAGGTCTACCTAAAGGGGTGGAGGATGGGATCTATATTCTGCGGTTTCATGCAGCAGCCATTCTCCAAACAGAATCTGACGAAGCGAATATCCAGACTGTGAACTCGTTTCCAGGTGAAGGGGAAGCTATGCACCTCGCCGTTTCTACGGTCATTCCATTAGTTAAAATGATCGCAACACATTGGGAGAATGGCACGATTGCGGATCGATTTCGGGCTGAGGCAGGGTTCTATGAATTGCTAAGCTTAGTTTTGCAAAATGAAGAGCACAAAACGGCGATCGCCTTGGAGTATGCCAAGTTCATGCTCGAACGAGATTTCACAGAAGAAATAACGATTGATGCATTGGCAGCAAGAGCCGGTTTAAGTCGGTTTCATTTTATGCGATTATTCAAGGAGAAATTTGGTAAGGGTGTTATCGAATACGTAACGGAGTTACGATTAAGTAAATCCAAGGAGTTAATGCGAGAACTCCCTCAAGCATCTATAAAGGAGATTGCATTCCAAGTTGGTTATAAAAACGAAATTTATTTCAGCAATAATTTTAAGAAACATATGGGAATGGCACCAGCCGTTTATTTGAAAAATACGAAAATGAAAGTCGCGGCATACAGTTGGGTGAATATCGGACAGTTGCTAGCCCTTCAAATTATCCCTTATGCGGCGCCTATGGATCACTATTGGACTGATTTTTATCGGAATAAATATGCCTATGATGTTAGGGTGCCGTTAAGCCACCACTATGGGTTTAATCTTGCTGCCTTACAACAAGCCAAGCCGGATTATATCATAGGAATTGATACTTGGGTCCCTAAAGATGAGCAAGATAAACTTGCTGAAATCACTCCTGCTTTATTTTTATCATGGGATAGGAATTGGCGCGAGCATCTGATGTTGATCAGTGAATTCTTAGGCAAGGAACGTGAAGCGGAGAAATGGTTGCAAAACTATGACCTTAAAGCAACTGATGTACGTGACACTGTAGAGAAGACATTGAAGAAGGAGAAGGTGTTAGTTGTACTGATTCATCACAAAGAAATTCAAGTGTGGGGACGTCTTGCCGGAACGGTTCTCTATGATGATCTGCAGTTAACCCCTGCGAATCTAGTCGCAGATATTCAGTGGACGAAATCGGTGCAATTGTCGGAGTTGGCCGAATTTGATGCTGACCATATCATCGTGAATATTTGTAAAGATGCCATGTCTCAAGCAACTTGGGCAAATCAATCTAGTCAAGCAAGCTGGCGGGGGTTAAAGGCTGTGAAGAAAGGGCAGGTTCATTGGACCCCTGGTTATTCGGGCTGGGAGTCACCTTGGAATGAACATACAGCCTTCAATCATGATCGGTTTCTCGGGCAATTTGCACAAATCATACATCCAGCAACGTAATTGTTGTTGGATTTTATTTTTGATTGTATTCGAATTCTTGAAATCATGATAGAATTACTGGAAATTGGAAGAGTATGTGGGTGAATGTATGAAAAAATTGATATTAATCGCGATCATTGCCAGTAGTTTTGTTACGCTGTCATTTTCTTTATACTATATACTCAAGATTTATCAAAGCGATTTGAGTATGTCTAGTAGTGCAGGGGAACCCATGGTGCATGAGCATGAAGAACGCATCGTGATTATCTCACAAGAGCAGGGTAGCTTTATGATGAATGCGATTCAAAAAGGGGCACACGAGGCTGCGGAAGAACACCATATCAAAATTGATTTTTGGGGCGTCTACCGTTCGAACTTGGAAGGCCTCATTAAACAGATTGATATTGCAATCGCTTCCAAAGCGAGTGGGATTGTCGTGGAAGGCGTGGATCATCCCGATTTCGATCTTATGGTGAAGAAAGCGACGGAGAAAGGGATTCCAATTATTACGATTAATTCCGACGCCCCAAGCAGCTTGCGTAAGTCGTACATAGGTTCTGATCATTATCAAGAAGGAATCATTATGGGCGAATATATCGCGACCCAATTACAGGGCAAAGGGGTAGTCGGTGTGATTAAGAACCTGTCATCTCCCTCAACGGATGATCTCCGCTTAAAAGGTCTGCACGAAGTGTTTAGTAAATACGACGAATTGAAGATTGTTACGGCGGCAAATGATCCAGAGATGTCACAACCGAAAATGCAAACGAATGATATTTTAAATCACTATCCAAATGTGACCGCTTTCATTGGGTTGTCGACGGAATCTGGTGAGAGTATCGTGCAGGCGGCGCGTACGCGTTCGCGAACGAAGGAATATCCGATCTTCCTTTTTGATGATTCCCCGCAAACGCTAATGTTGATTAAGAATGGTCAGGTGAAAGCTGGGCTCTCGCAGCATTATGAAGACATGGGGATTTTGAGCGTCAACTTGATGAAACGATGGTTAGATGCTACACAACTGCCGCTAGAGAACAGCTACTTCACACCAATCAGTGTGGTGACTTCATCTGGAGAAGAGGAGAAAGCCCTTGAAAACCATTCGAAGTAAAATGATGATGTTATCGATTCTCATCTGGGTCATTATGGCGATCATTTGGCTTTCTATGAGCATTTATAACCAGCGAACAGTTGAGAAGTACAACGAGATTCTTCAGCGTTATATGCAGATGAACCAAGCGTCGCAATTAAGCCAGCAATCCTTAACCACCTTGAATAAGTACCGAATGTCTCCTACGCTGGAAAGCTTGAATCAATATGCAACGGATAACAGCAGCTTGCTGCGAACGAAGTCCGAGATGGATTGGCTGCGAAACTTGAGTAACACGATGCTGCTCGACAATTTGCAGAACATGCTGGAAAGTCAATCGGAAGCGATGGATCTGGCCGTACGTTTCCAGAAGGATAATGATGAAGAAAATGCAGCAAAGCAATTTGACGAAGCTTCTAATATTTCGAAATATATATCAGAGACGACACTAACCTTAATTAGCGGTGAGCAGAACACCTATGATGCTTTCTACAGAAAGATTATTAAGCGAAGTGAAAATATAAAGAAAATGGGCCTCTGGACGTTGGCGCTGGTATCCTTGCTGTTACTGCTATTTTCGTATCGATTCGTCGATAGTGTCACGCAGCCTTTGTTGAAATTAACGCTGTCCGCGCGTGAACTGTCACGAGGAAATTTCAAAAATCCGATTGATCTGGGCAATAACGATGAAATGGCCTTCTTGGCCAAAACCTTGGATAGTATGCGATTGAAAATAGGACATTTTATCGACGATATTCAGAGTAAGGCGCAATTGGAGTATGATCTTCATCGACATAAGCTCATGTTGAAAGAAAGTGAGTTGAAAAGCTTACAAAGTCAAATCAACCCTCATTTTCTTTTTAACACCCTAAATATGCTGTCTAAGGAAGCTTATTTGGCAGGTGCAGGTAAAACAAGCGAATTAATTAGCTCTGTCGCTGGTATGCTTAGATATAATCTCCGTAAGCTGGATAGCCGGGTGTCTTTAAAGGATGAGCTCGAGGTGCTTGAGGAGTATTTAACGATTCAAAAGGCCCGCTTCGGCGATCGCTTGCATGTCGTGCGTGAAATTGATGAGGATGCACTTGGCATCGAGCTTCCTATCCTTATTTTGCAACCGCTCGCAGAGAATGCCTTTATTTATGCAATTGAACCCGCTGAAGAGGGCGGAACGTTAACGATTCGTGTCAAGCAGGATGAGAAACATATCCTCGTTCAGGTACAGGATACAGGACAAGGTATGGATGAAGAACAGTTATCTAAATTATTATCTCATACAGAAAACTCTGTTTATAAAGGACATTCAACAGGGATCGGCATATGGAATGTGATTCATCGCTTACAGCTGTTTTATGGGGTTGAAGAGATTATAGAGATAGAATCCCATCTAGGAGCGGGTACTTGTATAACATTGAAACTGCCAAGGGGGCAAGCAGTATGATTCGTTTATTAATCGTGGATGATGAACACATTGAGCGGACTGCCCTGCAAAGAATCATAGAAGAGGGCTCGCCAGACGTGGAGGTTGTGGGCCAAGCAGTGAATGGCAGGGAAGCGATAGAAGCCGCAGAACGGTTGCAGCCAGACCTGATTACGATGGATATTAAAATGCCTGGCATTAATGGACTTCAAGCGATAGAGAAGATTAGGGAGACTAACAAAACAGTCAAATTTATCGTCGTCACTGCATTCGATACATTTGAATTTGCTCAGCAAGCGATTAAATTAGGCGTGTATGATTATATGTTGAAACCAAGCCGAATTTCGGTTGTGCTGGAGACGATTGGTCGAGTAGCCAGCGAAATTATGAACATGCAGCTTGAATTGGCGAGTAGACGTTCGGAGCAAGAACGTTTGCTGAAGATGATACCTCTGGTCGAGGCAGATCTAGTCGAACAATTGTTATTCGATTATGTGCAATCCGCTTCACTGCCTGAAATGATCGATCTCGTCGGAATGCCAACTGGGCGAGAGGGATTCGTGATGACGCTGCAATTTACGCAAGTCTCCGAGGAATCAGCAAGCATCCGTAATTTGGATATGGTATATATGCAATTAAACGAGCTGCTTCCTGAGATATCCAATCCGATTTGGTTTGGGAAAATGTCAGGCAATCAAGTACCAGCTATTGTTTTTATGGACGGTGAATTCTCATATCGCGCACAAGCCATTAGCATCGCAAAGAAATGGATTCAAGTATTGGATACTAGATGTGGATTTCGTTTATTTATCGGAATAGGTGGTCTATGCAAGGATATACGGGACATGCGCAAATCCTATCAGGAAGCTTTGTTGGCTTCAATGGATATGACGTTGCCAGCTCGTTATTGTTTGTATGAGAATTTGACGCAGGATGAGATTCAAGCGATGGGGATCCTTACCTTTGAGATGGAGAAAACCGTGCTCGAAGAGATGAGGCGCGGCAATCTAGAAGGGGCAGGAGATCAGATCGTAAAAATGATTGATGTATTTGAAGGCATTGGCCAAGGGGTTGGCATGTCTCAGCAACGCATATTTGAAGTACTGATTGTTGTGTCTCGAATGCTGCTGGAAATGGGGATGGAGGTCAATACGCCTTATTTTCCCTACGCAACGACTAGTTATATGCAATTAAAAGCGGAATCCCGGCTGTTGATTCATAACCTAATCCCGCTTGGAGAAGTTGTCGAGACAGATCTACTGCAGACGATGAAGCAATATATCCAGAAGCACGCACATGAAGACTTGTCCTTGGAACGGATTGCCGCTACGGTTGATCGAAATCCTTTTTATATCAGCAAGCTGTTCAAAGAGCATTTCGGAATGAATTATATCGATTTTCTTACGGACTATCGGATTGAAATGGCTAAACAATTGATGCAGGAAACGGATAAAAGCCTAAAAGAAATTACCTTTGAAGTGGGTTATAATGATCCAAATTATTTCAGTCGGGTGTTTAAAAAGTTAGTTGGATATGCTCCGACAGATTATCGGAAAATGTTGATTCGACCAACGAACAAAAAGCACAGCTAAGCTGGGACCTTCCTGGAGTGTAATAGCATGACGAAAACTTGGAAGAGAGGGGGAGGTTGCCCTGCAACATGTCAGAAAGAAGAGCGGAATGGTTGGCCTTATCGCCATCTTGGCTGTAGGGCTAACCGCTTGCTCGTTCATCGGAGCGAGTCGTACACCAACCGATAAAGCTAGCCCGCAGATTGATAGTAAACCAAGCCCAAGTCGGATCGTCCGTGCGGATAAGCCAGTGGTCGTTGGATTATCCATCGATACATTGCTGGAAGAACGTTGGCAAAAGGATCGTGATTTGTTTAAAGCAGCGGTAGAAAAGCTTGGTGCTCGTATCGAAGTTCAGGCTGCGAATGGCGACGATGCCTTGCAGCTTGCTCAGGCGGAAAACCTTATATCACGCGGCGTTGATGTTCTTGTCGTTGTGCCGCACAACGCGGAGGTATCCGCAGCAATTGTAGAAAAGGCACATAAGTCAGGCATTAAGGTCATCTCCTATGACCGATTAATTGTCAATTCGGATGTCGATTTATATATCTCCTTCGATAATGAGAAGGCTGGCGAGTTACAGGCCAAAGCGATTGTCAAAAAGGTGCCTAAGGGGAACTATGTGCTCATTGAAGGCGCGGATACGGACAATAATGCCCATATGTTCAAAAAAGGGCAAATGAACATTTTGAAGCCCCTTGTTGAGAAGGGGGATATTAACATCGTATTTGATCAAGCGACCAAAGAGTGGAAACCTGCGAATGCGAAAGCGAATATGGAGCGGGCACTGCTGGCGAATCAGAACAAAGTGGATGCGGTTGTTGCCGCCAATGACGCCACAGCAGGTGGTGTGATTCAAGCTTTAGCTGCCCAGAACATGGCGGGTCGTATTCCTGTCTCTGGGCAAGATGCGGAGCTGGCAGCTGCGCAGCGAATCGTTGAGGGGACGCAAACGATGACGGTGTATAAGCCGATTAAGAAGCTTGCAGAAACGGCAGCTGAGCTTGCTGTAAAGATGGCTAAAGGTGAAAATGTCCATGCGGATAAGAAAGTAAACAATAAGAAAATGGATGTACCATCCATTTTGCTTGAACCGATTGCTGTTGATCAATTGAATATGGATGCTACGATCATTGCAGATGGCTTCCATGTGAGAGAAGACGTGTATAAAAATGTGCTTCAAGGACAAATGACAAAATAGTATAGCATTGTTAAAAAAAGTGCTAATATAAAGCGGTTACATTGGAAAATCCCGGTGATATACTCAGTTTGTAGTTGGCGCACAGCCAAAACAAATGAGAGGGGTATTACAAATGAAACGAAGTGTGAAAGCGATTTCTTTAATGTTAGTGGTCATGTTTCTAGCCGTGATGGTTGCAGCATGTGGGAACTCCGGCAGTTCCAAAGTTAGCGTTGGGATTGTATTACCTACCAAAGACGAGCCAAGATGGGTTCAAGATGAGCAACGCTTCAAAGACGCATTGAAAGGTTCTAAATATACAACGGAAATCTTGTTCAGCCAAGGTTCTTCGGCGAAAGAAAAGGAAAACGTGGATGCTTTGATTGCCAAAGGCATTAAAGTATTGATCATTTGTCCACAAGATGGTGATGCAGCAGCAGCTGCAGTAGAATCCGCTAAGAAAGCCGGTATCCAAGTCATCTCTTACGACCGTTTGATTACGAAAACAGATGCAGTTAACTACTATGTGACTTTCGATAGTATCGCTGTAGGTAAAGCACAAGCACAGTACTTAGTTGATAAAGCTAAAAAAGGCCAACCATTGTACCTGTATGCAGGTGCAGCATCTGACAATAATGCCTTCTTATTCTTCGAAGGTGCATGGCAAGTGCTTCAACCGAAAATTGCCGATGGCACATTCAAAATCGCCAACTCCAGTGAAGCTGTTGCTCTAAAAGGAAACGCCAAATTGACTCGTGAGCAAATGAGTAAAATCATCGGTCAAGTAACAACGAACTGGGATGCGAATGAAGCGAAAAACAAAGCTCAAACGCATTTGACAGCGGCTGCAGCAGATATGAAAGGCGATGTTGCCATTCTAGCTCCGAATGATGGTACGGCTCGTTCCATCGCAGATGTATTTTCGTCAGACAAAGCTGTAACGAAGTTCCTGGTGACAGGTCAAGATGCGGAGAAAGCTTCCATTCAATATGTTATCGATGGTAAACAATCCATGACGGTATTCAAAGATGTTCGAACACTTGTTAAAGATGCTATGGGAATGGCTGTTGCGATCCTAGATGGTAAAACGCCTGAAACAACAGGATCATATAACAATGGCAAAATTGATGTTAAAGCGAAACAAACGAATGTCATCGTTGTTGATAAAGCGAACGTTAAATCCGCACTTGTCGACTCAGCATACTACCAAGCATCCGATTTCAAAGGCTTGTAAGTGTAAGATCACATAGCTTGGATGGAATAGTGATAGATACGTCTATCACTATTCCTCTATTCCAAGAGTCGTTCGGCTAAGGAGCGCTTGATAATGAGCAAATATATATTAGAGATGAACAACATTTCCAAGGAATTCACGGGTGTGAAGGCACTTGCGAACGTAAATTTTAAAGTTAATGCAGGTGAAATTCATTGTTTGGTCGGTGAAAATGGCGCAGGCAAATCAACCTTGATGAAGGTGCTCAGCGGAGTGTATCCACATGGTTCTTACTCGGGAGATATTGTTTTTGAAGGCAAAGTTCAGCAATTTGCGAAAATCAGCGACAGTGTGAAGACGGGAATCGCTATTATTTATCAAGAGTTAGCTTTATTCCCCGACCTGACCGTGTATGAGAACATTTATGCAGGCAATGAAGTGAAAAAAGGCCTCATGGTTGATTGGAATCAAACAATACGTCAAGCCAAAGCAATGCTTCAGAAAGTGAAGTTAGATGTGAACCCGGAAGTTCTCGTGAAGGATCTGGGTGTTGGGAAGCAGCAGCTTGTGGAAATTGCCAAAGCCTTGAGCAAGGATGTGAAGCTGCTGATTCTAGATGAACCAACAGCTGCGCTCAATGAGAAAGAAAGCGAGAATTTGCTTGATCTGCTGCGAGAACTAAAAAAGCAAGGCATTACGAGCATTATGATTTCGCATAAGCTCAAAGAAGTGACTGCGATTGCTGATCAACTCACAGTGCTACGAGATGGTAGAACGATCTGTACTTTGAATGCGGCCAAAGGTGAGATTTCGGAAAGCGTCATCATCAAAAACATGGTAGGCCGTGAAATTGATGATATTTATCCAAAAAGAATGACAAAGTCCTTCGGTACGAACATTCTAGAGATTCAAAACTGGACGGCGTATGATCCGCAGTTGGGCCGCGACGTCGTGAAAGAAGTTAATTTTCATATTAAAAAGGGTGAAATTGTCGGTATTGCAGGTTTGATGGGTTCAGGTAGAACGGAACTGGCTCAAAGTATATTTGGCAATCCCAAAGGATATAAGCTCCGCGGAGATCTTCTTATGGAAGGTGTTAAGCATAACTTTCACCATCCGAAAGATGCCATTAAGGCAGGCATTGCGTATGTGACGGAAGATCGCAAAGGAGACGGCTTATTCCTCATTCAAGATATTAAGCAAAACATTTCCGTCGCCAACTTGCATGATATCTCTGAGAAGGGCGTCATCAACAATAACGAAGAAGTGAAGATTTCCAATCATTATAAGCAATCTATGAACATTAAGGCGCCTTCCGTTGAGCAAATTGTTGGTAATTTGAGCGGGGGAAATCAACAGAAAGTATCACTCGGCAAATGGTTATTTGTGAATCCGAGCCTGCTCATCTTAGATGAACCTACACGCGGCATTGATGTCGGGGCCAAATACGAAATTTATACGATCATGAACAAGCTGATCAGCGAAGGGATGAGCATCATTATGATCTCATCGGAGCTTAGCGAAGTCTTGGGCATGAGTGACCGTGTATACGTGATGGCTGAAGGTAAAATAAAAGGCGAGCTATCCATCGAGGATGCGGATCAAGAAATGATTATGAAGCTTGCGACGCAATAGGAGGAAGACCAGTGCAATTTTATAGTGAAGCCAAATCGCTAATCAAAGTGAATATTCGAGAATATGGGATGTACATTGCCCTATTCATCATCATGCTGACGTTCTCCATCATGACGGATGGATTGTTCATGTCATCACGAAATATAAGTAATCTAATTGACGCTACAGGCTACATTGCAGTTCTAGCCGTGGGGATGACGTTAGTCATTGTCATCCGACATATTGATTTATCTGTCGGATTTGCAGCAGGCTTTCTGGGTGCGATTGCTGCCGTGCTTCTTTCACAAGCGGGAGTCCCGTTCTACATCACGATTCCAATTATTCTTGTACTTGGTATTATCGTGGGACTATTCAATGGGTTGTTAGTCGCACAGTTCGGTATTCCATCCTTTGTGGCCTCCCTCGCAGGTATGTTGATATTTAGAGGAGCTCTCCTGCGCGTAACAGAGAAAACGGGTACGATTATCATTAAAGATGAGAACTTCAACGCAATTGGGAATGGCTTTATTCCTGTCATAGCGAAGGTAGGCGGATTGAATCTCCTCTCCTTGATTCTAGGCGCCGTGATGATCGTTCTGTATATTTACAGTGAAATTTCAAAACGAAATAATAAGCTGAAATACAATTTCGAAGTGGTTTCTTCCAATATTTTTACCGTGAAGGTCATTTTCGTTTCGGCAATTATTGCGTATATTACATGGATTCTAGCTGGGTATAACGGCTTTTCTTGGACAGTCATCGTGGTTTTGATTGTGGTTGCTGTGTATCATTTCTTAACAACTTCGACCGTGTTAGGCAGACATATTTATGCCGTTGGCAGCAATCCCGAGGCAGCAAACTTGAGCGGGATTAGTGTGAAGAAAATTACGTATATCGTTTTTGGATCTATGGGTTTGCTATCCGCTCTTTCGGGTATTCTCTTTACGGCAAGACTGCAATCCGCGACGACAACCGCCGGAACCTTATTCGAACTTGATGCGATAGCTGCAGCCTATGTGGGCGGTGTATCGGCAGCGGGCGGGGTTGGAAAAGTGACAGGCTCCATTATTGGAGCGATTGTTATGGCTTCTTTATCCAGTGGGATGAATCTTATGGGAATTGGTATTTCCTATCAATACATGATTCGTGGTGCGGTATTGGCAATCGCAGTTATCTTCGATGTCGTTACGAGGAAGAAGAGAGCTTAACGGATGGTGGCCGCAGAGGAGGGACTGGGGGATGGCCATTTATACGCCGCAAGGGCTCAAAATAAGTCTCGATGATTCCACAAGCTTTGGTCTTATGGCGAGATTGTATCCAGAAGTAAAACCAGACAGCATTCTAAAAACCACAGAATCGATTAGTGTCATGACTTCATCCTTAGGTTTTTTTACTGGGATTTTGTGTTTCGCGCTGCATTTAAATCCCTTAAATATTGGCATATGTACATTGTTTGCTATGTCGATAGGTATCGTACTCACCTTTAGTGGGATCGTGTTGTTCCCATTTATACAGTTAGGTGCTATGTTTTCGCATATTTATGGACTCTTTCTCCCGACGTTGATTGCCGTAGCAATTGGATCCGTTTTAACGGGGTGGGCAGGTGTTGCCTCCTACCTGATCTCTCGTTTAGCCGCGTCTGTTGTTTCAATACTTGTTGGCATAGGGTTTTCGCAGCTATCCATCCTCTATAAGGGCAGTCCGATTAGCATGGCGGAAAGAAATTTTTACAATGCTTATCGGTATCATGCTTTGCAAATAGGTAAATCGCCGAGTCTGGAACTGTCGAGAGATGAGTTAAATGAAGCATACTGGGGTAAAGCTTATCAAGATTTAATAACTAGCTACCCAGAGTTGCAGAAGCGATTGTAATTAATTCCTAATCATGTTATACGATTCAGTCGAACGTGCATTGCCTTAGGGTAATGTACTTTTTTGTGTTCTGGACCTACTTATATAATGAGGATCTTTCTCAATATAGTGACGAATACTGGGCTCTCATAAACAAATACAGATTGCCTAGGACGACGGTGGATACACGTACCCGCATTGATAAGTACGGCGCTGGCTATTTAAGCAGTAAGAACTGGGTAGGAGGCTCCGTCATTACTAATGCGTATGGTGTGGCAGGGATGGAACTGGATGCATACGGGAGTACATTGACGGTCAAAAAATCGTGGTTTATGTTCGCCTTCAACATCACCGATTCTAGCAGAATTTAAAGTCAAGCTAGGTGCAGAGAATCTGTACGCGATACAGCTTATGTCTGGAACAATGACTGCGGTAAGGCTCCGAACGAGTAGCGGAAAACTACAAATAAGTAATGCTGGCGTATACACGGACCTACAAGCCTATTCTTCCTCTAGCTGGTACACCATTAAGATTGTGGCGGATCCAGCTGCGGATAAAGCCGATATTTATGTGAATGGCGTATTGCGACAATCGCTGGGCTCGTTTGCGACTGCAGTTAGTTTGCTGGATACGATTCAATTTGCAACGCATAGCACCACTGCGAATATGACGATGCTCGTAGATGATGTATTTGTTAGCATGGAATAAAAGGGACTTCGACATACCATCCTATGTGTAGCTGTTTAATATTTGTGTAAGCAGTTTATAGTTTACACATAGGGGGGATTTACTTGAAATTAACTTCGGAGCAGATGATCACGCTGCATGGCTTTAATAATTTAACTAAATCGCTAAGTTTTAATATGTACGATATCTGTTTTACCAAAACAAGAGAAGAGCGTGAAGCCTACATAGCTTATATTGATAAGCAATATAATGCCGATCGTTTGACAGCTTTATTGAACACGGTTGCTGACATTATTGGGGCGCACGTCTTGAATATAGCGAAGCAGGATTATATCCCTCAGGGAGCTAGCGTTACCATGCTTGTGTCAGAAGGGCCAATTGAGCAGGAACCGAGTGAATCGTTCGAAGAATCACCAGGGCCGCTGCCTGATGCTGTTGTCATGCATCTGAATACGAGTCATATTACGGTACATACGTATCCAGAATATCACCCTGACGAAGGCATTAGCACCTTCCGTGCAGATATTGATGTCTCCACATGTGGAGAAATATCGCCGCTTAAAGCATTGAATTTTCTAATTCGATCTTTCGATAACGATATTCTGACGATGGATTACAGAGTCAGAGGGTTCACACGTGATATAAGTGGACATAAGCTATTCATCGATCATGAGATTAGCTCCATTCAAAATTACATCCCTGAGGACATACAAGATTTATATCAGATGATTGATGTCAATGTGTATCAAGAAAATATTTTTCATACGAAATGTAAGCTTCGCGAGTTTGATCTGAACAATTATTTGTTTGGATATACGAAGGATACGCTTAGCAATGAGGAGCAGCTAGAAATCGAGAAAAGCGTCAAATGGGAGATGGATGAGATCTTCTATGGGAAAAATATGATTTTTAATTGAATTTGCACCAAAAAACCTGTCGCGTGTATGACAGGTTTTTTGGTATTGTGCGATCTATGTAAGAAGATAAGGGGCGATCGCTGTTCGGAACACGTGCAAAGGGATCTTTTTCTTGACGCGTTGATCATTGGTTAACACGACAACAGCTTCGAGACTAGGTACGATATAGATGGCTTGTCCTCCGAATCCATAAGCATTGAAGTAGTCAAACGAGGGTGAGCTCGACTCTGTATTTGTTTGATCAGGATAGGTATCCGTCCACCAGTGCCAGCCATAGCAGCCGCGACGGGGGGCTTCTGCATGAATTGCTGGCTGCGTAGAGCGATGGATAAGTGCTTGGGAAATAATCTGCTGGTTCCCCCATCTACCTTGCTGTGCGTAAAGTTGGCCGAATTTAAGCATATCCAAGGGACGCATGGACATCCCGAATCCACCTGTATGTATGCCTTGTGGATCTTGTTCCCATGTATAGGACTCAATGCCAAGCGGTCCGAATAAATGTAACTCGGCATAGCGAGCAACGGACATACCGGTTACTTCACTGAGGATAGCTGCCAATAATTGCGAACCGCCAGAGTTATAGGTCATTCTCGTGCCAGGCACATCGGCTAAGGGTTGATCTAAGACGAAATTAACCCAATGTGGTGTTCTTGTCATCGAAGGGAAGGAGTTTTGTCCTCCAAATTCGGTCCAATTCATACCGGAAGTCATCGTTAATAAATGAAGTAATGTAATATCAGCTTTATGCGATTGTGGGTCGCTGGCCAGTTGTGGGAAAAAGAAGGACGCTGGTGTAGAGGGATCTGGAAATAATCCTTGATCCATAGCGATGCAGCAAAGTGCAGAGAGAATGCTTTTGGTGCTGGAATTGATTTTGGCTAAGGCATCTGCAAGTTGCGGTTCTCGGTATTGTTCAAAAAGCAGTTGGCCTTGTTGACTGATCAAACAACTCACGAGATTGGCTGGTTCTAAAGTCTCAGTTATTTTTGAAAAATTCATGACATCCTTCTTTATGTATCCGACATTATTCTAAAATTAGGAGGATTTACCTTAGGATCGTTTAGGTTCCTATGATAAAATTTAACTTACATAACCACTTTTTGTGTAAGAAACGGAGCTGCTGGAATTCATGAGAATAAACAGGAATTTCGTAATCATTAGCCTCGTTTTGGTTGGTATAGCCGCCATTTATTATGTGTATCAAGTTACTTTGGGGGATAGTCTGCAAAGACAGCCCAATAGCCAATACAATGAGACCATGCAAATTTCAAAAAAACGAGATTTGTTAGTTAGTTTTATCCAAAATAAGCTTACTAGTAAGTATGGCACTTATACAAATCTGCTGGATACGGATCAAAATGGAGCCGCGGCATCAGGACACGAGGTCTTAAGTGAATCCGCAGGACTCTGGATGCGCTATTACGCGCTCACGGGTCAACAAGATAAGTTTGATGCGCAGTGGCAGCAAGCCAGGCGAATTTTTGATACACCGATTGGTTTTAGTTACCGTTTCAGCCCCAAACCAAACAGACTGTACCCGATGAATGCAAGTGTTGATGATTTGCGCATCATTCGTGCTTTAGATGAAGCTTCAATCGCTTTTGGTACTAAGAGCTATAACAAGGAAGCCAAAGCTTACGGAAACCGTTTTTATGAACATAATGTTGTGAATGGGCAATTGCGAGATTTCTATGATCCCACCTACAAAATGACCAATTCGTTCCTTACTTTATGCTACATAGATGCGGCATCTTTGGAACTTGCTTCGGTATCTAGGAAGAAAAAGACGACACTTGAATCGAACATGCTGCAGATTGCCCAGAAGGGCTACCTGTCGGATTCGTTCCCATTTTACCAAACACGCTTTGATTTCACTACGCATCATTACCAATCTGAGAACATAAGTACCGTGGAATCATTGCTAACGATTTTGAATTTGGCTGAAGTTCAGCAACATAAAGCCGAAAGTATTCGTTATATCAAAGAGCGAGTCAAGGCAGGGACTTTATACGGGCAATACGATTTGCACGGAAAACCGTTAAACGACATTAGGTCAACAGCGATTTATGCGATATCCGCTATGATTGGGTCGGTCATCAAGGACCAAGAGTTGTATACAGATAGCATTCTCCAAATGAATGAGTTTCAAATACAGGATCCACAGAGCCCGCTGTATGGCGGATTCGGGGATACCCAAACGGGACAAGCCTATTCCTTCGATAATTTGATGGCGTTGTTAGCCTACGTGTATTGATAGAAAGGAGTACGATCACATGTGGAACAATCGCGTGGTGCAAACCGTGCTCCGTAAAGTGTCTCCAGCTAGTTTCGCCGCTATAAGCGTGCTCCTAATTACGGTGATTGCACTGTTTACGCCTCCCTATATCGGGATGGCCGATAATGGGGACTACGCACGTATTTTGAATGGTCTATACGTGAACGATCCTACCTATACGAGCCAATACTTTGGTTATTTTATCAAAACTTTTGGGATTTTTCAGTACTATAACGAGAATAGTGCTTCCATATTTTCCACACAAACTTTTTTCATGAAAGCCGCTATACTCATCAATCAACTTTTTTATCGTGATGATATTTTTGATATTCGCTTTCAAGCTGGTATGTATTTGATGTTATATATAGGTGCGATCTATTTGCTCGTCGAAGCACTGACTTGGAAAATGTCAAAGAAGCTAGGCTATTTGATGGCTGCCATCGTTATTTTTATGTTAGGTGATACAGGGTATACAGCTTATTTTAGTTCATTTTATGGAGAGAGCGTAGTGCTGATCATGACCGTTTACATGGTCGCTTTCGGCGTACTTCTCTATCGGAAAAGATATAATGATTATCTGATGATCTTATTATTTGTTCTTAGTGCCATGATTTTGACAGCTAGTAAACAGCAAAATGCTCCTGTTGGTATGATTGCTGCACCTATTGGCATTTTCTTCATTTATTTAAGGAAGAATGCATGGTACCGCATCATCACATCCGTATTGCTTATCGCATTACTTGGTGTTGGTGTTGGCACCTACGTGCTCATTCCGAAGGAGTTTGTCAATATTAATAAATATCATGCCATGACACGAGGCGTACTCATGGGCGCAGAGAACCCAGAGAATACCTTAAAAGGATTTGACATCGATAAGCAATATGCAATTCTGAATGAAACGGAATATTTTGATGCTTATACGACGGTAAATGTGGAGTCTGAAATACTTCAGAAACAGTTCTATAGCAAATATGGTTTCGTTTCTATATTAAATTATTATTTGACGCATCCGAATCAAGCTGGTCAAATGTTGAATTTGGCTGCGCGCGACGGTTTCAGCATCCGACCTAAAGCAATGGGGAACTATGAACGCTCTGTGGGTAAACCATTTGGCGAACAGACCGTGTTTTTCTCGGGATACAGTCTGCTAAAGAGTGCGATTGCTCCTAAAACGTTTGGTTTTGTTTTACTATGGATCTTAACGATCCTTGGTCTTTATTTACCTTCCTTTATTTCAGCAATTCGGTCACGATTATGGAGGAATGCGATCAGGTTGCCACTGATTATCATGCTAATCGGGATTGGTCTTTCCGGGATTTTTGTTTCGATCATTGGTGCCGGGGACGCGGATCTTGCCAAACATGAATTTTTATTTACGTTGATTTTCGATTTAGTATCATTGATTACGGTTGTAGATCTCTTCGCAAAGCGGTTATGGAGCCAAGAAACTTGAGCCGTCATTTGATTGAGAAGGGAGGAGAAAAGTAGGCATGTTGAAACGAAACAAAGTAAGTACATCCTTATTGTTAATCGTTAATTTACTATTTTTTTTCTGTTTACCTAAAGTTACCTCTGCTAATCCAGTGGTGCCAGCTCCTGTTTTGATTGTTTATGATAGCTTAGCTATAGGAACACCGTATGAAGGGAATATAGAAGCGCTACAACGGATACTTTCATCGTTTAGTACCCAGGTAACGATAACTTCAATGGATAAATACGAGGCGGGAACACTTCAGAAATTCAATAAAGTGATTACTATCCATAACTTGGACGACATTCCGCATTCATCTGAAGCATTTAGCCGTGATATGAAAAGTTACTTTGGAGATTATATGCATATAGGGTATCAACTCCCACAGCATGTTGCTCAAGAAATGGGGGTAGAGGTGCAACAGCACGCCAACGATACTCTGAAAATTACTATGGGTCAACTCACTGAAGGTTCAATAATGGTCAACAATATTTCGTATATAACGAAGTTTATGGGAACCCCATACGGGACTATTGCTTCTGACAACAGGAACGTCAGCTATCCTTTTGGAGTGATTCAGGGCAAAAATGCTTATATTCCATACATGGTGAAAGGGAATGTCAGCGAACTGGCAACGTCCTTCGTCATGAAGGATTGGTTACATGTGAATACGACAGGGCAGAACTATGTTTTGCTAAATGAGATATATCCATTCTCAGATTTGGATTTGCTTAATGAGGTTGCCGATCGGTTATACAATGCTGGAATTCCCTTCATTGCGAGTGTTCAACCCGTGTTTAGCAACTTCCAATTCCCCGCGATGCAGCGATATTTGGAGACTTTAAAGCACATGCAATCGCGAAATGGCAGTATTGTGGTGAATGCACCAGTTGTTGCATCAACAATAAGTCCAGACATCGCTGGATTAAAATCGCAGATGAGTGCTTTTCTTGACGTACTAGCTGAAAAAGAAATTGTTCCTCTTGGCATTAGTTCAGAACTATATTGGACGTATGATCAGCATTATACGGATTATGGATTGTCGATCTTCGATTCAGGCATTGTTTATGATAATCGTAATATTAGGTATCACACACAAAGAAATACTTCAAGTGTCTTTCATTCAGCGATGTATACAATCCAGGGTAAGGACATAACCAGGTATTTGAACGCAACGAAAATACTGAATTCCTTACCAATGAACACAGCGTTCGTTTATCCGTTTCCAGTAGATCGTAAAGAAATGGAAGCCACACTGGACACGTTATTGACAAGTTGGACGACATATTCCGACTTTAAGAATGAGGAGCATACAGTGAAGACGGAAACGAATGAATTGGCTTCGCATAACGGTCACTTGCAAATTAATGGACAAGTTATCGCATTGAACAATAAGATCGCTGAGATTGACTCTGATCATACCTATGTGCAAGAAGTGAAGAAAAGCTTTAAAACCTTATTTTCTGTACAAAATAACATCTTTATCGCCCTTATCCTAATAACGCTTCTTATTTTCATGGTATTTCTCATTATTGGTTACCGTCTATATAGACGCAAATTCATGCATCAGGAGAAGTCATTATGACAATTGCAGATATTCTCATGCTAATCGCCGTCTTCTGTATCTGGTCTCTCCTCTTGGTCAATGTGGGTTTGATTGTCGCGGGGTACATGTACTATATACAAATTGAGAATAAACCAGTTGCTCCCGTAGAAGGTGAGTATCCCTTCGTAAGTATCATGGTGCCTGCACACAATGAAGCGAGGGTCATCACCAAAACCGTAGAATCCCTGCTGGCTCTTTCGTATCCACATGATCGTTATGAGATTATCGTCATCAATGATAATTCCTCCGATAATAGCAGTGTGTTATTAGGAAAGCTACAAGTGAATTATCCTGGGCGCAATCTGATTATCTTGAACACGGATAATGTCATAGGGGGAAAAGGGAAGTCTAATGCTTTGAATTTGGGATTAAAGATGAGCAGAGGAGAACTTATTGCCATTTATGATGCAGATAACACGCCTGAGAAAACAGCGTTACTGTATTTAGTATCTGAAATTACCCAGGATGCAACGTTAGGAGCTGTTATCGGGAAATTTCGAACACGTAATCGAGATGCCAGCCTATTAACTCGTTTTATCAATATCGAGACGTTATCTTTTCAATGGATGGCGCAGGCAGGGCGATGGAAGTTATTCAAGTTGTGTACGATTCCTGGTACGAATTTCATCATTCGGAGATCGATTATCGAGCAAATGGGTGGCTGGGATGTAAAGGCAATTGCGGAAGATACCGAAATTAGTTTTCGTATCTACTTGATGGGATATAAGATTAAATTCCAGCCCAAGTCGGTAACATGGGAGCAAGAACCTCAAACCGTCAAGGTTTGGTTTAAGCAGAGAACCCGATGGGCCAAGGGAAATATTTATGTTATCGTCAAAAACATACCCTTGTTATTCAAACGATCAGCGCGGAACATTCATTTTGACATTTTATATTATCTCTCCATTTATGTCCTGTTGTTAACCTCGCTAGTGATGTCTGATTTACTGCTAGTTCTTCATGCATTGGGTTATGTGAGAACAACGATAGCAAGTTTTAGTTCCTTCTTATGGGGGCTGGCCATCATCTTATTCATTGTAGGGACATTTATTACACTTGTGACTGAAAAAGGGGAAATGAAACTTTCTAACGTTTGGATTATTATGCTCATGTATGTGTCCTATTGTCAGATGTGGATGGTTGTTGCTGCATATGGCATGTACGCTTATTTGAAGGATTTGGTTTTCAAGCGAGAAGCCAAATGGTATAAAACCGAGAGGTACTAGATAGGGGGGATCATTAATGAGGAAACGATGGCTGTTGATTGCAACCGTTTGTCTTTTTTCCTTGCTGCATGTATTTCCATCTTCAGCTTGGGCTGAAGAAACGACCCCTGCTGGGTCGAGACAATACCAAACCAATTTTGCAGATACATCGTTAATTGGTGGTGTGACAAATACGCAACAGTATTTTCAAGTTGAAAACTATTGGAATGTAGAAAGTGTAGAGATTCATCTTGACTATGAGGTTTCACGCCTTTTGCAGAATGACCGTTCGAGTGTGACGTTATCGATGAATGGAAAGCCGTTTCATTCTTTTCGTCCGGTTCTGCAAGAAACGAAACAGCAGCAATTGTCAGTCTTCGTACCTGTGGCGTACATCGTGAAAGGTATGAATACGCTAACGGTTCAAGGACATTTCGAAACAACTTCACCGCTGGCAGTCAATGCTTGTTTGCCGACAGATACGAAAGATAATTGGTTTCAGATTGCCAAAACCTCCCGGATCTCGGTGAATTACACGAATTCTCCGATTCAAAAGAGCATCCGTGATTTTAATGAGCATTTTATCGGTTTGGATACGATTAAAGAAGGTCAGAATGCCATTGCTGTTACAGAAGGGGAAAGCAACTTGTCCGTACTTGAGGCGGCAACCTACGCGCTTTCTGGATTCGCGAAAGTGAATCCTGTGTCGGATAATGGGATTCCGATTGTTTCCTATAATACGAATAATTTGAAGTTGAAGCAGGCTATCATTCTTATCTCGTTCTATAATGATCTACCTGAAGAAGTGAAATCGGCTTTTCAATCGGAGAATCTTGATAATAAGGCTTTAATTAAATTGGTTACTGTTGCGGGAAGTCCAACTTTGGTAGTTACTTCATTGGACACTGCGTTGCTAGTTAAAGCGGGGCGCTTAATAGGAAACCAGTCCTTGCTAAGTCAACTGGATACAGATCGAAAAGAATTAGATCAAGCGACAGAGGTAGAAACACCAGCAGTGACCATTAGCCGTAACATCACGTTAACGGAAACCGGTGATAAGCTTCAAGGAGATCATCATCGTGAGAAGGAGTACTACATATCACTCCCTGGTAACCGATCGATTGCAGAGGCGAGTAAATTAAGCATTAAGTATCGATATGCCAAAAACCTAGATTTCGACCGCTCCATGGTGACCATTCTAATTAATGATACACCTATTGGCAGTAAGCGGTTGTCTACCGAACTTGCAGACAATGATCATATTGATGTTACGATTCCTAAAACGCTTAATAGTAGTGGGAATTTCACTGTAAAAGTTGCTTTTGATTTGGAGCTTAAGAATGCAGGATGTATGGAGAATCAGGATCAAATGCCATGGGCATTTGTTGACAAAGATTCGATGCTGCAGCTGAATACCAAAGATAGAGCGGATATGTTGTTTAACAATTACCCTTATCCATTTTTACGCGATGGCAGCTATAATCAAGTGGCCGTCGTACTGCCTAAAGAGCATGATACATATCTATATCAAACGATTTCGAACATTTTCAACTTGTTAGGTCGTTATGCACAGACGAATACGGGGGAAGTCCTATTTTATCAAGATAATGTCGCGGTATCACAGCTCAAAGGCCGCGAGATCATCGCCATTGGAAGTTATCAAAATAACCAAGTGATTCGAACGAATAATGATAAGTTATATTTCCGATATAACCAAAGTGGCACTGGCTTTATTTCCAATGAAAAAATGAGCATCGAGGCTAACTACGGCAAGCAAATTGGTTCCTTACAATTAATCGATTCGCCATACGCAAGTGGCTTCGGGCTGCTTGCTGTCACAGGAAGTCGCACAGAGTACGCCTATCTGGCATCTAAGCTGATCGGCTCAGAAGGAACCCTATGGAAAGTATTCGGAGATGGCGCTGTAACGGACATAGATGGGCATATCCAAGCTTTTCGATTTAAAAAAGTCACAACGACTGAGCCACCTTCGATACTTAACGATGTTATGGAGCGTAAAGATGTACTAGGTTTCATGATTGCAGTCGTCCTTGTTGCTTTAATAGTAGTCCTTTCACTCATTCTATTGATCCGTAAGTATCGGAAGAAGCGGAGGGATCGATCATGAGGCGAATACAGGGCAATATGGTTTCAGATGGCGCATTCATTTTGCTGATTATAGTTTGTTTTATTTGTATCGTATTTACGGCGGGGAATCCAAACCTCTATATTCAAAATATCATATTTCTGAATATCGCCTTATTAATTGCGATTGTCACTTACTTTACAAACGTAACAACGGGCTTGATATTGAACATTATTTTCATTTTCGGTTATGGCACATACACACTTTATCAAACGATCGTTGTAGGCGGGCTGATCGGTACACAGAATTACTTCTGGCTCATTATGACACCCTTATTCACCATTTCAACGTGGTTGCTTACCTATGGGAACCGTCAGCTGCAGTTTGAGAATGAACAGTTACAGAAGGCCAACAAATACCTGGCAACCGTAGATGCCAAAACGAGCTTAAAGAATACATTCTCGTTTCAATCCGATGCTACGATCTTCATGGCGTTGTCTGTTCGCTATCACATTCCGTTAACGCTGTTAGTTTTCAGTGTGAAATACTGGGATGAGATTCGGCGTATTATTGGGGAAGAGCAGCTGATGGAAGCTGTCCTTGACCTTTCTCAAATGAGTCAGACTAGCATCCGAACGAATGATTCTCTCTATTTGCTGAATCAGGAGAATCCGATGTGGGGAATGTTGTTGTTTACGGATCGACCTGGAGCATCCATCGTGATTGATCGGTTGAGGAATAACGTCGAAGAACGAAACCGGAACGAATACAGGGATAAATTTCGAGTAGAGCTTATTCTGAAGATGGGTGCAGTCGAGTATGATGCGCAGCAGGTATCAAATCCCTTGGAATTTATTACACTAGCTAAAAAGCAAGTGGAATTTGATGTGTAGGTGGGGGGATAACCCCCAATGAATGTAAAAGGTCCAAATCTCATTAACAGAGATTTGGACCTTTTATTTATTTTTCCATTTGTACAGTATGAATTGAAATGATTAACAAAACAGAAGGAAGCAAATACTACCTGAGATATGCTTGACACAATGGAAGAGGAACGGAGGAGACGTATTGTCGATTGTGACCAGTCTGAAAAATCATTTTCATCAAGACAGGGAATATATTTCACGCCATTTATGGTTTGGCAGTGATTCAATAACGTTTCTAGGATTAAGGACGCTTATTAATTTTCCACATTCTCTAACCATGGTACGCGAACAATTACAGCATGTAGATGGTTTAGATCACACAGTAGAAGTTAGGCTAAGAGGGCTTGGTCATGATGTATCCGACTGCACATTGGAAGAAATTATCTCAGAGATACTAAATGGCATGCTCATTGCCATACATGAGCCAACTGTTACTTATATTAGCATCATCCCGGTTGCACAACCGATAAACCGTTCAGTTACCGTGCCATTAACTGAAAATGTGGTTAGGGGGTCAAGCAGCGCTTTTAACGAGGATATTGAGCTCAATATCGGCTTGCTTCGAAAGCATATAAATTCAAGCGATTTGCAGATTGCAACGTATCGATTTGGGGAAGTATCCCAAAATTGCGTGGTCGTATCGTATTTGAATACAAAGATTGATCCTGCACTTCTTCGTTCTATCACCAACGCGATCGAAAAGAATTTGCATATGGATGTTAGTAATGTGCAAGAACTATCGCAAATGTTTGGGTTTTCAAACTTTACACTAGTAACCCGTTACAATACAACAGAACTGCCACAGAGTGCGGCACGAGCTTTGAAAAATGGTAAAGCGGTGCTTTTTCTTGAGCGATTACCTTTCGCATTGGTATTACCCAGCCTTGTTTCTGATTTGTTCGTAACGGCTGATGATGCCAATCACCCGCATGTGTTTGCTGCGGCCCTTAGCTTCATTCGTATTATTGGCGCACTGATAACGCTAATTATCCCAGGTTTGTATGTAGCCTTAGTTTCCGTAAATCCGGATGTGCTGAGATTTGAGCTAGCGCACTCTATTGCTAAGAGTAGGATAGATGTTCCTTACCCAGCGATTGTAGAGACCTTACTGTTACTGTTTGTCCTGGAACTAACATTAGAAGCTATCATCCGACTTCCTCCGAGTATAGGACCAACAATAACTATGGTAGGGGGGATCGTACTAGGACAGGCTGTCGTATCGGCGAAATTAGTAAGTAGTTTGCTCATTATCGTATTGGCGGCTACGACCATTTCAAGTGCGACCGTCGTCGGCTATCAAAATGGGCTCACGATACGTTTGTTTAAATATGTCTTATTGATTCTATCCGCAATATTTGGTGTCCTTGGTCTATTATTCGGGATCGTCATTATCTGCTCCTATTTGGCAGGCGTCAAATCACTTGGAGTTCCGTATTTGCAATTGAAAAATCCAGAAGGTGAATGAGATGAGTAAAAACTTACAAGTGGCTGTTATCTACATCATAACCCATTTAGGGTTGATATTCTTTGTGTATCCGACGGATATCTTAGCGAGTACACGTGAAGCCTATTGGATACCTGTTGGCTTAGGTTACCTCATCCATATTACCGTCATAGTTACTTATCTGAAGGGGCTTAGTTATTTTGGAAATCAGAATATCCTTCAAGTATTGATCAACAAGAATAAAGTAATTGTTTGGTTAACATTACTTCCTGTTTTTCTATATCTTTCATTGGTAATTGTGATTACAGTTAGGGCTTATGCTGAAATTATTTCAATTGTTTTTCTAGCTGACACACCGCTTTGGATTCTTATGTGTTTGTTGCTAGGGATTCCTGTATTTATGGTCATCCACGGTGGAGTAAGAGCACTATTAAGAGCAGGTCTTTTACTAGCGGTCCTGTTTCTTCCTCCCATGATATTTGTAATGGTTTCAACGTTTCAAAACATCGATCTGAATTATGCACTTCCACTGTTCCCCAAGGATCGTTCCAGGCTTTTCGCATTTCTAACTAACTTTTCGTATTATAAAAGCTTGTTTGCATTCGCGGGAGGCTTTCTATTTCTGGGCTTTATTCCCTCCTATATCACCTATAAACCCAAAACCATTTATCTAAGCAGCATTATTCTCTTCATTTTTTTCCTACTTTCGGTGTATATTCCTATCCTAACATTAGGGGAAGAAACCGCTAGACAGCTTGCATTCCCCTTTATTTTCACAATTGATACGATAGAAATTAACTGGCTGATGTTTGATCGGATTACGATTTTTTTTCTATTGAGTCAAATCGCGTTTGTCCTTCTTTTTATCGCAATGACCCTATGGCAAATCGTATGCTTAACCCGATGTTGTCTAAAAAAAATGAAAAATCACTATCTAGTAGCTGCCACTGCCATTGTCGTGTTCATCCTATGCTTGTTCATACCTGATTGGGTTCATGTTGAATTGCTGTTGCAGTGGAATTCATTTCTTAGATTGTATGTTTCAATCGTTGTTCCGGCTGTCATTTTCATAATAGGGTATCGACATCAAAAACAAGTCAGAGAGAGTTGACGTGAAGAATATGCTGAAATGGATCGTTGCCACACTCCTACTTTTTATTCTCACCGGCTGTTGGGACAACAAAGACATTAATCACCGCTCTTTACCGATCGCTATGGGTGTTTCTTTCAATGAAGGGAAATATACAGTGTATCTCGATATTCCAAAAGTAAGTGAAACTGATGCCATACAAGTTGTTTCGGATCGTGGTGATACGATTAACGAAATCATTGATCGCATTAGCATGAATATGGAGAGCGAAATTGATCTGCTCCATTTGAAAATCATTATTGTCGATAAAGAGTTTGCCAAACATGGGTTAAATGAAGGTGTGGCAAGCCTAATTCGTTCGCGGCATGTGTCCCCAAAAACATTGTTCGTCATTTGTGATGAATCGCCTGATCGTTTTTTTCAAAAAATGGATAGACATTCATATGACGGGACCCTAATTTATGATTTTTTTCAACGAAATAGTGGGTTGAGTCCTGAAATTGCCTATACGCAAACGTGGAAAATATTTAGGAGCATCCACTCCTTTACCAACGATGTGGTCATCCCCATCATCAAATCAGGAGATTCAACGGTGATAGAAAGCACAGGCTCGGCCATCATGAAGAATGGCAAAATGGTGGGACGACTAAGTAATGAAGAAACCTTGCTTATCAATGTGTTTAATGGGAAGCAAACGCAGGGAAAAATCGAAGTGATGGGTAAGGGGACCGTTCAAATTGTAAGTAACCATCTGATGCATCGGAGTACTTTGGTCAATAATCAGCCTACGTTGAAAAGTAAGCTAAGCTTAAAAGTAATCCTGATGGATACGAAAGGCAGTCCTTCGCTCGATTCGATTAAATCAGATTTGAACAAGCTGGTTCTAGAACGATTCGAACACTTATTTGAAAAAATTAAGCTAGAAGGCGCAGATGTCTTGGGAATAGGACAACATTTTCGGAATGATATGACACGATCACAACTGGAAGTTTGGCGAACAGAGTATTTTACAAATTTGAAAATTGATTTGCAGGTCAAAACAACGATTCGAAATACCGGGAATTTAAAAGCTACATAAACTTAGAAAATGGTGGACTAAGAAGCTGTCTCAGCAAGGTTTAAGAACCACTGCGGATGGCTTTTTTGCCCTGCAAAATAAGTTGATAAACAGCCAGAATTCTATGAGTTTCGTCCATGCATTGGTTTTTAGGGAACATATAATATAGAAAATAGAAACGGTTTCCGCTATGAAAGAGGACTGGATATTCATATTTTGGAGGTGTGACGCTTGTGGGCAAACTTGCCGAGTTAATGAATCATGTTGCCATTGTTGGTATGACGAATATCGAAAAAGTACAAGTTGAGTACTTAAACGAAACTGAATTGACAATAAAATTCAATATAGGTGACGGCGCAATTCAAAGAATATTCGAGTTTGATAAATTTGTTGCAACGGTTGATTGGGCTCAGGTCAAGGAAATTGATATTGAAGAGTACCGCGGAAGAGAAGTGAAACTTAGATTTTATGTGGCTGCGATAGGGCAGATCGGGGTAACAGGAGCTTCTGGAGAGACAGTAGAAATGGGAACTACGGGAAGTACAGGAACGGATGGAACTACAGGTGAAACAGGCGAAACAGGCGAAACAGGCGAAACAGGCGAAACAGGTGAAACTAGCGAAACTAGCGAAACTAGTGAAATTGGTGAGGAGATAGCTACGGATGCAACGGGGGAAATGGGTGTAACAGGTGAAAAAGGAACTACAGAAGCTACAGTTACTAGTCTTACAACAGGTAAGTTGAAAAGAAGAATCCGTCGATGGATCACAGCGGTGCGTATCTACTTTATTAAGAACACAAGAACATAGGATTAATTTACCTCACGATTATGTATAATGGTTCTAAACGACTATTATGATGAGGTGATGGCAATGATTCAAGTTAGAGTCTTTTCTAGTTCGAATAAAATGCTTGTACAAGATGATGCCAATAAATTCTTGGCTGGATTACCAGAATCATCCGTTGTCGATGTTAAGTTTTCCTCTTCGGATGGGTCTTTTGATATTTTAGTTACTTATAAATCGTAGATTTGGTACAACACAAAACGATACATAAACAGCCTTAGGACGATGGCAGTCCTAAGGCTGTTTATGTATCATAAGTTGATTTTCCTTCTAAAAATGTCAGTTATATGCTAGTTGACTTGATCAAAAAATAGCGTTATATTGTAGATGTAGTTAATCGACGATAAATGTTATCGACGTTATGTTTGGCGAGCCGCGCAATGGTTATGATCTGAATCGCGGCTGAACTACTTTCATCTGTGAAATATTGAAATGGCACAAAAATGATGCCCTTTTGCCGGCGCCAAGTGAATTTGCCATTATCACTCGGATTAAAAGAGGTTACCTAATACAAAATAAAGGAGTAATGACACATGGAAATGAGATTGGATTATACAAAAGTGCGCCCTGAATCTTTGCAAGCACTATTAAAATTGGAAGGGTATGTGAAGAAAAGCGGTCTTGACCCTAAACTGGTGGAGTTGATTAAACTTCGTGCCTCTCAAATCAACGGCTGCGCCTATTGTCTGGATATGCACTCCAAAGATGCGCGTGCGATGGGAGAAACGGAACAGCGAATTTATTTGCTCAACGCTTGGAGGGAAGCACCATTCTACACAGAATCTGAGCGAGCAGCACTTGCATTAACAGAAGCTGTGACCCAAATCTCTATTGGTGGTGTATCGGAGGAGTTGTTTGAGAAAGTCCGTAGACATTTCGATGAAGAACAGTTTGTTGATTTGATCATGGCAATTAATGCGATTAACGCTTGGAATCGTATAGCGATTTCAACAGGTATGATCCCTGGCGATTATCAGCCACCAGCAACGAAGTAAAGATCTTCTAAGGTGAACTCACTAATTGTTTGAATGATGATACCTAATACAAAATAAAGGAGTAATGACACATGGAAATTAGATTGGATTATACAAAAGTGCGCCCTGAATCTTTGCAAGCACTATTAAAATTGGAAGGGTATGTGAAGAAAAGCGGTCTTGACCCTAAACTGGTGGAGTTGATTAAACTTCGTGCCTCTCAAATCAACGGCTGCGCCTATTGTCTGGATATGCACTCCAAAGATGCGCGTGCGATGGGAGAAACGGAACAGCGAATTTATTTGCTCAACGCTTGGAGAGAAGCACCATTCTACACAGAATCTGAGCGAGCAGCACTTGCATTAACAGAAGCTGTGACCCAAATCTCTATTGGTGGTGTATCGGAGGAGTTGTTTGAGAAAGTCCGTAGACATTTTGATGAAGAACAGTTTGTTGATTTGATCATGGCAATTAATGCGATTAACGCTTGGAATCGTATAGCGATTTCAACAGGTATGATCCCTGGCGATTATCAGCCACCAGCAACGAAGTAAAGATCTTGAAGGGGAACTCACCGAGGACGAAGCTATAACGTATGTGAGTCCTATGGAGAAGTTAATAGAACGAATGCAGCCCGCCTTTAGATCAAGGTTGAGCTGCTTTTTTCTAAAGACGCGGATAAAGTGGCTAAGGTTCATTTGACAATTAATTGTTTCGAAGGAGAGTCAAGATGAATAATTATAAAATTCTGCTGTTTGATCTAGACGATACTTTGTTAGATTTTGGCGCTAACGAAATGGACTCATTAACGAAGTTGTTTGAACACTTTGGATACACGTTATCTGACGAATTGTTTCAAGTTTATAATAGTGTGAATAGGCGACTATGGGCCGATTACGAAAATGGAAAGGTTACATTAGAAGTTGTGCTCAACAATAGATTCTCTGAAACGATGTTAAACCTCGGTACAGTTGTTGATGGCCTGGAATGGGAAGAGAAATATAGAGATTTGTTAGGGAACGGCAGTCAGCTTATGGAAGGTGCTTTAGAAGTGTGCCAGAGGTTATCAGCGTCCCATCGACTGTTCGTAATTACGAACGGGATAACAATAACACAGAAAAAGCGATTAAAGCAGGCAGGTCTATATGAATTTTTTGAAGATATTTTTGATTCGCAAAGTATTGCCTTTCAAAAGCCTTCTAAAGAATTCTTCAATCATATCATGAACCGTATCCCAGATTTCAATAAGGAAGAAGCACTTATCATTGGCGATACACTGAATACGGATATTAGAGGCGGGATCTTGTCCGGTATTGATACGTGTTGGATGAACCAAAAGAATCAAGAACTAAATGATGAAATTAAAAGTACCTACACGATCACCAACTTAGTAGAACTATATGATATTTGTTGATCGTGCACTTATAAATTAATAAAATGTATTCACCTCAAAAATCTCCAAAATGACTGATAATAATTATCATTATTGGTTACAATAGACGTAGATACATAAAAAGAGGCCCAAACGGCCTCTTTTTACTCCAATTGTTACATCAGCTTGTTTCGTGTGAGAAAGGAATTAAACTTTGGATTCAAACGTACGACAATCCGTTTCTTCTGCATTGCGCGCTTGATTGCTACCGTGGTGACTCACGATGGAAATCGAACTAGCGCTGCACTTGTTCCCATTAGACCAGTATTTGCAGGAATTCACTTCACACATTACATCTTTTGCCATGTCCTTTTCACCTCCCCTACCTCATAGGGTGGGCGAAAGGGACCTCTTTTTATACATCGCATTCAAAATAGATTTCACATCCCTATTCACACCTACACAGATCATCTTCATATACTTGAAGTAAGAGATCAAAGATTTCAAGGGGATGAAGATATGGCCGGGAAGGATGAGCTTCAAACCTGTGTCAGATGCAAGTACGTTGCAGGGAAAGAAGACAGGTACTGCATACGTTGTGGGGCGCCGCTCAAGAATAAATGTACGAAAGAAAAATCCCTGATGCATAAGGGTTGTTATAAGGTTAACAAAGCGGATGCGAAGTACTGCGCGGATTGTGGGACGGAGACGACGTTCAGTCAATTGGGGTTTATATAATAAAAAACCTGAGATAAGGACCTTGTCCTTATCTCAGGTTATTGTCTTTTCTTCTGTAATGATTCCAATTTACTTCTTCTGCAGCACTGCCTGCCATAAATCAGCTGAATCATAGCCTAGACGCCAAGCAGCGACACCTGCGATGTCGTACTTTTTGGCGATGTCCATACGCGCTGTAACAGTCGCTTGATTCTCTAGCCAGAGAACGTACGTGTAGCCATTCTCTTTGTATTCTACACGGTATTGTCCAAATTCACTGTCCCATGTTTGGGTGGTTGATTTCGAAGCCATTAAAGCAGGAATGTCTTTCATGAGTACGGTGCGGTTACCAACCAATGCACCTTTGGCATCCAACTGCCATTCACGTACATAGTAGGGAATGCCAAGAATGATTTTATCACGTGGAATACCGTAGGATAGGAACTCTTGAACGCCCCCATCTGCCCAAGGAATACCCGCAACGGAGCCTGGCGATGTGCTACCCTTCCAATACTGGTCGTAAGCCATGATGACGACGTAATCAACAATGGCACCGATTTTCTCATGGTCAAATGCGGATAGATGATTCCATTTCACGCTGCCGCGCGGCAGATCAATGGAGATGACTAAGCCTTTGGCATGCGCAGCTGAGGTTAATTTGGAAATAAACGCTGAGAACGCATTGCGATCCGAACCTGCTAAACTTTCGAAATCCACATTGATGCCTGGAACACCCAACTGGACAGATCGGTTAACCAAGGCGGTAATGAACTTGTCCTGAGCTGCAGTATTCGCCAAAAATTGTGTGGTTAAAGTTGAGCTAAATTGGTTACTAACTAGTGGATAGACGGTATAGCCATTTTTCTGCAGCCATTTGACCGTATCGACATTCGACGTATCCTTCAAATTGCCAGTGTTGTCTGCCAATTCGAAATAAGAAGGAGAATCGACATCAAGTCCAAGTGTGTTAGACACATGAGCTTTAATCGTCTCTGCACCTGAACTGCCATTCCAGCCCCAGACTTGAAGTTTTTTGAAATTATCCCATAACATCCGATGCTCCAAGGTTTGAATAGAAGCATTACTGTACTGTTTACCATAAGATAGAGCTTCCGGTAAGGTTTTAAACTCACCAATCAGATTCGTACTTTGATACACTTGATATGACGCATAGTTGTTCCAAATTTTTCGACCTTCTCGGTAAATGGCGCTATGTCCCCATAGCTTTGCATAATTGATGGCGTCATCAATGGAAGTGAATTCCTCGAGAAAAGCGTCATTTTGAAAAACTTTATATGTTTTAAGATTGCTGTAAACCGTTTGTTTGGTGTTGATATTTACGACAGTGGAGTTCCCCCAATTAAGAGCTTCTTTAATCGCATCTTCCAAAGAGGCAAATCCCCAATTAGGCGCTGAAAAAGTTCCTTGATACACCTTGTATAGCACGCTGCCCGCGCTGTTTGCTGCTTTTTCAGCTTGCGGGATGTTATCCCATACCCACTTATTCGAATTCAAATCGATAATATGAGCGCCGCCCCACTTTTTAGCCTCAGCGATGGCATCAGGTAAACTAGTAAACTTCCATGAATCTTGTGAAATCTCATTTTGATAGACTTGGAAACGGGCATAATTGTTCCACACCCAACCCGTGGACTGCAAATCCCGCACACTCGCGTTCGTCCATTTTTTTGCTTCAGCGATGGCTTCATTCAGAGTCGCGAATTGCCATTCCGGCAGGGTGAGATCTTGCTGATAGACTTGATAGCGAGGGAAATTGCTCCAAATCCAAATACGAGTGCCAATTTCTTCAACATGACTGTTCGAAAACCATTTCGCATACGCTTCGGCCTGTGTATACGTTGCAAATTCCATGAGTACTTGATTGTACTGAAAGACGCGGTATTTCGTCGTTTTGTCTATACTAGATGGACCATTGCTTGCTGCGAAAACTGTTGAAGGCACCGTCATGGAGAGTAGTAATGTGCCGCTAAGTAACCATTTTCCTATTTTCATTCATTCCGCCTCTTTCTAGTAAGCTACTCTATTGGACGCATGAAAAGGTAGATTGGTTGCGCTTTCGACCCCATGGAAGTTCATGGATAAAGCATGAAGTTGGACGATGACCCGACTTTTTAGTAACATATGGAGAGAATGGTTTAACCGTGATGAACTTAAAGGTGAGGGGATTTCAAATGACGCAATATCCAGAGGCATACACCGATTATTTATGTTATTTTCACGGAGAGCGGGATTATTTCGAATGTCATGAAGTTATGGAAGAGTATTGGAAGGAGCATCCCAGTGATCCGGCGAGGTTAACGTACGTAGGACTTATTCAAATTGCTGTAGGGATGTATCACAGTCGTAGAGGAAATTACGCAGGTGCTGTGAAAATGCTGCAAAGTGCTGCGAAAAATCTGCAAGCTGAAGATGTGCGCACCTTGGGGTTGGACGATGTGGAACTGCAAGCAAGAATTGCGCAAGCATGGCAAGCGATCGGAACTGACAATTACCAATTTGTCGATATGAATTTGCCTATTGCAGATCCTGAGCTACAGGATTTATGTATGGAATTATGCCAGCTCAAGGGTTGGACTTGGCAAGCGCCGAGCCGGCTGTCTGACGAAATGATCATTCATAAGCATACGCGAAGAGATCGGACTGAAGTGATTGAAGAGAGGGCAAGACAACATCATATTCGAAAGGAATTAGGTGGCAAGGAATGAGTTCAGAGGGTAAAATTCTAGTCGTTGAAGATGAACCTAATATTTCTGAAGTTGTCAGACTCTATTTGGAGCATTCGAATTATGAAGCGATTCAATTGTTTCGCGGCGGAAATGTACTTAAAACAATCATAAGTGAGCGGCCATGCTTGGTATTGCTCGACATCATGCTCCCAGATGTATCTGGCTATGAATTGTGTGAGCAAATTCGAAAAATGGATGCTCCATATCATCACACCCCGATCATTTTCCTAACGGCAAAAGGGGAGTCCTTGGATAAGCTGAGAGGTTTTAATTTGGGAGTCGACGATTATTTAGTGAAGCCATTTGATCCGAATGAGCTGATTGCGCGTATTAAAGCTGTGCTACGCAGAACCTTGCAAGTGCCAGCAGATATGACTGGGCCACAAAGCTCACCACGTAAATGGTTGGAAATGGGCAATATTATGATCGATTTGGAGCAGTATCGTGTAACGGTTGATGGCAACCGAATCGAATTAACGCCGAAAGAAATTGAGCTTCTATTTTTTTTAATGAGCAACCCAGGACGTGTATTTACACGCGAGGATTTGCTCGGGTATGTGTGGAACTTTGATTTTACAGGAGGCACTCGGACCGTGGATGCGCATGTGAAAAACCTTCGGAAGAAGCTAGGTCAGCACGAGACGTGGAATATCCAAACGCTGTGGGGAATTGGGTACTCATTTGAGGTTGTACAGCATGCTTAAACGTTGGGTCATGGGGAAATACAATAGCTTATATATTAAAATTTTCCTCTCCTTTCTAGCGACCTGTGTGCTTTTTTTTATTGGTCTATTCGTCTTTTGGAATTATTATTTTACAGATCTCTTCTATAAGGATAAAATCGAGCTTCTGGAAAAAAGAAATACGGAAATTACCCGCCTATTGAATTCGGTTCAGGATGGCACGATTTCTATCCGTGAATTGAAATATACCGTTCGAATTCTCGCTAGAAGTATTAATGGACAAGTCTGGCTCGTAGATGAGAAAGGCAATATCAGCAACGGTTCATCGGATAGTGAAGGAAGAGCCATTCCCAAACAGATGGACGCGTTGTTTATTGATGGTTTGCATGGTCGCACAGGGCATAGCATGATTAGTCTGGAAACGCCGGAAGGGAAACGAAACTTATTTGCCTTCTACGCTCCGTATCAATTAAACGAACAGCCGATGGTTATTATTCTTCATTTCCCATCAGGTGATGTTCGTGAAGTCATTTCAGCGGTTCGTCTGAATATTTTATTACCGCTCTTGTTTTCGCTTATTGCAGTTGGTTTTATCCTGTTCGTTGTTTCCCGTAAGCTCGCAGGGCCGCTGCAACAGATGAATCGTGCCGCCTTGGAGCTAGCACATGGAGATTTCAAGACGCGTGTTCCCGTCAATTCGCAGGATGAAGTGGGACAGTTGGCGAAAAGCTTTAATTTCATGGTGGAGAAACTGGAGGAGTGGGAGGAGACGAGGCAAGAATTTCTCGCCAATGTCTCTCATGAGCTCAGATCACCGTTAACAACATTACGTGGTTTCATCATTGCTATGAATGATCATATTATTCCACAGGAAAAATACCCGCACTATTTAACCATTTGTGAACAAGAGGTGCAGCGTTTGCAACGGTTAGTAGCGGATCTTCTAGACCTTGCCCAGATTCAAAATGGCGTGGATGTATTTCGGCTGCGACCCGTCGATATGATCGAATTATTGGAGGATTCAATGGAACTCTTGAAGCCTGCAATGAAAGTGAAACACATTTCCCTGCACCTCATTCTACCTGATACACATGTTAAAGGATGTTACATACAGTTAGACCCAGATCGTTTTGCCCAAATCATCCATAATCTCATCTATAATTCGTTGAAGTTCACCCCAGAAGGGGGTACAGTGACACTCGCATTAGAAGAGAATGAGAAAGAAGTCCATTTGTATATTCGAGACACAGGGGCAGGGATGACGGCTTCCGAATTATCTCGAATTTGGGATCGATTCTATAAGGCTGATGAAGCTAGAACGTCCAAAGCAGACGGTATTTCGGGGACGGGGTTAGGTCTTACAATAGTGAAGCATTTAGTCACGGGGATGCATGGTACAATAAACGCTCGCTCCCGTGTTGGGGAAGGGACAGAGTTTCATATCGTATTTCCTAGAAGAGTTTAAAGTGTTCACAAAATTGTCACAATTTTATCATACTTCATACACATATTTCGCCTATCCTGTTGCTGATGGATAGGTTTTTTTGTGGAGGTGTATGTTGGTTGAGCAGCAGTACACGCAATAGTTTGCTGTGTGTAATCCTCACGACCTTCTTGTTAGTCGGTTGTACCAGACAGAGTATCGGACAGGTTGGATCCTCTGCCACTGTGGCCCCGTCTATGCCTGCTTCAGCCCAAGTCTCGCAAGAGACCCCTGCGGCAGAAGATGTACAAAATGTAACGGAGCAGCAGCTAGTTATGCTATTTCAAGGGTTAATCGTGATGGATCGACAACCGTTATTAGCACTGACAGCAGAGCAATCTCGATCCATTTTGCCCATTGTTCGCAAGAGTGAAGAAGAAGGAAGTATTGACGAATCCGAGCGTAAAGCAGTCATCCAAGTGTTAACGAAAGAGCAGAAAGCTTATCTGGATGAACAATCGAAGCAATTGAAGCAGCGTATCGCAGAACGAGTGAAAGCTCATAGGGAAGCGTTGACAGCGGCGGAGAGGGAGCGATATGTAACCGCTTTCGAAAAGAGGAGGAAGTCCGAACAGCAGGTTGAAGCTGGTGTCTCAGAGCGTGTCAACAGTGATACGTCCATTCCTGATTCACGTGGATTAGGGATCAGCGTAGAGCAGCAATTAATCGAATTACTGGTTTCGAAGTCGTAAGATTGCGTACAAGCGTACAATTGCTAAGGGGGAAGTATCAGAATGAAATTTTTTCGCAGTAAATGGTTCATCGTGATTGTGGCAATCCTCGTTTGTGCTGGCGGTTCCTATGCGTATCTATCGAAAGGAAAGAAATCGAAAGCAGCAGAGGCGAAAGAAGTTACGGTCGATGTCAAAAAAGGGAACATTCGCTCCTCCGTTTCGGGAACTGCCCAATTTGAACCGAAGGATACCCAAACGATTTCGTCTACAGAAAATGCTCTCATCAAATCGATTAACCTGACTCGTAATCAAACAGTTAAAGCGGGAGATGTTCTGATCGAGCTGACAAGCTCCAACTTGGAAAACGATCTTCAGGATAACATAACGACTTATGAGCAATTGGAGAAAGATTTGAACACGAAGCAGCAACAAAGAGGAATAACTGGCGTTACTGCACCGATTAGCGGGAAATTAACGTATGCCAATATTGATGTAGGCACAACGATTAATAAATCGACGAAAATCGCTACGATTGGCGATGCGAGTACATTAACCATTACCTTGCCATTTTTTGTCGAGGATGCTGCACAACTACATAAAGGCGATACCATAGACATAACGGTGGATGGCTTCATGATCACCAAAACAGGAACAATAGCAGCCATTTCCAAAGATCCGAAATCGGATGGTAAGGGTGGCAAGCTTGTTGATATCGATATTCAAATTAAGAATGACAATTCCATGGATGCAGGTTTGAATGCAATGGGATCTGCGACGATTGGCGGACGTACAGTTGATTCGCAGGGGAAAGCAGCACTTCAGTACGTGCAAGTTGCTACAGTTCTCGCAGGAACGACGGGTAGTATCTCCACATTGCCTTTCAAAACAGGTGTAATTGTACATCAAGGAGATCTGCTTGCAGCCTTCCTTAATGATACCTTAGATGATGATATAACTACGGCTCAAGCTGCACTAGAGCGTCAGAAGCTGAAAGTTGATGCGGCACAAGATCGCGTAACCGGATTGAAAATTCTTGCTCCTTTCGATGGTGTATTCTCGACAGATTTCGTAAATAAAAAAGTGGATATTCTGGCCAACTTCCGACCAGGTACAAGAGTTCAAAGCGGTACGCAGTTTGGTACTGTTGCAAGTTTTGCCAAAATGCAGCTTCCCGTGCAAGTGGATGAGCTAGATTTACCTAATATTAAAGTAGGCATGAAAGCTGAAATTAAGGTCGACTCGTTCCCAGGACGTCCATTCCCAGCTGAGGTGACACAAGTTTCTACGGTAGGTACCACAACGAATGGTGTTACTTTCTACGATGTCATTTTGGCGACTGAGAACAAAGATAATTTGTTGAAGTATGGGATGACGGCAACTGGTGAAATCTTGATTCAAGATAAAAAAGATGTGCTCTATATCCCGCCAGAAGCGCTTCAACTGCAACGCGGTAAACGAGTTGTTACGGTGAAGAAAGCGGATGGAACAACAGAACCTGAGCATGAAGTGAAAATTGGTATTCGTTCCACAACGCAAATTGAGATTACGGAAGGTCTTAAAGAAGGCGATAAAGTCGTATTGCCTGCTGCTGTAAGAAGACAGCAAAATTTAAGCCAAGACGAAATTAATCGCTTAAGACAGCAATTCCAGCAAGGTGGCGGAGCTGGTGGAGCAGGCGGCTTTGGTGGCGGCGGTGGCTTCCAACAAGGTGGTGCAGGTGGAGCTGGCGGCGCAGCCGGTGGTGGTAATGCCGGAGGCGGGGCTGCACAGCGTACCCAAGTTGGCGGTAATGCTGGTGGCGGCGGTAACAGATAATGCTGCCCTGAAAGGAGCTGGTGCGGGATGAATATCATTGAACTAAAAGATATTACGAAAACCTATAGGCGCGGCGAGGAAGATCTTCCCATTCTCCGCAATATATCTTTATCTGTCGCCGAGGGTGATTTTGTCGCCATTATCGGTCCAAGCGGATCCGGCAAATCAACCTTGATGAATACAATCGGTTTATTGGACATACCGAGCTCAGGCAGCTACACGTTAGACGGTGTTGTAACGGAGCGTATGAGTGACAATGAGCTGGCGGAGCTGAGAAATCAGAAGATCGGCTTTATCTTTCAGCAATTTAATTTGTTGCCTCGTTTAACCGCGATGGAGAACGTTGAACTGCCGATGATCTATGCTGGCATTTCGAAGAAAGAGCGTAAGGAACGTGCGAATGCGATGTTGAAAATGCTTGGCATGGGCGAACGTGGTCATCACCGGCCAAGTGAGTTGTCAGGCGGTCAGCAGCAGCGGGTAGCCATTGCGCGTGCACTGGCCATCTCTCCTTCGCTGATTCTAGCGGATGAGCCGACAGGTGCTTTGGACTCTCGTACAGGAGAGGAAGTACTGGAGCTTATCTTGCAATTGAATGCTCAAGGGAACACCATTGTTCTTATCACGCATGATCATCATATCGCGGATAATGCGAAGCGTGTCGTTGCCCTTCGTGACGGTGTCATCGTGGACGATTATCGGAATGACACGAAGAAGCCGCAATTGCAGCAAGAGGTGAGCGTATGAAGGTAAGTGAACTGATTCGGATGTCGCTTCGGACGATCATCTCGAGTCCACTGCGTACATTTCTGACCATGCTCGGCGTTATTATTGGTGTCAGCTCAGTTGTAACACTCGTTTCCATTGGGCAAGGAACATCAGAAGCCATTGCGAAGCAATACGAGAACATGGGAACGAATTTGCTGGTCGTAACAGCTACGGGGAACGGGCGTGCGACTCAGTTGAGCTATGATGATCTGATGAATTTCGAGAATTTCCCGGAATTCAAATCCATTGCTCCAACGATGTCGAAGAACGGCTCTAATGTGAAGTATGATCGCACACAAGAAAAATATAACGTGCTGGGGACGAATGATCGCTATTTCGACATCATTAAAGCCAGTATTGATAAAGGTCGAAATTTGTCTCCGACAGATCTTGAGTTTCGTTCTAACGTCGCGATCTTAGGCAGTGAAGTGACGAAAAAATTCTTTGGGACACTGGATCCAGTTGGCGAAAACATCAACATTGATGGTGTTGTTTTCAGCGTCATCGGGACATTGAAAGAAAAGGGTTCTAACATTGGGGGAGCTTCGGTAGACAGCTCTGTCATCGTACCCCTAGAATCCGCCAGACGTCAATTTAAGCTGGGACAGATTCGAACAACTTATGTTGAAGCACCAACAAAAGACGATATTTATACCGCACAGGAAACAATGAAACAATACCTGACGTATAAGTTCAAAAGTGATACCGGCTTTGTGTTAACGAACCAGGACGAGCTATTGAAAGCACGGACAGAAGCAACCAATACCCTTACGAATCAATTAGTGGCGGTTGCATTGATTTCCTTGCTCGTCGGAGGAATCGGGATCATGAATATTATGCTCGTAACCGTAAGTGAGCGGACGCGTGAAATTGGGATTCGCAAATCGATTGGTGCTAAACGTCGCAATATTTTGCTCCAATTTCTAGTTGAAGCGGTTGTGATCAGTGGCATGGGCGGTTTAATCGGACTCTTGCTCGGGATTGGTTTCTCCTATGCTTTGCCGTATTTCAGCCCGAAACAATCGACCAGCCTTTCCTTTAATGTAGGTCTTTATTCGTTCTTATTCTCTGTATTAGTCGGTGTGGTATTCGGTTTATATCCGGCTAACAAAGCATCCAAGCTGCGTCCGATTGACGCATTGCGTTCTGACTAATTGTAACTACAAGGAGGACTTCCTGTGATCCAACAACGTAAAATGAAAAGACTGCTCAGTCGTTCAGCTTTACTGCTAACTGCTGCTAGCTTTCTAACACTTCCTCTGGCAACCTCAGCTTTCGCTGGCAAGGAAGGTGTATTTCTAAGTGATTCCGTCTATTTCACATTAGACAAAGTGTCATTATCGGTAGGGGCTGAAGATGGATCACTTCGTTTCTCATTAGGCTTGAACAATCATGGTGACTCCATCGTCGATTTTAATAATTATGGCGTAAAAGTCATAGATGCGAATGGCATTACGTATACAGCGAAGCTTAATGAGAAGGTAGTAGCACGTGTGAAAGCAGGAGAGACGGGGACGTTCAAATTTACGTCTGAAATTCCGAACAATCTGACCCCTTCCGATTTGAAGGTTGATATTTTCAGATGGAATAATAACACGACATCAGAGATTGGTGCGCTTTCTGTCGAATCTGCGATGGTTGATGCAGGTCAAACGCTGGAGCAGCAAGCAGTTATTAATTTAAAAGAGATTGATACAACGCTAGCTGAAGAAGTAATAGTAACCGCCAGACTAGGAAAAAGTTATAAAGTTTACAAAGACGGCGTGTGGATGCTCTATACAGATCTCACATTAGCCAATGAGAGTACCTCCAGCGTAAAACTGCCAGATGGTCTAGAACTCAATTTCTATGATAGTAAAGGATTGACCTATGGCGCTCAGTTCGTTGCAAGTGTGGGCACATTGCTTCCTGACCAACCAGTGACCGTGAAAATACAGGCGGCTGTACCAGCTTCTCTCGACACGAGTAAACTGTCCTTGCTTTTCTCTCCTAAGGGCAAAGTGAAAACGACGGTACTCGGTACGTTGAATGCAGCGAAAACTTTCTCAGTTGGCAAAATTGGCGACAAAGTGGCTTATCCAATTACAGAATCGAATGATGATTTGAAAGGCCTAGTCATCGCGACTTCTTGGGCAACGGCTGTCCAACAATCCGATGGGTTGCACGTTCAGGCGAATGTGACGTTGACCAACGAAGGTGAAGGCATTATCACGATTCCTAACTTAACAGCAGAGTTCCAGGCAAATCGTGGCAACGTTGGCGTGACATCCAGTGATAACGCGGTGCGCACATCGTATTTATCACCAAATGAATCCACTACGTTCCGTTTCCAAGGCGTGGTGCCAGCGGCGCTTAGCCCTGAAGCGTTACAACTTGTTTTGCTCGAGAAACAAGCTACAGCTGCGTCAACAACACCGCAAACAGGGACAGGCAGCAATGGCAATACGGGGAATACGGGGAATACGGATAACAATACGAAACAAGTATCCTCCCTGCCAGTAGCTATTACCTCACTTGCGGGTGCAGGTGCTGCGAGTGAAGGTACAACCTATGCAGCTGCACAAGATTATAAGATCGGTGAATCTTTTAAATTTACATCCTCGAATGCGATTGATTCCAACGTGGATATGTCTCTGGTTGAGCTGGGTTTGAGTGTGAATTCAGATTTCGGTTACAAGACGGTAGTTGGAAAATACAAATTAACGAATAAAGGCACATCCACCTTAACGTTGCCGGATATTCAAACGGATTTAACGAACGAAGATGGCTACACCTATACAGGTGTTCGTCAAACCAATGTGGCGAAGAGCATCGCTCCGAATACAAGCTATGTGATGAGCTACTCGTACATGGTACCTGATAGTGAGGATGCGGATAAGCTTGCGCTAAATCTGTATGATACAAGCCGATTGGCACTTGGCTCATACAAGGCAGAAGTGCAGCCTGTACCAGCGACGGGTCCTATCTCCGTATATCCATTTACGATCGATTTTGACGATTACTCGATAAGTACGACCTATAGCAAAGACGGCGGGTATGGTTACCGTATGCGGTTAGATCTGGATGTGCAGCGTCAAGCACAAGTGATCACGGATGCGAATTTCTCCTCGCTCTTGTTTGAAGTGGTGGACATGGAAGGACGTCTACTGAGCTCCAAAACAATGACCTTCACAGGTCAGCAAAAAATAATGTCCGGTATTCAATTCCTAGAATTTCCAAATTTAAGATCGGAACAAGATACATCAGGCTCATTTATCAATATTTATGAAGTTGTTTCCACGCCGAATGGGGAAGCCAAACGTTTGATCAGATCAATTAAGCCATAATCGAATGGGTAAAATGAAAAAAGAGTAGGTCCAGATAAACTGGATCTACTCTTTTTTGTTACTATAACAATTCTGGAGCGAGTGGATAAGCCGAATCTACGAGATCTAAACGACCTGTTTCCGGATCGATGATCAGACCGTGAACGGGTAAATTTTTAGGTAATAATGGATGATTTCGAATAATATTAACGCTCTTCTCAATGCCATCGCGCACATGTTCGAAACCAGTCAGCCAGCGTTTCAAATCAATACCAGCATGTCCCAGCGTTTCGACGACATCGTCCGAAATACCTCTTGCCTTCGCATTAGCTAGAACCGTTTCGGAGTTAAGCCCCGTCATCCCACAATCATAATGACCAATGACGAAAACTTCATCAGCTTCCAGTTGATACACAGCGACAATAATACTGCGCATCAGACTGCCGAAGGGGTGAGAGACGATGGCACCGGCATTTTTAATAATTTTGGCATCCCCATTATGTAGGTTCAAAGCTTTAGGCAGTAATTCAACTAGCCGTGTATCCATACAAGTGACGACTACCATTTTTTTGTCTGGAAATTTCGTTGTCAAAAACTCTTGATATTGTTTCGTTTCTACGAATTCTTTGTTGTAGCTCAAAATTTCATTAATCAAAGACATGGTGTTCCCTCCAGGTAAGTTGTTGGCTGCGTTTCTATGTTGTGCAGCATTATCGTTTATCGACTAAGCTCATACCCGCATTGTAAATCTGATTATTACTCTTTAGTATATAAGATTTATTTGCGTCGTGGAAGTCAATTTTCATGTTCTCTTCGAAAAAGATCTCGTCCTTCGCTTTATAAATCAATTGAAAAGTGTCTGTCACAGCGGAAATATCATCGGCATTTGCTTTCGTAACCAACCACAAAGTAGGCACACCATTCACCGAACAACCGCAGCCTTCCGTATCAAAAACGAGCTTCAGTAAGGTGTTGTTTTGATCTAAATATGGTGACAATCGTTGTTTCGCTGTATCCGTAAACGTGATGTTCATTCCGGTCATCTCCCTCGTGTAGTTGCACCAAAAACAGCCAGTCATTCCAAGGCATTATTATATTGTACCACATCTAGATGGAAATTTGATTCTCTCCCTCGTAGGAAGTATGATAAATATTGAAACATTTGGGAGCATATGCTTCCGAAACTAGTTTTCTATCGAAAACTTGAAGGAGATGAGCACATGAGTGTTAGTGTTGTAAATGCGAAATTGGCATCGTTCAAATCTTATGTTCGTAAAATGAAGCAGTACGAAGAGGCAATCTCTTTGATTTATTGGGACATGCGGACAGGTGCTCCGAAAAAAGGGATTGAAACGCGTTCCGAAGTTGTCGGTGAGCTCTCCACCGAGGTGTTTCGGATGTCTACGTCGGATGAAATGGGAAGTTATCTCGACTTCTTCATGCAGCCAGCTGAACTGGACCAATTAGATCCCATTTCCCGTAAAATGGTGCAAGAATGCAAAAAAGAATATGACCGCAGCAAAAAAATACCAGCTGAAAAATATCAGGCCTATGTCGTATTAACGTCTCAGGCAGAGTCTGCTTGGGAAAGCGCTAAGCATACTTCTGATTGGGCTTCCTTCCAACCATACTTGGAGAAAATCGTAGCGACTACACAAGAATTTATCGAGTTGTGGGGCTATGAAGGGCATAAATATAACACATTGTTGGATATGTATGAGCCAGGAATGACAGTTGAGAAGTTAGATGAGGTATTCGGCACCCTACGGGAAAAAGCAGTTCCATTGCTAGGGAGGATCGCCGCTTCAGCCAACCAGCCTAATCGTACCTTCTTAGATCAACAATTTGATATCGGTAAGCAAAAGCAATTCTCGCTGTCAATTTTGAAACAAATGCAATATGATTTCGAAGCAGGTCGCCTGGATGAAACTGTCCATCCTTTTGCTACAGCATTGAACCCAGGTGATGTGCGTATTACGACACGTTATTTGCCCAATGATATCACTTCGGCCTTGTTCGGGACGATTCATGAAGGCGGACATGCGCTGTATGAGCAAAATATTTCAACAGACCTCGTTGGAACGAATCTCTGCACAGGTACTTCCATGGGGATTCACGAGTCACAGTCCCGCTTCTGGGAAAATGTCATTGGTCGCAGCAAACAATTCTGGGATCGCTATTATGGTGAGCTTCAGACGACGTTTAGCGGGCAAATTGATGATGTTAGTGTCGAAGATTTCTACCGTGCCATTAACCATATTGAGCCATCTCTCATCCGAATTGAAGCAGATGAGCTCACGTATAACTTACATATCATGATTCGCTATGAGCTTGAAAAAGGGTTATTCAACGGTACGATTGCCGTAGCAGATCTTCCAGCGGCGTGGAATGCGAAATACGAGGAGTATTTAGGGGTAACACCACCGAATGACGGAGAAGGTGTCCTGCAGGATGTTCATTGGTCTGGCGGCGCTTTCGGCTATTTCCCATCGTATGCGCTTGGGAACATGTACGCGGCGCAATTCACGAACACGCTCCGGAAAGAGCTGCCGAACTTTGATAGCTTAATTGCTGAAGGCAATCTGGCACCTATCAAAGCATGGTTGACGGAGAAAGTGTACCAGCACGGTAAACTGCTCACGCCTAATGAAATCATTCAGCAAGTCACAGGAGAACCGTTAAATCCGGAATATCTGGTTGCGTATTTGGAAGAGAAGTACTCGGAAGTATACGGCATTTAGAGGATTTCAGTAGTTAGGCGCATAGTAGCAATAGGAAGTACTAGAAACAGCTTTCCCTTGACGGTTATCCGTCTGGGGAAGCTGTTTTTTCGTGTTGCTGTTTGTCAGTCATCTCCCATGCCTTAGCATGTCTTCGTACACATGCACAAACGTATCCTCCGTATCTTCGTCAAATTTCCCAAATTTTATGGACTCCTCAAGCTTTTCTGTAAGAACCATTAACCGACGTCTGGGCTCTTGCATACGATACATTACAATTCGAATCGGAGGGACGTCATATGAACAATCGGAAAAGATGGGGATTTACACTATCCGTCGTTCTGCTCCTAAGCTTAATTGCTTCGGCGTGTGGAACCAAAACGGAAGAAACGACGAAGGTGCGCATTGGTGAGGTGACGCGTTCCTTGTTCTATGCACCGCAATATGTCGCGTTATCACAGGGGTTTTTCAAAGATGAAGGGCTTGATGTTGAGCTCACAACTACACCTGGCGGAGATAAAACAATGACCGCGCTGCTCTCGAATGCCATTGACGTTGCTCTAGTAGGCTCGGAAACATCCATTTATGTGTCTCAACAAGGGTCAGATGATCCAGTAATCAACTTTGCTCAACTTACTCAAACGGACGGAACGTTCCTAGTTGCGCGCAACAAAGTGGATAAGTTGGATTGGAACGCATTGAAAGGAAAAGTTTTCCTTGGCCAAAGAAAAGGTGGCATGCCACAAATGGCAGGCGAATTCACCTTGAAGAAGCACAACATTGATCCACAGAAGGATTTACAGCTGATCCAAAATATTGATTTTGCTAACATTGTTTCTGCATATGCCTCAGGCACAGGGGAGTATGTACAGCTTTTCGAACCGCAGGCGTCCATTATTGAAAAAGAAGGCAAGGGGTATGTGTTGGCATCCTTTGGGGTAGAAAGCGGACATTTGCCGTATACCGTCTTCATGGCGAAGCAAAGCTTTTTGAAGTCGAATGCAAGCACGATTCAGAAGTTCACGAATGCCATTCAACGGGCGCAGCTATGGGTTGCCGCGAAAAGTGTGGATGAAATCACCGAAGCAGTTTTGCCTTATTTTAAAGATATTGATGTCGCGATTGTCAAAAATGTAGTGAAACGCTATAAAGATCAAGGCTCCTTCGCCCCAGATGGCATTGTGGATGAAGCCGAGTGGAACAATTTGCTCGATGTCATGGCATCAGCAGGCGAACTGAAAGAGAAAGTAGCATGGAGTAAATTAGTGAATAATTCCTTTGCAGAAAAAGCGAAAACGAATGTGAAGAAGTACTAAAGATATTCCCGCAAGATGGAGATAAGAGGAGGTTAGGCGCCATGGAAACAGCTGTGCAGGTTGGGGATGTCACGCAGGTTTACGTCACAGAAGAGCGAGCCACGCTGGCCCTCCAAGGAATTTCGTTCAACATTGCAAAAGGCGAGTTTGTCAGTTTGATTGGTCCTAGCGGTTGTGGCAAAACAACGCTCTTATCCATCATTGCGGGACTCCTTCCGCCGACCTCTGGCAGGGTCACCGTAGCCGGTCATCGTGTGCAGGGGCCTTCGGCAAAAGTAGGCTACATGCTGCAGCAGGACTACTTATTTCCTTGGCGAACGATTGAAGCTAATGCTTGTATGGGGTTGGAAATCGCAGGCTCACTGACGAAAGAGAAGAGGCAGGGGGCGCTTCACTTATTGGAAGAGATGGGTCTGCTTGCTTTCAAAGATTATTATCCCGCGCAGCTATCAGGGGGCATGCGGCAACGCGTTGCGCTCGTCCGAACCTTGGCAACGGAACCGGAATTGCTGCTATTGGATGAGCCATTTTCCGCACTGGACTATCAGACGAAGCTGCAGTTAGAAGATTTGGTTGTAGAGACGCTGCGCGCAAAGAAGAAAACAGCGATACTAGTCACGCATGATATTTCAGAGGCTATTGCCATGAGTGACCGCATTATTGTGTTGGCTCCGAATCCAGGGCGTATTCGCAGATCCTTCGAAATGCCAGACGTTGTTCGGGCAGCCGTACCTTTTGAAGCGAGAGAATTGCCTGAATTTCATATACTATTTCGACAAATATGGCAGGAATTCGGGGGTGTGCAGCATGGATAATCGAGATGAGCAGCACATCCTCAAAGACCAATCGAATGAGAAATTAAAGCAGGATGTTCATCAGCGTTTTTTGAAAGCAATAAAGAAAGAAACGAAGTGGGTCCGCCTCTTTCAATGCGCGATTTTAGTCTTATTTTTATCCATATGGGAAATGGCATCGCGATTGAAATGGATTGATGTGCTGCTTTTTAGCTATCCATCTAAAGTATTTCAGCTGCTATGGGAGAAGTTGCTTGACGGAACGCTTCTTCCTCATGTAGCTGTCACTGTAGAAGAAACGATTATTGGGTTTTTCTTGGGGACTATTTTCGGAACAGCCTTAGCGGTCGTAATTTGGTGGTCTCCTTTTCTATCGCGAGTATTGGATCCCTATATTGTCGTGCTCAATAGTATGCCGAAAGTAGCGCTAGGGCCCTTATTTATTGTAGGCTTCGGGCCTGGACTACTTTCCATTATCGCGACAACACTGTCGATTACGGTTATTATTACGACGCTTGTTGTATACGGCAGCTTCAAGGAAGTGGATCATAATTACATTAAGGTTGTCAAATTATTCGGTGGCAATCAGCGTAAAGTTTTTCTCAAAGCCATACTGCCCGCTTCGTTTCCCACTATTGTTTCTACGCTGAAAGTCAATGTTGGCTTGGCCTGGATCGGCGTCATCGTCGGAGAATTTCTAGTGTCCCAGAAGGGGCTGGGATACTTAATCATATACGGCTTTCAAGTCTTTAATTTCACTCTAGTGATATCCACCTTATTCGTTATTGCTTTAGTCGCTACGGTGATGTATCAGCTTGTTGCCAACCTAGAGAAAAAACTAACGAAACATCGGTAATAGAGAGAGGCTTGCCACAACACCATGCAAAATGAAATAATGAGCCCATAGAATAACCTGTAAAGAGGTGAAAACGCTATGGGCTTTCGTGTGCTCAAAACAGCAGTTGCCGTCATAATCGCGATGTACTTGGCGTATATATTAGGGGTTCATACACCAGGGGCAGCGGGACTTCTTGCCATTCTGGGTATTGAAGTGACGAAGAAGAAAGGCATTCAGAGTGCCCTACACCGTATCGCGGCATCCATTCTGGCTTTATTCATTGGTTCAATTTTGTTTAACGTGCTTGGCTTCCATATCTGGGTCGTTAGTTTGTTTATTCTTATCGTGTTTCCCGTTCTAGTTCGGCTACGGATTACCGAGGGGGCTGTAACAGGCGCGGTCGTGATGCTGCATCTCTTTGCATATGAGTCAGCCGACTGGCAGTCCGTGCTCAACGAGCTGATTTTGTTAGTCATTGGACTGGGATCAGCGACCCTCATCAATATCGCTTACATGCCGAAGGCAGACACCTCACTGAACGCGCATAAACGAAAAATTGAGGAATTATTTTCTGCTATATTTATTAACATTGCCAAGCATCTTCGGGACAACAAAGTCATTTGGGATGGAAAAGAGCTGCTGGAAGTTAGTGAGGAAATCGAAAATGGCGCCTTAATGGCAAAACGTTCAATGGACAATACGTTGTTGTTCGGCTGGGATCCTTATTGGCGGGTGTATTTCTATATGCGAGGCGAACAGCTCGAATCAATACATCGGATGATTGATCTAGTGGCCGGTGTGTATCAGACTTTACCTCAGGGAGAGTTAGTCGCTGCGATCTTCGAAGATATTAGCCAAACTGTCAAGGAAGACTATTATACAGGGGCTGCGGAGAAAGAATTACAAGAGCTGGTTGCCCGATATAAATTGATGCCCTTGCCTGAGAGTCGTGAAGAATTCGAAGTGAGATCAGCGATTTTACAGCTTAACAGGGAGTTAATGCACTACTTAGCTATTGCCAAAAAGCAAAAAAAACACCGCCCTGAAGCGGGTTGACTCTGACAGATATAAGTATTTTTGAATCTCAAAAATAATATAAAATAATTGTCACTCTAGACTACTGTCCTGCATACACTTGTAATGAATGATTGTATGGAGGAGGTTGAAAGGATGTCATTAGATAAAGATTTGCAATGCAGAGAGATCATTACAAAGGCTGTCTGCGGTAAAGGTCGCAAATTTTCTCATGTAAGTCATACCGTGACTCCGCCTTATTCTCCAACCAGTATTTTGGGCGCTTGGATTATTAATAACCAATTCGAGGCTGTCCATTCATCTGGAGAGGGCGTAGAGGTAGTTGGTACTTACGATATCAACATCTGGTATTCTTACGATCGTAACACCAAAACAGACGTAGCAAAAGAAACCGTATCGTATGTAGAAATCGTTGGACTAAGCTACCTGGACAAAAAACATAAGTCGACGACAGCCGAAGTATCCGCTGTCGCAACGCAAGAGCCGAACTGCGTAGAAGCAAGTATCTCTTCCAGCGGCAGCGGCGTTGTCATTCGGGTAGAACGCGAATTCCAAGTGGAACTCATCGCCGAAACCAAAGTTTGTGTAGTCGTTTGCACCAACGGCTGCAATGATTTCGACGATAAGCACGTGGATTTCGATGACAGTGGCGATGGGGATTTTGAGGATCTAGACGCCGATCTGCTCGAGGATGAACTGGATTAAGGAACTTTATACGCCAGTATATGCGGGCTAAAGAGGTTCGGCAGAGGGCATTTGCCCTCTTTTTTGTTGTATACACACATTTGGGCAGGATGCGTTTAGATACAAGCAGCAAAGCTTGAAATGAGGGGGTGTTAGTGTGGAAACCTTCTTCCTGCACGCTCAGGAGAAAGATGCACTTGAGCTTGCTGAACGAATTCGGATTCCTAGTGGGTCCAGGCTTCCTGAGAACTGGCAAGGACAGATCATATTGCATTGGGGCGCTGCACATGATGAATATCCCCACCAGGCTGCTCTGCAGCCCATTAAAGCGATCATGCGCGCTCAGAATCGAAGGAAGCGGGAGGAGATACTTCAGCTTCACGGGATGAAGACAATGGCATCCCATGCTGCCTCAGCTCAGGGGAAAAAGGAAGCGAAGCCATTTATACTTAAATATAAAGTGGCTGTTTTTCACTTACAAACGCTTCTCATCTATGAAAAAAAGGAGACCGTTCTGCTTGCGGAGAAATCCTTGCAACATCAGAGACAATATAGTGTGAACGCAGCTTACATAGAAGTTGGAACAGCTCAAATCAACTTCCACGCTCGCAGAGCGAGCCGGGAATCCGTTAAAGCCATTTACGCACTTGGCTTAGACTATGGCCTTGTCACCATCGGTATCACGCCTAGCGGGCATACGCTCGTGCTAGATGTAGATCCCGTTCCAAAGCTGAACGGGAGATTGGCACAGCTCTTTGCACAAGCGATTGATCATTATGATGATTCACTCACGAAAGAGCTGGAGCGGAAAGAGCGAGTGATGCTCGGCTGCGATCCCGAGTTCCTGCTGGTGAATCCGCAGGGTAAGGTCGTCTTCGCCGACCGTTTCTTAACCCGGGAAGGCACTGTGGGCAGCGATGCCATCGTATTGAGCGGCCATCGCGTGATTCTGCCGCTAGCAGAGCTGCGCCCGCAGCCCAGCGTTGATCCGCTGCAGCTTGTAAAGAATGTGCGAGTGACCATGGGGATTGCTGCACGGAAGATTACAGACCAGAGCTTAGCATGGTGCTCGGGCGGCATGCCCGTACGAGGCTACCCGCTTGGCGGCCACATCCATTTTAGCCGCTGCTGGATGAATGTACATCTGCTGCGAGTGCTGGACAATTATCTCGCACTGCCGCTGATCTTAATTGAAGACGAATCAACCCGCGGTCGGCGTCCAAGGTATGGCTATTTAGGTGACTTCCGCAAGAAGTCACATGGCGGGTTCGAATACCGAACTCTGCCAAGCTGGCTACAGACTCCCACCATTACACGAGGTGTGTTCGCACTTGCCGCATTGATTGTTAATAATTACTGGCGATTGCCGCGGAAGCCGCTGCAAGAACTCGATATCCAAGCGGCCTATTACAAGGGTGATAAGATCAGGATTCAGGGTGAGGTTGCCAAGCTTTGGAAGGATTTGGAGCAACTCAAGGGGTATGAGCTCTATGCAGGGGCGTTGGAAGGGCTTCGATTACAGATCACCTCCATGCTGCCTTGGCGCGAAATGGCAGACATTCGGATCGCTTGGAAAATTGCACCCGGTGTGCGTAAAGAAGCTTTTGACGAAGAAATCATGTTATAATAGATTATCTATTGCATCCTAGAGTTAGAGATGATTAGTAGATAGTTAGCCGTTGGTTTTTCTAAAAATGTGTGGCATGTGAAGGCTGTACACGAATTCCATTGTTCTGCTTGCCCGGGGGCGATTTACCTGCGGCAAGCAGAATGATTTCTATGAGGTTGTGTATCGTTGAAAATAAGATTGATAGTTTCAAAGAGTTCACTATTTATTTTGCAATAGGTTGGAGGAACACGAGTTGGCTACATATACGCCGATGATTCAGCAATACTTAGCCGTGAAGGCACAGGTGCCAGATGCTTTTTTATTTTTTCGTCTGGGCGATTTTTATGAGATGTTTTTTGAGGATGCGATTAATGCATCCCGTGAACTTGAAATTACGTTAACAGGCCGTGAAGGTGGCGGTGAAGAGAAAATTCCGATGTGCGGCGTTCCACATCATGCGGCAGACAACTACATGTCCCGCTTAATTGAAAAAGGTTTCAAAGTCGCCATCTGTGAACAGGTCGAGGATCCTGCAGAAGCCAAAGGTGTTGTGCGGCGCGAAATTGTTCGGATCGTTACGCCAGGTACCGTAATGGACAGTAAGTTGTTAGGCGAATCTGTCAACAATTACATCGTTTCTTTGGTAAACCAAGCGGATGGTTACGCGTTTACAGCGTGTGATATTTCAACAGGTGAGCTTTATACGACGCAGCTGCCTCCTTCATGGGAACTCGTGGCAGATGAGTTGAATGTATATAATCCTTCCGAAATTGTAACGAATCAAGCTTTGCTGACTACGATTCGTGAATCGGGCGCAGCTTGGGGCCGTAACATGGTGCTGACGGAATGGACGAACGCGGATGAAGCCTTGCTTGATGAGCATTTCGCTGAAGATGCTGCGCTAGCGGACTTATCCAGTATCAGTCGACAAGGTGTCGCATTACTACTTGCCTATTTAAAAGAAACTCAAAAAAGAGCACTTACACACGTAAAGCACATTCGTATCTATGAACCGGATCAATTCATGACGATGGATCCATTTACGCGTCGTAACTTAGAACTCGTTGAAACGGTTCGTGAACGTGCCAAAAAAGGTTCATTACTATGGCTTTTAGACAAAACCGTAACCGCAATGGGTGCACGGATGCTGCGCCGCTGGATCGAGAAGCCGCTGATGAACGTGGCTCGTATTGAAGAAAGATTAGAAGCCGTCAATCTCCTCTATAATCAATTGATTGTACGTGAAGACGTGAAGCAAGCTCTGAAGGAAGTCTATGATTTAGAGCGTCTAGTTGCCCGCATTTCTTATGGCAATGCCAATGCCCGCGATATGATTGCGCTGAAGCACTCCTTACAGCAAGTTCCGATGCTCCAGCAGTTATGTGCCACATCTGGATCCGAAACACTGCGGAAGCTCGTTGAAAATATGGACGTCTGTGATGACGTCATGTCTTGGATTGCCAATGCCATCGAGGATGAGCCACCTGTATCCATTCGTGACGGGGGAATGATTCGCGAAGGCTATCAGCCTTACTTGGATACGCTTCGTGAGGCAAGTAAGAACGGGAAGCAATGGATTGCTGAGCTGGAGCGTCAAGAACGTGAAGCAACGGGCATTAAGTCGCTCAAAATCGGCTACAACAAAGTTTTCGGTTACTTTATTGAAGTCACGAAGGCCAACATGTCCGCTTTGCAGGAAGGCCGCTACGAGCGTAAACAGACGCTTGCAAACGCAGAGCGTTATGTGACGCCAGAGCTCAAAGAAAAAGAAGCGCTCATTCTGGAAGCGCAAGATAAAATGATCGATCTGGAGTATGAGCTGTTCACGGAGCTGCGCGACCGGATTTCCAAGCACATCTCCAGACTGCAAAAGCTGGCGGAGGTCATTGCCACCGCCGATGTCTATCAATCGCTGGCAACAGTCAGCGCGGCGCATCACTTCCGCAAGCCGGAGATCGGCGAAGGCTTCGATCTTGAAATCATAGACGGCCGACACCCGGTGGTGGAGGCTGTCATCCAGGACGGCTCGTTCATTGCGAACGGGACGAGCCTGTTGCAAGAGCAGGGCCGCATCCTGCTGATTACCGGTCCGAATATGGCCGGTAAGAGCACGTATATGCGGCAAGTTGCCGTGATCTGCCTCATGGCGCAGATCGGCTGCTTTGTGCCTGCGAACTCCGCGCGGATTCCGGTCACAGACCGGATCTTCACGCGGATCGGCGCTGCCGATGATCTCATCGGTGGGCAGAGTACGTTCATGGTCGAGATGATGGACATCCAGGTCATGACGGAGAAGGCCACAAGTCGAAGCCTGGTCATCATTGATGAGCTGGGTCGCGGCACCTCGACAGGTGAAGGCATGGCGATTGCTCAGGCCGTCATCGAATTCCTTCATGATCAGATCGGCTGCAAGACGCTCGTGTCGACGCATTTCCATGAGCTCGCGCATCTGGAAGAGAGCCTTGGGCATCTGCGCAATCACTGCATGGCTGTGAAAGAAAGCGGCAGGCAGGTAACCTTCCTGCGCAAGCTTATCCCTGGGGCAGCCAGCACAAGTTACGGCATCTACTGTGCCGAAATTGCCGGGCTGCCGGATGCGATCATTCAGCGCTCGTATGCGCTGCTGAATGGCTTTGAAGAGCGTGCAGCAGCAGCGCCGCACGTACAAGTAGCCACGAGGGAACCCGTGGCTGCAATGACGACTGCCACAGCTGAACCTGTGGCAGCCCCGATCCGTCAGCTGTCCCTCTTCGAAGAGGACAGCCCGGCTGAAGTTGCCGTCAAGAAGAAGCATGACGGCAAGTCTCAACTGGTGCTTGACCAGTTGAAGGGGATTGATCTTATCAATATGACGCCGCTGCAGGCGCTCAATTTGGTGTATGAGTGGAAACAAAAGCTACAGTAAAATCAAGACTGGGATACTAATCTTACTATTTTTATTATCAGCAGTTATTCAACATTCATCTTCAGATCACAATTGAACGGAGATATCCATATGAAAGTATCACCACTTAGCAAAAAAGCTTTGAAAGCAACGTTAGCATTAGCATCGGCTCTAGCCGTCGTTATGCCTGTGAGTGCCATGGCACAAGAGGATTTGAATACTGTTCTCGTACGAAAAACACTGGTTGAAAACCATGTGAGCGGCGTCTCCTTAGAGGCGCTTGAGAATAAGAACATTGAGCAAATGCTCGAGAGTTTGAAGGATCCCTATACGGTGCTATTCACACCGCAGGATTATGGTCAATTTTCAAATACCCTTGAGAACAGTTTTGAAGGCATAGGCTGTGTGATTGGGCTCGACGATAAAGGCGTTTATGTGTCAAAACCAATCCCAGGCTCGCCAGCAGAGCTTGCTGGCCTACAGAAGGATGATTATATCCGTGCAGTAGATGGCGTTCCCGCCTCTACTACGTCAATTGACGAAGTTCGGAACAAAATCATCGGTGTCGCAGGGACCAAAGTGAAGGTTACCGTTTTGCGCGGAGATCAAGAATTAACGTTCGAGATTACACGCCAAGCTGTGAATTCCCCTGAAGTCTATAGCAGCAGCTTTACCAATGGTGTTGGGTATATTCAAATCACGGACTTTTCGGATGAAGCTGACGAGGAATTTGACAAACAACTAAGTACGCTCCAGGAAAAAGGATTGAAATCGTTAATCCTAGATGTGCGTGACAATCCCGGTGGTTATCTGGAAACAGCGAGGAATATTGCGAAGCATTTTGTAAAAGACGGCGTCCTCATTCATACGAAAGATCGGGATGGTGTCGATGATCCTGTTAACATTACCGGGGGTAATCCGCTGGGGATTCCTGTTTATATTTTAGCTAATGAAAATAGTGCCAGTGCTTCTGAAGTGCTCTCAGGCGCTCTTCAGGATTATGGAGTTGCGAAAGTAATCGGTATGCAAACCTATGGGAAAGGAAGCGTGCAGCAACTATTTGAGTTTCCGGATCATAGTGTTTTGAAGGTGACTGTAGAAGAATACCTAACACCCAAAATGCGGAAAGTGAACAAAGAAGGCATTACACCAGACCTCAAGGTTGATGGCGTATCTGCACAATTTATCACAGCCCTTCATGAATCTGGGATAGCGAATATTCAAGTTATGATCAAGAAACATGGTGCTACTTATAACGGCGTTGATGTCGGTTTTGGCTTTGGTAGCTTCCAAGAGAAAGGTAAGTTTTATGCTTCAGCAAGAGGACTTGCCGCTCTAATCGGAGCTAAGATCTCATGGAATAATGCAGATCGAACTGTTGAGATCACAGATAACAAAGGAACGCATGCATTTCCAATTGAAGCGGATAAGTTGATGATTGTAAATGATGCGAGCTATATCAATGTCGATCTCTTTGATGATTATTTCCCACAACTGAAGGTTAATGTTCAAGGGGACACGGTTTCAATTCAAGGTACAAAGGGGAACTAAATCAATGGGCAAAATTCAGCTCTTAAGCGAGCATATTGCGAACCAAATTGCAGCAGGTGAAGTGGTGGAACGACCTTCATCGGTCGTGAAAGAGCTGGTTGAAAACTCGGTTGATGCGGGAAGTACCCGTGTTGATGTCACGATTGAAGAGGGTGGCTTGAGTCTTATTCGGGTATCGGATAATGGTTCAGGCATGGCACTTGAGGACTGTGAATTAGCTTTTCAGCGGCATGCGACGAGCAAAATCGCGACGAGCAAAGATCTATTCTCCATCCGCACGTTGGGTTTTCGAGGGGAGGCTTTGCCCAGTATTGCCTCAGTCTCCAGACTGGAGTGTGTGACAAGCGCGACTACAGATGGACTAGGTCGGAAAATCGTCATCGAAGGCGGCACGATTCGCAGTGTGGAAGAAACTGCAGCTTCGCGCGGTACGGAAGTGACGGTACGCGATTTATTTTATAACACGCCAGCTAGATTGAAATATATGAAAACGATCCAGACGGAGCTTGGGCACATCTCTGATTATTTATATCGTCTTTCATTGGCTCATCCGGGGATTGCTTTCATGTTAAAGCATAACGGAAATGTGCTGCTCCAAACGTTAGGCAACGGGGATCTGCTGCAAGTCATTGCAGGCATCTACGGCACGGCGATTGCCAAACAAATGCTTCCTCTCCAAGTGGAAAGCTTGGATTATACCATCACGGGCTTCGTGGCGAAGCCCGAAATGACGCGCGCGAATCGCGGCGGCATCTCGACCATTGTCAATGGTCGGTATGTGCGCAACTTCGCGCTGAATCAAGCACTGCTGCAGGGGTATCATACCCTGCTGCCGATCAACCGTTATCCCGTTGCTGCGTTGCATATCGGGATGGATCCTGCGCTTGTGGATGTCAACGTGCATCCATCCAAGCTCGAAGTCCGCTTCAGTAAGGAAGCGGAGCTAACGGCATTGATCGAAGCCGAGGTGAAGCGGCTATTTGGGCGACAAGTGTTGATTCCAACGGGCGTCAAGGCGGCAGCCGCTCCGAAAGGTGCATATGTCCAGGAGCAATTGGAGCTCACCCGTACGGTGGAGCCTCCGAAAGAAACACGCAGCGCATCGATGGATTTGGATGCGGAGTTTTTTAAAGATCATAAGGATCCTGAAGATACGAATAAGCTGAATTTGACGGAGTCAAGTGTTGCGCAAAGCACGGAGAAGTCTTGGATGCCAACGCTGCCGCAGATTAAGGAAACGGCACCAGCATATCAGCAGCAGCAGGTACCATCTCCTGTGACGTCTGTGCCATCTCCAGTGGCACCTGTGGCACCAGTGGCACCTGTGGCACCAGTAGCCTCACGGCCGCCATCCACTAATCAAGGATACACGTCCTCTAGCCATGCACCTTATCGCAATACCTCTATTCAGCAGCAACGACGCACGAATGAGGCATTTATGGATTTGATGCCTTCCAATGAAGATAGCGATGCACCTAAGCTGCCGACGTTTCCAAGATTGGACCCGATTGGACAAATGCATGGCACCTATTTGATTGCTCAGAATGAAACGGGCTTATATCTCATTGATCAACATGCGGCACATGAGCGCATCAATTATGAATATTTTTATGAGCGTTTTGGCAATCCTGCTGAGGCGAGCCAAGAATTACTCGTTCCGATTACCTTGGAATTTACACCGTCTGAGGCGGGTGTCATTGGGGATAGGCTTGCTTTGTTTGAGCAAGTAGGCGTGTTTATGGAAGCTTTTGGCGGCAATACGTTCCTAGTGCGTGCGCATCCACATTGGTTCCCATCTGGCGAGGAGAAGTCCATTGTCGAAGAGATGTGCGAACTTATCATTTCGGACCGGAAGGCATTGGATATTGCTAAGCTGCGTGAAAAGGCGGCGATCATGTGCTCCTGCAAGGCTTCCATTAAGGCTAATCAAGGTCTTAGCGTTGTCGAGATGGAGATGCTCATTGATCGACTTGCTGGCTGTAGGAACCCCTACACTTGTCCACATGGACGACCAATCGTAGTAAGTTTTACAACGTATGAGTTAGAAAAAATGTTTAAGCGAGTGATGTAACCCTGTGCTAGTGACAACTTCGTATAACCCGTCTGCCGAATTGGCAGCGGAAGCCGCACGATTATCAGCTTTATATGGTGGCCGAATTGTGCCCCGGAAGAAGTATTCTTTGGAACTTCTTAGGAGAAATTATAAGGATAGTTCCGTTCTGCTTGTGACAAGAGAAGAGATCAGGTACTATGAAGAAGACCACCCTGCAACTTTTTTCCATCCTAGCATGTCCCTCGTACGTGTCAAACGGATGCAGCGAGGAGAGCCTGATTTACTCATTGAGGCATCAGGAGCAGGTCCAGGAGACCGTATCGTGGATTGTACAGCGGGATTAGCGTCGGATGCGATCGTCTTCTCTTATGTAGTTGGTGAGGAAGGGCGAGTTACAGCTCTGGAAAGTGAAGCGATACCGGCCATGCTCATCCAAGAAGGATTGGCTCAGTATCAGTCGGAGATACCAGAGTTGAATGCAGCGATGAGACGCATTGAGGTTAGGCGGACAGATCACCTTTCTTATTTGCAAAAGTTAGAGACGCAGAGTGTGGATGTTGTTTATTTTGATCCTATGTTTCGCAGTCCGATTGAGGAATCCCAGGCGATATCCCCACTTCGGCATCGTGCGAACGATGAAGCAGTTAGTTTGGCTTCGATCGCAGAAGCAAGACGCGTTGCGCGCAAAAGTATTGTGCTTAAGGAAAACAGAGAAAGTTCAGAGTTTGCCCGGCTCGGGTTCGAGCATGTGTTACGATCAACAACGAAAACAACGTATGGAGTGATTCGATTGTGTTAGCCCCATCTCCCAAGCCGAAATTACTCGTGCTACTTGGTCCCACCGCAGTTGGCAAAACCAAGCTCAGCTTGGAGATTGCGCAGCGCTTCAATTGTGAAATTATTTCTGGTGATTCGATGCAGGTTTATCGTGGCATGGATATTGGCACTGCCAAAGCTAGTGAAGCGGAGCAGCAAATCGTTCCGCATCATTTGATTGACATTCATGATCCGTCGTACTCGTTTTCTGCAGCCGAATTCCAAGAGCGGGTCAAAGGATTAATCCATGACATCCACTCGCGTGGCAAGCTGCCTTTTATCGTAGGTGGCACAGGCTTATATATCGAATCGGTTTGTTACGATTATCAATTTACCGATGTCAGTATGGATGAGGAATTTCGGCAAGCACAGGAAGCCTTTGCGAATACGCATGGGGAAGAGGCCCTGCATGCCAAGCTGCGGGAGATCGATCCTGAAAGTGCAGACCGTCTGCATGCGAACGATCGAAGACGCGTCATTCGAGCGCTTGAGATTTTCCATATCTCAGGTGAAACGATGACCGCTCATTTGGCCTCCCAGAAAAAAGAATCTCCTTACGAACTATGTATTATTGGGTTAACGATGGATCGAGCTCTTCTTTATAAGCGGATCGAAGAACGCATTGATGCGATGATACATGAAGGTTTGGTGGAAGAAGTACAAGCGCTTCTTGCCGCTGGCACCCCAAAGTCAGCGATTTCGATGCAAGCACTTGGCTACAAAGAGATCGTTAGCTATCTGGAGCATGAGCTTAGTTTCGAGGATGCCGTGACCCTGCTTAAGCGGGATACACGTCGATTTGCGAAGCGTCAATTGTCTTGGTTTCGGCATATGAAGGACATTGATTGGGTTGATGTGACGGACATAGCAAATTTTTCTGCCCATTTCGAAATGATTAGTGATATACTAGCAGGAAAGTTTGTACATAAAATAGAATATAATTAACAAATATCACCATTAGAAAATAGCGCCGTGAAGGCGAAAGTTTCATTCCATTAAGGGGGACATACTGATGAATCGATCCATTAATATTCAGGACAATTTTCTAAATCAGCTGCGTAAAGAAAGCATTCCCGTTACTGTTTATTTAACGAATGGCTTTCAAATTAGAGGACTTATTCGTGCATTTGATAACTTCACCATCATTATTGACAGCGAAGGACGTCAACAAATGGTGTACAAGCATGCCATCTCTACCTTCACACCACAGCGTGCTGTTTCGTTAATGGCAGCTGCAGAAGCAACGGAATAATTGGGTTCTCGCTTCAATTTGCAACTTTTTAATGGACTGAAACGTCTAACCGAATAGAAACTTTTGGGAGCAACCTTGTATAAAGGTTGTTCTTTTGTTGGTTTCATCTTCTAAATAGAGAGAAACGAAACGTAAGGGAGTTGGTGAATATGGATAAACCTACGAGACGTCCATCCACGCCGCAAACCAAGCCAAGGGAGTCCAAACAGAGCAATAATAAGGGCTCTAAGAAAAAGCGATTTAGTGCACGTAAGCTCATTATGGGTACCATCATTGCTGCAATCGTTGCTGTGATCTGTGCGACAGGAATCTATATTGTTGTCATCATGAGCGGCTTCAAAATTTTGGATGCGAATATTGATAAAATTATTTCCACGACAGAGTCGACACTTATTTATGCACAAGAGGAAGGCAAAGATAAGGATGGGAAAGACAAACCTGCCACAGAGATCTCAAAAATTTATCGTGGTGAAAATCGGGAAAGCGTTAATATCAAAGACGTGCCTGAACGACTGCAGCAAGCTTTTATCGCTACAGAGGATCGGCGCTTCAATGAACATTCGGGTGTTGATTTGAGAGCAATCGGCCGTGCACTTGTTACCGATATTGTTCACATGAGTGCAGTTGAAGGCGGTAGTACAATTACGCAACAGCTGGCCAAAAACGTATTCCTTAGCTCAGAGAAGACCGCGTTCCGGAAAGGAACGGAAATGTCAATCGCCTTTGCGCTTGATGAACGGTTTACGAAGGATGAGATTCTAGAGAAATATTTGAATCGTATTTTCTTTGGGAGTAATGCCTACGGTATTAAAGCAGCAGCCAAGGTGTACTTTGGCAAATCGAATTTGAATGACTTGGAAGTATGGGAAATGGCGACGCTTGCCGCGTTACCCAAAGCGCCTTCGAGATACTCACCATTAACACATCCTGATTTATCCAAGGAACGTCGAGCTGTTGTTCTAAGGCTGATGACGGATCAGGGTTACATTACAGAGGCTGAGCGTGCGAAAGCCGCTGCTGTCGATTACGTACCGCCTACGACTGTAAGCACGGGGACGAAAGCATATGCCTCATTCGTAGACTATGTCGTAAATGAAGCGGAAGATATGTATGGTATTGAAGAAGATGAGCTTTTAACCAAAGGGTATCGCATTTACACAACTATGAATATCAAAGCGCAGCAAAACATTGAGAAAACCTACGCGGAACCGAGTTTCTTCCAAAAGGACGCAACAGATGGTCAAAAAATTCAGAGTTCGATGGTAATTTTGGATAATAAAACCGGTGGTATCATGGGATTAATTGGTGGACGCGATTATAAAACCAAAGGGTTCAGTCGTGTGTACTCGAAAAGACAGCCAGGATCTTCATTTAAACCAATTGCGGTTTACGCTCCTGCTTTAGAAAGTGGGAAATATACCCCATATTCGTTACTTGATGATACGCAGACGTCTTTCGGCTCGTATACACCACAAAACTATGACCGTCAAACACATGGGCAAGTTACGATGTTTGAAGCCGTCAAGAAATCCTACAATCTAGCACCTGTCTGGTTATTAAATAAAATAGGTGTTGGGACGGGGACTGCTTTTGCTAATAAATTAGGTACTACCTTAAACGCTCAGAAGGATCAGAATTTGGCAGTTGCGCTAGGCGGCCTCACGGATGGCGTATCGCCATTGCAAATGGCGACAGCTTACACGGCCTTTGCTAATCAAGGGATTCAAAACAAAACGCATGCGATTCTACGTATAACCGATTCACAAGGTAAAGAAGTTGCGGCATACAAGCCGGAGAAAAAGCAAGTCATGCAGGCGAAAACTGCCTACTACATGACCTTGTTATTGCAAGGTGTAGTAGAAACAGGTGGTACGGGTGTCAAAGCGAAGTTGAATCGGCCAGTTGCCGGGAAGACGGGATCTACAGGACTTGATATTAAAGGCATTGAACAGTACGATCGAGATGTCTGGTTCGTGGGCTATACGCCTGAATGGACTGCGGCCGTGTGGGAAGGCTTTGATAAAGTCGATTCCAAGCATTATGTGACGGTAGGAAGTGGCAGCACAGCTGCTATTTTCAAGGAAGTCATGACGTTGTCGTTAGCGGGCAAGACAGTTACAAACTTTGTTAAGCCTGCAAATGTAGATGATTTGAAAGAACCGCCGACTGGGATTGCGGATGTATCAGCCGTTTACGTCCCAGAAACGAAGCAAGTGAAAATAGCATGGACTTCGTTAGGCGATAAAGTTAGCTACCAATTGTTCCGTAAAAGCTCAACTGAGGCAGAAGCTCAAATGATTATTCAAACACCTAAATCGCAAATTGAAGACACGACGATAAACAGTGGGGAAACCTATCAATACTACGTCGTTCCGATGGAAACGAGTTCGAATACGCCAGGTGCGAAGTCGAATGTAGCTACCGTCGAAATTCCAAAGGATAATTCGTTGCCGAACGGAGGGCTTCCATCTCCTACACCATCGTTATCTCCTTCACCTTCACCTGGGAATGGGACCAGTCCATCCCCGTCACCTTCTGGGAAGCCAGTTCCTTCGCAGTCGCCAGTGCCAACGATTAAACCAGGTAATGGCAATGAAACCGGACCTAGTCCAACGCCGAGTCCATCCTTGAGTCCGAAGCCGACACCAACGCCGACACTTTCTCCGGGTAAGCCAACGGATGACAAGCCGAAGAGTGGGACTTAGTTCGTAAAGCGAGCATAATAAGGCCCTAAAAGGGCCTTATATCTCAGGGCGAGGCGGACAAGCATTTAACGTCCGAAAATGGCGTTATAAAGCTTTTACTCATCGCCAAGCAATCGCTCGATGGCACTTACGTCCTGCAATGCCAATCACATTTAAACTGGAGGATCAATTAATGAAATTTGCCACCAAGTCAATGAATTACAAAATGCTAATCACCGCTTCCTTACTTACGCTAACGCTTCTCGCTTCCGCATGCGGTAACAAACCAACAGAAACAACTGGCGGGACTTCTTCGCCGAGTACGAGTACATCTTCTCCAACTGCAGCAGCATCGCCGGCGACATCGCCCTCTGGAGCGAAGCAGTGGAGCAAAGCTCCTGATATGATCATTGATTCCAACAAAACATATCAAGCTGAAGTGACCACTTCCAAAGGGACGTTCACCATTGACCTGTACGCCAAAGAAGCGCCAAAAACAGTGAACAACTTCGTCTTTTTGTCCAAAGAGGGCTTTTACAATAACGTGACGTTTCACCGTATTATCAAAACGTTCATGATCCAAACGGGAGATCCTCAAGGGACCGGCAGAGGTGGCCCAGGTTATAAATTTGCTGATGAGCTGAAAACAACGCATACCTACGAACCAGGTACGGTTGCGATGGCAAACTCGGGCCCTAATACAAATGGCAGCCAATTTTTCATCTGTTCGGGTGCGGATTGTGCCTCATTGAACAAGATGCCGAATTACTCTATTTTTGGAAAAGTAACGGCTGACGGTATGGCGACTATTGCAAAAATCGCGGAAACACCTGTGGAAAGAGATCCAAATGGTGGAGATTCTTCCCCAAGTAAGCCAAAAGAAAAGGTCACGATTAACACCATTACCATCAAAGAAAAATAAACTAACATAAACAACGCTTTCATGCTAGATAGGAGTGGATCTCATGAAACAACCGTGCTTATTGTTCCATGGATTTACAGGTGGACCTTATGAGGTTGAGCCGTTAGCTCGGCATTTACGAGAACGTGGTCAGCTATGTGAGGTGCCGATCCTACCTTGGAATGGAGAGAGCCGTCATCAGCTTCACGCGTCGCGTTGGGAAGATTGGGTGCAGGCAGCCGAAAGGCATGCGGACAGAATGACAGAAACCTATGGGTCCTTTGATATGGTGGGATTTTCAATGGGGGGTCTTCTAGCTGCTTATTTATCCGTTCGGTACCCTGTACGCAAACTTATTTTGTTAAACACAGCTGTCATCTATGTTAGCCCTGGCAGGCTGCTGAACGTCCTGCGTGATGAATGGAAGTATCAGCGAAAAATCACTTTAATAAAAGGGAAATCCACCCCGCTCGTTGCTACATGGCAATTCACAAGACTAGTTCGACATTTGAAGCCAGAGCTGAGTCAAGTGAATAAACCAACACTCATCGCGCAGTCGGAGAGAGACCAAGTGATTCATCCGCAAAGTGCGCGATATATTTATAGTAAGCTGAGAGGGCAGCGAGAGCTGCATTGGCACGCCAAATCGGATCATTTGATCTGTTTGAGCGAGGATGCTCCGGCCTTATTTAGACAAGTAAGTGCATTTTTGGATAAGGAGTAGGTTGGATGCCGGTAAAGCCTAGCATGAACAAGAAACAAAGCGCCATCATACCCGCGCCAACGAAAAGGAAAGCCAATACGACTAAAGGCAAACGGCCTTCTAAGTTGTACCGCCTATTTGTAAGGACATTTCAAATTACATTGATCTCTTTTACACTGCTGGTTGCATGGCTTGTTTTTATCCAGTGGAAAGTGCAGGTTGGTCCGCAACAGACTTTACCGAAGCAAGTAGATGTAGGTATTGTATTAGGTGCCTCTTTGCGCAATGATATACCGAGCCCAGGTTTACAAGAACGGCTAGACTTAGCCGTGAATTTGTACAACCAAGGACGTTTCAAACAACTTATCGTAACCGGTGGATTGGATCACAATGGCTCCAAGCTAACAGAAGCTGAGGGGATGCGGGACTATTTGGTGAAAAAAGGGGTGCCGAAAACAGGCATTTTAATCGAGCCCAATGCGACGAGTACCTATGAGAATTTACTGTTCAGCAAACAAATTATGAATGAAAAATCATTTGTGAGTTCAATCATCGTTACCCATAAGTTTCATGGCTCACGGTCACTTGATATTGCCAAAACGTTGGGCTACATAGATCCACTTGTCTCCACGACAAAGTCAGAAGTACTCTTCATGCCTTATCATGATACGAGAGAAACGTTGGCTTACACGAATTGGTATTTAACCAAATTGCAATTGAAGCTTGGTCTAAAATAAAGAAAGCATGACAGGAAAGCGGAGAACCGCTGTCTGTCATGCTTTTTCTCTTCTAGCCATTCACAATGGTGCCACCGTTGATATGAAGAATTTGCCCAGCCATATACGAGGAGTCCTCGCTGGCTAAGAATACATAGCTCGGAGCCAATTCACTAGGCTGTCCTGCTCGTTTCATTGGTGTCGTAGAGCCAAAGACCTCTACTTCCTGAGCTGTAAACGTAGAAGGGATCAGAGGCGTCCAAATCGGCCCAGGAGCGACCCCATTCACTCGAATGCCTTTGGCATTCAACTGGAGGGAGAGTGAACGTGTGAAGGTGACGATGGCGCCTTTCGTTGATGAATAATCAATTAATTGCTCGTGACCGTGGTAGGCGGTAATGGAAGCAGTGTTAATGATAGCACTGCCAGACTTCAAATGAGGAAGCGCGGCTTGCGTCATATAGAAGTATGAGAAAATATTCGTACGAAACGTTCGTTCCAGTTGAGCGGATGTAATATCTGTAATGCTTTGTTGGGGATGTTGTTCGGCTGCATTATTCACCAAGATGTCGAGCTTCCCGAACTCCTTGATAACTTGCGAGATGACTTGTTTGCAAAAGCTCTCTTCACCAATGTCACCTGCGATGTGCAGACACTTCCGGCCTGCTTGCTCTACATGTTGATGTGTTTCTTCCGCGTCCTTATGCTCATTCAGGTAAACGATGACAACATCTGCACCTTCTTTCGCATAAGCAACAGCAATGGCGCGACCGATCCCGCTATCACCTCCCGTGATGATGGCGACCTTATCCTTGAGTTTGCCTGCTGGTTGATAACTGGCCTTCTCAAATTCGGGGAGCGGCGTCATGTCGGATTCTATGCCAGGCTGGTGGTTCTGGTGCTGTGGTGGGAATACGGGTTTCTCCTTCGTGGCAGTCATGTAATCGTCTCCTTTCATCCAACGAAATTCTTTGTTAGGATGATACAAGAGCAGCCAAATCATACTTCACACGGTAATGATAGCCATATTTCGTTTGATATCCCAGGTTCTCATATAAAGAAACGGCTGGTGAGTTGTCAGTAATAACTTGTAAATATTGCTGTGTAGCGCCTTGGGTAATACTCCAAGCTGTCATGGCATGAAGAATGGCGTATCCGTAGCCTTTGCCGCGATGCTCTTCATGCACAATCACATTGACGAAACCAGCCCATTTGCCCTCTACGATGGCTGTGCCAAGTGCAACGATTTGCCCTTGTTCCTTCAGTGTGATAAAAGCTTTAGGTGATGGCATCCGATCACATAACCCTTGATAGAAGCTCCTACGTTCTTCTGGGTACTTTTCAAGGTATAGGAAGGCATCCAACCACTCTGGAGTTAGCGTTTCTGAAATCATTACATCAAGTGATAAGGAGGTAGGATACTTCCTTTGCATGCACGTTAGTGCTTTAGCAGCTACGAATGCACTCTCAGCCGTCATCATTAAACAAGGAGTATCGAGTTCATAACCTTGATCTTGCAACAGGCGATCCAAATGCTCAGGTGATGCATGACTGATATGGAAAATAGCAGGTAGCCCGTGACTATGGTAAAATTGTTCAACACGTGAAAGCCAATTATCCTCACGCGGGTAAGAACCAACTGCAAAAACGCTGTTTGCCCGTTTGGTTATACCCTGTGAAGCTCTGACATGCCAGTGATCCACCATGGAACTAGTTTCTGCTGGCCAAGTATTGGCTGCTATGCGATCGATGAATTCGAAAAAATCTCTTTCTGTTTGCATGAAATGTAACCTCCATCCCCTTAAACTATTACATAAACATACATTTTAATGCATAAAAATTCAATGTTAAAAAATCAAATGTACCTACATTAGACGATTGGATTTAATTTTCGGAGGTAAACAAGGATGGAACTATTATTGCGATCGGCGACGTTGGAAGACTTCAATGCTGTGAACGCCATCATTCGAGAGGGTCAGGAAGAACATGCGGAGGCATTGCCAGATCGATTTACCCGACTAGATCATGTTGTAGCAATGGGATGGTACAGGAGCTTCTCGGCGAAGTCGGACAAGGAGATCCTTGTAGCGGTACTTGGTTCTGACGTGATCGGTGTAGCTATGCTGGAGATGAAACAGAGTCCGAACTATGAAGCGTTAGTTCCACGTAAGTATGCCTACTTAAATGAACTTGCCGTAGCTTCCACGCACCAGCGGCAAGGTGTTGGCAGGAAGCTTTATGAGGCTGCTACCCGATGGGCGCGAGAGCGCGAAGCTGCATCTCTAGAGTTAAATGTTTGGGAATTTAATGAGCGAGCGATGCGCTTCTATGCATCCCTTGGTATGCTGACCTTAAATCGTACCCTTACGACAAAATTAATGGATTAGAATAAAGGAGAATAGGTATGCTTTTTATTGATAATGAAGGAATTACAGATCCGAGGATCAACCTGGCCATTGAAGAATTTGCCCTGCGACAGCTCCCTGCTGGCGAAAGTTATTTGCTTTTTTATATTAACGAACCCTCCATCATCATCGGTAAAAATCAAAACACGTTAGAAGAAATTAATTCTGAATATGTCAAAGCGAATAACCTGCACGTTGTCCGTCGTTTGTCTGGCGGAGGCGCGGTATACCACGATCTGGGCAACTTGAATTTCAGTTTTATTACCCAAGATGATGGGAACTCCTTTCACAATTTTCAAAAGTTTACGGCACCCGTGGTTGAAGCACTGCATGGACTTGGTATCGAAGCGGAATTAACAGGTCGCAATGATATTCAAGTGGGTGAACGCAAAATATCGGGTAATGCGCAATTTTCAACGAAAGGGAGAATGTTTAGTCATGGCACGCTTCTGTTTGATTCGGAAGTAGAGAATGTCGTGTCAGCCCTTCGTGTTGATCCGGATAAAATTCAATCGAAAGGGATTAAATCCATACGCAGCCGGGTTGCCAATATCGTTGAATTTCTAAAAGAACCCCTGACGATGGAGGAGTTCCGAGTGAAGCTTCTTACCTCTATTTTCGGAGTGAATGAAGCATCTGTGCCAACGTACACGCTTACTGAACAAGACTGGAATCAGATTCATCTCATCTCAGAAGAGCGTTATCAGAATTGGGATTGGAATTATGGCAAGTCACCCAAAAGTACGGTTCAACATGCGAAAAGAATTGAAGGCATTGGTCGCATCGATATTCGGCTAGCCATTGAAGAAGGACATATTCAGCAAGTTAAAATATTTGGTGATTTCTTTGGTGCACATGATGTGGGTGAGTTAGAAGAGAAGCTAGTTAGTACACGTTATGAGGAGAAAGCAGTGCGTGAACGCTTGTCAGATGTGGAATTGAAAAGATACTTCGGCGCGTTGGATATGGAGATATTCATAGATTTGCTTATGTTAACCTAAGTCTAAAGGGAACAAGTAACAACTAACCGTGTATAACTATGCTAGCTACGGTCTAAAATGATGTTTCCAAGCGTAGGATGGTGGATACGAACTAATAAACCATCATGTAAACGAGGTGATCCTCATGAGTGGTAGAAGCTTGCCATCCAGACAAATCAACATCGTTTTACGGCAGCCGGAACCAGGCAGTCAGCGGCGTACTGTTGAGGGATCAGGTGGGCAGTCAGGCGCTGTACCCCTTGCCGACGCCGAGCCGATGATCTCTGGCAAAAAGACGCCAATGGAGGGGCCGCTATCGGATATTTTCAAAGAGCTGAATCAATTGATAGGCTTAGAAAATGTCAAAGAGCTAGTACATGAAATTTATGCGCTCCTGCAGATCTCTCAATTTCGTGTTGAAGCTGGACTTATGAGCAATGCTCATGTGTACCATATGATTTTCAAGGGCGCCCCTGGAACGGGAAAGACGACTGTAGCACGGCTTCTAGGCCGCATGTTTCATGCTATGGGCGTACTGAGTAAGGGGCATTTCATTGAAGTGGAACGGGCAGACCTTGTAGGTGAATACATCGGGCATACCGCCTTGAAAACACGCGAACTGATGAAAAAAGCGATGGGCGGCGTCCTATTTATTGATGAGGCATACAGCTTGGCACGTGGCGGGGAGAAGGATTTCGGCAAGGAATCCATTGATGCGTTAGTCAAAGGTATGGAAGACAAGAAAAATGAATTTATCCTTATTCTAGCTGGCTATAGTGATGAAATGGAGCAATTCTTAGCTACGAATCCCGGACTTCCCTCACGCTTTCCTATTCAAATTGAATTCGAGGATTATGCCATTGATCAACTGATTCAAATTACGGAGTTGATGGCGAAGGATCGTGAGTATGTGCTCTTGCCGCAAACCCTTGCGAAATTGAAGCAGCATCTCGCTGAGGAGAAAGCGATGACCTGGCGAGCGTTCAGCAATGCGAGGTATGTTAGAAACATTTTGGAGAAAGCGATGCGGCATCAAGCAGTTCGGCTACTTAGTCAGTATGTGAACGCACCATCCAAAATCGAACTGATGTCGATTCGCCCGGAAGATGTGAAGTTTAAATGATGACATCAAAAAGCTAATTAACTTATTTAAGTTAATTAGCTTTTTTTGTGTGGAAAGCAATTGACAGTTTTGAGGATCTGAGTAAAATAAACAGAGTACTTATTACGTTGATAATGATTATCAATATTACTTATAAATAAACGGTTAGCGATTAAAAGTTTACCACTCCAAGGAGTTGTTTTGTATGAGGAAAGTTATTTTATCCAGTTGTATTGCACTTCTACTATTTCTCTCTGTGCCATTATTCGTTAGTGCTAAGCCTCAGGATGATCTAGCCAAGGAAGATGCAGGTATCGTAAGTGCAATTCAAGCGGCAGAAAGCGGTAATATCGATCAAGCGACGAAGTTGTTTGAAGCTTTTCAAATCAACTGGCTGAGCTATGAAGATGGAATTAAGGAGCAATCCTTAGCGGCATACCAAAAAATTGAAGGAGCCATGGGGGAAGCATCTCTGCAAACGATGAAGCAGCCGGTCGATGCTCAAAAGCTTGCGGCGAAGCTGAAAGATTTACATACGTTGAATGCTTATTTCGTACAGGGCAATCTCACCGCGTTCGGTTCATCAGCGAAGAGTGATAAAGAGGTAACCGTAGCATCGCTAATAAAGTTGTTGGAGCAAGCATCGGATCAACTGAAGCAAAGGGATATCGAAGGAGCATCCGAGAGTATTCAAACCCTTCGAAATTCCTGGTTGCTTGTTGAAGGGATTGTGTTGACACAATCCTCCTCCGTGTATACGTCCATGGAACGAGATATGGTGACAGCGTATGCGCAGCTATCGGCAACACCTCCTCAGGATCAAGACGCTGCTGTGACAATTGCTCGCATGCAGGCTGATTTACAGCCTTTGGCGGCAAAGACAAGCTACACGATGCTAGATGCTACGACGATTATCCTTCGAGAAGGACTCGAGGCTTTACTTGTTGTTATTGCTTTGCTCGGGTTTCTGAGGAAGGCCGGTCACGAAGATAAGAAGAAATGGATCTGGTATGGCGTTTATGGAGGACTACTTGTGAGCATAGCGCTGGGTATTGTGGTTCAACAATTATTTTCGGCGAGTGCTTTTGGTAATAACAACTTTTTAATTGCTGGTTGTACAGGGGTTTTTGCTGCTCTGATGCTCCTGTATATGAGTTATTGGTTACATAGCAAGGCGAGCATTTCCAATTGGCAGACTTATATTCGCAATCAAAGTGTCAAAGCTTTAGCAACTGGGAGTCTAGCTTCCCTTAGCTTACTTGCTTTTCTAGCTGTTTTCCGAGAAGGGACAGAAACGGTGCTATTTATGATTGGGATGGCATCTTCGATTTCCTTGGCTTCGCTGCTTGGCGGAATCGCTATTGGTGTAGGTTTGCTGCTTATTATTGCATTTCTGATTCTGAAGATCGGTCTTCGTATCCCGATGCGGCCATTTTTCTTGGTTTCAAGTGTGTTTGTTTTCTATCTATGCTTCAAATTTGCTGGGATGGGCGTACATGGACTTCAATTAGCTGGTTACTTGCCCGCAACAACAGCCGATTGGCTGCCAAGCTGGGATACCGTAGCTCTATATCCTACTTTAGAGAGCGCCATTCCTCAGTTGATCCTTCTGCTTCTGGCAGTCTTTGCAGTGATTAGGGATCGTCTTAAAGCCATTTCTAACAGAAATATGTCAATAAACAATAAATCCTAAATTAAAGAAAAGTGGAGGAATTATCCCATGAAAAAAAGCCAACAACTTCTCATCTTAGCAGCAGCAACTACGCTTGTTCTCGCAGGTTGCGGTAAATCAGAGCCAACTGAGATTGCTAAAGTGCCTTTTAAAGAGGGTTCAACGACGTTAGTAACAAGTGTCGACAGTCTAAAGGGTCAATTAGAGGCTTCCAAAGTAAAGGATGCCAAGAAACTTGCCGATCAGCTGCAAGATCAATGGGCAAGCTTCGAGGATGAAGTAAAGCCTAAATTCCCTGAACTCTATTTTAAAGTTGAAAAGTTTTTGACACCGCTTGAAGCGGGTTTGAAAGAAGATAAGCTGGATTTCCCTACATTAACGGCTTTAAATACAAATTTAAAAGCGGCGTTGACGGAGCTGACCACTTCTTTTGCAGAGAACAAAGGAGCTGTTAATAAAGACGTTATTGAAGCTTCTGCTGCGCTTAAGGAAGCCGCCAAAGCTTACAACAAGTATGTACAAGATCAAGGAAACCAACTGGTGATATTGCTCGATCAATTGAACACTGCCATCAAAAGTGGTGATATGAAAAAAGCGACAGAAGCATATGGACTAGCTCGTATGCCGTATGAGAGAATTGAGCCAATCATCGAAACATTCAGTGAGCTGGATGGTGTGATGGATGCGCGCGTGGACGATTTTAAAAACGAGAAGGATCCTGCTTTTACAGGGTATCACCGAATTGAATACTTATTGTTTGTGAAGAAAAACATCAAGGATGCTGAGCCATTTGCTGCTCGATTGCTTGAAGATGGTAAGAAAATGCAACAAGCGATTGCGGCTACTACGATTGCTCCTACAGATTTTATCGCAGGTGTTGGGGAATTGATGGAGGAAGCACAATCCAGTAAAATCACTGGTGAAGAAGAGCGCTGGAGCGGAGCAACAGTGCCGGTTATTCGTGCCAATGTAGAAGGTGCCCAAGCAATCTATGATCTTGTGAAAGCAGAGTTGAAGAAGAAAGATGCGGCTTTGGATGAGAAAATCAGCAAGAGCTTAGCGACAGTTATCGAAACGATGAACACACTTTCACCTGTTGGTCCAACATGGAATGATTTCAGTAAACTCGAGCAAGCCAAACAAGTTGATTTGAAAAATAAATTAGAAGCATTGGCTGAACCGCTTGTGAAAATGCCGGGGACGCTAAGTAAATAAAGGAATGGGGTTAAGCGGTATGTCTGACAAAATGAATCGTCGTGCCTTTTTGGGGATGACCGCTGCGGGTGCGGCGGGCGTTGTTTTGGGAGATTTGCTTGGAAAGGCGAAAGCCGCACTTCCAACGAATAAAGCTGCCGCTACCACAACCGGTGAGACGCTGGATTTCTATGGCCCTCATCAGACGGGAGTTGTGACACCGGCACAAAATTTTGCTAATGTGGCGGCTTTCGATGTAACGACTAGCGATGTGAAAGAACTGCAAGCACTATTGAAGCAGTGGACAGAGATGGCAGCAACCCTGATGGCAGGGAAACCGCTGGCTGTTGAGCCTCAGGATGCGGCTTTTCCCCCAACGGATACGGGCGAGCAGCTTGGCCTTGATACAGGTAAATTAACACTTACATTTGCTGTAGGCGCTTCTCTTTTTGAAAAGGAGGGCATGGACCGCTTTGGACTTCGATCCCGTAAACCAGCAGGGTTGACTGAGATGCCAATTTTTCATAAAGATTCCTTACAGGATCAATTAACACACGGAGACATCATCATACAAGCGTGTTCCGATGATCCAATTATCTGCTTCCATGCGATTCGCAACTTATCTAAAGCAGCTAGGGGCGTTGCTCACTTGCGTTGGCAGCAAACAGGTCAGCTTGGCGTGAAGGCGCAAGGGACGAAACGGAATTTATTTGGTTTTAAGGATGGTACAGCGAACCCAGCCTTGCAAGACGAGTCTTTTATGAAGAATAACGTGTGGATTGATTCTGGCGACAGGAACAGCGAACCTTGGATAACAGGGGGTACCTATATGGTAGTTCGCCGCATTCATATGCGGATTGAAACGTGGGATCAACAAACATACGCTGATCAAGAAGAAATTATTGGCCGTCAGAAAGTTTCCGGGGCACCCATGGATGGTACAGCAGAATTCGATACGCCACAGTTTGCCGCTGACGCTGAAGGCAAGGTAACAGCTTTAGACTCGCATATACGTTTATCTAACCCGCGCTCGGGAGAGAACTCGGAGAGGGAACGCATATTACGACGTGGATATAATTTTATGGAAAATTTGGACAGCGTAGGTCGCATCAATGCAGGTCTTCTGTTTGTCTGCTTCAATCGGAATATCCAAACACAGTTTGAATCGATTCAAAAACGATTGACGAATCCGAAAATGCCAGATCAAATGCTGGCTTATACAGATACGACAGGCGGCGGTTATTTTGCTGTATTGCCAGGTGTTCCTGTGAAAGGAGCTTACCTGGGCCAAACATTATTTGAGTAAAATAAGGATATAGGAACAGGGTTATTGCGCGAGTAGAGAGATCTATTTGTGTGACTGCCCTGTTTTTTGTTGGCAAGTCCGTTATAATCGATTTTTCCTGTGCAGCAAATTGACTTTCCTAATCATTTCCTCCACAATAATGAAGGAATAGGCCATTTTGGCCTTATTTGAGTCATTTTAAGTAATTTGCAGGAAGTTAAAGGAGACGACTATGAAAACAACTTCACATATGGTAGAGAAAGAAATCGATGACAGAGCTGTGCTCGTCAGTTTGATTACACAGAAGCAGAAGAAAAATGAGCTTTTGGCGGAATATTCGTTGCAAGAGCTGGTGAAACTGGCAGAAACTGCTGGTGTTCAAGTGCTGGAAACGATGACGCAGAACAAAGAAGTCAAGGATACGAAGTGGTTTATTGGAAAAGGAAAGGTCGAAGAATTGAAGCTGATGTTGGAAGAGCTGGGCGGAAATACAGCGATCTTCGATCAGGAACTGTCGGGTGCACAGGTTCGTAATTTGGAAGCAGCACTTGATGTGAAAATTATCGATCGTACACAGTTGATTTTGGATATCTTTGCTCAACGTGCCAAAACACGTGAAGGGATTATTCAGGTTGAATTAGCGCAGCTGAGCTATCTGTTGCCGAGACTTTCAGGGCAAGGTAAAAACCTGTCTCGTCTAGGCGGCGGTATCGGAACGAGAGGTCCCGGTGAATCGAAGCTGGAAACAGATCGTCGGCACATCCGTGGACGCATTGACGAGCTAAAGGCACAGCTGGAGGAAGTTGTTCGTCACCGTACACTGCACCGAGAACGTCGCAAGAAGAGCGGTGTATTCCAAGTCGCTTTAGTGGGGTATACCAATGCAGGGAAATCTACCTTGTTGAAACAATTAACACAGGCTGATGTCTATATTGAGAATCAACTTTTCGCTACCCTAGATCCAACATCACGCACAATGGTATTACCAAGCGGCAAGGAAATTGTCCTTACAGATACAGTAGGCTTTATTCAAAATCTTCCCCATGATCTTGTCGCTTCGTTCCGCGCCACGTTGGAAGAGGCGAATGAGGCTGATTTGATTCTTCATGTGGTAGATAGCTCAACGGATATGCGGGGCGAGCAGATGCGTGTCGTACAAGAAGTACTAGCAGAGCTTGGCGCACATCAGAAAGAACAAATCACGATTTTTAATAAAATTGATCTCTGTCCGCAAGCGGATCGGGAGATGCTTACAACCGAAGGCGAATTCATGAAAATGAGTGCCTATACGACTGAGGATTTAGAACGACTTCGTATTACGATTGAAGATAAGTTGATGGGTGATAGCAAGGAGTTCCGCATTCCAGCCGATAAAGGGGATATTATTGCCCTCATGTATCGCATTGGTGAGGTACTTGAGACCGATGTGGATGGGGAAGACATGATCTTCAAGGTTCGAGTGAACAAGGAGGATTATGTCAAACAGGCCTATCTGCTAGTAGCTTACGATCAATCGGTAGAGAAGAAGTCAGAGCAGGATGAGAACGAGGGAGAGAGCAACTAAGATGCATTTCGGGGAAAAAGTAATGGCTAGAATGGAAAAGGCGGAGCAACGCGTAGAGAGCGCTTTTCGTCAAATCGAGAAAACCATTGATCTGAATCAATGGAAGGTCATTGAAGCCTTCCAAAAACATAAAGTAAGTGATTATCATTTTGCTTCATCGACGGGGTACGGGTATAATGACCGTGGCCGAGAAGTGCTTGATCTTGTCTATGCGGATGCGATGGGAGCGGAAGCGGCACTTGTGCGGCCTCACTTTGTATCAGGCACGCATACGATTGGTACGGCTCTGTTTGGCGTGCTTCGACCTGGCGAACATCTACTTTACATCACGGGTAAGCCCTATGATACGTTGCACAAGGTCATTGGTAAGCCTGGCGATGGCACAGGCTCCCTCCAAGACTTCGGCATCGGCTATGACGAAGTCGAGCTCTTGGAGGATGGCTCTCCGGACTGGTCCGCCATCACCGCAGCCATTCAGCCGAACACGAAGGTGATCGGCATCCAGCGTTCACGCGGCTACTCGTGGCGGCCGTCGTTCACGATCGAACAAATCGGTGAAATGGTCCGATTTGTCAAAGAGATCAACCCAGAGCTCATTGTCTTCGTGGACAATTGCTATGGTGAGTTCACAGAGCCGCAGGAGCCGACGCAGGTTGGCGTCGATCTCATGGCTGGCTCGCTGATCAAGAACCCCGGCGGCGGCATCGCCCCTTCGGGCGGCTACATCGCCGGGCGACGCGACCTCGTTGAGCTCGCCGCGTACAGACTGACCGCCCCCGGTATTGGGGGCGAGGTTGGAGCCATGCTCGGCGCGACGCGAGCCATGTTTCAAGGGCTATTTCTTGCCCCGCATTTGGTGGGGCAAGCCGTCAAGGGCTCGGTCTTCGCGGCAGCGATCTTCGAAGACCTCGGCTTTGTCAGCTCTCCGCGCTGGGATGCGCAGCGGACGGACTTGATCCAAGCGATCCGCTTCACGTCGGCGGAGCATTTGATCACTTTTGTCCAAGGCATCCAGAAGGCGTCTGCTGTCGATTCGCATGTCGTGCCAGAGCCTTGGGACATGCCTGGCTACGAGCATCCTGTCATCATGGCCGCTGGCACATTCATTCAAGGAGGCAGCTTGGAGCTGTCTGCAGATGCCCCAATTCGAGAGCCATACATCGCTTATATGCAGGGCGGCTTGACCTACTCACATTGCAAGTTAGGTGTACTAACGGCTATCCAACATATGGAAGACAAGGGATTACTGTGAAAATTTAAACTGTGAACAAACCTGACACTCCTTGACACGTTTTTGTTAGAAAGGTACAATGATAGAGAGGTACTTACTGACCAGGAGTGATTAGCATGAGTGATGAAATACGTAGAAATATGGCGTTATTCCCTATCGGAATCGTCATGAAGCTGACTGATTTGACAGCAAGACAAATTCGATACTATGAGCAACACGAACTGATCATCCCGGCACGAACAGCTGGTAATCAACGGCTCTATTCGTTTAATGACGTGGAACGTCTTCTTGAGATTAAAGATTTGATTGAAAAAGGTGTCAACATTGCAGGTATCAAGCAGGTTCTTATCCCTGTTGATAAGGATTCTGAGGATGCAACCATCCTTAACGAGCACACGGAAGTGAAACGGAAAGAATTAACCGACTCTCAATTGCACAAAATGCTGAAGCAGCAATTGATTGGCGGGGGTAAACGTCCGGATCAAGTGTCTTTGATTCAGGGGCAGTTGTCCAGATTTTACAAATAAAATCAGTTGCCCAATCGCTTAACATTTGAGAGGAGAATGCACACGTGAGTTATAACATTAACTATTCCAAAGAAGATATTCTTCGTATTGCCAAAGCAGAAAACGTTCGTTTCATCCGTTTGCAATTCACAGACTTAATGGGAAGTATTAAGAACGTAGAAATTCCTTTAAGCCAACTTGAGAAAGCGCTTGATAATAAAATGATGTTCGATGGATCTTCTATCGAAGGTTATGTGCGTATCGAAGAGTCGGATATGTATTTGTATCCGGATTTGGATACATGGGTTATTTTCCCATGGGTTACAGAAAGCAAAGTTGCACGTTTAATCTGCGACATTTATATGCCGGATGGCACGCCATTCCCTGGGGATCCGCGCGCTATTTTGAAAAATGCGTTAAAGCAAGCAGAAGAAATGGGTTACACAGCAATGAACGTTGGACCAGAACCGGAATTCTTCCTTTTCAAAACGGATGAAAAAGGTAACCCAACTACAGAGTTGAATGACCAAGGTGGTTACTTCGATTTGGCACCAATGGATCTTGGGGAAAACTGCCGTCGTGATATCGTGCTAACTTTGGAAGAAATGGGCTTTGAGATTGAAGCATCTCACCACGAAGTAGCGCCAGGCCAACACGAAATCGATTTTAAATATGCAGATGCGATCAAAGCAGCTGATCAAATTCAGACTTTTAAGCTTGTTGTCAAAACAGTAGCTAGACAGCATGGCTTGCACGCGACGTTTATGCCGAAGCCATTGTTCGGAATGAACGGATCAGGAATGCACTGTCACCAATCCTTGTTCAAGGGTGAGACGAATGCGTTCTATGATGAAAGCGATAAATTAGGTTTGAGCACAGTAGCAAGACAATATATGGCGGGCGTACTTCGTCATGCACGTTCTTTTGCTGCGATTACCAACCCTACGGTTAACTCTTATAAACGTCTAGTTCCTGGTTATGAAGCACCTTGTTATGTGGCCTGGTCAGCTAGTAACCGCAGTCCAATGATTCGGATTCCAGCTTCCCGCGGTCTAAGCACGCGTGTTGAAGTTCGTAACCCGGACCCAGCGGCAAATCCATACTTGGCATTAGCAGTAATGCTGGCAGCTGGTTTGGATGGCATTAAGAACAAAATGCAGCTTCCTCCGCCAACCGATCGTAACATTTATGTGATGACGGAAGAAGAGCGTGAAGCCGAAGGTATTCCTAGCTTACCGCTTAACTTGAAACAAGCACTAGACGAGTTGCTTCGTGACGATGTTGTTTGCGATACACTAGGCGAACACGCGTTGGCGCACTTCTATGAGTTGAAGGAAATTGAGTGGGACATGTACCGCACACAAGTTCACCAATGGGAAAGAGATCAATATCTTTCCTTGTACTAGGATTTGATTCTTACAATTAGATAATTAGAGCCCGTCAGCCTCGTTTATGAGAGCTGGTGGGCTTTTTAATGCGAAGGAGAATAATTGAACAATGGACAATTTTAATCGTAATCTAGAAAAGTATGCAGAGTTAGTGATTCGAATTGGGGTTAATTTGAATAAAGGTCAGGATCTCTTGGTAGAAGCACCTATTGAGACGCTTGATTTAACAAGACTTATTGTCCGGAAGGCATATGAAGCAGGTGCGAATTATGTGCATGTGCATTGGCAAGACGATGTTGTAACACGAAGCAAATTTGATTATGCACAGGATGAATCGATGGACTATTACCCAGAGTGGTATACAACGATGTTAGAGCGTTTTGTAGAAAATGGCGGCGCATTGTTGAATATCAAGGTTCCGAATCCGAACTTATATGATGGGATTGATGCTAGTTTAATTTCGCGTGCATCGAAAGCTGCGTCAACAGCGAGAGCTAAGTATCAACAGTATGTTCGTACAGGCCAGTTCAGCTGGTGTCTGATCAAAGCACCTACAGAAGCTTGGGCGAACATGGTGTATGCGGATTTACCTGAAGGGGAACGAATTCCTGCGATGTGGGATGCTGTTTTCCAATTCAATCGTGTTTATGAAGATGATCCTATCGCAGCATGGCAAACACATTTGGATACGCTGAAGGCCACACATAGCTTGCTGAATGCTAGAAGTTATAAAGCACTGCGTTATCGGGCTACAGGGACTAATCTGCGAGTTGAACTTCCAGAGGGACATATTTGGCTAGGCGGGGATAATGAGAACGCTCGGGGCATCCGTTATGTGGCGAATATGCCGACGGAAGAAGTGTTTACCATTCCAAACCGAACAGGGGTAAGTGGAACTGTAGCGAGTACGATGCCGTTAAATATCAATGGGGCATTGGTGGATCGGTTTTCATTTACGTTCGAAGCAGGTAAGGTTGTAGATTTCCAAGCTGAAGTGGGTTATGACCATTTGGCTCGTTTATTGGATATGGATGAAGGTGCACGCTATCTAGGAGAGGTTGCACTTGTGCCATTTGATTCTCCGATTTCCAATGTTAATCGTATTTTCTATAACACGGGTATTGATGAGAATGCATCATGCCATTTGGCCTTGGGCAGCTGTTATCCGATCAATTTGAAGGAAGGGACTACACTGTCAAACGCGGAGTTGAAAGCTCGTGGAGGGAACAGTTCCTTGATCCATGTGGATTTCATGATAGGTTCTGCGGAGCTTGAGATCGATGGGGAACTAGCAGATGGGACGATTGAGCCGATTTTCCGCGCGGGGAACTGGGTGTTAACTTTTTAAAAGTAGGAAAAAGAAAGGCTCTCAAGTGAAATTTCACTTCGAGAGCCTTTCTTTTGTGGCGGTATTCAAGTCTTACATATCCCGGAACAAACCGATAACGCGCCCTAGAATCGTTACATTCTTCAAGAGAATAGGTTGCAGCGCGGAGTTCTCAGGTTGAAGGCGAATATGATCCTTCTCTTTGTAGAAACGCTTAACGGTTGCTTCATCATCTTCGGTCATGGCGACAACGATATCGCCGTTGTTCGCTGTTTGTTGTTGTTTAACGATGACATAGTCGCCATTATGAATGCCAGCTTCGATCATACTGTCACCCATGATGCTGAGCATGAACACGTTGTTGTCGCCAACCATACTGGAAGGAAGCGGGAAGTAATCTTCGATATTCTCAGTGGCTGTAATGGGAACACCTGCTGTTACTTTACCAACGAGGGGAACACGAGCGACGGAAACTGCGAATTGGGACTCAGCACCATCAAGCCCTAGAATTTCGATTGCACGCGGTTTAGTAGGATCTCGACGAATCATGCCTTTTTTCTCAAGACGCTCCAAATGTCCATGTACAGTTGAACTGGAAGCTAGTCCAACAGCTTCGCCTATTTCTCTAACGGAAGGCGGGTAGCCCTTATCTTTCACTTCGTTCTTAATGAATTCCATTATTGCTTGTTGACGCTGCGAAATTTTACTCATAAGATATCACTCCAATACTGGGAATCATTACCCAAAGTATAACATAGAACCCGAGTTCGTACAAACATAAGTTCGAGAAACGGTTGACTCAAACATGTGTTCGTGTTATTCTGATATCAGAACAAATGTTTGGGGGATGATTTTATGTATATGGCTTATTCACAATCGAACGGAAGAACAACACTTCAAGGTACTGCTCAAGCATCCAAAGGGATGACGACTAAACGGGGTCATGCGAAACTACTACTTCGTTTCTTGCTGATAGCAGTAATTCTTGGAACTGTGTTTTCGTTTGGTGCGATTGTACAAGCCTATGCAGGTGATAGTACGGTTACATCGTCTATACCAACTGATTCCATTCAACCATCCGCACAACCGATCCAACACGAAAAGATTGTTATTCAAAGTGGTGATACACTCTGGGAAATCGCGGACTCTCACAAAAAGAAGGGTGAGAACACGCGTTCTTATGTCGAACGATTGAAATCATTTAATCATTTATCGAGCAGTTCTCTACAAGCGGGTCAGGTTCTATTACTTCCTTAATACGTACATTTTTAGCTATCTATATAGATGAAAGTTTGAGCCATGGACCCTTAGGTCTATGGCTCTTTATGATGTATCCTTGACAATCACAAACTGTGATGGCAAAGTAGTACTCATATTGAAATTTTGACTGGGAGGATTACAATGAGTGACAGCATGGATAAAACGATTGAGCGCATCAATGAATTAGCTCGCAAAGCGAAGACAGTTGGTCTAACAGATGCAGAACTGGATGAGCGCAACGAGCTGAGAAAGAAGTATATTGATGCATTCAGAGGGAACCTGAAAGTCCAACTGGATTCAATTAAGTTCACTGACGAAGAGAATTAAGCTTACACATAGATACTACATTCAAAGGGGAAATGAATGATGACGTTGAAAGCTGTGCTTTTTGATTTGGATGATACTCTATTATGGGATGATCGTAGTGTGGAGGAAGCCTTTACTGCAACTTGTGAAGAAGCAGCGAAGCATGTCGATGTAAAACCTGAGGAATTAGAAGCGTCTGTTCGTAAAGAAGCAAGAAGTTTGTATGAATCCTTCGAGACGTTCCCATTTACGAAAATGATTGGGATTAATCCATTTGAAGGACTATGGGCTAACTTCACGCAAGGTGAAGATGAGAACTTCCGTAAGTTAGAGAAGCTAGCGCCAGGCTACCGCACGGAATCTTGGACAAGAGGTTTAGCTGCACTTGGGATCGAGAATCGTGAGCTAGGCTACAAGCTAGGGGAGCTGTTTGCAGCTGAGCGTCGCAGTCGTCCCTATGTATATGAAGAAACGTTCCGCGTGTTAGACGCGTTGAAGGGGAACTACAAGCTGCTTCTTCTAACTAATGGTTCACCAGATCTTCAAAAAGAGAAATTAGCAGGTGTTCCTGCGATTGCTTCCTACTTTGATCATATCGTAATTTCAGGTGAATTCGGTCAAGGGAAGCCAGCTGCGGCTATTTTCAACTATGCCTTAGGGCTGCTTGATATCAATGCTGATGAAGGCATTATGATTGGGGACAAGCTAACAACAGATATTTTGGGGTCGGGAAGCATCGGTATGCGTAACATCTGGATTAACCACCATGGACTACAAAGTGGCGATGAAATCGTACCAGCTTACGAAGTAAGCCGTCTTCAAGAAGTATTGCCGATTATTGCGAACAGTTAGGTCATAAGGTTTGTTAATAGAAAAGCCCAGCAGCTAAGCAAGACGTAATGTCCTGTGCTGTTGGGCTATTTTTTACGAATATAAGATTAAGCTTTACTGAATTGTGGATCATCAACATTGTAAGCGACCCAGCCATCTTTTTCGATGAAAAGGCGAACAGCAACAATCTCACGGTTATCCATCAAAGTGAAGAAGTGGTTCGTGTTCTCTGGAACGGAGATGACATCTCCTGGCTCAAGTTCAACATCGAAATAGCCGTGTTCTTCGGATTTGATAATGAAAATTCCTTTACCTGACACGATGGCACGAATCTCATCTTCTGTGTGCGTATGCACTTGCTCGAACTTCTTCAGAAGCTCTTCGATATTCGGCGTTACATCAGAAAGGGAAATAACGTCCCAAATTTCATAACCGCGTCTAGCGGCTAGATCTTTGATTTCTGGTTCATACGTGGAAATGATTTCTGCTTTTTCTTCCTCACTTAGGGTGAATTTCTCGCGCAGTGCGACAGGAAGCTTGTTTGCGTCCCAGTGTTCATAGACAACTTCTTGACTATCCAAGAAGGCTTTAACTTCATTTTCGCCTTCGATGCGTTCATTCGTATTACGAATTCTAATTTGTGCCACGCTACATCCCTCTTTCTAGAATAAATATATACATATTATAGTGGAAATCATGGTAACTGTCGATGGAAGGAAATGAATATTTCCGATAAAACCCATAGGAATTTATGATAATTCAAAATCTTTTCATAAAGGCCGTATTCTGTTACACTAAATCTTAACATAATTTGTCGTTTTTTTTATTACGGTTTAGGAAAAGTTGAAAGGGAGTCTAGTCATGAAGAAACCACCGATTCAAGAACAACTAAAGAAAAAGATTATGATCCTAGATGGTGCCATGGGTACGATGATCCAGCAGGAGAATTTGACGGCTGATGATTTCGGAAGTGATGACTTAGATGGATGTAATGAAATCCTGTGTGTGACACGCCCAGATGTCATTCAAAAAATTCATGAAGCTTATTTCGCCGCTGGCGCTGATATGATAGAAACGAATACGTTCGGAACGACGAGTGTCGTTTTGGCGGAGTATGACTTGCAAGATCGTCATCGGGAGTTGAATATCGCCGCTGCCAAATTGGCGATTGCGGCTGCTGAGAAATATTCGACACCAGAATGGCCGAGATACGTTGTGGGGGCAATGGGTCCGACAACCAAAACCTTATCCGTAACGGGTGGTGTGACTTTCGAGCAACTGGAAGAAAGCTACTACGAGCAGGCACTTGCACTCATTGAGGCAGGCGTAGATGCGATGCTGCTAGAGACTTCCCAAGATACACTCAACGTGAAAGCAGGAAGTATTGGGATTCGCAGAGCATTTGAAACCTTAGGTGTAGAGCTGCCCATTATGATTTCCGGAACGATTGAGCCAATGGGAACAACGCTTGCTGGACAAAATATTGAATCCTTCTATATTTCACTCGAGCATTTGAAGCCGATATCGATGGGTTTGAACTGTGCAACAGGACCAGAATTCATGAGAGATCACATCCGTACACTCTCTGGTATTGCTGATACAGCGATCAGCTGCTATCCAAATGCAGGTTTGCCGGATGAGAATGGTCACTACCACGAATCACCAGAATCTTTAGCGAAGAAGATGGCTGGATTTGCAGAGCAAGGCTGGATCAATATTGCCGGCGGCTGTTGCGGAACGACGCCTGAGCACATTCGTGCGATGGCTGAAACGTTAGCCAATTACAAGCCAAGATCAGAATATGGCTCGCATCCACCTGCGATTTCCGGTATTGAGACTGTCTATATTGAGCCAGAGAACCGTCCTATCATGGTTGGTGAGCGGACGAATATTTCCGGATCCAGAAAGTTTAAGCGTCTGATCAAAGAGGGTAAATTTGAAGAGGGCTCTGAAATTGCTCGGAACCAAGTGAAAAACGGCGCACATGTCATCGATATTAATCTACAAGATACAGATATTGACGAAGCTTACGCGGTAGAGGAGTTCATGCAAGAGGTTGTCAAAAAGGTCAAAGTGCCATTAATGATTGACTCGACGTATGATCACATTATTGAGCTTGGACTCAAATATTCTCAAGGTAAAGCGATTATCAACTCGATTAACTTAGAAGATGGAGAAACGAAATTCGAAGGAATTTTACCATTGATTCATCGTTACGGAGCATCTGTCGTATGTATTTTGATTGACGAGCGTGGCCAAGCGGTATCGCGTCAAGCGAAAATCGAAGTGGCAACACGTTCTTATGAACTTCTTACTGGCAAGTATGGGATGAATCCGGAAGATATTATTTTTGATCCGAACATGTTCCCTGTTGGTTCAGGAGACCCGCAGTACATTGGTTCTGCCGTTGAAACAATTGAAGGGATTAAGCTGATTAAAGAGAAATATCCGCTTGCCAAAACGATTCTAGGACTAAGTAATATCTCATTCGGTTTACCGGATGCGGGTCGTGAAGTTCTGAACTCGGTTTACCTGTACCACTGTACGAAAGCTGGACTTGATTATGCGATCGTAAATACGGAGAAACTAGAGCGGTATGCGTCGATTCCGGATACAGAGCGTCAACTAGCAGAAGAACTCATTTATAATACGACTGATGAGACTTTGGCGAATTTTGTCGCCCACTTCCGTGAGAAAAAAGTCGAAAAGAAGGAGAAGATTTCCAATCTATCCCTGGAAGAGAGACTGGGGTCTTATGTTGTTGAAGGAACAAAGGAAGGGTTAATACCTGACTTAGAAATCGCACTTCAAACCTATTCCCCACTAGAGGTCATTAATGGGCCACTTATGAAGGGAATGGAGGAAGTAGGGCGTCTCTTCAATGGTAACGAACTTATCGTAGCAGAGGTGCTTCAAAGCGCTGAGGTCATGAAAGCGTCCGTTAATTACCTGGAAGCATTCATGGAGAAATCCGAGACTGCCGTGAAGGGTAAAATTATTTTGGCAACTGTCAAAGGGGACGTTCATGATATCGGGAAAAATCTCGTTGAGATTATCCTGTCCAATAACGGATACAAGATTATTAACTTAGGGATTAAAGTACCGCCGGAACAAATTATTGAAGCTTATCGGAAAGAGCAAGCAGATGCGATCGGGCTATCTGGCTTGCTAGTTAAATCCGCACAACAAATGGTAATTACTGCGCAGGATTTGCGGACTGCAGGTGTGGATGTACCGATTCTCGTTGGTGGAGCTGCGCTGACTCGGAAATTCACCAAGACTCGTATTCAACCGGAATATGAGGGTGTAGTTCTATATGCGAAAGATGCGATGGATGGTCTGGATATTGCGAACAAGTTGAGTGATCCTGAGCAGCGCAAACGGTTGATTCAAGAACTTCGTGATAGCTTGGAATCCGATGTGATGGATACGGGGAAAAAAGAAGAGAAGCTGCCGCAGCTTACACGCGTGAGTTCATCAGCTGTCTCCAAAGATCTGCCTGTTCAAGTACCGCAGGATACGGATCGTCATATCTTGCGTGACTATCCTATCAGCCATTTGATGCCTTATGTGAATATGCAAATGCTGTTAGGTCATCACCTTGGTTTGAAGGGGAAAGTCGAGCAGTTGTTGAGTGATAAAGATACGAAAGCGATGCAGTTGAAAGACACAGTTGACTCGATTCTCCATGCTGCCCAGCATAATGGTATTATTAAGGCTCATGGTATGTATCGCTTCTTCCCAGCACAGTCCAATGGGAATGATGTCATCATTTATGATCCGTCAGATACAAGCAAGGTACTCGAGACATTTACATTCCCTCGACAAGACAAGGAGCCGTACTTATGTTTGGCCGATTATTTGAAATCCGTTGAAAGCGGCGAAATGGATTACGTAGGTTTCTTACTCGTGACAGCTGGCCATGATATTAATGAGTTGGCTAAGGAATGGCGCGATAAAGGGGATTATTTGAAATCTCATGCTTTGCAAGCGACAGCTTTAGAAGTAGCAGAAGGTTTTGCTGAGCGCGTTCATCACATTATGCGTGATGTCGTTGGGATTGCAGATCGCGTGGACATGACGATGCAAGAAAGATTCGGGGCCAAATATATCGGTCAACGCTTCTCATTCGGTTACCCAGCATGCCCTAATCTCGATGATCAGGCGAAGCTGTTTAATTTGTTGAAGCCAGAGGATATCGGCGTTGAGCTGACGGAGTCGTTCATGATGGAGCCGGAAGCTTCTGTATCCGCGATTGTTTTTGCACATAAAGAAGCACGTTACTTTAACGTAGGATAAGTAGGTAGAGAGCGAGGCAGCCAGTGTGAACTGTTCAGGTTCCGCGGTATCCTCGCTTTCGGTTTTACCACCGATGTGATATTGAAACAGAATGGGGTTTGGCTTGTGGATTTGTATTTTCTTGGAACGGGGGCAGGGATGCCCTCCAAGCAGCGGAATGTAACCTCAATCGCCTTGAATTTATTGGACGAGAGGGGAACATACTGGCTAGTTGATTGCGGGGAAGGTACGCAGCAGCAGATATTGAACTCTCCTGTGAAACTTGGGCGTACAGAGAAACTGTTCATCACGCATTTGCATGGCGATCACTTGTACGGACTTCCCGGGTTGTTGACGAGTCGCTCCTATCTAGGAGGCGATACGCCCTTGACGCTCTATGGGCCACGTGGGCTCAAGAAATTTGTGGAGACAGCGCTAGAGGTCAGCGGTGCCCATCTAACGTATACACTTCATCTTGTTGAACTTGATGAGGAAGGCGTTATTTTCGAAGATGAAAGCTTTCTTGTGGAAACTGCGCGCTTAGAGCATCGCATTGAATGTTTCGGTTTTCGAATTGTAGAGAAAGATCAACCTGGCAAGTTGCTGAGCGAGAAGTTGCAAGAGCTTGGTGTACCCGCAGGTCCGCTCTATGGTCAATTAAAGCTAGGTCATTCCGTGAAGCTGGAAGATGGTCGAATGATCCATGGGCAAGATTTCTTAGGTGCACCAGTTCCTGGTCGCATCGTTGTTATTCTAGGGGATACTCGCTATTGTGAAGGTGCCAAAAGGTTAGCCCGCGGCGCTGATGTGCTTGTACATGAAGCGACGTTCGCGATGGATAAGCAAGAGCTTGCGTATGCCTTTGATCATGCGACTTCCACCGACGCGGCAAGGACGGCTCAGGAGGCTGGAGCCAATGCGTTGATTATGACGCATCTTAGCTCTCGCTATCAAGGAGAAAGCATCCAAGTGCTGCTCCATGAAGCGCAGCAAATTCACGCCAACAGTCACTTGGCGAAAGATTTCTGGAGCTTTGACGTACCACGCAAAGGTTAAAATAAATAAGCTTCTTCCGATGGTAACATGCGGAGGAAGCTTATTTTTGTGTTCTTTCGTCAATTTTGTGAGGTAGCCTCATACACTAAACAAAACCGATGGAAATTGAGGTGAAGGTATGGCAATTACACTTGGTGAAGTGCTGCTTTCTATCTTTATATCCTCGATCTTTTTCATCATGATAAAGGAAATTAGGAAGTCTTACAAAGATTCAGAATAATTAAATAATTAGCTCGGAAGCCCTATACGTAGTGCTAAGGCTTCTGATAAAATAAGTGTAAACGCTTTAAAAATGGGGGTGGACATGACGTATCCGGTTTACAGATGGACTGTATACCCTATCACGGTTTTCTTTTTTCTATGCGCTTTATTTGGATTAGTATGTCTATCCAAAGATGCATATGCCTCTGAGATTCCGGTTTCTCAAGGTAAATCTACTGTTGCATCAACGGTTACAGGAGCTACATACAGCGCAAGTCAAGCAGTTGACGGATTTATTCATACGAAATGGATGGCAAGTAACGCGCAACTCCCGCAATGGTTAACCGTAGATCTTGCGCAAAATGTGCATGTATCACGGGTTGAAACTGTATTTGAACATGTTAATAGTTCTTATGCTTACAAAATTGAAACCTCAATCGATGGCATCAATTGGCATGTTTTTGCTGATCGATCCTCAAATTCATCCATAAACTTTCCCTTTTATTCGGACAGCGGGGATAGTACTGCGAGATTCGTTCGATTACAAGTGCTAGGCGTTGGTTCGCCAGGAGATCAAGCCAGTGTGTATGATTTTCGTGTTTATTCATCGAATGATGCACTAGCGCTTCTTTCACAAAATAAGACTACGGCAGCGTTTACTAGTTTTTCAGGTTCATGGGGCTCTGATAAGGCTGTAGATGGTCAATTGTTATCGAGCTGGGCACCAAGCAGCCCTAACTTGCCACAATGGCTTGTCGTGGATCTCGGGCAGTTGAATCAAGTACAGCGGTTTGAGACGACGTATACAAATTCGCAAGATGTGTATGGGTACAAAATTGATTTCTCTATCGATGGTCTGAGTTGGTATACCTTTACGGATCGGACTGGAAATACACATGCGGCTGAGCCGCGATATGTGGACGAAGGGAATGTTACGGCACGTTATTTTAGGCTAACAACAACACGAGCAGCTTCAGGGGGTTATGCCAGTGTCGCCGAGTTTCAAATCTATGGGCCAGATGGCGGATCAACCAACCTTCCTAATACACAGACACCAACAAGAGTTTATTTAGATGAAGAGGGGTATCAACTGCAGCCTAGTGAGACGACAGCTAGTTACTTGACAGCCGTCTATGCTAATGGACAAACGACGAGTATTCAATCCGGTGCCACCTACAGAATGGCTAATACGGCTGTCGCAACGGTCAATGCAAGTGGGGTAATAACTGGAGTGGCTGCGGGTTCTACAACTTTGACGGTTACCTATAACGGCAGAACGACTTCAGCAACCATTACGGTAGCTTCCCTAGTGCCAAACTTGAATCGCATAGCTTTAGACTCCTATACGTATTCGCTTCAAACTGGTGCGACACGAGCTCTTTATGTGACGGGATATAAATATGATAGCAGCACGCAAACACTGACAAGTGGACTAACGTTTGCGAGCTCAAATCAATCAGTAGCAAGTGTGAATGCCAGTGGGGTAGTGACAGGTATTTCGCCGGGCACATCGACGATTACCGCGTATTATGGGAATTTTACAGCATCGGCGAGCATACAAGTTACAGCTGCCGTGAGCCGGATTGATGCTGACGAAAGCTCCCTTTTCTTAGACGTAAACGACACCCAGTATATAACTATTCATGCGTATGATTCGCAATATCATGCAACAGAAGTAACTGCGAATACGAGCTTCACAAGTTCAAATTCATCAGTCGTCACAATTAGCAGCGGCGGCTATCTGACAGCTATAAGTGCAGGGAGTGCCATTATTACGGCAACATATAGCGGCATCTCTACAACGGTGTATGTCACAGTAGCACTGAAGGATCTAGTAGCTCCAACTTGGAACTACGGCTCTACAATTACCGTTACACCGAGTTCGGTATCTGCGGTTACTTTAACCTGGACTGCAGCTACGGATAATGTTGGCGTTACTTCTTATCGGGTGTATAAGGACGCTGAGTTGGTAACAACTGTGAGCGGAAGCGAGCTAACGACCGAATTGTCGGGATTGACGCTAGGCACACCGATGAACTTTAAAGTGGAAGCGGGAGATTTGGCGAATAATTGGTCATCATCTGGGCCAAGCGCAGCTTACACATTAGCTGGAGGCCCGAAGGTGATAGCTTCTTCGACGGTACTTCTTACGAGTGAGCGAGTGCGTGAATCGGCACCTGACGGCAGTATGCTGTCCAGAATCCGAGTTGATGAAGTTGAACTGAATGATGCGATCAGCGCAATAAATAATGGTTCGGTCTCTATCCTATCGATGAAAATTCAAGATGATAATGACACAACTATAGTAGAATTCTCATCCAACTTGTTGAGTGGATTACAGGAGACAGGAGCGAATGCAAGTCTCCAACTGGATATGAACGCTATACAGTTTACAATTCCGCTGATGCTTTTCAAAAATCATGTCAGTGATGCCAATAGAACGAATGGGTTATTCGCCGTTCTCATCCGACATGAAGCAGGTCACCTTGCGGAAAAGCTGAGGGAGCAAGCAGCCTCAGAGCAAGCGATTTTGCAAGTTACCAATCCGATTGAATTTGAAATTCAAGCAGGCGGTGTTTCGATACCTAATTATGAAAACATCCATGTCGAGAGATCCATCAAGCTTCCAGGAGCTTCGTACACCCCTAATGTGACAGCAGTTCGACTTGATGCTGAATCAGGCAAGATGGCTTTCGTACCGTCCCTCCTAACAGGTGGGGGTAATGCATGGAATATGATTATTAAGGACCAGTATGGCGGGTTGTACACCATCATCCAAAAAAATAAGCAGTTTGAGGATATGGGCGCACACTGGGCTAAAGAAGACGTTGAAAAATTAGCCTCTAAGAATATCATTACGGGGGTTGATGAACGAAACTTCGCGCCTGAAAAGGAAATTTCTCGGGCTGAGTTTGCCACATTGCTCATTCGGGCTTTGGGTATGCGTGGCAACAATTCGGCAGCGGGACCCTCGCAATTCAAGGATATCCACGAGACAGATTGGTATGCACAAATGGTAAATACAGCAGCAAGCGCAGGCCTAATCGAGGGATACGATGATGGGACTTTTCGACCTCTTCAGCAAGTAACACGTGAGCAAATGGCGGCTATGATTAATCGTACGGTTCAAATCACAGGTGATCAGCAAGAAAGTTATGCGCAAGATACGATTCTGAATCCATTTATAGATCAACATGCCATTGATACTTGGGCAAGGAATGCAATGGCGTTCACTTTACAACGAGGCTTGATCCAAGGTGTTACGGAAACACAGCTAAATCCCAATGCCTTTGCAACACGAGCGCAAGCGGCAGTCATGCTGAAGCGTTTACTCATTTATTTGCAATTCATGAATTAACGTGTTTAGGGCGCAATTCGCTATTAAGCGATTGCGTTCTTTTTTTTGTGCTCAACCTTACAAATTCTTCACAACAAGCAAATAAATCGGAAATATTGCTCTGTTAATCTAGAGTTATAAAACTCTAGTGAAGGGCGTGAGGACGAAATGAGTGGAGTACCTCTACAATTGGCGCCGCAACCTGCGAAACTGATGATGAAGCTAGCTAGTAATTCACAAGAAATCGAACAAGCGATGCGATTGCGTTATCAGATTTTCGTGGAGGAAGAGAAGAATTTGCGTCTGCGCAATGAGAGTGGGTTGGAAATGGATGCCTACGATGAATATTGCGATCACCTCATTGTCAAAGAACTAGAGTCAGATCAGGTGATAGGTACGTATCGTCTTCTTCCAGGTGATCGAGCCTTGAATGCGATCGGCTTTTATTCAGAGACCGAATTTGATTTGGATAGTTACAGTAGTTTAAAAAGGCAGTCCTTAGAGTTAGGTCGCAGCTGTATTGCTCCTGAGCATCGCGGCGGAAGAGCGATTGGTATGCTTTGGGAAGGGATTGCAGGTTATATAAACAATAGTCCATATACACATTTAATCGGTTGTGCCAGTGTGCACATCCCAACGGTAGAGGAATTGAATGAAATTTACACACTGCTTCACAAAAAGGAAGTATTGACGGACCGTTATGGGGTCAAGCCACTTGAGACGCATCGAATCTCTGGTTTAGCTCAAATTGATCTTGCTGGTAAAGAAAAGGAAATGTTTCGGAAACTGCCTCCATTAATGAAAGGCTATCAGTGGCTGGGGGCAGAAATCGGTGGGGATCCCGCCTACGATGAGTTATTTGGAACGGTTGATTTTTTCATTGTTTTTCAAAAAGATAAAATAACGAGTCGGTACAAACGACACTTTTTGCCTGCAGATTGAGTTGAGGAGGGCTTACCTTGTACGAATGGATTGCCAAACTAACTTTGGATAATGGTAGACAAAGCCGTTTGGCGCGCGTGTTACCCATTTTTCCATTGTGGTTAATGTCATGCCTATGTGCTGTGTTAGCTGCATTATTGTGTGTAGTATCGCGCAACGGGTTCCTAAAGCGTGTGGAACATAATCTGGCTGATCTCTTATCCCCGATTTCCAAACGTAAGCTAAGGTCTCTAAGAAGACGGTATGTGCGGAATGTTGTTTACTCGCTATGTGAAATATTGCTTTTATCTGATCGCATGCAAGAGAAGAATTTTGAACTGCAAGGTGAAGAGTATTTGCATGAAGCGCAGCAATTGGCCAAAGAAAAAGGTTTTATCATATATGCGCCGCATGTAGGTAATTTCTTCAGTTATTATTGGTATTTCTCGAAAAGGTACGATTGTCTTACGGTGGCTTCGGCTGGCAGTCCGGAATTGTTGCCTTTGTACATGAAATTCGCTGAATTAGGATGTAAAGGCTTGGATTACGATCGTGTTCCGCCTCTTGAGTTGTATCGGACCTTGAAAAATCATGTGCTGTCTGGTGGAGTCGTCTTCCTTCTAGGTGATTTCTGGAGATCTTCATTTCCTTTATCGAAATTATTCGGTAGAGTTACCCGAACACCTGAAGGAGCTGCGATGTTAGCACTTGAGCAGCAAGTACCGATTATTCCTTTTTACGGTTACAGAAAGCGGAATTTTAAGCATCAACTTATCGTTGGCCCCCCTTTAAACCTACAATCCCATTCAGCACGAGCTTCGCGATCTGCTAGAGCAGATACCAATCTTATTCTAAATAACTTTATCGAACGGGTTATTCGTGAACAGCCGGCTTCTTGGTTTTATTGGTTTAACGCCCATGAGAGATGGGAGAACGCGCATCAGCAAGTAAGAGCATAAGGATGGAGGGGTTCAATATGGATTCAGCTAGCCACTTATTGTTTGGGGTAAGTCTTGCAGGACTTGCCTGTTTGGCGCCAGGGGTTGTACAAGAGCCTACGCTGGTTCAGGCTATACTAGCGGGGACATTGATAGGGTCCTATGCGCCGGATTTCGATACGGTAGCCCGTTTGCGAGGATATGCCAGCTATGTACGCAACCATCGCGGTGTGACGCATTCTTTGCCGGCGTTATTCATATGGCCGCTATTCATAAGCTTGCCGCTCGCCGCGGTGTTTGGTGTATGGGATCATTATTTTAGCTTATACCTGTGGACATTTCTTGCTGTAGTCTGTCATGTTGGTCTAGATGCGTTGAATGTCTATGGTGTTCAGTGCTTGCGGCCTTTTACGAAAAAGTGGATTCATCTGGATACACTTTGTCTCTATGATCCATTCCTATTTATTCTTCACGCGGCAGGCGCGATTATGTGGTTTGTCGTTTGGCGAGGAGAGGCAGGCAGTCACATTGGTGAAATGTATGCGCTGATTTTTGCGGCTACGATATTGTATATTGGCACGCAAGCCTCTCAGCGGAAAGCCTTGATGAAGCTCGTAGAGAAGGAGTTAAAGCTAACTACAGGAGTCTGTCGTCTGGTGCCTAGTTTAAGTTGGTTTTACTGGCAGTTTATTTATGAAAGTGAGACTAGTTTTTATCTAGGGGAAATTCGTTCTGGTAAGGTGATTGTCCTAGAACAATACAGCCGCAAGAATTACAATTCGGAGGGCTCTCATCCAATCGTGAAAGCAACCATGGGAACAGAAGGGGTCCGATCTTTTCTGCATTATGCTCAGAATATATATGTATGTTGGAACGTGAAGAACGGCGGTTATGAAGTGCAATGGCGAGATATGCGCTTCTGGTACAAACGGAAATTTTCCTTCGGAGTGGACGTACAGCTGGATGATAATATGAATGTGGTGAGTGATCGGATCGGGATGGACAAAAAGGCATGGGATCCCCCTTACGTGTAAAATAAGTTGATTAAGTCTCACTCCATAGTGGAGTGGGGCTTTTTACTGTGGTCTGGACATACGAAGAGTGCCCGTTTTGTCATTTTATAAGGAGGAAACATGCTGTTTATGTTGAAAATATGGTACAATAGTCCTAGGTATATAGTTGTGGTAATTCGATCATAAGAGAAATGGGAGTCCGATAGAGATGAATAAACGAAAAGCGCGAGATGAGGGTTTCACACTTATTGAAGTGTTAGCTGCAACTGTCATTCTGTCGGTGGCTTCCCTAGCTATGATGACCTTTTTCATCAACGCCATGTCGTATAACAAAGGGAATCAGAATAAAACGGTGATGGTTAATTTGGCGCGTAACGCTTTATTTTATATGGAAAAGCAGCGCTTTAATGATGTGAAGAATTATTTTGCGAATGTGGACGAAGTGGAAGATGGGAATCCCGTTATTACGTTTTCAGGTTGCTCATACGACGGTGCGTTACATTGTTCGCAAGGTGAAAAAAGGGACTATCTAATTAACTTTTCTGGCATTCAGAACATTTTGTCACCGAATATTAATGGACGTGATTATGAAATTACCATTACTTATCAGAATGATTTGAAAAAGGGGCAAGAAAATGTTGATAAATATTTGATTCCGATACGCGTTAACGTTAAGTCAGGGTCAGATCCCAATCGGAGAAATCAAGCATTCGTGGAGGGATATGTCATCAATGAGCAGATTCGCTAGATATATCAAAAATGATCAGGGAATGACCTTGGTTGAGCTTATTGCTACTTTAACGATATTGTCTCTGGTTATGGGGTCTATTTATGGTGTGATTACTTTTGGGTTTACAGCCTACAACAAGGTGACTGTAGAGAATTCCTTACGTGATGAGGCTGACATTCTTATGTCGACCATCATGTCAGAGTTATACACGTATGGACCTACCTCAGTTCGAAGCATTGTGAATGAAAATGGCTTAACGTTAGAACGTAAGGGAGCATTCGTTACAGGAACCGTGCCTAATAAACAAATTAATATTAAAAATGGGACACTCTTTATCAAGAATGATACTGATGCAGAGGGCATAGGGGCTATCGCAGATTTGAAGTCACACTTGTTGACGGGTTCCAAAATTGAATTGGATTGCGGTACCGCTACCTCGTGTACGGATGGACTGATCAAAATTGTTCTTGTACTTCAACAGAGTGACCAGAAGCAACAACTACATCAAATTACGACGGAGAGTCGATTTGGATTCTAGGAGGGGAACTCGTGAACCGTTGGAAAGATGAACAAGGAGCGGCGCTGTTAATCGTTCTTTTTATGATTATTGTATTTACAATACTGGGTATGGCTGTTCTTAGTGCAAGTTTAGGAGGGGCTGTAAGAACGGAAACAAAGCAAAGAGATGTGCAAAGTTTACATCTTGCTGAAAAAGCGTTGAATGAAGCGGTGGCTATTCTTAAGGCTAATTTAGATGGTCAGGATGTTAGTCCAGATGCGATATCGTATCAAATTAGAGATGAAATTCTTCCTAAAATTAATCGGAATATTGTGGAGACGGAATATCAAGAGAAACCTGTGATTAATGCAAGTGTCAGCGGTAACCCGCCTGTCGTCCTCGTTGAAGCTACAGCTACCGTGAACGGTGTGAAAAGGAAGCTTGAACAGCAAATAACCATTAATACCTATCCGGATATGTTAAATTATGCAGCGGGTTCGGAAGGGAATCTCATCCTAAATGGTTCACCTTATTTTCTGAATGGTGATTTGTACGCGGGTGATAAACTGAAAATTAAAAATGAAGCTAACTATCTCTATAACGACCCGGATGAAAAAAGTGAATCAACAAAGTTTCCGGTTTTAGATGGAAGAGCCTTTGTACAATCCTTTGATAAATTTACCTATTGTGATGGGAAGAATGGAGCAATAGATTGCACTAACAATTATGTGTCTATAAGTCATACTTCGGACTCGGGTGTAACAACAATTCCTGTTGTACTGAGCACGGAGAAAGATAATGTGCAATTTAAGTCAAAGGAAAGCTTTGTTCAGTTAAATATGGATGAATCATTTATTGATAAAGTAACGGAGGCTCTGCATGGAGATAGTGCTTTGCGGACGATTGTAAAAAATAAGTATTATGCAAGTATCCCTAATTTGATAACGTTTATTGAAGAGAGTTTACCTGAAACTCAGAAGCTGCCTAATTTGCCGCTAAATGCAAGCGAGGAGGATGCTAACGAATATATAAGTAAACTCCAAATATTTAATAATACAATAAATAAGTTTCAGCTAGGCGGAATCACTGTGCTCTACAAAGGTAATTTTAATATGGGCATTGGGGGAACATTTTCGCAACTTTTATATACCCCTGATGCGAAGGGGAGCCGAACAGGTCATTTATCAAATGCTGCTCCTTGTTTAGAAACCTATTGTAATAGCAATTGGTTCATTATTGATGGTGACTTAAACATCGAGCCAACAGCAGACAATTCGCCAATAAAAATCAGAGGGAATATTCTTGTTACAGGGAATGTGAATATTCAAGGGAACGTTGACATTGATGCTACGATATTTTCGCTTAGTAATTATCAAGCGACTTCTTCGGATAGTAAAGCAGGTGTTGTTCCATCGAAAATTGCGACTGGTGTGGAAATTAGTGATGCGAGTATTAAAGGTCTTAACAATAAAGAGTTGTTGCTCATGTCAAAGGGTAAAATATTAATTACTCGTGTGAATTCGTTTAAACCTCTTCCTTCTTCTGGATATCCGAGTACAAGTGATGATATTACTAGGCTAGATGCTTTCTTTTATACAGAGGATGACGCTGAGTTGTATGGAGTAGGCTCAGTGTTTTGGATAAAAGGCGGATTCTTTGCGAGGGGAGATCTAACGATTAATGCTTTAAGAGGAAATACCGAGCCAGATATAAACTCTAAAATTGTTGCTTTAGGGCAAACGAACGATCAAAAATTTTCGCGCTTTATCATTGATTACAAAAAGGATATTTTCACAAATCAAAATGTGGGCCTTCCGCGAGTAAGAGGAATAAACCTGAAAACAAGCAAAAAAGTTCAAACACACTAGAACTAATCGATGATAAAAAAGGCTATACCGAGAATTCCTCGGTATAGCCTTTTCTGTGTGGCGAAATCGGTATTAATAGCGATTATCAAACTGCTTTTGAACAATAACACGAACCGTACCGAATACCTGATGGTCATCGATATATCTAAGGGTAACATTCGTTGTACCTGCTTTAGTCCCCGTAACAACACCGTCACGCAACGAAACGATAGTGGGGTCATCGATAATCCATTCTAATCGACCTTTGAGCTCGTCGCGCCATTTCGTTGGCGTAACCACAGTTTGAGACCAGATGTCGAAGGTGTTTTTATCCGTATTTAGGACTAAACGAATCGGGCCGTCAGGTAATTTGATGTTGGTTAATGCTTGATCGATCGTTACGTTTCTAATATCTTCTTTACCGCCAACGAGGACTCTTACTTTAATGCTTCCTTTAGTATCACCCGTAAGAGTAACGTTCTGGGCGCTGTCTGTATTTAATGTCGCGGAGCCAGTGGAACCAGCTTCTTTGATGATGAACCATTTAAAGCCGGTGTGAACAGCATCTGTCCGTTGAATTAAGGCAGTCAAATTAACAGATGAGCCTTTGTCCACGGAAATTGTGCTGTGTGAGTTATCAGTCTCATCGGGTTCGCCATTAACTTGGCGTCTAATCGAAACGGATTTAACAGGGTTCTCCACAGTTACTCGAAAGTTCGCCGAATACTGTTTACCCTCATTTGTTTCGATCGTAACTGTCCCTGTTACAGTACCTACTTTAGCGCCAGTTATGGATCTTGTAAGAATGTCGTTTCCTGTAAACACAACAATAGACTGATTAACATCATCTAATCTCCAAGTGCTCTTAATGGGAACCTGGTGAATGAAATTTGTGGATACCTGTAACGTTACAGGCGTATCCTCTACGTTGATTTGTACAGGGGTATTAATCGTAATAGCCGGATCAAGCACGGTGATCGTTATTTGGTCGGATAAATTACTTCCATCACGAGAGCTTACGGTAATCGTTGCTTCTCCAGCTGCCTTAGCTTTGATGGTTGCAAGTCCTTCATTTGAGCTTGCATTCGTGCTTGTCTGCAAGATTTCAATCACATTTGAATTCGATGAATGCCAGTCCAAGGATGGATTTGTAGCATAACCAGGCTGATAGTAGGCGTGTAAGGTGGATAAGTCACCAACCTCATAACTCGTCCCGCCATCAAGATCTAAGGATGTGAGTGGAGCCAAGACGGTTACGCCATACGTTTGATTATAAGTCTTTCCTTTGTCCGTTGTGATCGTGAGGTGGACAACGACTTGTCCAGGTGATTTCCCCCAAAGGACGCCGTTGATCAGGGTATTCGTATTTTCACTGAATTTTGCAATGGCATCATTCGATGATTGCCAGTAAATTGTATTAATTTTTTCATTGGCTGTTACAAGTACCGATTTTAATTCAATGGGCTGATTGACGTTCACCACAGAAGGACCTGTAATATTTAAGCCAGGTATAATGACTGTTACTTGGGCTGTGGCAACTAATCCACTTCCATCTTTTGAAGTCGCTGTGACATTGGCAACACCGGCTTGGATACCAGTTACGACGCCAGTATCATCGACGCTTACAATAGATGGTGCGTCTGATGACCACGTGAAATCCGTATCTCTAACAAATGTAGCATCATCGGGTTGATATTTTGGAATTAACTTTGTCTTGTCGTCCTTCGCGATTGTTACGCCATCTAAGGCTAGACTTGTTAATTTCGTGAAAGCCGTCAGTAAACGATCTGTAAAAAGAATCGTTTGCTCAGTTGCAGTACTGTAATCCTTAAAGCTCAAAGTCGCATTGGTTAAAGAGTAATCGCCGTTGTATAGCGGCTGTACGTGAATCGAAAAGAAACTATTATCCCCTATGAATTTGGTTCCGACTTGTTTATAAGGAATGTCTGGTAAGTTTCCTTCAATTGTATACCCTGTGGCTACAGTGCCGGATTTAGAAAATCCTGCTGGCATGTCAATGATTTCTAAATTTGCTGGTAGCTTTTCTTTGAAATGGATCCTTTTAATGGTAAGATCGCCCACATTGATGGCGGTATTGTAATCCATTGCAATTGGTGTTATGGCGTACTGAATCGTAACTGGTGTGTTTTTCTCGACACGAGCACTTGATAGGGTACGAGTTGGATTCAAGCCCGTTGAGGTAATAACTTTGACTAACACACTTTTTGTTTCTTTTGCACCACTTGGATCTACGGTAGAAACCGTAATTGTCAGGTCTCCACCTCGATTAGCCAATGGATTCGGATAAGTTCGTGTGACTGTTTCTCCTTTGGGTTTTTCTAAGTTGGAGAGAACCGTATCAACTTGCGTTGACCCATTCGCATTTTGGTAAGTAAAAGTTACTGTAGAAGTGACTATCTTATCATCTAAATCCAAATCATCAGGCTTGAAGCTGACGGAAATATCGCTATTCGCTGAGATATAGTTTTTGGAGTTATTGTTGAAAGCGGCTGGTGATAAAATGTCCAATGTAGGCTTATGGTTGGAACCAATAAATGCCCGATACATCGTGTTGACGAACAGCTTCTGTTCCCAAACTGGGAAGGAGCTATTTGTTGTTGTATTTACGAAGTTATGTCCTGTTCCTGAGTAAGTAACGTTCCCTTTGGAGTAAGTATAGTAATGGTTCCAACTGTCCTCGATATCGCGAGGGTCCCCTTTAATGTTGTACCAAGGAATGACAGTTGGATCATCCAAATTAAGTCGGAAATATTGATCATGTGTGGTTGCTACAGCAGTAGGCAAATCACTAATAAAGAAAGGGAATTGTGTAAGTAGCCCTTCATTTACTTTGACAGTAGATGTAGACGTATTAGGTGCATTGAGCCCCATGTTCGTCATCGGACCAATTTGACCAGTAGCTGCTTGGAAATAGTTAATCCATGTCTGATTTCCTTGATAAACCGTATCATGTGTGAACATGACCCCTTGCTTCGTAGCAATGAAGGATTTAACAGCCTCAGCAGCGGTGTTAGAAATATCGCCCGTTCCATTATAGGAATCATTGAATCCGAATATGACCATATCGTATTTGCTGTTTAGTGTACTGTGGATCGTTGAATTGAAGGTGTTGAAATCTGTCACGGTAAGATTAATATCATAATCACTGGAGTGCAAGTACGTTTGGTCCATGTTCGTACTTTTAAGTAAGCTGCTTGTTAAAGCTGTAGATTGTGAGTTCGGTAACACTTGCAGTACATTAATCGTTGGTTTTTGGTCCTTGTAGCGGAAAACGCCAGAAGCTGTATCCTTCAGTCTGCCTGTGCTTGTCTGATCTACAAGCTCTAGCCGCCAGTAGTACAAGCCTGAATAACCTTTAGGAAGTGTAAAGCTAATGGTGTTGTTCGTTAATGCAGTAACAGGTACGGTTTGAACGATGTTCGCTGCACTGAATCTTAAGACACTGTCGGTACCCAAATACAGATTTGCTACAAGATTACGTTGTGCGAGATTACGTACATTGGAGACATCAAATGTATAAGTTAAGGTGTCGCCTGCTGTATATGTTGCATTTCTATTTGTGCTTACTGTGTAATCGGTTGGCTTGACTGTTAAATTGAGCTGAGGTCTAACATTTGCGTTCACGAGCAGATTGGTTTTAGTAATGAAGGTACTGAAAGAAGATAAATCGGAATTGTTAACGAAAATAACGTTACTTTTTGGTGTTGTATTATATGGATTAAATAAGTTATAGAGCTTTCCGCGATTGCTGATCCAATTGCCACTGGAATCCAAATAGCCTTGATAAAGGGCTCCTCGATTTTGTTTGGAATTACTTGAGGAATCACTGTAAACGATAACGGGGAGACCCTTATTTATGTATTTTTCGGTGATTTCAGTCGCCTTCAATGTTGTAATGTCATTTTCTTCGTAACGCGTATTATGATTATTACCTTTTTCGGAAGTGGGATTGAACAAACTTTTGCCAAAATAAATGGCATCATATTTCCCATCCAACTCATCGCGAAGGGCAACGAACTTCTTGATACTCATCGTTTCAAGTTGAAAGCTGGGGTTCGTGCCAAGCACAGAAGATAGATCGGAAATAACGGAATTCGCGTCGTTGCTTGAAATTTTTTCTAAATCTTTGATTTCAAGAACCTTTAACGGCTTGGTGAGGTCGAAGTAGGTGACTTTGAATTTGGCATTCTCATTCACGGTATCTTGGTCAGGTATTAAATAGGAACTATTTGCTTCGTATCTGACGAATTTATTTGTTGTAGTCGATTTAAATGAGGTGAAAGAATTATCGTAATTCGACATCGTAAATAGTTCTGCATCAGATGGAGACGACGCATTTGCTGAAAGAACTTTCGTACTGTTGTTGTCAAGGGTAATAACTCTAACATACCTAGCATTCGTTCTTGATTTCAGTTTAACTTTTCTATCTCCTTGTTCGATGACATCGAATAATTCACTAAACCAAGGATTAGTTTGACTGCCCTTAAGTTTAGAGGTATCACTCGTATCCACCGAAACAAACTTGTTATTAGAAGCTTGAAAAGCAACCGTAACCGAATCTCCCGTAGCCGCAACTGCTTCATGTGTAAACGGCCCTTGATACAAACTGAACATCGAAGCGAGTAAAGCAGCAATTAGTATGAGACTTATTCTCTTATGTATGGTCCTCAATCGATCATCTCCTCTTTAATTTAATGCGAGTAGAACTATATGAGACTATTTTACTACTTTTGACAATGAAAAATATACAGTTTGTGCACGTAATATCGAATTTTTTTGTAAATTTATTTGTTTTATGAGTTTAATTACCTATTTATTTGTCGATTTTCGGGAAAAATTTCAGGAAAACACTGAAAAACATATTCACTATGTGACTTCGATGTTGTATAATGAGTCTTGCAATCGAATTATAGGTATATAGACCTATTTTGTTTGGGTAAATGACAACTCTATTTACCTCGTTAACCAGGGATGGAGCTGAATGGGTATGGCACTACTTAGGAAAAGATTAGGTGATTTGCTAGTCGATAGTGGAATTATTTCGGAGGCTCAACTCCAAGAAGCACTTCAAGAACAGCGGAAAACGAAACAAAAACTAGGTGACTTGCTGATCACGCAAGGCTATATCACCGAGCAACAATTAATTGAAGTTCTTGAATTTCAACTTGGTATCCCACATGTGAGCTTGTTCAAATATCAGATTGACCCTGAGATTACAAAAATCATTCCAGAAAGCATGGCTAGGCGTTACCAAGCAATTCCACTAACTAAAGATGGTGGAAAGCTCATGGTCGCGATGGCTGACCCGCTTGATTATTTTGCAATTGAAGAAATGCGGATGAGTACAGGCTATCGCATTGAACCGGCAATCACGAGCAGAGATGAGTTGCAGCGAGCAATTGCGCGACATTATGGTCTCCAAGATTCGATGAGTCAAATGTTGACGGATATGCCCTCAACGGAAGATATCAAAGAAACGGAAATCACCGATGAGGATTCTCCTATCGTTAGGCTCGTGAATCAGATGATTCAGCAAGCCGTGCAACTGAAAGTATCTGATATTCATGTGGATCCAGGTGAGACAAGCCTTATGATCCGCTATCGGGTGGATGGACACCTACGAACGGAACGGGTTATTCCTAAGCAAATGCAAGGCTTTATTACCGCAAGGTTGAAGATTATGGCCAAGCTGAACATCGCCGAACGAAGATTACCTCAGGATGGTCGCATTAAAATGCAAGTGGATTTTAAACATGTAGATATTCGTGTTTCCTCATTACCAACCATTCACGGTGAGAAAATTGTATTGCGATTACTAGATCTGTCCACAGGTGTTAAACCAATTGACCAGCTTGGTTTTGGTGAGCGTAACATGGGTGTTTTCAGAGAAATGATTGAGCAGCCCTACGGTATCTTGCTAATTACGGGACCAACCGGAAGTGGAAAGACGACAACGCTGTATTCTGCGCTTAGCCACTTGAATCGAGAAAATGCCAACATTATTACGATTGAAGATCCGGTTGAATATCAATTGCAAGGCATTAACCAGGTGCATGTGAATCCGACCATTGGTTTAAGCTTCGCAGCAGGGCTGCGTTCGATCCTTCGGCAAGATCCGAATATTGTGATGGTCGGAGAGATACGCGATTCAGAAACAGCAGAAATCGCCATTCGAGCTTCATTGACAGGTCATTTGGTACTATCCACCCTACATACGAATGATTCCGTAAGTACGATTACACGTTTCAGAGATATGGGAATTGAACCGTATTTAATTGCTTCCTCCTTGATAGGAGTTGTCGCGCAGCGTTTAGTTCGAAGAATTTGTTCAGAGTGCAAAGTAGCTTATGTACCGACGGAACAAGAAGCTATTTTCATGAAAAATAAAGGCATCTATGCGGATAAATTGCACAAAGGTGCTGGTTGCGGCAACTGTAACCGAACAGGATATCGAGGTCGATTCGCCATTCATGAAATTCTCGTGATCAACGAAGAACTCCGTCAATTAATTAGTCATAAAGCAACAGTTCAGGAAATGAGAGCAATAGCTCAAGAACATGGCTTGATTCAATTGATGGATGATGGCATAGAGAAAGTGAAAATCGGAATCACAACTTTGCAAGAAGTTATTCGTGAGACTGTCGCTTATTAAAGAGAAGGGAGGTGGTCTTCATGTCTAATTCGTTAATATCTATGTTGGATTTACTGAAGCAAGCTCATGAGTCAAAAGCATCGGACTTGCATTTATCCGTTGGGTCTCCGCCAGTGATACGTGTGCATGGCACATTACAACTGCTCGAACAAACGGCTTTAACGGCGGATGAGACGCGGTCGATGGCAGAGTCGTTATTAAGTGCTGCACAAATTGAGCGATTTCAAGAAGCGGGTGAGATTGACTTTTCTTACGAGTTAGAAGGTTGTTCGAGATTTCGGATCAATGCCTATCGCCAAAGAGGACGAGTAAGTGTCGCGATTCGTACGATTCCCACTGCGATACCATCTCTTGAACAGCTGCAGCTGCCTTCCATTATTTCTACATTGGCTTTAAAACCACAAGGCTTGGTGCTCGTAACAGGACCCACAGGAAGCGGGAAATCTTCAACGTTAGCGGCCATGATTAATTACATCAATCGTAAAGAGAAAAAGCACATTGTCACGCTCGAAGATCCTATCGAGTTTCTTCATACGCACGCCTCATCGATTATTGATCAAAGGGAAGTCGGAAGTGATACCAAATCATTTTCGAATGGCTTGCGAGCTGCGCTACGTCAAGATCCAGATGTTATTTTGGTAGGAGAAATGCGAGATCTCGAAACCATTGCCGCAGCGGTTACAGCAGCTGAGACAGGGCATCTGGTTTTTGCAACCTTACATACCTCGGATGCCCCACAAACTATTGACCGTATTATTGATGCGTTCCCAGCTCATCAGCAAGGGCAAATCCGCGTTCAGTTAGCTGCTGTTCTGGTTGCTGTCATTTCGCAACGACTATTTCCAAAGCCAGGTGGTCAGGGACGTTCTTGTGCTACGGAAATTATGATCAATACGCCTGCTGTAGGAAACTTGATTCGTTCGGAGAAAATTCATCAGATTAAGAGCGTCATGCAAACGGGTAAAAATCAAGGAATGCATACGTTAGAGATGGCAATTAAAGAACAAATGCAACAAGGGCTCATAGATCCGATCGCAGCAAGAGCGTATCTTGCTGAAGGTGGTGTCTTGTAATGTCCGAGTATGTGTACGAAGTAAGAGGTCATAGCGGTAAGCAGCATAAAGGTAAAATTACGGCTTCTGATAAGCCTGCAGCCGTTGATGAGCTTCGTAAAAAAGGCTACATCGTTCTCTCCGTAAAAGAAGAGCAATTTAAAGCATTAAAGACGGAGATTTATATCGGAAATCCCGTCAAAACGATTCATTTTATCGTCTATTGCCGCCAATTTGCCACGTTGATCCGAGCGGGAGTGAATATCGTTGAGGCTACGAGTATTTTGGCGGCTCAAACCGAAAGTAAAGCACTAAAAAAGGCTTTAATTGATGTGGCTTCAAGTATATCGAAGGGAGTTTCATTCTCCCAATCGATTTCGGAGCACAAAAGGATTTTCCCTTCCATGTTTATCAACATGGTGCGAGCAGGTGAGGAGACAGGGGATTTGGATGGGACGCTAGATCGTTTAGCCAAATTCTTCGAGAAAGAGCACGTAACACGAGAGAAAATTAAATCAGCGATGACGTATCCAGCTACAGTCGGCGGTTTATCCATTGTTGCCGTTATCTATCTCTTGAAGTCAGTCGTGCCACAGTTTGTGAGTACGTTCGAGTCCTTGCACGCTGAGTTACCACTGATTACACGTATTGTGTTGTCGCTGAGTAACAGCATTCAGAACCAGTGGCTGATGTGGTTAATCGCAATTATAGCCATTGTTGTTATTTATCAGGTTGCGAAGCGGAACGTTAGAGGAGCTTATGCGATTGATTACCTGAAGCTGAAAGTCCCGGTTTTTGGGAAGTTGAAGCAGAAAGGGTCTGTAGCGGTGATGACCCGAACCTTAGCTTCGCTGTATGCGAGTGCTGTCCCTGTGCTACAGTCGTTAGCTATCGTTGAAGAGGTGGTAGACAACAAGGTGATTGGTGGTTTTATTCGCAAATCAGCCGAGTCGTTGCGCCAAGGGAATCCACTATCTGAACCACTCAAGCAAGCATGGGTGTTTCCACCTCTGGTCACTCAAATGATTGCAATTGGAGAAGAGACAGGCTCTTTGGATCAAATGCTCGAAAAGATTGCAGATTTCTATGAAATGGACGTTGAGAATACGGTAGATCGCTTGAAATCATTATTAGAGCCATTGTTGTTAGTTGTTTTGGCAGGTTTGGTAGGCGGAATCGTAGCAGCGATTATGCTGCCGATGTTCAGTATGTATTCGAATTTAAGCTAGATAAAATATGGAGGTAATGACGATGTTAATTAAAATGATGAATCGTTTGAAAAAAGAAGAGAAGGGCTTTACCTTGATTGAGTTATTGGCAGTTATCGTTATTTTGGCGGTTATTGCGGCGATTGCGGTGCCTTATATTTTGGGAATAATTCAAAAATCAAAGGATGATTCGGATGTAGCTACATTTGTACAGGTATATAATGCTTCAAAATTGTATGTGACTGCAGAATTGAATGGTTCAGCTGGAAGCACTGCTATTCCAGTTATATCAGATAGTGCAACCAATCCCAAAACTGGTCTCCAATTTAAACATTATTTAGAAGATCCACTTGTTTTACCGAGTTCGAAAGATAAAGTTACTGGCGGATTAGTTACTTATTCAAATGGTGCGATAAGCAGTATTTCTTTAATTGTTGATACAGGAAGTGCTCCTGGTGTTTATACTTTGGGAAGTGCAAGTATTTTATCAAGTAGTGGAAAAGTTACAAAAACTGCTTTACCAGAATCAGAATAGCAACTTTTACAATATCCCTCTAAAGGAATCGGTCCATTCCGATTCCTTTTTTAAAATCTAACGAAAGCGACCCTAACACATGACGATATTAATCGCGATTTATGTTTTCATCCTTGGTCTTGTTCTAGGTTCGTTCTATAACGTAGTTGCTTTACGCGTGCCTGCGAAGCAGTCCATCGTGAAGCCGCCTTCCGCGTGCCCATCCTGTGGGACGCAATTGAAAACTAGGGATCTGATCCCGGTGATCAGCTATCTTTTTAACCGAGGAAAATGTAAATATTGCCAAGCGAGAGTTTCTATTTTATATCCAATCGGAGAGCTTGCAACGGGGTTATTGTTTCTCTGGGTGTATGTGCATGTGGGTATGTCAGCGGAAGCAATAGTAGGATTTGTGCTGGTAAGTTTATTAGTTATTATTACGATTTCGGATGTAACGGTTATGCGAATACCGAATCAGGTTTTACTCTTTTTCTTTCCTATATGTGTAGTTGTAAGAGTTGTTGTTCCAGATGAACAGGCTTGGTGGAGTTATGTGCTTGGAGCTGTAATTGGATGTGGAATTGTCGTTATGATCTCCATGTTAACGCGCGGTGGAATGGGAATGGGAGATGCCAAGCTCCTGTTGGTTTGCGGCTTTGTCGTAGGTTGGACTCATATCCTTGTGGCTTTCGTTTTGGCATGTCTAATCGGTAGTCTAATCGGTGGATTGCTGCTGCTGTTAAAACTCATCAAGAGAAAACAACCGGTCCCATTTGGCCCCTATTTGGCTGTGGGCATTCTTATTTCATATGGATATGGATCGGATCTCATACAAGCGTACCTCAATTTAATCGGATAGCAGGATGTGATGGGCATGTTCGGTCTAGGTAATAAACGAATCGGAATAACAATTGATCAAACGGGTGTCCGATATGTAAGGATCAAGAAGAAAAAGTCGTGGGAGATCGGGTCTAGCGGCTATTTGCCAATCCCACCAGGCATCATTGTTGAAGATCATATTATGAATACAGAGTCACTAAGTCTGCAAGTTAAACACTGGGTCAAAACGGAGAAACTTCGGGGAGCTACGGCAACTGTTGCAATCCCAACTTCGCAAATTATTATTCGTAAAATGCGTATTCCGAGTGTTAAGGCTGCTGAGCTTAGTCAACTCGTAGAGCTAGAGGTCGAAACGGCACTCCGTTTACCTTTTGAAGATCCTGTTTATGATTTCATTAAAGTCGGACATGACGATGAGAGTACACAAGTCCTGGTATTTGCTGCACCTAAGAAATTAATGCAGAGTTATGTAAACATTTTTGAAGATGCGGGCGTTCATGTTAGAGCCGTAGAAATATCAGCGACAGCACTTGCCAGAGCGATCGCTGCGCAGCAGAATGATTTTGTCCAAGAATCGATGCTTGTTTCACTAGATAAAAATGCTCTTGAAGTGTATATGCTGCAAAATGGCAATCCCATCTTCATGCGAACGATCACGTTAGTGGATCATGAAACGAATGGTATGGAAGAATTGACTTCCGATCAGGTTGGCGAAATTATTGCCGAGATTTCAAGAATGTTGAGCTTTTATCAATATAGCATTCAAGAAGGGGCAAGCCGAATCTCACATATAATCGTAACGGGGGCAAATGAAACTAGAATTCAACTACATAGAGAATTGCAACTGGGACTTACAGAACTTCATGTAGAGACGCTGGATTTTGATATTTTCACCAAAAGTAGATCCAAAGATTTTAATGCCAACGCGTTTCGTGTTGCTGCTGGTGTTGCGATGTTTTCGAAGCGAAATGCATGCATTAACCTGCAGCCGCATCGGAAAGCAGAGACCAAGATTAAGATGTTTATCTTATGGATATTTGTCATCGCATGGATAGCCTGCATGGGTATTAGTGGCTATACGTATTGGGGAAATAGCAAAGAAATTACACAAAACACGTCCAAACTCACTCAATTAAATCAGAACAAAGCGATTCTAGAAGCCAAATTATTGGTAAAACCCGAGCTTACCTCTGACCCAGCTAATTTTATTACAACAATGAAGGCTTCTCGTAAAGATGTCGTCGTCATAGCAAATGATCTGATGAAACCATTACCTGTAGATGGGCGCATCACTACGATGGCCTACTCGGCAGATTCACAGATCTCCCTAACGGTACTTTTTACCAAAATGGAAGATTCAGCGCGCTATTTGTATTACCTTCGCAAACTTACTTTTGGGGAGAATGCCTTGCTACAATCCATCACAGAATCGACGAATGGGAAAACAACGTTGAATGGCGCTGCGGAAAGCAGCTCCTCAGATGATACTGTCACTGACATGAATGCGAGTTCGCTACCAGCGAAGCAATATGTGGTGAATTATTCCATTTCTCTGAAGAAGGAAGCGGCCAAGGATGCTGCGAATAAGGCTGCGACGACGGAAGTGAAGGGGGCTGCGACAACGAATGTCCAAACAAAATAATCAGCAAACATTGCTTTTGTTCGTCGCTGTGCTGCTTTTTTTAGGGCTATTCGCCTTTTATTACTTTGTGCAGATTCCTTCCTCAACCAAAGTGAAGAATCAAGTGAATGAAGTTAGCGCTCTTGATAAGCAAATTCAACTTCTCACGCAAAAAGTGAGTGAAAAGCAAAAAACAAACCCAGGTCCATCAATGAAAGATGTACAAGCTGCGCTTCCTCTGTGGGATAATACAGAGCAATTAACACTTGATTTAAATAAAATCAGAACAGATCAGAATGTTACTTTTAGCAGCATTGCTTACAGTATGAATGATAAAACGGCGCAGCCAACAGACACGACGAAAAAGAATGCTTTCCCGAATGTTCGAGAGATCAAAGTAACAACAACTGTAAATGGAACATTCAAAGAAGTTTCGGCTGCGCTATCACAATTGCAATCCCTGCCGCGTTTGATCAATGTGGATGCTGTTAACTATGGTAATTTACCGAAAGAAGCAAACAAGAAAATCACAGTAAATCTAAGTTTTACGGCATATTTTGATCCATCTTATAAGTCGAAAGTGGACAAAATCGAATCACCGTATTAGAAAAAAACAGGACGCCACTTATCGTAAAGTGATGTCCTGTTTTTTCGTAAACAGCTAGCATTATTCAAATTGTCCGGCGTAAATAAACTCACTCACTTCGCGTCTTCCTGATGGAATTTCGCGTTCTTGCAAGTTCTCAGGGAGAGCTTCGACAGGTCCGCGATGTCCAATAGCAATAACAGCATGAAGCTGATAATCAGCTGGGATTTGAAGGGTTTCACGTGCTTTGTCGGCATCAAATCCACCCATAGCATGCGTGACTAGTCCTTGATTATTTGCCTCAAGTGCTAAGTATCCCCAAGCCGCGCCAGCATCGAACGCATGACTAGGGTTATCTGTCCCTTTTGGTGTTTTGGTATGTGAGAAAATGAGAGTAAGAACAGGAGCTTTCTCGCACCAAACAAGATTAAATGGATTTATAAATGTATGAAATTTAGCTAGTTGTTCTGGTGTGCGAGCAACAATAAAGCGCCACGGTTGATTGTTACTTCCTGAAGGTGCCCATCTTGCTGCTTCAAATAGGCTAAGCAAAACATCTTCTGAAACTTCTTGATCCGAGAAGGAGCGCGGCGACCATCTTTCAAGGAATTGTGGGTTGATTTCGTGTTCCGGTTGGCGGTGTGTTTCGATTTCTGCTGGTAATGATGCGGACATTAGTAATTCCTCCTTATTTTCGAATTCATCCTAATTTTACCTTATTCTACGCTGGTTTACGAATTTCTTAATTTTTAGTTGAATTGTATGGGCTTGGAGCAATTTGGCAAAGCTAAATGTTATGAAATGATGGACTAAGAAGAGGTGCGAGAAGCCGTGAATTTCACAAGTCATGATGTCATTATCATTGAAAGAGCTTTAAGAACTGCCATGAAGCATGATAGAGAAGAGCACCGAACTAGAGACTATCAAGAAGTATTGTATAAAATGCAAGAAAGTGCAAATCAAGCATTATCAGTTACAGCTCAGATGACAAGCGATGATCTTGACGGTTTTCGATACGATTATGACGATTCAGCTGATTTAATGTAGACATACGAACGTATATTCTGTAAAATGGAAGAAACGAAATGGGTAAGGAGATTCGGTTTATGAATCCTTTCACAGGTAAGGTTTCTTCAATGATAGAGATGATTGCTGGGCTGCGCCAAACGCCCGAAATCATGGCACAAGTGACATATTGGCACACAATACCCCCACGTGATCCGAAGCTGGCTAATTTTCCAGAAGGATTGCATGAGGGTATTTGTTCTGCGCTTAAACATAAAAACATTGGACAATTATATACGCATCAAGCGGAGTCTTTTCGTCAGGTGACTGCGGGGAATCATGTTGTAACGGTTACTCCGACAGCGTCTGGAAAGACGCTTTGCTACAACTTGCCAGTTCTGCAGAAGATTTTGGAGAACGATGCCTCGCGAGCGCTCTACTTATTTCCAACGAAAGCATTAGCACAGGACCAAGTTGCTGAACTTCAGGAAATGATTGAATTTATGGACGTTGATATCAAAACGCATACGTATGATGGCGATACGCCGCCGACGGTTCGGCAAGCCATTCGAAATGCCGGGCACATTGTCGTCACGAATCCAGACATGCTGCATTCTGCCATTCTCCCGCATCACACCAAATGGGTGAAACTATTTGAGAATTTGAATTATATTGTCATCGATGAGGTCCATTCCTATCGGGGTGTTTTTGGTAGTCACGTGGCCAATGTGATCCGCAGGTTGAAACGGATTTGCCGTTTCTACGGGTCAAATCCACAGTTTATTTGTGCATCCGCGACGATTGATAACCCGAAGGAGCATGCGGAGCGACTAATCGGTGAATCCGTTGCGTTGATTGATAATAACGGTGCACCAGCTGGCGAGAAGCACTTTGTTTTTTATAATCCTCCGGTCGTTAATCAACAACTGGGGATTCGTAAAAGCTCCGTCTTGGAGACGCGCAAGCTAGCGGGAACGCTGCTGCGGAGCGGGATACAGACGATTGTTTTTGCACGAAGCCGCGTGCGCGTTGAGATCTTGCTGACCTATCTGCAAGAGCTCGTGAGTCACGAGCTGGGCAGCAAATCGATCCGCGGCTATCGCGGCGGGTATCTCCCCAAGCTGCGCCGGGAGATCGAAAGAGGCTTACGCAGCGGCGAGATACGCGGCGTCGTGAGCACGAACGCGCTGGAGCTGGGTATCGACATTGGCCAGCTCCAAGCGTGTGTGCTTAATGGCTATCCAGGCACAATAGCCAGCACTTGGCAACAGTCCGGGCGTGCCGGACGGCGGCAGGAGACCTCGCTGACGATCCTCGTCGCGAGCAGCAACCCCCTGGATCAGTATTTGATCCAGAACCCGCGGTATTTCTTCGAGCGCCCTCCTGAGCAGGCGCGGATTCATCCCGACAACTTGATCATACTTGTGGATCATGTGAAGTGTGCGGCGTATGAGCTGCCTTTTGAAGCGAATGAGAAGTTCGGCGAGGAGTCGCTCACCGATGTGCTTGAATATTTAACCGAGGAACAGGTGCTTCATCAGGTCAATGATCGTTGGTATTGGATGGAGCAGTCCTTCCCCGCACATAACATCTCGCTGCGCTCTGCGGCGCAAGAGAATTTCATTATTATCGATATGACCAATGGTCATCGGGTGATTGGGGAATGTGATCGTTTCAGCGCACCAACACTGATTCACGAAGAAGCTATTTATATTCATGAAGGCATTCAATTCCAAGTGGAAAAGTTGGATTATGAAGAAAAGAAAGCCTTTGTGCGACAAGTTAGTGTGGATTATTTTACGGATGCGAGTATGGCGGTTCAGTTGAAAGTGTTGCATGTGAATCGAGAGGGTCGTGTAGGCGGTCTTCTTCGCCAGTTAGGCGAGGTTACGGTAAATGCACAGCCAACGATTTTTAAGAAAATTCGTTTGCGAACTCATGAAAATATCGGCTCGGGGCCGATTCGATTGCCAGAAGAGGAGCTGCATACGAGCTCCTATTGGTTTACTTTTGACGAGGCGATGGCGGCGGGACGATCGGCCAATGACATGCAGCATGCGCTGCTTGGCATTGCCAATGTCCTGGCGCATCTGGCGCCGTTGTATTTGATGTGCGACCCGATGGATATTCGGGTCGTGCCGCAAGTGAAGGCGGTGCATAACAAGCTGCCGACGGTGTTTTTCTACGACCGCTATCCAGGCGGCGTAGGTCTTAGTGATCGGCTGTACGAGGTCCACGGACAGCTGATGGACCAGGCGCGGAGCCTGATTCAAGATTGCGGTTGTATCAGCGGCTGCCCAGCCTGTGTCGGGCCGATCGAAGAGGTCGGCCTGCTGGGCAAGAAGCTCGCGCTGGAGCTGCTCGCAGAGCTTGAAGGCGGTGCCCGATGAGCGGGCTCCGCGAAAGGCTCGGCCGGCTGCGTGGACCCGCAGCCGCTGGCGTAACACCGCCGCCCCCGCCGGAGGCAGGGGGCGAGTGGGCGCAGCTCGGCGCCCATATCACGACGAGCCCAGCGGGCTCGTTCATCATGCGGCGCCGTGTGTACGGCGCGGACAGCGCGCACGGCAAATATCGGCTGCGAGAGCTTGCCGATGTTGCGCCTCAGCTGTCCAGCTTTCACGGCGGGGACGCCGTCGTCCGGCTCGAAGAGCTGCTCTTCTTCGATACCGAGACAACCGGACTCGGCGTCGGTGCAGGCAATGTGCCGTTCATGGTCGGCATCGGCTACTACACGGGAGAGCTGTTCACGGTGGAACAGCTCATGATTCGTAACCCAGCAGAGGAACATGCGATGCTGGTGTATTTGAAAGAATTGTTAGAACGATATACGCATATCGTTTCGTATAACGGCCGAACGTTTGATTGGCCGATACTTAAGAATCGGTTTGTTTTGAATCGTCTTAGCTTGGATGATTCAGAGCTCCTTCAGCTCGATCTTCTATATCCGTCAAGGAGTCTATGGCGGAACACGCTGCCTTCCTGTCGGCTCAGCAAGGTGGAGGAGAGCCGCTTAGGGTTTGAGCGCGTGGATGATGTACCAGGATCGATGGCACCAGCGTTGTATTTTCAATACTTGGCTGAGAAGGATCCATCCGTACTTGAAGGTGTTTTCATCCATAATGAGCATGATATTGTGACATTGGCCGCTTTGACGATTCATTTTGGAAACCTGCTGAGGCCAGATGATGGACTAAGTGATCTTGAACTTGACCCCAGGCTCGAACTAGAAGAGCTTTTCCGCACAGGCCTATGGCTTGAGAAAATGGCACGACCTGCCAAAGCGAAGCGTTATTTTGACGAGTTATATGAGAAATTAACGTTGGATGTAGCTACGACACCGCCAATTGAACGCGAAACGGCTTTGCTTCAACTAGCAAGCTACTACAAGAAATGCGGTCAATATGACCGGGCAACGACACTGTGGAAACATGCGATCCTACTTAAGCCTGCGAGCATTTCCTTGCAGTTAGAGCCATATTTGGAGCTTGCGATGTATTTTGAGCATCGTGAGAAGAATTTGACTCAAGCCATTTTTTATGCGGAGGAAGCATGGGCAAGACTTTGGCGAAGACGTGCATTGCACCGTGGTGATCGTAAGATTAATGAGATCGAGGAAGCATGGGAGAAACGGCTTGGCCGTTTGAAAGATAAAATGTGTAAAAATGAGAGGATTTCTCAGTCTCAAGGACTCCCATCTTCGTTAGACCATGTGTTGCCAAAAAGAAAGAGCAAAAAAACGATTAAGCCGGCATACGCCAGCGAAGGTTTAATATAATGATCATTTTTTTGATATGAACGTTACCCTTCCTGAAGGGGTATTACGCTTTCCTAATCTCCGTAACGCTTGTGTAGTTTTCGGCCCTTATGAAGGGTGTTTACACGAGTCGCCATTTGGTTATACAAGGTATAAAAACGGCTAGGAGTGAGCGTCGTGCCCGAGCTTCCGGAAATGGAAACATATCGTCAGCAATTGTCGAGATTGATACTAGGTGTACCGATTACGGGAGCCGAAGTAACACGGCCCAAATCATTAAATATAGACCCGGACGAGTTTGTTAGAAAGCTTACGGGTAACCGAATTGCACGGATTGAGCGCAGGGCCAAGCACTTGCTTTTTCACCTAGCTACTGGAGAAGTATTAGTGTTGCACCTCATGCTTGGTGGCTGGATATTTTACGGCACGCAGGAAGAAAAGCCCGACAGAACTGTTCAGGTAGAGATCCACTTGGGTGAACATCATCTATCTTTTATTGGACTACGATTAGGGTATTTACACTATCACACGTCAACGGAAGTTGAAAAAATATTGCAAAAACTAGGGCCTGAACCACTTGGAGTGGACTTGAATCAATTTCGTCGTGTGTTACGCTCGAAAAAAGGCAATCTAAAAGTGTCCCTAGTTGATCAAAGTTTTTTATCTGGCATTGGGAATTGTTATTCAGATGAGATTTGTTTTGAAGCAGGGATTTTGCCCTTGCGTAAAGTACCTTCGCTCTCTGATAATGAGCAAATGAAGCTCTATCAAGCGATGCAAGCCTTACTTCGAGAAGCGATTCAATTCGGTGGCTATATGGAGGAACCGTTATTTGTTGGGGATCGGTTGACGGGACAGTACAATCCGCGCTGTCGTGTTTATGATCGGGGGAATGAGCCTTGCCCGCGTTGTGGTCAACCCATTATTCATACGGAAGTATCTAGTCGGAAATGCTTCTATTGTGCCCATTGCCAAGTGTGAAAGGTAGGATGGAACCATGTATGTCGGTGCACATGTAAGTACCCGTGGCAGTTATCTGAACGCAGCCAAGGCAGCAATCTCAATTGGGGCAACTGCTTTTCAATATTTCCCTATGAATCCTCGAAGTCTTGTAACGAAAGCAGTCAACGCCAAAGACACAAGCGCTTGTTCGGTGCTATGCAAGGAGCAAGGCATTGTTTCTATTGGTCATGCGCCTTATGCCTTGAATCCAGCAGTGGATGAACCTGAACGTGAAGTCATGGTTAAGCTACTGAAGAATGGTTTGGACATTGTGAATGCCTGTGGTTCAGTCGGGCTTGTGGTACATTTTGGCAAATATGCAGGAAAAGACCCGTTACAAGGTTACAAAAATATTATACAATGTTTGAATAGCGCTACGGAGGACTACACGGGTGCTTCTTTCATTTTGCTTGAAAATCAAGCAGGAGAAGGGGCTCAGTTAGGTCTGACCATGGAAGAAATGGTACAGGTACGGTTGCTGTGTAATCATCCTGAGAAAATCGGTTTTTGTCTCGATACTTGTCACGCATTTGCCAGTCGTTTATGGCAAGGAACTGATTGGCGTGAGCTGGAATCGAAAGGGACAAAGCTAGATTATCTGCCACATTTAAAAGCGGTTCATCTGAACGATTCTGTCTACTCTTACGGATCACGCCGTGATCGGCATGCGAATATCGGGGCAGGTCATATCGGAGTAGCGAGTTTTCAAACAATGTTAGCTTCCCCTTATTTGCAGGGGATTCCTGTGGTTTTGGAAACATCTAGCGGACCAGATGGCACGCACCGGCAAGAAATTTCGTTCGTAAATTCGTTGCTGGAAAGGAAATGAGTGGATGATTCATGTATACTTAGATGATTCGCGTCCTTGTCCTCAAGGATTTGTTTTAGCCAAAGATGCCGTAGAATGTATCACTTTACTCGAAGAATATGAAGTTGATATTTTATCGCTGGATCATGACTTGGGTTGGATGTCGAAACAAACAGGCATGGATGTCGTTCATTGGTTGATTAGTGGACGTAAGTTTCCCAAGACGATTTATATTCATACGTCCAGCCCTTCTGCATGTACACAGATGTATCAAGCGCTATATGCTGCTAAGCCAGAGGACATGGGATTATTCGCGCATCGCATGCCGGATGAATTACTGTTACAAGTTGCTCAAAGTAAACCAAGAAAACCGTAATCTGAAAGGAAACCGAACTTATGATTCATTTATCAGGGATACATTTTATTCGTGGCGAACGCCATATTTTAGATGATGTGAATGTACATATCGAATCCGGTGAACACTGGGTATTGCTGGGCCGTAATGGTTCAGGTAAAACAACGCTGCTAGAGATGATGAATGGCTATGAATTTCCAACGAGAGGCACAGTTGATGTGCTTGGCAATCGCTATGGTCAATGCGACGTTCGTGAAGTACGCAAGAAAATTGGATATATTTCCCAATCGTTATTTGAAAAATTGAACCTAAATGACTTAGTCATCGAGGTTGTAGCGACGGGTGAGTATGCGTATCTCCGCTTCTATGAAGAGATTCCACAAGAAGTGAAAGATCGCGCATTTGCTATGCTGGAACGTGTACGACTTCCACATCTCGCTGGCCAACCACTGGGCACGCTCTCGCAAGGTGAGCGGAAAAAGGTCATGCTTGCCAGATCCCTGATGATGCAGCCAGATATTCTTATTATGGACGAGCCAGCTGCTGGATTGGATTTGTACGAGAGAGAGCTCCTCTTAGCGGACATCAACGATTTAAGTAAACAAGACATTACTGTTGTTTATGTAACGCACCACATCGAGGAAATCGTTCCTTTATTTACGCATGTCGCCATTATCGAACAAGGTAAATTGATTGCTGCAGGACGCAAAGAAGAAGTATTAACACCAGAGAACATTCGTCAAGCTTTCGCAATCGATATTTCATTGGAATGGTACCAAGATCGTCCGTGGATTAAAGTAATTGGTGGTAAATAAGCAAGGCAGATAAGCACTGAAAGCAAGAACGTAAATTACATTAAGGATGCGGCTATGACACAATTAACGACCTATATAGGAACCTCGAATCATGGATTTGCGCAATATGCACAAGACGAAATTCGCAAGTTGTTTCCATTGACCAAATTTACTTTGTTGATACCAACAGAGGTATTTTATTTCCAAGTTCCTGATGATGCCAATCAAGTGATTCCAGCGCTGCAAGATCAAGAACCTATTTTTCTACGTCATGTGCAGCCTGTTCATCAAGAATGGGAGCTTTCCCGTACGGATGCGGATATTGCGCATGTAAAGGCTTGGGTTCGTGAAGCCTATGCCTCTGGACTTTTTGTTTTTGGTGAGAAAATAGCTACGCAAATTCGCAAAGAAGAGCGGGCCGATGTGCCGTATGCTCCTTTTGCTATTAAAGCTGCGATCGATGAAATTCTTACAGCGGAGTGTGGAGCTGACCCCGTAGTTCGGTATGCGGACCACATTATTTCGGTTTATATCAGCGCAAAGAAGTTGTTCATCGGTATTTCCAAACCGGCAGAAAACTTGTCGGACTGGTCAGGTGGCGCAATTCGCTTCATGAAGGAAGAGGATCAGATTTCACGGGCAAAGTTTAAGCTTTTGGAAGCAGAACAGCGGTTTGGTATTGATTTTAGCGTAGCACGCAAAGCGATTGATATTGGAGCTGCTCCTGGTGGATGGACGTCATTGCTGCTAGAACGTGGCTTGAAAGTAACAGCTATCGATCCAGCGGCCATGAATCCTAGACTTCTCGGTAATCCGCTGTTGACGTTCTTAAAGAAAAATGCCGGAGATGTGAAGCTTCGCGAAAATGAGTTTGATTTACTTGTGTGTGACATGAGTTGGGACCCGCGGCAAATGGGACGTCTCGTGGCGGATCTGCTTTTCTCTTTACAAAGTGGAGGTACCGCGATCATTACAGTGAAACTCATGCACAAAAAACCGTTCCAAACCGTGCGTGATATCTTACGTATTTTTGAGGACTCCCTATTCCTCTTAAAAGCGAAGCAGCTATTTCATAATCGGGAAGAACTAACTCTTTATTTACAGAAGATATAAAATTTGGAAGATTAACTGGATTTTCTAACCACCCTCCCTTATAATCAAGTGCATTATGGCTTGCTTACAAGAGGGGGTTTTTAGTTATCGATATGCACACACCGCAGTGGCAGGGCTTGCTGATTGGAGGAAGATACCGACTTATCTCTCTGCTTGGTCAAGGGGGTATGAGTCAAGTGTATCTAGCCGAGGATGAGAAACTAAGAGGAAAGCGCTGGGCTGTAAAGGAAATCCTATTTTCAGATACAGATACGAACACATTTTTGGAAGAAGCAGAAATGCTCGCCAAACTTGGACATGCGCAGCTGCCTCAATTAGTGGACTATTTTATCACGGAAGAGAAAAAAGGGTATCTGGTGATGGATTACATCGAAGGCCCCACGTTACAAGATTTATTCGAACAGCATCATCGTGAGATGCCAATCACACAAATTGTCCAAATTGCTTTTCAACTCATTGATATTTTCCACTATTTACACACCTTTCAGCCTCGACCGATTATTTACCGCGATCTCAAACCTTCCAATGTGATGCTCAATGAACATAGCCAAGTGCGATTAATCGATTTCGGCGTAGCCAGGCAATTTAAGCAAGGGCAAGCATCGGATACCATGCAAATGGGAACCATTGGATTCGCAGCTCCTGAACAATATTTAGGTCAACAAACCGATGCTCGTAGCGATCTATACACGCTGGGATCCTTACTGTATTACTTATTATCTGGCGGCCACTACGCGTATCTCACTCCCAAGCCTTTGGGACAGCTGAAATCAGGGATTCCTGAAGATTTACTTACAACGATTCATCTACTTCTGCAAGACCAGCCCCAGAACCGCTGCCAAACTGCGATGGAAGTCAGACATAGACTTCGTTCTATGTACCCCGATGAGCCTTCTTCCAATTCAAAACAGAAACACACGTCTCCCATAAAAATTACAGACCAATTAATCGTCGTAGGCGGACTCTTTGCAGGTATAGGTGCAACATTTACAGCAGTAACCTTAGCGAGGATCTTGCATGCGCTACAAATTCCCAACGCGTTAGTCGAACACCCCACGATTGATCCTGATTTGTATATGCTGCTCTACGGTGATCGGCATGCCCCTGATACGTATAAATTCCCCTCACAGCTCCTACAAGACCCAACACTCATGCATACTTCAACGGTATGGACAAATGGTTTTACCACATGGGTACCCACAGACCCTGATGGCATGGCAGGCATTTGGCAATCGACAGATTCATTTAAGTTGCTGCACATGATCAAAAAGCCGATCGTCCTATGGGACGTTTCGACTCAGTGGGAGCACCCTGCTGTTCAGGAGCTATGCAATTGTGCGGATGAGATTATTGTCATGATAGATGCTTCGCCGGGCAAATGTTCACGACCAAGTTCGCGCAAATATTTGGATCTTTTTGAATCGTATCAGAAGCGTGGCATACCTGTGCATTATATTGCTAGAGGAAATATTCCTTCGCAATTCCGAAAAGAATGGGAGAGTTCTTTACCAGCGGTTCCGTTGTGTACGATGCCAGAAATTCCTAGAGACGATGTGCTGAACGCGATTTGGAAAGGGGAGTGCATTCAGGATGCTCCCACTTATTTGCCTACTTTTTTCGAAGCGCTCAAGCCATTTCTACGTGAAATGCTTCCAAAAGAAAGCCTTAAATCATTGGATCGGCCCCAAAGGAAATCTTTATTTTCTAAATTTAATAAGCTAGGTTAGGTTTTTTATTCAGCTGATAAATTGTCCAGGCGAGTAGGGTAGCAAAGCATGACCATAATAAATAAGGAACTAATAACCAAGCTGCCAGTTTGGAATAGGGAATAGTTGCATAAATTAACATAAACGTTGTGATTGCGACTAACACTGTGTCCAGAAAAGCTAGACGTACATTTTTTAATTTAAATTCAAAAAAGGTGAATGCTTGATTGGCTACATAGTTGATAAGCAAAATCAGAACATAACTAGTTGCAGCCTGCTGAAAGCCGTCTGTTGAGATGTAGACGATGGCAACAGAGGCTGAGATGAGCGCGTAGATAATGGCCCATGCGATTCCAAACAACTTGGCTGGCGGATTCCAACTTGGTTTTTTCAGAGTAGCGTAGTAAGTGAGATCTGTTGGGAATAGTACGCCTGAAATCGAGAAAAGTGCATAAGTAATCAAAAAAACGATGATAAACGTAAACACATGGAAGCACCTCCTGTGAATTGTATAGCTTGTTTTAATATATTCCGCAATAAGGATTAGTTATAACCAAATCTAGCCAAAAGTGTGGTATGATGAGTCATATTTTGTAGAGGAAATGAGGGGGGAACAGTCATGGAGCAGAGATATTCGAGAGAATCCAGATGTTTCAAAACATCGCGTATTTTTCCGACAGACGTGAATAATCACAATACGCTATTTGGTGGTAAGTTGATGTCCTACATTGATGACATTGCTTCCATTGCTGCACATAAACATTGTCGCAGATCGGTAGTTACAGCATCAACGGATTCGGTTGACTTTTTATACCCCATTCATACGTCAGATTCTGTCTGTTTAGAGTCATTCGTAACTTGGACAGGCAAAAGCTCGATGGAAGTTTTTGTTAAGGTCGTGACGGAAGATTTAAAATCTGGCGCAAGAAAAATAGCTGCCACTTCTTTTTTAACTTTTGTTGCCTTAGATGAAAACAAGGTACCTGTGGAGGTGCCTGATGTCATTCCAGAGACAGAAGAGGAGAAAAAGCTGCATGAATCCGCACCTCATCGTGCTGAGATGAGACGGCTTCGCCGCGTGGAAAGTAAAAAGTTGGCGAGCTTTTTCACGATGAAGTATCCGTGGGAATAAAGGGATTGATTTATTAGGGAAATGTGGTACAATTTGGGTAATTGAATATCGGACAAGCGGAAGCACCGCTGATGATGGAGTTGATCTCCCTCATCGGCGCGTGCTTTTTTGTTGTTCCGAAACGGGAAGGAGGACGTAAATGAAAGCCGAAACGACCACGCGTGTGGCTATTGTACTTGCCATTATGAGTTGTGTTCTCATTGGAAGTGGTGTGTACGCCAAGTTTTCGGGATAATCTCATGTAGGAAAAAGGAGATGTTAAAGTGAACAAACTGCAATTATACGTCTTAGATGACGATACGTCTTATGCGGAGCGATTAGCCTTATTTATTCGATCTACGGATGCTACTATGCAGCTGCAAGTAAAGCTTTTTACACATTCAGATGTGTTGCTGCAAGAGCTGCAGAAGCCCAATCTCACGGGTGTCTTGCTACTCTCGGAAACCTATTACCCGCTATTGCAGCATCATCGGACGTCTCTGTACAAGATGTTTTTAAGTGCGAATATCATGAATTCAAATGGAGCAGAGAAGGCACTTCCGTTCTTATTCCGATTTCAACCTCTGTATCAATTAATATCGCGTATTCAAGCCTTATATGCGGAGGGCATTCAGGTAGATCATCGTCATTCAACTGGTGTAAACAGGACGCGTGTAATTTCACTCTACAGCAGCAGCGGGTATTCCGGGAAATCGGTTACGGCCGTCCATGTCGCCAAGCAATTGGCATTTCGCGGGGAACGTGTTTTCTATTTGAGCTTGGAGACGATAAGTGCTGCTTCACGGTGGTTACAGGGTGAAACCGCAGGATTATCGCAACTGCTGTATTATTTGAAGAGCTCACCAGAGCAATTCGGTTCCAAACTAGCTTTACTGAAATCACATGATGCAAAGCTGCGCTTTGATTATTTGGTACCAAAAGAACAAATAAGGGAAATGCACGAAATGGGTGGAGATATTGTTCGTCAACTCATCACGTCCATTGTCGAGCTATCGGTGTATGATACGCTCATCATTGATCTGGAATCATCCATACATCCTCGTATTGTGAAAAGTTTGGAGATGAGTGACGAAATTATTTGGCTAGTCAGAGATGACTGTAACGATGCTTTCAAAACAGAGTCGTTATATACACAAATGAGTCATTTCCAGCCCATTCATTTTGTTATGTCGTGTTACAGGGGTAGTCAAACCAATTCATACGATTTTCTTGGAAAAGAAATGAGTTACAGACTTCCTTATATTCCAGAGTGGAAGGTAATCAATAGTCCAGAACAAATCTGGCATTCTGAGCTTTTTTCTGAGCAAGTATATGGGATGCTGGCGAATGTTCTGCAAAGGAATCTTTCGACACCGAATCTGATAGAGGGGGCTGGTTCCTTCGTTGAATCAACAGCTGTTTAATGAGTTAAAGCGGGAGATAAAAGAAAACCTCGATTTATCTAATGAAGTCAGCGATGCGCAATTACAGGGTCACATTGAAGAGTCCATCATTCGTATTGCGACTGGGCAAGGATGGACTTCGAGTGAAATTCAGGCAGGCGTCAAGCGCATATTTGACAGCTTTCGTGGACTAGACATCCTCCAACCACTATTAGATGATCCAACTGTGACAGAGATTATGGTCAATGGTCACACTTGCATTTTCTTTGAACGAATGGGTGCCGTGGAGCGTTATCCTTTCGAACTGGAAAGTGCAGAGAAACTGGAAGATCTGATCCAGATGATTGTATCAAAAGTGAATCGAATCGTTAATCAATCTACCCCGATCGTAGACGCCCGTCTAAAAGACGGTTCACGGGTCAATATCGTACTTCCTCCGGCCTCACTTAGCGGTCCCACATTAACGATTCGGAAGTTTCCAGCGAAGCCAATGAACATGTCAGATTTGATTCGAATGGGGAGTATCTCAGAAGAAGCGGCAGGTCTGCTGCGGATTATGGTTGAAGCGGGTTTTAATCTATTTGTTGGCGGGGGGACGGGGTCAGGGAAAACGACGTTTCTCAACGCGTTAAGTGCTTGGATTCCCGAGCATGAACGGGTAATAACGATCGAAGATTCAGCAGAGCTTCAGATCCAATCTGTGCCTAATCTCGTTCGACTAGAAACTAGGAATGCCAATACGGAAGGGAAAGGAGCGATCACTATGAGAGAGCTGATCCGTTCTTCGCTGCGAATGCGTCCTAATCGAATAATCGTCGGGGAGGTGCGGGGAGCAGAAGCATTAGATATGCTATCGGCGATGAATACGGGTCATGACGGAAGCTTGAGCACGGGTCATGCAAATACCTCCTTGGATATGCTAAGCAGACTGGAAACGATGGTCTTGAGTGCAGCTCCACTGCCTATCGAAGTCATAAGAAAACAAATTGCCTCCGCATTAGATGTTGTGATCCATATTGCAAGGATGCGTGATCGATCACGCAAAGTCACGGAAATTCATCAAGTCGTTGGAGTTATGGATGGCGAAGTGAAGCTTCAGCCTCTCTTTTTATTCGAAGAGGACGGAGAGACGCCAGAAGGCAAAATCATGGGTTCACTGCGTTATACAGGGCAAGCACTTTTCAATTTGGATAAAATCACAATGGCTGGAAAGACGCTGCCGGATTGGTTTATTCCAACCGTTATTTCGTGTGAAGCATCATGATGGTGTGGTTATTGCTTCTTATTGTAGGTGGTGGCAGTTGGCTGCTTCTGTTATATATGGAACGCCGGAAAACTTTGCGAACTACACAACCCATTGAACCATCCCCCATTCACAAATCATCCGCACTAGTTCCCTTCATGGATTACAACCACTATGAATTAACGTCCAAAGAGAAAGCCTATGCTATTCTTTTGCTTGCGGTACCTGCTTTCGTAATTGGATATATTTTCTACCAAAATGTCATGTTATCCCTCGCCTTTTCAGCAACTGGGTTCCTATTTCCAAAGATCCGTCGACAACAGTTGATTCACAAACGCAAACATATGCTGTATGTACAATTTAAGCAAGCGCTCAGTTGTCTTTCCTCTTCGATGACGGTGGGGAAGTCGATTGAGACTGCGTTTCGAGAGGCTTGGGAAGATCTTAAACTTTTGTACCCCGATCCTGCTTGTCTAATTGTTGTTGAGTTCGGTATGATCTGCCGAAAAGTTGATAATGGCGAGCCCATCGAGTCTGCTTTAAAGCATTTTGCTGATCGCAGCCATTTGGAGGACGTTCAGAGCTTTACAGATGTATTTCTGACATGTAAACGAGCAGGTGGGAATCTGGTAGAAGTCATGAAGCGAACAGCCACAGTGATTACTGAAAAATTAGAAATTACACAAGAAATTTCCGTGATGATTGCACAAAAACGTTTTGAATCTAGAGTGCTTGTTATTGCTCCCATTGCAATTGTTGCTGTATTGGCCTTTTCTTCGCCAGATTACATGGAACCGCTCTATAAAGGGAGCGGAATTCTCATCATGACAGTGTGCTTGTTGTTACTTGGAGCCTGTTATGCCCTTACTCAAAAAATTATGGATATCAAGGTGTAGCATGTGGATGTTGATCCTAGGAATAGTTCAAATTGTCATGGGTATGACCTTATATATGCTCGGTCGGCGGAAATATGGCGAACAACTTCATTCCCATGCCTATCCATTCCGACTTAAGTTGTTTCTTCCTTTTAGCTACTATTTGATTGATAAATTTCAATTATTGGAGAAAATGCCTGAGTTCACTTCGAAAATCCATCATAAATGTATGACCTTATACGGGAGAAGCTTGTCGTCGCAAGGCAGTAAATGGTTCTTGGCGGAGCTCATTTCAGCAGGAAGCTTATGTTTATGTATATTTACCTTTTTCGCCATCCTTGCAGGTGAAGATAGTTCATTATTCGTTTGTGGTGTGATTGCTGCTTGTGCGACACCGATGATGATGGTCCGTGACTTGGATACGAAAATACGAAAAAAACAGCAGCAAATGATTCTAGCGCTGCCTGAATTTTTGAGCACGATTGTCCTGTTGGTTAATGCAGGTGAAACGGTGAATCGCGCATGGATACGTTGCGTGCAGGCTAAACCTCATTTAGCGGATTCACCGCTTTTCAAAGAGCTGCTGGTCGCCGTGCATGAGCTTGAAATGAACATCTCTTTCACCAAAGTGCTAGAGGATTTCAGTAAGCGATGTGCCTTACATGAAGTCTCTTTATTCACATCAACGCTTGGGCTGAATTATAAAAGGGGAGGAAATGACTTCGCTGTCGCACTGCAATCACTGTCACTTGAACTGTGGCAGCGGAGGAAAGCTGTGTCTCGAACCTTAGGTGAAGAAGCATCTTCCAAGATGGTATTTCCAATGGTACTTATTTTTGTGGTGGTTATGGTGATCGTCGCTGCACCTGCGCTACTAATGATGAAACAATAAAGGAGAAATGTGGATATGAAGACTGTAATTGAATGCTTTAAGCGAGTGTGGAAAGAAGAAGATGGTCTAGGTACATTGGAGATTCTATTGATTGTTGCTGTGCTTGTCGCGATTGCCATTATTTTTAGAAAATGGATCGTCTCGTGGTTTCAAAAGCTGATTGGTGATGCAAACACAGATCTCAAGGATAATAGCGTGGTTGCACCGTGTGCGCCTAGCCCAACAACGAGCTGTGCGCCATAAACGGTTACTCGGCTTTACGAGAAGCGAACAGGGAAGTTTCACGTTAGAAGCATCCCTGGTGTTTCCAATGATCTTGATTTGTACGGTGTCTCTCTTATTTGTGGGTTTATATGCGTACCAACATGTGTATATCAAACAGTTAGCACGTACAGCGGCGGAACGGCTTGCCTTCACTTGGACGAATAGCTATAAAAATTTGAATCCGGGAAGTTTTAACCCGCAGGAAACAGATGGGCTGTATTGGCGTTTGACGCAGGATCACGCGACTGATTTATTTGGCTTCCTGAGCGGGAGCGGGGGCGCAAGTATAGCACTGCCAACACATCAAGGTGATGACCTTGTGGAACGAAAGCTGGCAAGAGCCTCGAGTTTACTCACAAACGGCGTTACCGGAACGGCAAGTTACAGGAATTATTTGCTCGATCATCAGGTTGAGGTGGATGTAAACAAGTCCTTTCTAATGCCCTCGTTAATGCGAAAATGGTTGCAAACACATACAACAAGTGGAAAAGCAATTGCCCATGTCGTCGATTCCGTTGAACTAATTCGCATGACAGATCTAACCCGCACTTATGTCCCTACATTGGTAGGCCGAATTTCTCCAGAGAAAGCAAAGGCCGCCCTTATCGAGCCTGAGAAAAGTAATTTGTCAGGACCCAAAGTTACTATTCAATCCGAGAGACAAGCCTCTACCTATTTACGATCTCTTGTGGGAGGCCAAGAGGTTGTTCGAACAACCGCATCGGGGAAAAGTAGACTGATAGACGCGCTAGATGCTCGCGGCATTGCCCATCAAGCCTTCTACAGTTTGACAGAAACTCAGCTGCGTACGGAACAGTTGCCAAAGGATGTTGAGCTGCTCCAGCATGATCCAACGGTGAAAGGTGTCGTATGGCACTTTTTCAAAAAAGATGCGAGTGGCAAAGGGATGCCAACAGATGCATTCCGTAAAGAGCTCGAACGCAAAGGGATCGTTGTTGTGATTCACAATTAAGAAGAGTGAGAGAGGAGATGACCTTGAGAAGATTTCTATATGCAGAAAATGGCGCAGTATCGGTATATTTAATACTTATTATCGTGCCGATTTTCTTATTTCAAGCCGTGTTAATCGATTTTGCCCGGATTAAAGCTGCCGAGAAAGAATCGGAATCAGCGGTTCAGGCTGCGTCCCGTTCTGTCATGTCATCCTTCGATTCAGATCTTCAAAAGAGAGGTCTCTATGGGATGGGTCTTTCACAGGAGAATTCTGAACAGTTATTTAGCGAAGTTTTTGCAAAAAACCTTTCTAGTGGTGTTACTGCCAATGCTTTTCATTTTATAGACACCAAAGTGGTGGAAGGCTCCATGCGTGTTACCCCCGTGTATGCGCTCGCTAGTCATGCCATTTTTCAGGGTCAGCTTCTCGAAGATATGAAGTTAAAAGGTCCTATCGAATTCTCGCTGGAAATTGCAGATAAATTTCAAAAAAGCGGAGTGAAAGCGCCATTTCAGATGGGATCACAATTTGCGGAAAATGCAGCGGAAGTTGAGAAACTTATCGATCAACGGGAAGATGCGCTAGATGAAGCGTGGCGCAGTACGGAAGCAATGCATGTCCGAATAACTACTACTCACCTTTACTATCAGAAAAGAATATCGGATTTAGATGCAATGGCTAACCGCATTGGACTCCATACGATTGATGAACTGAGAATCGAGATCAGTCAAGTTAAAGATCAACTGCAATCACTTTCGAACGCGATGAATCAAATGGATCTCTCGATGAGTGCACTGATGACAGCGAGCCCACAAAGTATTCAAGCGGCACTTTCCGCTAGAAGCAACCTTGAACAGCAGTATAGTACACTATCCCAGAAATTGAATGACCTTGAAGCTCTCGTAAAATTAATAATCCAGTACACGGCACTTATTGTTAGCACGAAGTTAGAGGTGGCAGCAAATGAAAGAGACATCTTACAGCATCAGCAGAGTATAGAGCCTGCTTTGCGACTGGCTAAGCAAAAGAATGACGATATTCGGGCAAAGTTAACGGCGATTGGTGGTTCTTCTACTCCTGCGAGTGATAGTCAAGGTGCGAATGATGTATTTCAACATATATCACTTATAGGTGATGACTATTTTTATGATTATCAGACCTCAGTGGCAAGTATCGCTTCTTTGTTTGCCGCATTTCATTCGAAAGTTGAAAGTATCTCTCTGTATACGGCTGAGAACACGAGACAGGTGAATGCAGCAAACGACGCTTATTGGACATTTGCAAATGATTTTTTTAGTAAGAAAAGCCCAATCGAGAAAGCGAGGATGGATGCGAACGATGGGACGAAGGCGAAAAAACAAGTGGAAAGAAATAAGATTCAAGCTGTTTTGGATAAAGCCAAACAAGCGATTGGCGGCTGCAGCCTGATTCCACAATCCAATGAGGAAGCCTTGTATAACAAACTACAGGGTGATACAAGTAATCTTGAAACAGCGAATGTACAAGGATTCTATCAGAAATATCGTCAAGTAAATGCGCAAGATGTAATGATCGGGAACGAAGTTGCCTATGATTTGGATAAAGCGGAATCAACGAGCGTAAGAGCAATGGATATACTGGGAGCGATTACCCAAGCGTCAGAAATGCTTAGGGACGAGTTGTATGTCAATGAATATGCACTGACGAAGTTCAACTATCGTACCTATGGGCTTGAGAAAGATCGGAATGGTCAAGCGAAATTGTCAAATGAGTTGATCGATCCCGGTTCGCACCCATTATCAAATCAAGAAGCTGAGTATCTTTTATATGGATTCTCCTCGTGCGCCGCGAACATCTCAGCTGCCTATGCAGAAATGTTTTCTTTGCGACTTGCAATTCGAACGGTAGATAATTTATTGGATCCCGAAAAAGAATTGCTTAACGTAGGTTCGCCTTTACTCGTATTATTAGTCGCTGCTGCGCAAGGTGCAGTAGAAGCTTTTGCAGATATGAACGCATTAGTGAAGGGGGAGTCCGTTGAATTATCTTCAAAGCTTTCAGTGGCTGTCTTAAAGTTAACGTACAAAGATTATTTGCGTTTATTTCTGATGCTGCACAGCGATAATACGAAGCTAATGGCGAGAATGCAAGCACTAATTGAATTAGAAACAGGTAAGGATCTTACGCAAGCAGCATCTTATATCCAGACCAATGCCACTAGTGAAATTAGATTGTGGTTCATTCCACAAATGATGAAGCTATTTAATGGATCAGATCTTCTAGGATGTAAAGTGGTTGGGACACAATGTCAATTTAATCGGACAGCGATTGTATCTTATTAAAGTGGGAGGAATGAGATTGCTTCGGAAAATGTACAAGGATCAAGAAGGGGGGATCGTGTTAGAGGCAGCTCTTATTTTGCCTATGTTCCTAACTTTTGTAGTTGGTCTGATTCTCTTCATTCAAATAGCCATAGCAGAAATGGCTTTACAAGCTGGTGTTTCTGAAGCGACGAAGTCGATTGCTGGTCAAGTATACCCAGTCCAACTACTAGTACAGGAAGCGAAATCGAAATATGATCAAAGCTCCGCTGCAAATGTGATGAATACGGTGGTAGATCATGTTCAGACGGCACGGAGCCAGGTAGTCAATGCTGAGAATTTTGTGGATCAATATGCGGCCTATATACCTGATTCCGTTCTAGCGCTTGTTCGTTGGGAGCAGGAAAAAAGAGAACTTGGTGAAGGAATGGCAGAAGATGAGTTGGATGCCATGTATGAGTCACAGGTAAAACCGCGTATCCTCGCAGCATTTACGCCAGTCGTATTCGCTTTTTGTGATGCGAAAATCTTACAAACAGGAAACTTTAAAGTCACTGCGGTGACACTTCCAAGCATGGTGCAGAATGAGGATTCATACTTTGGCGTGGAAGCTCAGCTTACGTATAAACTGCCGATCCCTTTTATAAGCCATACCATCGTGTTAAAGAAAAGGGCCTTTGAACGCGCGTGGGTAGGTTCGTCATCCATGTAAAACTGCTGTAACTGAATGCAAGGATGAATTTCGAATGAGGAGTGAAATACCATTTTACTGATCCATGGCATTTTTCTAATTTTTATTACAGTGGCCTTTGTTATTGATGTTCGACTTGCTAAACTGCCCAATAAGTTGACTATGAGCGGAACTGTGCTCGGCGTAGTGTTCCACACAATGAACGAAGGTTGGGAAGGGCTGATTTTTGCATTACTCGGTACGGGGACAGGCCTTGTTATCGTACTTTTCCTCTATGTTATTGGAGCTCTGGGAGCCGGAGATGTCAAGCTTTTTGCAGCCATCGGGGCGTTTATGGGGGTTTCATTTGTCATGCAAACGCTCGTGTATGCCATTCTTTGTGCCGGGATTATTGGCGCTATGCTCTTGCTCATTCAGAAGCAAATGAGAACGACAAGCGAGAAATTAAAGGGCTGGCTCATCTCAATATTTGCTTATCGTCATATAGACACATTATTCGAACTGAAACATCAAAAAAACATCAAGTTTCCATTTATGTATGCAGTTGCACCTAGTGTGGCTGTCACTTGGTACTATTCATTGCTATGAAATGAGGTAGTTGAATGACGGAAGAGGTATTTGGACTCTGTTACGAATTTGTATATCGGCATGGACATTATATGGAGCTATATAAAGAAGAAGGACTTTCCAACAGTGAGTTATCGGTCTTGCAAATCCGCATGCTGGAGGCGAACCAAGTGCCTAGATTGCTTCCACTTGACATCCTGGAGGTGGACGCTAAACTTCGTTTGCAATATAAACTATCTTCAAAACGTATGCTGACGCATGTACTGAAGGTTGAGTCATTCTCCGTGCATCAATTTGCTAAGCTCATGTACGCTATTGTGAGTACGCTGGATGAGAGTAACAATTACATGCTGTTCGAAATCAATTATGTTCTAAAAGAAAATTTCATTTTCATTGGCCAGGACTGGTCGGATATTTATATGACCTATGTCCCGATAGATACACAGCAAGTTGAGGAGGATGTGTTTCCTTCGATAACTAAGCTGATGTGTAAGCTTGCTTCACATATTTCGGAGGAAAAGCAGAATCAGCTGCACGCTTGGATCTCCATGACTTCCAGTTTGAGCAGCTTGCAGGCCTATAAAGATGCATTATTAAAGCTAATGGACGAGCCAGTTCTTATAACTAACACGATGCTAGAAACAACGATCCAGTCAAAAGAACCTTCTGTATTCAATGATATTCCATCAATCAGCAAGGTACCAATAGAATCCCATCTACCAAAGTTGCCAAAAGTAGAAGGAGAAGCAGGGCTGCCTAAAGCACACTGGAAACGGGATGAGTTGACTACAAATGAACATTCCCTCAATCAATCCAATACATATTCGACTAAACAATCTGTCTCTCCAAATGTCACTTCTCTACCAGCGAATAGTCAGAACGCAATGCCGAACATACATACAACAAAAAGCTCAGCTTTTAGCAAGAATGCCATTGCATTTGCATGGCTTCCACTACAACAACGAGCAAAATGGGTTGCCATTGCGGTACTCATCCTTACTATAGCCTTCCTCTGGCAATATTACGCCGCGGAACCCTCAGCTAGTTCATTACAACTCATAGCAGGAATAACTTTACTTTTAGGTGACGTAGGTTTCATTTTGCTAGTTTGGGGCTTTCCAGTCTTTTCAAAAGGAATAACAGCACAAGTTCCATCCTTACCTCATGAAGAAGTTGCTACTTTCGAGGCCACTTCAGAGCCTATGGATATTCAAGCCTATTATCAGAATCTCCCCTTGCATACCACGATTCTTAGTCCTCCGAAACATAATGCGACTGTTTTACTAAGCAAATTACCTATCCAAAAGAGCGGTCCTCGGTTGGAATTTGAAGCTGAGGGTGTGAGTAAAATAGTTCCCATTGACACTAGTCTTTTTATTATTGGTCGAGGCGATTCTAGTATACATGTAAATTGTGAGTTGGAAGTAGCCGGTGTTTCTAGAATCCATGCGGAAATTGTTCAAACGAGCCAAGGGTACCAGCTTCGAGATGCAGGCTCTACGAATGGGACGTATTTGAATGATCAACCACTGGTTATCTATCAAGCATATCCGCTAAAAGATGGGGATATTGTGCGAATTATTCGTCAAGAACTGACATTTCGACTCTAATACAAATAGTTCTACTTCCTGTCTGCCATGAGCAATGGTATAATAAGAAGTCGCGAGGAAAAACGTGATTATCTTAGAACTAGACAGGGGTTTGGTTTTTACAATATGAGTCTTTTAACAATTGAAGATTTAAGCCACAGCTTTGGTGACCGTACATTGTTCAAAAATGTATCGTTTCGTTTGCTAGCTGGTGAACGTGTTGGTATCGTAGGAGCGAATGGCGTGGGGAAATCCACGTTGATGAATATATTAACGGGCAAGCTTTTGAAGGATACAGGTAAGGTAGAATGGACGCCGAGAGTCCACTATGGATATTTGGACCAGCATTCAGTGTTGGCAGCGGGGAGAACGATTCGTGATATTTTACGAGATGCGTTCCTGCCTTTGTATGAAGAAGAGAAAAGAATGATGGCGATTACCGATAAAATGGGAGACGCCACACCAGAGGAACTTGAGGTTCTGCTGGAGGAAATGGGCGAAATTCAAGAGCGCTTGGAGATTGGTGATTTTTATCTGCTTGATGTGAAAATTGAAGAGATGGGTAATGGCCTTGGCTTGAATGCAATTGGTTTAGATCGTGACGTAACATCGCTAAGTGGTGGACAAAGAACAAAAGTTCTTTTAGCGAAGTTGTTATTAGAAAAACCAACAGTCCTTCTGCTGGATGAGCCTACCAACTATTTGGATGTTGAACATATTGAGTGGTTGAAAATGTACTTGAAGGACTATCCTTATGCGTTCATGTTAATTTCACATGATACGGAATTTATGAATGAAGTCGTCAATGTTGTCTATCATTTGGAGTTTTCCAAATTGACAAGATACACAGCGAATTATGAAAAATTCCTGGATATGGCTGAAATGAACAAGGCACAGCACATTGATGCTTATGAGAAGCAGCAGGAGTACATTAAAAAGCAAGAAGATTTCATCGCGCGCAACAAAGCGCGGGCATCAACGTCTACGCGTGCAAAGAGCCGTGAGAAGCAGTTAGATCGAATTGACCGTATTGAACGTCCAGAAACAGCTTTGAAGCCAACGTTCGTATTCAAAGAATCGCGTTCAAGTGGTAGAATCGTATTTGAAGCGCAAGATTTGGAAATTGGGTATGATCGTGCCTTGCTTCCTAGAATGAATGTGACGATAGAACGCGGTGAGAAAATTGCGATCGTCGGCTGCAATGGGGTCGGTAAATCCACACTGTTGAAGACGATACTTGGGAAAATCGAGCCATTCAGCGGTAAAACGTATCGCGGCGATTACTTAAGTCCTGCTTACTTCGAACAAGAAGTCAAAGCGCCTAGCATGACACCGATTGATGATGTGTGGAATTCATTTTCATCCATGACGCAGAATGAAGTCAGAGGAGCACTTGCACGAGTTGGACTTAAGAATGAGCATATTACCCGTGCGATGAGCATGTTAAGTGGCGGTGAGCAGGCGAAAGTTCGTTTGTGCAAGCTGCTCATGCAAGAAAGCAACTGGTTGTTATTCGATGAGCCTACGAACCATTTGGATGTTGTAGCCAAAGAAGAACTTCAAAGAGCTTTGAAAGAGTATAAGGGTACTGTACTTCTCGTCTGCCATGAGCCTGAATTTTATGAAGGCTGGGTAACACGTGTGTGGGACGTGGAAGAATGGTCTGCCAAAGTAACGAGTTAACCAATACGAATGATCGAATCGGAGGAGATAACAATGTTAACGCATGTTGTGTTTTTTAAACTCAAAGATCGCAGTCCTGAAGCCGTGGAAGTAACCAAAGCCGTTCTAACGAATATGGAAGGTAAAATCCCGGTATTACGACACATTGAGGTTGGGACAGACATTCTGCATTTGGAGCGTTCTTACGATATCGCACTGATTACGAAATTTGATTCGCTAGATGATTTGAAGGTTTACGATACTCACCCTGTGCATGAAGAAGTTAAAGCTCACATGAAAACAGTTCTTGATGGAACGTCCATCTGTGTTGATTTTGTAAGCTAACCTACGTTTGAAAAACATAGGAGAACAGTGTAGTATCCTTAGAAGAGGCTCGTTTCTGATGTTGTCAGGGGCTAGCAAATGTTCTGAGGCTGCACTGTTTTTTGTGTGTTTAGCGCAATACATACTTACATATAAAAAAAGGAGGAATCCGAGTTGAAGTCCCAATTAAATAGAGCTTATATGACGGAAGTTCTTGAAATGCTGCTGCGGACTCCTAGTCCAACAGGCTACACACATCACATCATGCAAAAGGTAGAGCTAGAAGTCAGTAAGCTTGGCTTCGAGCTTTCTTATACGAATAAAGGCTGCGGGATTGTTACTATTCCTGGCGCGAGTTCTGATCGCGTTATTGGGATATCTGCACATGTGGATACGCTTGGTGCTATGGTACGTTCTATTAAAGAGAATGGCACACTGAAAATCACATCGCTTGGCGGCTTTATGATGGGCGCGATCGAGAATGAATATGTGCAAATTCACACACGCGATGAGCGAGTTTATGATGGAACGATTCTGACATCTAGACCTTCTGTGCATGTGTATGAAGATGCGAGAGAGTACAAGCGTGATGAAGCGAATATGGAAGTTCGTATTGATGAGCTTGTCTCTTCCAAAAAAGATGTGCAGGCACTTGGCATCCGTGTTGGTGACTATATCTCTTTTGATCCTCGTGTGCAGGTGAAAGAAAATGGGTATGTCAAATCACGTCATCTGGATGACAAAGCTAGTGTGGCTTCATTGTTTGGCCTTCTCAAACTATTGAAAGAACAAGGGATTCAGCCATTCTACACCATCAAGTTGTTCTTCTCTAACTATGAAGAAGTTGGTCATGGCTCCTCATTCATCCCTTCAGATATTACTGATTTTATTGCGGTTGATATGGGAGCGCTTGGGGATGATTTGAGCGGCAGTGAACGCGATGTTTCGATCTGCGCGAAGGATTCGTCTGGTCCTTACGACTATGCGATGACGTCGAAAATGATTGAGCATGCCGAGAAGCTGGAGATCGGCTACGCGGTAGATATTTATCCGCGCTACGGATCGGATGCATCAGCAGCGTTAAGAGGCGGCCGCGACATTCGCGCAGCGCTCATAGGACCTGGTGTTCATGCGTCACATAGCATGGAGCGCACGCATATGGATGCCGTAGTAAACACGGCAGCCCTTCTTGCTGCGTACATCTTGGAGCCGGTACAAGGATGAATATACTTAGCGCAGTAGATATAACCAAAACTTACGGCGACAAGGTGCTCTTCGATGACATCTCGTTCACCCTAAACGAGAAGCAGCGCATTGGCCTCATCGGCGTGAACGGTACGGGCAAGTCCACGCTGCTGAAGATGCTGGCGGGTCTGGAAACACCAGATCGCGGCAAGCTTGTGCACGCGAACCATTTCCGCGTGGAATACTTGCCGCAAAACCCGGAGTTCGATCCGAACTCTACGGTCCTTGAGCAAGTATTTCACGGCGATTCGCCGCTCATGAAGACGCTGCGCGACTATGAGCTGGCCCTTGCTGAGCTTACGCTAGACGCCTCCAACGAGAAAAAGCAAGCGCGACTCTACAGCGCTCAGTCGCGCATGGATGAGCAAGGTGCTTGGGAAGCCAGCACCTTGGCCAAAACGGTGCTGACGAAGCTCGGCATCAGCGAATTCGACAAACCCGTCGGCCTGCTGTCCGGCGGTCAGCGCAAACGCGTTGCCATGGCGCGCGTGCTCATTCAACCGGCCGATCTGCTCATCCTAGATGAGCCGACGAACCATATTGATAACGAGACAGCCATCTGGCTCGAGGAGTTCCTCAGCAAGTGGCGCGGCGCTTTGCTGCTCGTTACCCATGACCGGTACTTCCTAGAGCGGGTCACTACCCGCATTCTGGAGCTGGACCGGGGCAAGATCTATAGCTACGAGGGGAACTACGAGTGGTTCCTCGAGAAAAAGGCGGAGCGGATGGATTCCGAAGCCGCTAGTGAAGATAAGCGGCAGAATCTCCTCCGCCGCGAGCTGGCCTGGCTCCGTCGCGGCGCGAAGGCGCGCACGACGAAACAGAAGGCGCGTATCAACCGCGCCGAGGAATTAAGGGACCGCAAAGTGGACGGTCCCGCTGACAAGCTTGACATGGCGCTGGCGGGCAGCCGCCTTGGCAAAAAGGTGATGGAGCTGGACGACGTCTCCAAGTCTTTCGCAGGCGGGAAGCAGCTGCTCAGCAGCTTCAGCTATATTGTGATGCCGAAGGACCGTCTAGGCATCATTGGTCCGAACGGCAGCGGCAAGTCGACGCTGCTCAATATGCTAGCTGGGCGCATTCAGCCCGACAGCGGCACGATTGAGACAGGTACGACGGTGAAATTGGCGTACTACACGCAAGAGAACGTCGAAATGGACGAGAAAATGCGTGTGATCGAATACATCAAAGAAGCCGCAGAGCAGATTCGCACGTCGGATGGTGAAACCATTTCGGCCGCACAGATGCTAGAGCGCTTCATGTTCTCTCCGAACTTGCAATGGTCGCCAATTGGCAAGCTTTCAGGCGGAGAGCGTCGCAGACTTTATTTGTTACGCACCCTAATGGGGGAACCGAATGTTTTGCTGCTCGATGAGCCGACCAATGACTTGGACATCCAAACTTTGACGATACTGGAAGATTATCTGGATCAATTCTCAGGGGCTGTTATTACGGTTTCCCATGATCGATACTTTTTGGATCGAACAGTTACCCATTTATTTGCGTTCGATGGCAGTGGTGGGATTGAGCCTTTTATCGGCACGTATTCTGATTATTTGGATGATAAGCGAGAACAAGAAGAGGCGGAGCAAGCGAGGAAAGAAGTCATTCGCCAAGCGAGCTCGAAGTCGTCTAGCGGCAGTTCTGCATCAGCGCCATCAAGTGCAAACGCAACTCCAGCTGCGAATCGTCCCAAAAAACTTTCGTTTAAAGACCAAAAGGAATGGGACGAAATCGAGAACACGATTGCTACCTTGGAGGACAAAGTCGACAGCTTGAAAAAGCAAATCGAAAACTCTGGAAGTAACTTCGATCTCGCTCGTGATCTCTATGAACAAGAGCAACAAACCGCTGCAGAGCTTGAAGCTGCAATGGAAAGATGGACTTATTTATCAGAGTTAGTAGAAGAAATAGAGCGAAATAAGTTATGATAGTAGAAGTAGTTCGAAAATCCGACTCGTTGAACATTTATTAAAAGAAAATATTATAAAGGTAGGTATATACACCACATGATTAATGTAAATAACGTGACGCTTCGTTACGGCAAGAGAGCCCTATTCGAAGATGCCAATATTAAATTCACACCAGGAAATTGCTACGGCTTAATCGGAGCCAATGGTGCAGGTAAATCCACATTCCTCAAAATTCTTTCCGGTGAGATCGAGCCGAACACAGGCGAAGTCAGCATCACACCAGGCGAGCGTATGGCTGTCCTGAAACAGAACCATTACGAATTTGATGAAATCGAAGTTTTGAAAACTGTTGTAATGGGTCACTCCCGATTGTACAAAATCATGGAAGAGAAGGATGCTTTGTATGCAAAAGCGGATTTCTCCGAAGAAGATGGCATGAGAGCCGCTGAGCTTGAAGGCGAATTCCAAGATCTTGACGGCTGGCAAGCAGAATCCGACGCAGCAGAGCTGCTAATCGGTCTTGGTATCCCAACATCTTTGCATGATACCAAAATGAAGGATTTAGATGGTAACGAGAAAGTTCGTGTGCTTTTAGCACAAGCGCTATTCGGTAACCCGAACATTCTTCTACTCGATGAGCCTACCAACCATTTGAACATGGAATCCATTAAATGGTTAGAGCACTTCTTGTCCCGTTTCGAAGGTACTGTTATCGTCGTATCTCATGACCGTCACTTCTTGAACCAAGTGTGTACACATATCGCAGATATCGACTTTGGAAAAATTCAAATGTACGTAGGTAACTATGATTGGTGGTATGAGTCTAGCCAATTGGCGTTACGTTTGACACGTGATGCGAATAAGAAAACGGAAGAAAAACGTAAAGAGTTGGAAGCTTTCATCGCGCGCTTTAGTGCGAATGCCTCCAAATCCAAGCAAGCGACTTCACGTAAAAAGCAATTGGAGAAGCTTACACTTGAAGATATTCGTCCTTCTTCCCGTAAATATCCGTTCATTCACTTTAAAGGTGAGCGTGAGGCTGGTAAGCAATTGCTTGCAGTCGAGAGCCTATCCAAAACAATTGACGGTGTTCAAGTATTGAATAATGTTTCGTTTACCCTGAACAAAGGGGATAAAGTCGCATTCGTGGGGCTGGACGGTATTGCCAAAACGACGCTTTTCAAAATTTTGATGGGCGAAATGGAAGCAGACAGCGGGACGTTCTCCTGGGGCATTACAACATCACAAGCGTATTTCCCAAAAGACAGCCAAGATTATTTCAATTCCGATTTAACTCTGGTAGATTGGTTGCGTCAATACTCCAAAGATCCGGATGAGTCATTCCTACGCGGATTCCTAGGACGCATGTTGTTCTCTGGTGAGGAAGCGTTGAAAAAAGCGAATGTTCTTTCCGGGGGAGAGAAAGTACGTTGCATGTTCTCCAAAATGATGTTGAGCGGTGCGAATGTGCTTATTCTTGATGAGCCAACGAACCACTTGGATTTGGAATCCATCACAGCACTTAACAATGGTCTTGTTGATTCCGACTGTACGATGTTGTTCGTCTCCCATGACCATCAGTTCATTCAAACGATTGCAAATCGCGTCATGGAGTTGACACCAAAAGGTATCATCGACAAAATGGTGACGTACGATGAGTATTTGGAAAACGAAGATGTGAAAAAACAGCGCGAAATTCATTACGCATAATCGATATAAGTAAAAAAGTATAAAAAGAAAAAAGCGCCCTGAAGTGTTACTCTCAGGGCGCTTTTAGCTACACAAAGTTGTCTAGCTTCCGCCAGTACGACGGCGTTGGTTATTTACTTTTTTGGTCATTTGGCTTTTCGCAGTTTGATTTGCATTTCCTGCTGCTTTCGGGTTAGCACGCGCTGCGGCTTGATCCGCTTGTTTCTGAGCTAGTTTGGCTTTGATCGCGTCGGCTAAGCTGACTTTTTTGACACCTTGTGATTCGACCTGGTCGGCTTGCTGGTCTTGAGGCTTGTCTGACATAAGAACACCTTCTTTACGTGGTATATTCATAGTATAATCGAATCAAAGAAAAGATGAAAGAAGGTGTGTGGGGATGTTTGATCCAACGATCTATGACAATATCAAAGTCGTGCTCGAAGGAGCCGTCTACGATTTGGATTTGGAAGGTAAAATCATCATAACACGAAGAGAAGATCTGATTGACTTGTCGTCGATGTCTCGCACATTTGCCATTGAGTTTGCACGTAAATTAGGACTTCCTAGCCAAGCCGAAATCTACTTGCATGTTCATTTAAGCGACTTGGCAGCTGAAATTCTAGAGAATCCTACGGCTAAACCGGGTTGTACACTGTTAATTAAACTTCACACGATCGTGAATGATCCCGAATTGGATTGCCCAATGATTGAAGCGCAATTGAATGCGATTTGGGAGCAGCGTCCGCGAATTACACAGCAAATTTCCTATTTATATGGGGAACAACCGGAGGAATACCGCAATCTCATTACGTTATCCTTTGGTCGCAAAATTGATGAGAGCCACCTCGATGACTTTTCTGATTTGATTGATTATGCCTTCGAAAGCTTGGTATGGTTAGATGGAAGAGGGTCGTTGTAAGTCATGCAAGAATTAACTCAGCAAGAATTGTTAAGCAAAGTAAATCAAGATAACGAGAAACCCTTTGCGGTTTTTATGTATACACCGCTTTGCGGGACATGCAAAGTAACGGAGCGAATGCTGGATATTATTCTGGCGATGAAGCCAAAGCTGCCCCTTGTTAAGTGCAATATCAATTTCCTGCCCCAAGTCAGTCAAGAATGGCAGATCGCCAGTGTCCCGTGTGTTGTCATCATTGAACAAGGAAAAGAAAAAGAAATGATCTATCGGATGCAATCCGTGGATGAGCTATATCGTAGGCTAATGCCATTAGTAGAACAAGAATAGGAGTTGTGTATATAATGAGTTTTCAAGTCGGAGATCGTGTTATTGCAGAATATAAAACAGGGGTTTATTTCGGTGAAGTTGTTGAGATGACCTCCAGCATGAAAGCAGCAGTTCGCATTCTAGCTGTGAAGGATCATCCTACACAAGGAGATTTACATAATCCGATGGATCCAAGTGTTGCTTTTTTTCATCAAAGAAGGGCATTATCCCATCAAGAGATTGCGTTAATGCCAATTGCAACGATTCGTCCTTATGCTGGTGAGGTGCCAGATTACCAACTGTCTCTGAAGAGAGCGCTAATGGCTCAGATTGATAAGCTGTCGGACATGGAAGCGTGGGCCCGACGCTCTCTGCAGGAGCTTGATCAGCTGAATAAAGAATATTTTCCACCGTCCAATTAGGAAACTTCTAGGTACAGTTTGGTGCCATCATTGTATTTAAAAATGGCTACATCACCAATGATCTCGATCATCGAGATCATTTTTAATTTTCTGCGAAATTCAAAATGCAATTCATATTCCTTTAATTTCGTTGAAAGTAACTCCATTTGGGAACGTTTATGAGTAAAATTCATCACAGGGATCGATTTATTTTTGAATCGGATCGTGTTTGCTTGCATGTTTAAGCCCTCCTTTACACGAATACTTCTGTTTGCTTACGACTTTACAAGTTTTAGGATACATTTCAAATGTTAAATATGTTTGCGTGCAACTATTAAAAAAGTTTTAGCAATTTATTATATGTGAATAATAACGCTACAGGGCTAGTTCCGATAAGATAAATTTTTGCGGGTCATGATTCGTGGTTGCGGGGAATGTTAACCCCATTTATAATAGATAAGATTGTATTCTAACAGGTTCTGGAGGGTCATAGAAATGACAGAAGCAAAACCAACTCGCATAGGCATTATTGGAGCCGGAAACATCGGAAACGTGCATATGGGGACGTTTAAAAACATAGCTGGGGCTCAACTTGCAGGGGTAACGGATGCGTATTTGCCGCTTGCTGAAACAAGAGCAAAAGAACATAACATTGAGCAGGTATATGCGAATTCAGATAAATTGTTAGATGACCCTACGATTGATGCAGTAGTCATTGCTGTATCGAACGAGTGGCATGCGCCACTTGCGGTGCAAGCGCTAGAAGCTGGTAAACATGTCATGCTTGAGAAGCCGATGGCGATTGATTTAGCGTCAGCACGTCAAATTGTTGAAGCGGAGCGTAAGGCAGGGAAGATTCTCATGATCCCGCATCAAATGCGTTGGGAAGCATCATCGATTGCGGTTAAGGAGCAGGTGGAGAAAGGCGCACTTGGACACATTTATCATGCAAAAGCGAGCTATCTCAGACGTAAAGGCATTCCAGGCTGGGGAACATGGTTTACCCAGATGGACAAATCAGGCGGCGGTCCTCTGATTGATTTAGGTGTACATATGTTAGATTTAACCCTCTATTTGATGGGGAATCCCAAACCGGTTTCCGTATATGGATCAACGTATGCAGAGTTCGGACCACGTAAGCAAGGGATTGGCACATGGGGGGCGCCGAATTGGCAAGGTACTTTTGATGTTGAGGATTTAGCTACTGCTTTGATTAAGTTTGACAATGGGGCAACACTTTCTTTGGATGTCAGCTGGGCGGGTCTCCTTGAAACCGATAATTTACCAGTTGTGCAATTGCTGGGTTCAGAAGGCGGAGCCTATTTGAAAGGCGCAAAAGGCAAGCTTTTTGCAGAAAAATTCGATCGCATTGTAGAGACAGAGCTTTCAGCACCAGCTGCGAATGATGATCCACGTGCACGTATGGTTCAGCATTTCTTGGCTAGTATCGCAAGCGGCTCTCAGCCGATAACGTCTGTTATGACTGGCTACACGAATAATTTGATCCTAGATGCGATTTACCGTTCGTCGCAAACAGGCGATGAAGTGAAATTGAACTGGGACATCGAGTAGACAGGGGCTGCAAGAAGTGAACTGGGAGTTATTTAGCATCATCGGTACGGTTGCCTTCGCAGTCAGTGGTGCGATCGTCGCGATGGAAGAGGAATACGATATTCTAGGTGTGTATGTACTTGGTCTTGTGACCGCATTTGGTGGAGGGATCATCCGTAACCTGTTGATTGGGAAGCCAATCGTACTACTATGGGAGCAAGGGATGTATTTTCAAATCGCCTTGTTTGCCATGACGGTTGTTTTCTTGATGCCAGTGAAATATATTCGAATGTGGAAGACCTGGGAAGCCTTCTTCGATGCGATTGGTCTAGCAGCCTTCGCTATCCAAGGAGCGCTCTATGCGACGAATATGGGGCACCCATTAAGCGCTATTATCGTCGCGGCGGTCCTAACAGGCATTGGCGGAGGGATGGTCCGCGATGTGCTGGCAGGTCGGAAGCCGCTAGTGCTCAAAGATGAAATTTATGCGGTCTGGGGTATGTTAGCGGGAGCATTAGTTGGACTTGGTTGGTCACAGGGCACATGGCAGTTAGCCATTCTATTTGCACTTATCATCATTTTGCGCATGTTCTCAGTTAACTACAAATGGAAACTGCCGAAACGCTCTTTGCGTGATGCTTTAGTGGAATCTACACGAAGATCAGATTCGTAGTCCAATTTACCTGCAGGGTAATCGCTTGAAGATAGGAGGTGTGTCAAATGGAAGCATCTTTAACACAGCAACAGAAAATTTCAGCAGAGACAATTGCAGCACGTATTATTTCCGTGAAGGAGCTGCTGCAAACAGAGTTAGATCTGTATGAAGTATCCAAGGATTCGGAGACCGGCGAACATTATTTGCATTACGCCTACATGCATCGCGATTTCTCGAATACGGGAGAGCCGGAATCTTTTCACTATTTAATGCCTATAGAGAACGATGATGTGCTTGGCATGATTTTTGGCGAGCAAGGATATGCCTACCCCGAACATTGGAAAGCTTCCTTTTTACGAAATGGTCCCGAGGGCTTCTACATCTGGTTTGATCCTTCTCATGAAGCTCAACAAACCGAAGATGAGGCTATTGCAGCAGATTTGCTTAAGAAACTTCGAACTTTTCATGATCAAGGAAATGTGGATCCGGAAGCTGTTCGTAAATTGTTAGAAGAAATGGATGAGACACGAAAGAAAGGCGAATAAAACGCGATAATAGCGTAAATTTGCCCAATAAATACGTTTGTATATGTGCTCCATAAAACTGCGATTGTGCAGCTTTTGTGGAGTTTTTTCATTTGTAATGGGGAAAAATGCGATTAGAAGCGGAACAACCGCATTTTTCCAACTAATAACGGGCATAAAGGGGATAGAAGCAAAGATCTTTCGCGTTATGTTTAGTAAAAATAAGGCAAATGGTCCATATTAACACTAGTGTCAATAGCTGATCAGAAAGGGGGACTCGTACATGGGTATGGCCTCGTATCATTTTGCAAATTTGGATATTCATGAGGAATTGATGCAAGAACTTCGCAATCTGGAATCTCGCATGAAAGAGGAATTAGGGTACGAAATTGCGCTAATTGCGTATACAAAGGAAGCAGATGGACTTCCAAGTAACTAGGACATCTAGTACATATAGAGAAAAGAAATAGGGGGGATGACGATGATAGCTGTGAAAATGTCAGTCATCATGACGGCTGCACTCGTCGGCTTAACAGGGTGTTCAGCAGCACATTCAAATCAACTAGAGAAGGCATCGGTGTCCATTCAAAGCGTTGGTTTATCAGATTCCAGCAATGCCACACGAAAGATGAATGCGAAGGATGTTAACAGCGGTACACAAGTCAATCAAACGACACAAGCTCAATTGGGCAAAGAAGAAAATCCACAACACCAGAACACGTATCTATCCATGAACCGAGAATTGGCAGATCAGGTGATGCAGGAGACACATCTTGGTGGGGCCTCCATTGCTATGACGGATACGAATATTTATGTGGCTGTTGATCTGGGGGAGCTGCAGGATAAACGGGCTACCGAGAAAGCCAAGGAACTAAGCAAAAATAATGATCCGGCAACAGAAGCGGGATTGTTCGGTTCAGGCGTTGGTGCGCAAATGGATTGGGTCTCAGCGAAACCACTGTCTTCAGAGAACTTGAATGCGATTCGACACGTGATTAAGAGGATTTATCCGGATTCGAAGGTGTATATCTCCTCGAACGAGCTTTTCGTCAATCGAATGATGTTCTATGACAGGCAGCAACAAAAAAATAAACGTATGGATACGTACCTATATGAGTTCAATACCATGGTGCACTATACGTTTAATAGCAGCAAATGAGTAATAAATTTAAGGTTCGTGCCTACTGCAGCTCGCGAATTTGTGAGTATGTACATAAAGAGGATGTGATGGTCGCGATCAATTATGAAACGGCATATAGTCTGGCACAGCTATACAATGATTTTCCTTCCAAACCTAGTTGTCCTTCTTGTGGTGAAGCCATTTCTTTTTACGCACATGCGGTTATCGAGGAGCCTTGGCTCACGTGAGAAGCTTGACAATTCGCGGTTTCCTGATAATAGTTAGAGAATATGCAATCAGGAAAGGACAATTACGCGATGATGTCAGGAGTATTGAAGATAGATAGGTTACCACAAGAAGTTCACTCCCACTTGGGAGAGCTTAACCGGATTGTACATACAACAGAGGATTATAAGTTGATTGGCTCAGCTGCCTATGAAGCACCGACAGAGGAGCTGCTTACGGATGCAATTCTTTCACTTTTCTTAGGCAAAAATGTGCTCCTGAAGGGACCGACAGGCTCGGGTAAAACGAAACTAGCTGAGCATGTTTCATCCGTGTTCAACCTACCGATGCACAGTGTGAATTGTTCCACGGATTTAGATGCAGAGGCTTTGCTAGGCTTTAAAACATTGACGCATGATGAACAGGGCAGAAGTGGAATTGCGTTCATTCCAGGACCAATTATGAAAGCAATGACGAAGGGACACCTGCTCTATATTGACGAAATCAATATGGCCAAGCCAGAAACACTCCCATTAATAAATGGTGTATTGGATCACCGCCGATCGATTACCAATCCTTTTACAGGCGAAGTGATTACGGCACATCCGAATTTTAGAGTTGTTGCAGCAATTAATGAGGGATACATAGGTACGGTGCCTTTAAATGAAGCGCTGAAAAATCGTTTCGTCACAATTGATGTCCCTTATCTGCAAGGCGAGCTCTTGTTCCAGTTATTAAAAAGTCGTTCTGTTTTACGTGATGAGAAGCTGATTCGCACTTTCGTACAGCTCTCAGCTGATCTGCTTTCTCTTATTGAGATGGGACAGTTGCCGGATGAAGCGGGATCGATCCGTGCATTGTTAGATGCCTGTGATTTGGCGGCATATATTCCTCCGATGAGAGCAGTGACCCGTGCAATCGCAGATAAGTTAGAGGATGAAAGGGAACGTGCAGCAGTACTCAATACAGCTGAAACGTTACTGTAACGCAATGTTCGTAGGAAGCCTAAGCCGTCTGGATGATAAAATCGATGCCATGCTGCATATGCAGTTGGTGGATTTGGCACGGTTATTTACGAAACGCGGTAAGCTTGAAGTGGAAGCAGCTTATCACGCGCATTATGATGAGTCAGCTAGGCAGATGACAGTGAGCCAATTCTGGTGGGACTATCCGTTGCGCGACAAAACAGCAGGCATGAAAAGCGATGTGTATCTGCGTTGTCTAGGCAGTGCCTGGTTTACAGGGAGTGAGGCTGTCACTGCCTACCTTCACTATTGTACGCAGGCTAAGTTCCCCAAGCTGGCCAATAGTTTATTTGCCCTTTGTGAGGATATGCGCTTAGAGCGGATTTGTCGTAGTCAGCGTCCAGGTACGGGAGCTGTTTTCGTACATCGGCATCGCATCTTAAGTGGATATTTCCAACATAAGCTCCGAACGCATTTGACTAAGAACGAGTTGTCAGATGCTGTTCTGTTATTCGTCTATGGTTGGTTTACTGGAAAGTCGTGGCAGCAGGAGCTGCCAGCATCTTCGATCGGGAGCGAGTTATCGAGCCGTTTAGCCGGGCTTTACGATTTGCTAGAACAAGTGGAAGAAGCAGCGCATACGGCTGATGTTGCAGCTTTATGTGAACGGATGCACAACATGCTGTCCGAGTGGCTAGAACGAGATGCAGCGACAGCGTATTTTTGGACGCAGCAGGGAAGCGGAATCGAGACGCCCTTGCATGCGGATTACAAAGGCGAGCTGAAGCGCGCGAAGCGGCTCGCGAATGAGGATGTGCTCCCCGAGCAAGAGGGGGAGCGTCAATTGCCCGGCCAAGAGCGGCTGCCGACTTGGCATCGCGAGAGCAGCGACCGCAGCCCAGGGCTGCTGCGGTTCGAGCTGGAGCGCGGCGCACGCACCGCCGCGCAGGGCTCTGCGCCCCGTGAGGGCGATGCCGCCGACCAGGCGCTCGCCATTACCCAGGGGCGCTCACAGCGCGCCCAGCGCACCGGCGCCGCCGCTGAGCGGCGCCAAGGCACTTCCGTGCCCGCATCCGCGGGGCACGGGGAAGCCGAGGTCGCCGCGTATGCGACGGCGACCTGGCTTGCGCCTGAACGTCCTACTGCTGCGCAGGAGGACGGGTTCAGGCGCCTCCGCGAGCGCGCAGCGCCGCTCGCGAAGCCCTTGCAGCGTGCGATACGGCGCACGCTGGAGCAGAAGCGGATCGCCCCGCGCGGCGACCGCCTATTCGGGCGGCTCGACAAGCGGCTTACGCGAGCCGTCACGCAAGAGCAGCCGCGCCTCTTCTATAAGAAGCGCGCGCCAGTACCACAGCTCGACGCAGCGTTCGCGCTGCTTGTCGACTGCTCGGCGTCCATGTATGACAAAATGGACGAAACCAAGCTCGGTCTCGTGCTATTCCACGAGACTCTCCAGAATCTCAGAATCCCCCATGAAATTGTGGGATTCTGGGAAGACGCAGACCGCGTCACAGAGCAGGAGGCACCGAACCTGTTCCAGGTTGCGCTGGACTTCGACTCCTGCCTCGCGGCCTCTAGCGGTGCGGCTCTCATGCAGTTAGAGCCGCAGCAGGACAATCGCGATGGCTTTGCAATTCGCGAGATGACGAAGCGGCTGCTGCGGCGCACAGAGCGGCAACGTATCCTCCTCGTATTCTCGGATGGGGAGCCTTCGGCAGCCAATTACAATGATGTCGGCATCCTGGATACGCATGAAGCCGTCCTCCAAGCTAGGCGCCTAGGTGTCGAGGTGATCAGCGTGTTTCTCGCCAATGGCACCGTGCACGAGACACAGCGGAACGCAATGCGCAATATGTATGGGCGCAGCAGTATCGTTGTACCACATGTCGAGGAGCTGCATGAACAGCTCGTGCCGATTTTACGCAAGCTCTTGCTGAAGTCAATCAGTACTTGATTCTTGTTCTAAATTCCTGCACTTGATCCTGCAATTGATCTCGCACTTGATCTCGCACTTGATCTCGCACTTGATCCTGCACTTGATCTCGCACTAGATCTCGCACTTGATCCTGCACTTGATCTCGTACTTGATCTCGCACTTGATCTCGCACTTGATCTCGCTCTTGATCCTGCACTTGATCTCGCACTTGATCTCGCACTTGATCTCGCACTAGAGCTTGTTTCACGCACTCGAATATCGTACTTAACATGCTCACTCGATCTTTAACTGGAAAACCTCCAGTTATTTTCATCATCTAGTTCTGAAATCACCAAATAACATCATAAACTCCAGTTAATTAATCGGATTTATTGCTTTTCTCTCCAAAATCGTTGAATTAACTGGAGAAAATCCATCTATTGGCTTGAAAACCTCAATAGGACGATAAATAGATGTATGTTTTCCATTTATCCCTACTCATTGAAGGTGCCTGAGCTATTCTAAACGTGACGCATATGAGACTTTCAATCGATCTGATCAACCTTTTGCCACGATCTCATCTATCTTTTGCCCTCAAAATCCAGTACAATAGATCAGGGTCATTCTAGGTAAATTTCGCCATACTCCGACAATTATCGGAGGAATTACATACGCAATTATCATTTATTTATTAAACTCATCATACCTTTAGGAGGCTTTTCATCTTATGTACGGTGCACCTTTATCAAACAAGTCCAAAAAAATCATGCTGCTTGGCTCAGGTGAGCTGGGTAAAGAAGTCATCATTGAAGCGCAGCGTCTTGGTATTGAGACGATTGCTGTTGACCGCTATGCGAATGCGCCAGCTATGCAGGTTGCACATCGCAGCCATGTCATTTCCATGCTCGATGGCGAGCAGCTTCGTGCGATTATCGAAAAAGAACGCCCTGACCTTATCGTGCCTGAGATTGAAGCGATTGCGACTTCCGTTCTAGTTGACTTAGAAAAGGAAGGCTACCGTGTTATCCCGACAGCGACTGCTTCTCGTTTGACGATGGACAGAGAAGGAATTCGTCGACTAGCTTCCGAAACATTGGGCTTGCGCACGGCTAAATATGAATTTGCTAACTCTCTTGAAGAGTTGCACGCAGCTGTTGCGGTCATTGGGACACCTTGCGTGATCAAGCCGATCATGAGCTCGTCTGGTAAAGGACAAAGCGTTTGCCGCACGCCTGAGGGTGTAGAAGCTTCTTGGAACATTGCGATGGAAGGCGGTCGTGCCAAAAACGCTCGTGTGATCGTCGAAGAATTTATCCATTTCGAATCCGAAATTACATTATTGACTGTCCGTTCCGTTTCCGGAACAACCTACTGCGAGCCTATCGGTCACATTCAAAAGGATGGCGACTACATCGAATCTTGGCAGCCGCACACGATGTCGGAGCAGCAAATCATAGATGCACAGCACATGGCCAAAACGATTACGGACGCACTCGGCGGACATGGGTTATATGGTGTTGAACTATTCCTGACGGCAGATGGCGTGTACTTCAGTGAAGTATCACCGCGCCCACATGATACAGGAATGGTAACGATGGCTACGCAAGATTTAAGCGAGTTTGCACTGCATGCAAGAGCTATTCTTGGGTTCCCAATTACAGGCATTCGCCTATTAACACCAGGAGCCAGCTACACACTTAAGGCAGATCGCGAGCAAGTTGAATACACTATTAGTGGTATTGATGAAGCGTTATCTGTGCCTAATACGCAAGTTAGAGTGTTTGGCAAGCCAGAAACCAAAGTTGGTCGTCGTATGGCAGTTGCACTAAGTTCAGGACAAACTGTGGAAGAGGCGCGGAGCCTTGCAAAAGAAGCCGCTAGTAAGCTCACATTAAACTACAACTAAAAATTAGTATGACTGCAGTAGCAGTACCTGTCTGAGGTCATCATCCGGAGGCAACCACTATGGAACCCAAAGCAGCAAGACTGTCTCGAACTGTGTTGACAGAAATTATTTTACCAGCGGACACGAACTACCATAACACCGTGTTTGGTGGTCGTGTTATGCAGTATATAGATAAAGTAGCAACAATTGCGTCTATGCGTCATTGTCGGAAGAGCGTCGTCACCGCATCGAGTGACAGCTTGGATTTTTTTGCTCCCGTGAAGCTTGGTGAAGCGATTCAGTTGGAAGCATTCGTAACATGGACGCATCGCAGTTCGATGGAGGTCTACGTGAAGATTGAGTCGGAGAACTTATTGACCGGTGAGAAGAAACACACAGCTACCTCGTTCCTTACATTTGTCGCTTTAGACGAGCAAGGACAGCCGTGTCCCGTGCCTGGCATTATTGCGGAATCGGATGAAGAGAAGCGATTGTTCGAATCAGCGGAAGCGCGTTTTACTGCCCGCAAGCTACGCAAAGAAAACCGTTTATAAGATGTTCATCTGAATGTTTATGCGAGCAGCTCCCCTTGTGGGGGGCTGCTTTTTCCATTTGGAAAAGGAAGGAATAATTGGGTAGCTATTGAATAGTAGTGAAGGAAGGTTCATAATGACTAGTTGGCTTTGACCAGAAGGGGACTATGATGAAAACGCAAATATATGTTGTCAGACACGCAGAATCTCTCTATATCGCTAATAGGGAGAGGGAAAGAGGGCTTACGAATAAGGGGCTAGAGGATGCATTAACCGTTAAAGCGATCTTGGATAAGGTAGACATTGATGTATTTCTATCGAGTCCATATGAGCGTGCTATTCAAACGATTAAAGCAGCTGCCGGTAATAAAGAAATTCGTATCTATGAGGATTTGCGAGAACGAACAATGGGTGATTTTCAGAAAATAGATTTTAAGTTAGCCAAGCAACAAGTATATGAGGACTTTCAGTTTTCATTTATAGAGGGGGAGTCGAGCCAAGAGGCCCAAGACAGAGCAATCCATGTTATCAAACATATTTTGACGGTACATAAAGGGTTAAATGTGGCGATTGGCACGCACGGCGACATCATGACCTTAATGATGAATTATTTTGATCCTCATTTTGATTATAAGTTCTGGGAAACAACTTCGATGCCGGATATATATCTGATGGAATTTCATGATCTTTCGTTAGTTGGGGTTAAGAGACTTTGGGAACGAAAAGATTTGCAACACTAGAACTTTTCAGTTCAATATGAAGTCAAATGGAAGAGGAATTGCTTCCTTCAAGTCATTTCACAGATAAGGATGAACAAATCGTGGACTTTGTTGCGATGAAACAACGAATAGGCAAGCGGTTTCCATTCTTATACGGGCTCCGTGTTAAACAGCTGATTCTCAAAAGACACATTATGAATTGGAACCCGACACTCAAATTTGTATCTGGTAGCAGTCCTCAGAAGCTTACTTATACACTGAAGAAGCATAAATCGATTTTGCGTCGTGTTCTCGGGAATACGGATCCTATTTTACAAGAAAATAAGATCGTGAATTTGAAAATCGCTTTAAAGCAGGTAGATGGGGTAGTGATACATCCTGGGGAAACGTTCTCTTTCTGGAAGCTAATCGGTGTGACTAGCAAGGAGAAAGGCTACATTGAAGGCCTTATGCTGTCATATGGCGAGGTGCGTGTTGGAACCGGGGGAGGGCTGTGTCAGTTAGCAAATATGCTATATTGGTTAGCCTTACATACGCCGCTGGATATTAAAGAGAGACACCATCATAGCTTTGATCTTTTCCCGGATGACCGCAGGGTGATTCCATTTGGGACGGGGACGAGTGTGTTCTATAATTACCTGGATTTGCAATTTTATAATCCTACTCCTTACCGGTTTCAATTTCATCTTCGTGTAACGGAAGAGCACTTAGAAGGTGTAATATACAGCGATTCGGAGCTGACTTTTAGCTATCGAGTGAAAGAGAAGAATCATGAATTCTATCAAAAGGATAGTAAATGGTACAGAGGCAATGAAATTTGGCGGCAAAAGATAAACAAACATGATGATTCGCTCGTGGATGAAGCATTGGTTAATGTGAATCATTCTGAGGTCAAATATATGAAATCTAATGAGTCACAGGAGACATAATGAACAGAGAACATGTGAAGGATTTCCTTCTATTCGGTTGGAAGCAAGCGTTATGCTGCATTTTCCCGGTTGTCATATTTTTGACATTGGCAGTATCTAAAGTGTTGCCATTACCGCTCCTGCATCGCTATGATTTCATTTTACTCGTATGCATTCTTGCCCAAGTTGTACTCGTGTGGACGAAACTGGAAAGTGTGGATGAACTCAAGGTTATCACTGTGTTTCACATTATTGGACTCGGTCTCGAGTTATATAAAGTGCACATGGGTTCGTGGTCATATCCGGAGGAAGGCTGGACCAAAATAGGGGGAGTTCCCCTGTACAGCGGCTTCATGTATGCCAGTGTCTCCAGTTATGTGTGTCAGGCATGGAAACGATTTGATTTGCATTTGATCCATTGGCCTCGAACATCGATTGCTATTATCATGTCGGTAAGTATTTATGCCAATTTTTTTACTCATCATTTTGCCTATGATATTCGATGGGTTCTCATAGCCTTAATCGTGATTCTGTTTTACAAATCGCATATTCGCTTTACGGTAACAACCAAAACGTATCGCATGCACACGATCCTTTCGTTTATGTTAGTCGCTTTCTTTATTTGGCTAGCTGAAAATATTTCGACTTTTCTTGGTGCTTGGCGTTATCCGGATCAAGAAATTTCTTGGCGAATTGTCCATTGGGGTAAAATAAGCTCCTGGTTCATGCTAGTGATTATTACGATCATTATTGTGGCGGAGTTGAAGCGGATTAAATATCCTGAGCAAGTTAAAGGTGCGAATTAGCCTGTGATTCAAAAGAAAGAAGACCCCAGAGCAGCTCTGAGGGTCTTCTTTATTGCAATTCATAGATTACTTAGCTCCGCCTTCAGCGAGAATAGTTTCCCAAATTGCACCTTTACCGTAAAGTTCTTTGTTCACTTTATCCCAACCGCCCAAGTATTCGATATTGAATAGACCAGCTGGAGTTGTGTAATTTTTCTCATATTGCTTAGCGACTTCAGGAAGCACAGAGCGGAAGCCTTTGTCAGCAAAAACTTTTTGAGCATCAGCAGAGAACAGGTAGTTATAGAACGCTTGAACAGCTTCGCGGTTACCGTGCTTATCTACATATTTATCGATAATTGCAACTGGATTCTCAATGGAAGTCGTGTATTGTGGAACCACTTCTACATATTTTTTGCCAGTTTGGATACGAGCAATAAGCTCATTCTCATAAGTGATGATCGCGTCGCCAACACCTTTATCGAACGTAGTTAGGGAATCAGCGCCACTCTTATCGAGAACTTTAATATTTTTGTAGATTTTAGCTACAAGATCTTTCGCTACGGCAGGATCTTGTTTACCAGCAGCTTCGGAGATTTTGAGTCCAGCTCCATAAACCGCATTAATGTCCCATTTAGCTCCACCAGATGTGCTTGGGTTCGGGATCAGAACTTCAACGCCTGGCTTTGTCAGATCAGACCAATCCTTAATACCTTTTGGATTTCCTTCACGAACGCCAATAGCGGCGATAGATGTCGTTACGAAACCTTTTTGCGGCGTGTTTTTCCAGTCATGTGTGATTAGACCTTTTTCCACGATTTTTTGAATATCGCCTTCGAGAGAGAGAGGAGCGATGTCCGCTTCAAAGCCTTGAATGATAGCTGTTGCTTGTGAACCAGAAGCCACATAGGATTCTTGGAATTCAACGGTCGTACCTGTTTTCTTTTTATAATCTTCTTTAAATTTAGGCAGGATCACTTCAAAAGAATCTTTTAGGATGGAGTAGGCTCCAATCGTAATTGTAACCTTACCGCCTTCGGTTTTGGGTGCTGCACTTGCAGCAACTGTTGCTGCGGCTGTTGGAGCGCTTGTGCTAGCGGTTTTCGTTGTGCCTGATCCGCAAGCTGTTAGGGTAATACTTGCTGTGAATAAGGCTGCAGTAACGAGTCCAAGTGTTTTGAAATTTTTCATGGTTAACAACTCCCCTTCTTGTCTAAAGCTTATTTTTTTGTAAAATCATATGAAGACAGGCTGCGGATCTTGTTTCGCCTGATTATCAATCCAGGTTGTACCTGATTGGGTGAATACAGAGATCTGGTGGATCAAGATGTTGACTTCATCGCCAACTTGATAGATGCGTTCTTTCACGGGCTGATAAGCGAAAAGCTTAAATTGACCTGTATCCATTTCCAAATACCATGAATCTCCGCGGAAGTGAACATGTGTGACTTTGCCTTTTTCGCCCGCTGTCGCCAAATGACTGACATTGTGCGGACGAACTTCGATATTCTCAGGTCGGATGAGCACATTCACATCAGGATGCCATTTGCCATCCTGTTGAAGATCAGCAAGAGTTGGGAATCCGACAAGCGGCGAATAGGAGGAGAGCACATTGGATTCGCCAATAAAGGAAGCGGCGAAAGGGGAAGCGGGTTTCGTGTAAATCTCCCATGGACTTCCTTGCTGTTCGATTTTTCCGCCTTGGACCAAAATGATTTCATCAGCAACTTCGATCGCCTCATCCTGATCATGGGTAACGAAAAGCGTCGTCACTTTAAATTCACTGATGAGATTTCGCAGCCAGACGCGAAGTTCTTTACGGATCTTGGCATCAATCGCGGCGAAGGGTTCGTCAAGAAGGAGCAGCCGCGGTTCGGGTGCTAATGCTCTAGCGAAAGCAACGCGTTGGCGTTGGCCGCCAGACAGCTGGTGCGGATATTTGCGCTCATGACCAGCGAGACCCATTAAGTTCAACAGGTAAGAAACACGGTCTTGAATCTCAGCTTTCGATTTCTTAAGCACTTTGAGCCCATAAGCGACGTTATCAAATACAGTCATATGCTTGAAGAGCGCGTAGCTTTGAAATACGAAGCCAATGCCTCTTTCCTGAACAGGGAGATGAGTCGCAAGCTTGCCATCGAAATAAATATCGCCGCCAGTTGGACTTTCAAGTCCTGACAACATCCGTAGGATGGAGGTTTTACCGCCACCGCTCGGTCCAATCAATCCAACAAGATGCCCTTCTTGTATTTTGAAATTAACATCTTTGATCGCATGAAATTCACCGTAATGTTTATTTAAGTTGGTTACTTCAATGTGCATGTGGGGATCCTCCTCCATGAGTTCTCGTTGCTTCGCTTCTGCGTTTCAACCACTCTAACGCTAACAAAATCGTGATGGATATGAGACCTAATACGAAAGCTACGCTATTAGCAGCAATGAGCTGGAACTGCTCAGCATCTTGATATACGAGTGTCGTAGCTGTTTGAGTTTGATTAATAATGTTGCCTGAGACAACAAGGATAGATCCGAACTCACCAAGTGAGCGAGCGATGGTTAAAATTAACCCATACACGACACCCCATCGAATACTCGGCCATGTGACTTGGAAGAACGTGCGAAAAGGGCCTGCGCCTAAAGTTGCCGAAGCTTCCTCGGACTGAGTTCCGATCTCCTCAAGTAAAGGTACTACTTCACGTACCATGAGAGGGAAGGTGATGAACATGGTCGCAATCACCATACCTGGAATCGCATAAACAATTTTCATGTTATGGTCTTCAAGGAATGTGCCTAATGCTGTGTTTGGACCGAAGATTAAAATAACCATTAAACCTACAATGATAGGCGATACAGCAAACGGCAGATCGATTAGAGCATTAATGATTGGTTTCAACCAACGTGAAATCCATGAGCCTCTAACAATTTCTAAAGAAATATAAATGCCAATAATTGCGTTAAGAATAGTTACAATGGCGACAATGATGGCTGATATCTTCAGTGCGTGAAGTGCTTCAGGGCGTGTAAGTGCATCTAGGAAAGCGCGTGGACCATCTTCAAATGCGCCAAATGTTATCCCTAAGAAAGGCAATATGATTAGTAGGAATATGACCAAAAAAGAAATGCCGATCAGTAATCTTCTCATGCTATCCGCCCCTTTCCGCGTGTCCCGATATGGACTGCCCATAGAATCAGGACGGAAAGTGTGAGGAGGACTAGCGAGATAGCAGCTGCGCCTTCAGGATTGTAGTTCTGCGTTTCACCATATATATAGACCGATGCCACCATTGTTTTCCCGGGTAAATTACCTGAGATTAAAGCAATGGCACCAAATTCTGCAAGTGATCGAGAAAAAGCGAGCATGCTGCCAGCAATCGTACCAGGTAATAGTGCTGGTAATACGATGCGATAGAATGTATAGAACCTGTTTGCTCCTAGTGTAAAGCTTGCTTGTTCTTCTGCTGGATCAATCTGCTCCAATAGCGGTTGAACCGTTCGTACCACGAAGGGAAAAGTAACGAAGATGAGACCGATCACGATGGCAGTTTGATTATAGAGAAGTTTAATCCCTACAGAGTCTAGCCAAGATCCTAGTGGACTTTGTGGACCTAGTAGCGTTAGAAACATTAATCCAGCAACTGAGGTTGGGAGTGCGAAAGGGAGGTCGACCATGCTGTTCAAGATACTCTGTCCTCGGAAACGATATCTGACAAGTACATAGGCGATAATCGTTCCTATTATTGCTTGAATGACTGTTGCTATAATGCTTAGCTTAACTGTTAATACAATTGACTTCCATGCTAAAGGTCCTGTGACTTCTTTCCAAAAAGGCTCCCATCCTAACGAAAATCCTTTGACGTAGATGGTGGCAATGGGGATAAGAAGAAACACAATTAAGTAGCCTATAAGCACGGATCGAACCGTCGCCTTGAAAACCTTGTTCTGCATGGAACACCACCTATTCTCATAAAGCATACCAACTTACTTGGTTTTATTAAAATGACTATAACAGCGCCAGGATTATTCTGTCAATATCTAATTTAGGAAAAAATAAGTGAGGTCAAGTTTTTTGCCATATATAGTAGTAATAAAATAAAAAGAAAAAGATTTATGAAAAGACTCGCAGTAGGGAAGGCTACATGTACAAGCTGTATTTTAAAAATGCATGGATAAATATGTGAATTGTGCATTGACACCAATATTTTGCCATGCTAAGATATGTTTACATTCTAATTCCGAGTAAATTCATAAGAATAATATGAGTAATGAAAGGGAGTTACCAGCATGGAGCATGCCATCACGATTCAAAGCGAAGATGTCGAATTAGCCGCAACATTACATTACCCTACACAGCAACCCACAGCGGTTAAAGCCGATTGTCAGCGTTGGCCCTTAATCATCATTTGTCACGGATTTATTGGGAGTCGAATCGGTGTGGACCGGCTTTTTGTTAAGGCGGCTCGTTCTTTTAGTGCACAAGGTTATTTAGTTCTTCGTTTTGATTACGGCGGATGTGGTGAGAGTACTGGGGATTATGGCGCAGGTGGCCTAGATGTCCTCATTGAGCAGACTCGCCGAGTTATTGATTATGGTGTTTCAATAGATTGTGTAGATCTGAGTCGTGTTATTCTACTTGGACATAGCTTAGGTGGAGCCGCGGCAGTTCTAACAGCAGCGAAAGATCATCGTGTTAAAACACTAGTTCTTTGGTCAGCTGTTGCACATCCACACAACGATATTATGCGAATAGTCGGCAAAAACGAATATGAGAAACTGCCTTTAGGTGGTTCGATCGATCATCATGGATATAAACTGACAAGTCGATTCTTTGAATCTTTATCTCAGCATCAACCTTTTGAGCAATTACGTAAATTTACTGGCGATGTTTTTGTTGTCCATGGCACTGCTGATGAAACGATACCCGTCGATTATGCGCCTTTATATCAGAAGATGTTTTGGCTGCGTAAAGAAGGTCAATGCGACTTAGAACTCGTGTATCAAGCAAATCATACGTACTCGACGACACCTTCAACGACAGAATTGCTGGAGAAAACAGGAGATTGGCTGAATTATATGTATAAACGAAACAATGAGTGGAATGATTGGACAATTTAAATTGACTTGGAGGCATGAGAATGGCGAAACCACTAGAGCTGGATGAAATTTGGGTAGAGCGCATTAAGCAAATATTAGAAGGTTTAGAATACGGATCTGTGCAAATTGTTGTCCACGATGGCAAGATTACACAGATCGATAAAACGGAAAGAAAAAGGTTTGAAACGTCGGCAAGCCCGCAAGCTCAAACCCCTTTGCAAGCTGTGAAATCAAATAAACAAAAGAGTAAAGTATAACTTCATAATGCACTTATTCAGGTGGCCCTCATTCCTTCGGAATGGGGGCTGTTTTCATTCCTAAGAAAGCGTATACTAAAGAGGGAGAACAGCGGGATTTGGAAGGAGAATCTTATGCGTAAAGGGTACTTTATTTGGGAAGATACGCAGGGAATCAAGCACTATGTGTACGAGTGGCTTCCTTCGGAAGACATGGATATAAAGGGACTCGTGCAAATTGCCCATGGGATGGCAGAAACGGCTGCCAGATATGAGCGTTTGGCTGAAGTGTTAACACAGAATGGCTACGCAGTTTATGCCAATGATCATTTGGGTCATGGACAAACGGCAGGTTCCCTGGATGCCGTTGGCAAGTTTGGCAAGAATAGCTTTCATGCTATGGCTGATGTCATGGGGCAAATCACTATACAAATTCGGAATCGCTATGATCATAACAGCGAGTTACCTATACAAGATGATAAACGAGATCACTTGCCACTATTCGTTCTGGGGCATAGTATGGGGTCATTTTTAACCCAGTACTATATGGTCTCCTATATGGAGCGTTATCCGACTCATGTGCAGGGGATTATGTTGTCGGGGTCAAATGGAAAAGAAGGTGCAGCGCTGAATGCAGGGATTGCGATTGCGACTGTTGAAGCAGCGATTCGAGGGGATCATTTTAGAAGCTTGATGTTGACCGCGCTGTCTTTCGGAAACTTTAACGCTAGATTTAAGCCAAACCGAACGGCATTTGATTGGTTGAGCCGAGATGACCATGAAGTTGATGCCTATATGAAGGATCCCTATTGCGGCGGTATCTTCACTTCTGGTTATTTCAGAGATTTCTTTAAAGGTCTGAAGGAAATTCATCAACCGCAGCATGTAAATCGTATTCGGAAGGATGTCCCTATCTATATTTTTTCAGGTGAGGAAGACCCGGTTGGTGGGCAAGGAAAAGGTGTGCGCAGACTCATTCGCGAGTACGAAAAGCTTGGGATTCAAGATATCAGCTATAAGCTGTATCCAGGCGGCAGACATGAGATGTTGAATGAAATTAACCGCGATGAGGTAATGGGGGACATTGTTGCGAGGTTGGATAGTTGGATGGCAACTTAGTGGAAAGCATAGATGCCAGATTAACATGAATAAATTGCTGAAAAAGCTGTTCTAACTGGTCAAAAAGAGCCAGTCGGAGCAGCTTTTTTCTGCGCGAAATTAAGCGTTTCGCTCTAGTTGACTACGAATGCCTTCGCGATCGATTTGAATCCAGTATTCTACGATTCTATCATTCTCTACGCGATAAACGGCGCTAGCAATTTCGATAATCGTTTGACCTGTTGGCGGGTAGCCATCAACTTCTCCGATATGCTTACCAGTCTGTTTCCATCGCACATAGACACGATTCTCTTGAGCTAGGAGTTCCTGAATTTCTAATTGAAAATCGCCATAGACGGCGAGCATCTCACGCACATGCTCCGCATAATTCGCTGGTGATCGATGAACAGTCGTTTCATTTTCAGCGGTCATTTGATGGGCTAGCACTTGTTCAGCCATGAAGTCATGAGCCGCATCGGGCTGCTTGCCAGAACGAACGAGTTGGAAGAACTGTTGGACGAGATCTTTTGGGGATATAGGCATCTGTGTTGGCTCCTTCAGCTAGAATGGAATAGTGATAAGTATTGAAAGTATAGGGGAATGTAGAGCGGAGTTCAAGAGGCAGATCTGCCTAGTGAGCGTTTTTGCTAGCGTTGAAACATTTAGGGATACATGCACGTTTATGAAATAGGTAAATGTTGTTTGTGGGGTCATAAAAAGAAGGGGGAGTACTATTGCGGAGATTACTAAGTTTGATTGTGATGATGGTAATCGGTTTAACTATCATGACAGGAATTAATTCATCGACAGCTTATGCTTGTTCTTGTGCCCAACCGCAAACGGTTGAAGAACAATTGAGTCATTCGGAAGCTGTTTTTGCTGGACGTGTTCTTGAAGTGAAGGGGCAAAGTAACTCAAAGAGCGGTATGACGAAGGCAGCGGTATTTGAAGTTAGCCGTATTTGGAAAGGTGGCACGGAATCTCAGATCACTGTTCATACTGGAAGTGGCGGTGGAGATTGTGGTTTTAATTTTGAAAAAGGGAAGGAATATTTGGTTTATGCGCATCCCTCAACGATGTACGGCAATAAAGAGTTGCTAGTAACTATCATTTGTGATCGGACAAAAGGTTTAGATCAAGCGCAAGAGGATCTTGCTGCCTTAGGCGTGGGAAAAATTCCGACGGAACAAGTTCGGATTGATGGAGGAGATTCGGGTCAGATAGACCCAACGATCTGGATCGCGCTGACTGGTGTTGTAGTAGTCGGCATTATTGGAGCTACGATTGTCATTGTTCGGCGGAAAATGAGATAAAAGAAGCCCCCTTCGCGTTGCGCAAAGGGGGCTCGCTTGTGGCTGCTGATCTAAGCCAGCAGCTTCTTAAACTCCGCGGTCAGCAGCGGCACGACCTCGAACAGATCGCCGACGATGCCGTAGTCGGCCACTTTGAAGATCGGCGCCTCCGCATCCTTGTTGATGGCGATGATGACGCGCGAAGAGCTCATCCCCGCCAAATGTTGAATGGCGCCGCTAATGCCGCACGCGATGTAAATTTCCGGCGTCACGACCTTGCCGGTCTGGCCGATCTGCATCGCGTATTCGCAGTAACCCGCGTCGCAGGCTCCGCGGGATGCCCCAACAGCGCCGCCTAAGACGGCAGCCAGCTCTTCGAGCGGCTGGAAGCCATCGGCGCTGCGCACGCCCCGTCCGCCGGAGACCACGATCTTGGCTTCAGCCAAGTCGATCGCGCCGGACGTTTTCTTGACGACCTCCCGGATGATGCTGCGCAGGGAGGGAGCGGGGTAAGCAACATCGATAAGCTGTGCTTGACGCGAAGCGTCAGGCTCAGTGGCTGCGATGTTGTTCGGTCTTATCGTGACGACCCATGGCGCGTCAGGGTCGGTAAACGCTTTCTTTTCGACTGCTTTGCCCGCGTAAAGCGGTCGGGTGAACAGCACGTTATCGCCGCTGCGCTCGATGGCGGTAACGTCGGAGATTTGGCCAGCAGAGAGGGACGCTGCAGCCAAAGGAGCAAGATCACGGCCGATAGCCGTGTGGCCGAAGTATAGTGCTTGCGGTCCTGCGATAGCAGTAACAGCAAGCAATGCGCTTAGATAAGCTTCCGAGCTATAGCTCTCAAGCTGCGGATCTTCAACGACATAGATGGCTTCTGCGCCATAAGCGGCAAGTTCGCCAGCTAATGCTTTCGTACCTGCACCGCCAATCAAGACAGCAGCCAATGTATCGCCATCAGCAGCAGATAGCTGCGCTGAACGTAATGCCTCAAAGGATACTTGACGAAGCTTGCCACTGCGAGCTTCTGCAACTACGAGAAATTGTTTTGCCATCGTTGTAGCCTCCCTAAAATAAATAGTTTCGGTGGGTAACCTGTATGTTCGGGATGTCGTTTAGATCACTTTGGATTCGTTACGCAGTGCTTGAACGAGTTCAGTCACTTGGTGAGGGAGATCGCCCTTGAGGATGCGACCCGCTTGACGTTCGGGTGGAAGAGATAGAGCCAGTCGAGCTGTTTTGGCCAGGATCGCGTCTGAACCTGGAATATCATCAAGGGTTAAGTGCTGGAATGGTTTCTTCTTCGCCTTCATAATGCCAGGAAGAGAAGGATATCTAGGTTCATTTAAGCCTTGTTGCGCCGTAAATAGTGCAGGGAGAGGAACCTCGATCACTTCGATATCGCCTTCAGCATCACGGTGAACGACAGCTTCATTACCGGAAATATCTAGTTTTGTGATCGACGCTACATGGGGGAGTCCGAGCAATGTAGCAAGTCGTATGGCGACTTGGCCAGCACCGTTATCGACAGAGAAATTACCACCAAGCAAGAGGTCGACGGATTGTTCGCGCAAATACGCGGCCAAAATCTCAGCAATTTCAAATTCATCGCCCAAAATCCGATCATCAGTAATCAAGACAGCCTCATCCGCGCCCATCGCAAGAGCAGTTCGAAGTGCTTCCGCTGTTCGATCAGGTCCGATCGATAGAAGCGTCACTTTACCGCCATGCTCATCGCGAAGCTGAATAGCTTGCTCGACAGCATACTCGTCGTAGGGATTAATGACGAACTTCGCGCCATCCTCTTGAATAACGCCGCCTTGCAAGACGATTTTCTCCTCTGTATCAAACGTTTGCTTCAATAATACAAAAATGTCCATAGCCAAGCTCCCTCCTGAATATACATGAAATAAGAACTTTAAATGGTGGTCTTTGAAGCCATGCTTACGTCTCAATGCCTCTCAAGAAAAAATCAAGTGTAGGGCCAACCTGTGCGGTTAACGAATATTTCTGGCCAGAAATTAGCCAAGAGGTAACGACTTCATCCATGCCTCCAAAAATCAGGAGTCGCACAAGCTTAACATCCAGATTGGAACGGAAGCTGCCGTCATTCTTTCCTTTTTCTAATATATTTTCAATGAGGATAATATATCTCTTTAGGGCAAGACCAATCTCTTGGCGAAGCTCCAAATCACTTTGACGAAGCTCAATTTGCGTGAGGTAGGCCATATGAATGTTATTTTCTAGCTCGCTAAAATGAATTTCACAGATTTTGCGCAACGCATCCTTCGCGCTCGTGCTTTCACGAACCGCCAGATTGAATTTCTCTACAAGCTCGCCTAACTTCTCTTGAAAAAGACTAGTTAAGATATCCTCCTTCTTCTTGAAGTAGAGATAGATGGTGCCATCTGCGACGCCGGCTTCTTTGGCGATACGCGAAACTTGGGATTTATGAAACCCATTTTCCGCAAATACCTTTAACGCGCCTTCGAGAATCGCATAATACTTGTCTGGTTTTTTGCCACTTGTCAAGGAGATCACCTCGGTGTTAGAATACAAATATCGGTGAATGAATACTCATTCATTTTTGTAATTTCATCATAAAATACGCAGTACGCCTTGTCAACGACTTATTCCGCTTAACCAAGCAAGTAGGGAGGTTTGTCGGCTTACTCTTCACATGGAAGCAGGTTTCTACTCTTATTTTAAAAGGGACGAATGGAATTTGCTTTTTTACGAATGAGGAATGTAAGCGTTAACAAAAACGTCTATTAACAAATTAAATAAAAGGAGGGTCCTCCATGACCGGTACGCTGATTCAGTTTCTCCTTTTTCTGGCGGTTACGGGTTTGGCACTCTACGGGTTCGGCCGGGTTGTGTATCACCGATACTTATACATTCAGTTGGGGAAATCGGTGGATTTGAAGAAGGAAGCTAGCTTAAGGCTCAAGGGGTTTGCGGTTCAAGTGTTTGGCCAGACGAAGTTATTGAAGGATAAAAAGAGCGGCATTATGCATATCGTGATTTTTTATGGCTTCATTATTCTACAGCTAGGCGCCTTGGACCTTATTTTAAAAGGACTAATTGACCATGGGTTACCTATTCCTGGTTATGACTACTTCACCCTTATGCAGGAAGTGACGGTTGGGTTGATCGTACTGGCCATGGGCTACGCGACTTACCGACGCTATGTTGAAAAGCTAAAACGCCTTAAGCGAGGCTGGAAGCCAAGTATTGTTGTGTTTTTTATCATGTTCCTGATGTTATCTGTTGTGATTAGCGGTGGCTTTGAACGAGTGCGTGAGGGGCTTCCGGCATCTGGCTTCGCACCACTCACATCCATTTGGGCAGCGATGTTCGATGAGATTTCAACTTCAGCGGCGACCATTGGTTTCTATGCGGGATGGTGGATGCATCTATTGATTCTGCTTGCTTTCCTCATATATGTGCCGCAGTCCAAGCATTTTCACATTATAACCGCTCCGATCAACATCTTGCTGCGGCGCACAGAGCCGACAGGGAAGCTTGCTTCACTGAATTTGGAAGATGAAAATGCGGAGACATTCGGAGTTGGCAAGATTGAAGAATTTACGCAAAAGCAGATGCTGGATCTCTACTCCTGTGTAGAATGTGGTCGTTGTACGAGCGTATGTCCTGCTAACACGACTGGAAAACTGCTATCACCGATGCATCTGATTACGAAGCTGCGCGATCATTTGACAGAGAAGGGTGCTGCCATTACGTCGAAGTCGCCTTGGGTGCCGGCCATGGTGTTTGCACCAGAGTCGCAAGGGAACCCACTTGAGGTTGAGCTTATCGGAGGTGTGATCACCGAGGAAGAGCTGTGGGCTTGTACAACCTGTCGAAACTGTGAGGATCAATGTCCAGTAGCGAATGAGCATGTGGATAAAATTATTGATATGCGCAGGCACTTGGTGCTGACGCAAGGCAGTATGCCGCATGATGGGCAGCGAGCGCTGCAAAATATCGAAAGACAAGGCAATCCTTGGGGGATTTCCCGCAATGATCGTGTGAAATGGGTCAAAGAGGTTGATCCGGAAGATGCGCTTGAAGTGCGAACGGTTAAGGAGAATCCAACGTTTGAGTATCTGTTCTTCTTGGGCTCCATGGGTGCCTATGACAATCGCAGTCGCAAAATAACACATGCATTCGTGAAATTAATGAAGGAGGCTGGTATCTCTTTTGCCATTTTAGGAAATGAGGAAAAAAATTCAGGTGATACCCCGCGTCGGATGGGGAATGAATTCCTGTTCCAACAGCTGTGTGCGGATAATATCGCTACTTTTCAAAAGTACAAGGTCAAGAAAATCGTCACGACATGCCCGCATACGTACCACACGTTCAAAAACGAGTATCCCGAATTTGGCTTAACGGCAGAGGTTTTTCATCATACAGAACTGCTGGATCTATGGGTGAAAGAAGAGCGCTTGACTCCGCAATTCGAGGTCAATGAACGCATAACGTACCACGATTCTTGTTACTTAGGTCGCTATAACGAGGTGTATGAGGAGCCACGCAACGTGTTGCGGGCGATTCCTGGTGTGGAACTTGTGGAACAAGCGCGTTCTCGTGAGAACAGCATGTGCTGTGGAGCGGGCGGAGGCATGATGTGGATGGAGGAAACGGCGGGTACTCGTGTAAATGTGGCGCGTACGGAGCAACTTCTGAGTGTCAAACCAACGGTGATCTCCTCGGCGTGTCCTTATTGTTTGACGATGGTGGAGGATGGTACGAAGCTGAAAGAAGTCGAGGAGCAGGTAAAAGCAAGGGATATCGCAGAGATTCTGGCACAATCGGTGTTTGGTCTATCGAAAAACTAAGAATATGCTTTCGAAGCCAGTTTTTCTATCGAAAAACTTAAGTGATGCTTTCGAAGCCAGTTTTCTAACGAAAACTTTAAGGAGATGATCTCATGACAACTATTCGTACAGCAGCGGTAATCGGTTCGGGTGTAATGGGTTCCGGTATTGCTGCTCATTTGGCCAACGTAGGTATTCCTGTCTTATTGCTAGATCGTGTGCCTGATCAGTTAACGCCGCAAGAAGAAGCAGCAGGGTTTACGCTAGATCATCCTAAAGTACGAAATCGGTTTGCAGTCGGTGCCTTGGAGAAGCTTGGAAAGACTAATCCGGCTCCCTTGTATAGTGAAACTTTTGCCTCGCGCATCACACCAGGGAATATTGAAGATGATTTGTCAAAGCTAAGCCAAGTGGACTGGATCGTCGAAGTCATTATCGAAAATTTACAGGCTAAACAAGAGCTTATTGCTCGGATTGAAAAAGTGTGGAAGCCTGGAACGATTGTCTCATCGAATACGTCGGGGATCTCAATTAATGCCATGGTTGCAAATGCGAGTGCTGAATTTAAAAAGAATTTTCTAGGGACTCATTTCTTTAATCCGCCACGCTATATGAAATTATTGGAAATTATTCCGAATGAACAAACAGATCCAGCAATTATATCCTTCATGCATGATTTTTGTGAGAAAAAACTTGGTAAAGGTGTTGTGCAAGCGAAAGACACGCCTAATTTTATAAGTAATCGGATTGGTACTTACGGTTTGCTAATTACATTGCGTGAAATGTTGGCCAATGGCTATACGGTAGAAGAAGTAGATGCGGTGACAGGACCTGCCATGGGGAGGCCGAAAAGTGCAACTTTCCGCACACTGGATCTCGTTGGACTCGATACATTCGTGCATGTAGCGAACAATGTGTTTGATCTTGTAACGGATCCGGTAGAGAAGGATGTCTTCGATACGCCTGATATTTTGAAACAGATGGTGGTCAAAGGCTGGATTGGGGAGAAGCAAGGTCAAGGCTTTTATAAGAAAGTGAAGACGGCTGAAGGTAAAGAAATTCAAGCTTTGAACTTGGAAACGATGGAATACGCAGTAGGTCGCAAAATTAGCTCAGCATCGTTGGAGGCTGCCAAACAGGCAAAGGGGACTGCCCAGAAGCTGAAAGCCTTGCTGGGTGCGAAGGATCGGTATTCGGATCTGGCGTGGAACATTTTGAAGCCAGTATTGCTATACGCAGCTGACAAACGCGACGAAATTGCGGATAACATCGTGGACATCGATAATGCGCTCAAGTGGGGCTTTAACTGGGAGTTGGGTCCTTTTGAAACGTGGGACGCAATTGGACTGAAACGTTCGGTGGAACGCATGGAAGCGGAAGGCAGCACCGTGCCGGAGTGGGTGAAAGCGTGGATTGACGCGGGTCATGACAGCTTCTATGAGCGAAAAGAGGGTCGCACATTCGCGATCTTGAATGGGGAACTTCGTGAGGTGGAGTCGCGGCCAGAAATCATCTCATTGGCGTCTCTTAAGCAGCAAAACAAAGTCATCCGCTCGAACAGCGGAGCGAGCTTAATTGATATTGGTGACGACGTAGCTTGCTTGGAGTTCAACTCTCCCAATAATGCAATTGGGGCTGATATTCTCACGATGATTCAGCAGAGTGTCGATGAGGTGCGTAGTAATTATCGAGGGCTAGTTGTGGCCAATGAAGGTAAAAACTTCTGTGTTGGCGCTAATCTGATGCTCTTATTGATGGAAGCGCAGGACGGCGAGTGGGATGAAGTGGATGGCATCATTCGGTTATTCCAGAACGCGATGTTGAAGTTGAAAAGACTGGATAGACCAGTTGTTGCTGCTCCTCATAAAATGACGCTCGGCGGAGGCGTGGAGGCTTGCATGCCGGCGGATCAAACGATTTTCTCAGCGGAGACGTATTACGGACTCGTTGAGACGGGAGTAGGACTTATTCCTGCGGGGGGCGGTTGTAAAGAATTAGCACTGCTGGCTAGTCAGCAAGTGAGAGATCCGGAAGTTGATCTACAGCCGTGGATCAATGCAGCGTTCGAGACGGTGGCAATGGCGAAAGTATCCACGAGCGGCCATGATACGAAACGTCTCGGGTATATGCGAGCGCAAGATTCCGTCGTCGTGAATCCAGATCATCGGATTTATGAAGCGAAGCAAGCTGTGCTTCGGATGGATGCCGCTGGTTATACAGCTCCAGCGGTGGAGAAAATTCGCGTGGTTGGCGAGAATGGAAAGGCCGTTATGCAGGTTGGTGCCTATTCGATGCTGAAAGGCGGCTACATTAGTGCACATGACCAGCTGATTGCGAATAAGCTCGCACATGTGTTGGCTGGGGGAAATGTGCCTGCGGGTACATTGGTGACGGAGCAATATATGCTCGATTTGGAGCGTGAAGCTTTCTTGAGTCTATGTGGTGAGATCAAGACGCAGCAGCGGATGCAGCATATGCTCGCGAAGGGGAAAGCGTTGAGGAATTAAGTTGCTGGCGTTGACACACGTCAAAATGAGCTCAGGATGAGACACAATTTGTGAAGTATGATCCCCAACTATTCCTAATGAGGTGAGTTCGATGAAGGAAGCCGTCATTGTATCCATAACACGTACCGCCGTAGGGCGAGCAAAAAAAGGCAGTTTTGCGCAAACGCGCGCGGAAGATCTAGGTAAAGCCGTACTCGAAGAGGCTGTACGGCGCGTTCCTGGGCTCGACAAAGGTGATGTCGAGGACATTATCATCGGGTGCGCGATGCCCGAAGGCGAGCAAGGGCTGAACTTCGCCCGCACGATGTCGCTGTATGCGGGCTTTCCTGTGACCGTGCCGGCCATCACGGTCAATCGCTTCTGTTCCTCCGGCTTGCAGGCCATCGCCTATGCGGCGGAGCGCATTATGCTCGGCCACGCCGAGGTGGTCATCGCCGGAGGCGTTGAGAGCATGAGCCACGTCCCGATGACGGGCTTCAAGCTCTCGCCGCATCCGCGGCTGGTCGAGACCATGCCCGAGGTGTACATGGGCATGGGGCATACGGCCGAAGCCGTCGCAACGCGCTTCGGCATCTCGCGCGAAGCGCAGGATGGCTTCGCGACGCGCAGCCATCAGAAGGCAGCGGCGGCCATCGCAGCCGGCCGCTTCTCAGACGAGATCGTGCCGGTGAGCACGACCGTGAAGGGCGTCGACGAACGAGGCAAAGCCTACGTTCGTGAGTACGTGTTTGCCACGGATGAGGGCGTTCGCCCCGATACATCCGTGGAAGGTCTAAGCAAGCTGAAGCCTGCGTTCAGCTTGGGGGGCTCTGTGACGGCGGGTAACGCGTCACAGACGTCAGACGGCGCTGCGGCGGCCGTGCTGATGAGCCGAGAACGCGCAGAAGCGCTCGGGCTGAAGCCGATGGCGACGTTCCTGTCCTTTGCGCTTTCCGGTGTGGAGCCGGAAATTATGGGCGTTGGGCCCGTCAAAGCGATCCCGAAGGCGCTCCAGATGGCTGGAATTACACAAGATCAAGTTGATCTTTTTGAGATTAATGAAGCTTTTGCTTCACAGTGCGTGCATATTGTTCGCGAACTGGATATAGATGAAGAGAAGGTTAATGTGAACGGGGGCGCAATTGCACTGGGCCATCCACTTGGCTGCACAGGTGCAAAGCTTTCAACAAGTTTAATTTATGAACTGCAGCGCCGAGGCGGCGGGTATGGTGTTGTGTCGATGTGTATTGGCGGCGGCATGGGAGCGGCTGGTGTGTTTCAAGTTCATGCAGTGGAATAATCACAAAAATATCTTATCTTTCATATGTGTTTCTAATCATTATCCCAAATCATAAGGAGAGTTGACTCATGACGAACAAAATCGTAGGCGGAAGCTTTGTTATATCGGATCTTGATTTTCATTCCATCGTAACACCGGAGGATTTCACGGAAGAACATCGCATGATTGCAGAAACAACACGTGACTATGTGAATGGGGAAGTTATGCCGAATGATGAGCACTTGGAGAAGCTGGATTATGATTTGACCGTTAAACTCATGCGCAGCGCAGGTGACTTAGGGTTACTAGGAGCAGATGTGCCAGAAATTTATGGCGGCCTAGGGTTGGATAAGGTTAGCTCTACGATTATCAGTGAAAACTTAGCGCGTGCTTCTTCTTTTGCCTTATCCATTGGCGCGCACGTCGGGATCGGAACGCTGCCAATCGTGTTCTTCGGAACGCCAGAGCAGAAGAAAAAGTATCTGCCTGATTTAGCTACTGGAGCGAAAATCGCTGCCTATTGTTTAACAGAGCCAACTTCTGGATCAGATGCCCTTGGTGCCAAAACGACGGCTCGACTATCGGAAGACGGAAAACATTACCTTTTAAACGGTTCGAAACTTTATATCACTAATGCCGGATTTGCTGACATTTTCATCGTCTATGCGAAGATTAATGGAACAGACTTTACTGCTTTTATCGTGGAAAAAGGTGATCCAGGCTTTACCATGGGACCTGAAGAAAAGAAGATGGGGATTAAAGGCTCATCGACACGTCCATTATTTTTTGAAGATGTAAAGGTACCTGTAGAAAACCTGCTTGGAGAAATTGGCAAAGGTCATCTGATTGCTTTTAACATTCTAAATATCGGTCGTTATAAGTTAGCTGTTGGTTGTCTAGGTGCATCTAAGGAGACGATTGAGCTTGCATCGAAATATGCCAATACGCGCCAACAGTTCCAAACACCGATATCGCGATTTCCTTTAATTGGTAAAAAGTTGGCAGAAATGAACATTCAAACCTATATCCTAGAGAGTATGGTATACCGGACGACTGGTTTATTTGATACGATTCTCAAGGATATTGACCATTCTAGTCCAGAGGCAGGCAAAATTTCGGCTAAGGGTATTTCTGAGTATGCGTTGGAATGCTCGATCAATAAAGTCTTTGCTTCGGAAGTTCTTGACTTTGTTGCGGATGAGGGATTACAAATTCATGGCGGTTACGGCTTTATTCAAGAGTATAAAGTGGAACGGATCTACCGTGACTCGCGGATTAATCGTATTTTCGAAGGGACGAATGAAATTAATCGCTTGCTCATTCCGGGTACCTTAGTGAAGAAAGCAATGAAAGGTGAACTGCCTTTGTTGCAAAAAGCTCAAGAGCTGCAAGGTGACTTACTTGGCTACATGCCAGGCCAAACGTTCGAGGGGACGTTAGAAGAAGAAGCTCATCTTGTGAGCATGGCGAAGAAAGTATTCCTCATGGTAGGCGGCCTAGCTGTACAGAAATACGGAATGGCTCTTGAGAAGAATCAAGAGGTGTTGAGCAACCTGGCTGATATCATGATTCAAATTTTTGCTGCAGAAAGTGGACTGCTTCGTACCCAAAAACTCATTGACAAACAAGGCGAAAGTAAGGCGAAAAACGCCATTCAGATCACGACGGTATTTATTCATGAGGCTTTTGACAAAATTGAGGCATATGCGAAAGAAGCACTCAGTACGATGGAAGAAGGAGATGTGCTTCGGACTCAACTATCTATACTCAAGAAGCTCTCTAGACGCAGCAGTGTCAATACGGTGGGGTTGAAGCGCGACATCGCCGCACGTGTAATTCAGGGTGAGAAATTCATCGGATGAGTCTTGGGAGTCAAGAACCTGAAGGGGATGGTTTTGTATGAGGGAGACAAAGCCTTGGCTGCGTCATTATCCAGCGGAAGTGGCGCCGACTTACGAGTACCCGAAACATAATCTAGCACGTCTGTTGGTTGATTCAGCACATCAATTTCCCGAACGGCCTGCCTTGTATTTCTTGGGGAAAAAGCTATCGTATCGCGAATTGCTTCATGCGTCTTATCAATTTGCTCACGTGTTAATGGATCTTGGGGTACGTCCAGGGGAACGGGTGTCGATTATGCTGCCGAATTGTCCTTCGGCAATCATTGCGTATTTCGGCACGTTAATGATGGGTGGAATTGTCGTGATGACGAATCCGCTTTATGTGGAGAGAGAGCTGATTCATCAGCTCTCTGATTCAGAAGTTGTCGTCATAATCACATTGGATTTGCTATTTGATCGCGTTCAGAAGGCAAAATCACGGACATTCTTGCGCCATGTTATCGTAACTTCGATTAAGGATTATTTACCGTTTCCTAAGAATCTTCTATATCCGATTAAAATGAAAAAGGATGGCGCCAAGCTCGATGTGACCTATGGTGAAGGTGTTTATGCATTCAAGAAGTTATTGCGAGCAGCTTCGGCTGAGCCGATTTGTGTAGATGTCAACGCGGACGAAGATATTGCTTTACTTCAATACACAGGTGGAACAACAGGGCTCTCTAAGGGGGTCATGCTGACACACACCAATTTAATTTCAAATACGTATCAGACGAGTCATTGGTGTTATCAAGTCGAACCTGGCGGAGATCGTTACTTAGGTGCCATTCCGTGCTTCCATGTCTTCGGTTTGACGGTTCTTCTGAACCAAGCCATGTATCGCGCAGGCATGCTGATTCTCATTCCTAAGTTTGATATTGATATGATTCTTGATACCATTCACAAATTAAGACCGACCATTTTCCCAGGTGCACCTACCATGTATGTCGCGTTAATCAATCATAAACGGGTGAAAGAAGTTGATATTTCTTCCATTAATGTTTGTGTAAGCGGTTCAGCGCCACTGCCCTTGGAGGTTCAAGAGCGATTTGAAGCATTGACCGGAGGTAGATTAATTGAAGGTTATGGGCTGACAGAGGCTTCACCTGTTACCCATGCCAATCCAATCTGGGGATTCCGTAAAATTATGTCCATCGGCGTTCCTTTTCCGGATACCGTAACGAAAGTCGTGGATTCTGACTCTGGGGAGGAAATGCCGATTGGTGAGATCGGTGAAATTATTATTAAAGGCCCTCAAATTATGAAGGGGTACTGGAAACGGGAGCAAGAAACGGCAAAGACGATCAAAGATGGCTGGTTATATACCGGAGATATGGGACGTATGGATGAGGATGGTTTCTTTTCGATCGTTGACCGGAAAAAGGATTTGATTATTGCAGGTGGCTTTAATATTTATCCGCGTGATATTGAAGAAGTTCTCTACGAGCATCCAGCGATTCTGGAAGCGGCTGTGGCAGGTGTTCCTGATGAATACCGTGGCGAAACTGTGAAAGCTTTTATCGTACTTAGAGAAGGGATGACACTCTCGGAGAAAGAGCTCGATGTTTGGTGCAGAGAACGGTTGGCTGCTTATAAAGTGCCTCGTAAAGTTGAGTTCCGGAAGTCTCTGCCCAAAACGATGATTGGGAAGGTCCTCCGTCGGCAATTACTAGAGGAAGAAGTCAAGCAGTAAATAGCAGGGCTATCATACGTAGGGCAGCCCTTACAAAGAAGGAGGGAGTCCAATGGATGATGGAAATGATCGTATCGTAAGAAAATTGCAGCAACTCGCCGCAGCAGCGGAGCCCACCTTCTGGGGCTATCTGGGTTGTGAATTTGTCGGTATAACGAATGGTATCATCACAATCGCATTGGATGCGAAGCCGCATCATTTAAACCCCATTGGCATGGTTCATGGGGGTGTCACATCTTCGTTGTTGGATACTGCAATGGGAATAATCGCTATGATCGCGAGGCCAGAGGAGAAAGTTGTTACAACAAACTTGAATGTGCATTTTGTGTCTCCCCTCTATGCAGGAAGACTGCTTGTAACAGCGGAACTTGTCCATCAATCGCGTAAAATGATTACAGCGCAAGGCCGAGTTGAGGACAGTGAAGGTAATTTGGGGACGATCGGGACAGGAACGTTTCGTGTGATTTAGTTGAAGCTTCAGCATAAGGAGCCTTCATTACTACGGAGATCGTGGTTGTGAGGGTTCTTTTTATTAAATATATGTCATATAACATTACATATAATTAATAATTTTCATGAAAATTTCATAAATTTTTATTTGATGTTATGTTTTATGACGTAAATGCATTGACGTGTACCATTTGATCATCCTATAATCGATTAAAAGGCATAGGGGGGAAGCACGATGCATCTTACCATTCGTGAAGCGTTGGCGATTTATCCATTAACGGAAGCAAAGTTAGTCGCCGGAAAACAAGGGGAATCCCGTATTGTTAAATCAGTCAATGTCATGGACGCTCCTGACATTGCCGATTGGACAAAATCAGGTGAAATGCTGTTTACTACAGCCTTCGCGATGAAAGACAGCCCGCAAGAAACCGTGAACCTCCTGCGCAAATTAAATGACCGCGGAGCTGCAGGTCTAGGGATTAAGCTCGGGAGATTTTGGACGGAGCTGCCGCAAATCGTTATGGACGAAGCGGATCGATTACATTTTCCAATTATTGAAATGCCATTTCAGTTCACGTTCTCAGATCAAATGAATGCGTTGTTTAATGCTGAATATCGCCGGAATACAGAATTGCTGCAAACGGTGCTCGAAAAGCAGAAGAAGCTGATGCAGTTCGGACTGAAACAAGATAACATGAACGCTATGTTTCAGCTTATCAGCGAAATTCTAGGATATCCGATGGCAGTTGTTGGAGCAAGGGGGCGAGTCTTATATAACACAAGTACATGGCATGCCGAGCAGCTTGCTCAGAACTGGCCGAAAAAGCGAAAATCAGGCTGGGTCTACGCAGGAAAAGATAGAGCGTATCGCGTTAGTTTACAGCAACAAGATGATGAGCCATTAGGACAATTATTAATCATTCCTGATGTTGTTCTGCTGGCTACTGTGGAGGAAGGTTTGTTCCAACAAGCCGCAGATATTCTCTCGTTCCATATGAGTTATACGTTCCGTTCGCATGTTGAAGCTTCTGCTGAGCGGGATTTGCAGAATAACTTGATCCGCTACTTGGAAAAAGGAACGTCCCTTGAGGAGTTTATGGAGCAAGCGGAAGCGAGAGGTTTATTCATTTTTACAGGTGCTTACCAATGTGTCATTGGAAAGAGTAAGAATCCATCATTGATTCAGGATGCTGGGAATGAAAAGCTTAAGGAAGTTAAGCAATATTTGGAATCTCATACGAAATCCAGCAATGTGCGAGGGCATCATTTTATCCTGAAGGATCATCTGTTTTCAATCTATTCCACGACGCAAGCGGATGGATTTCCCGAAGAAGAGTTGTCACAGCTATTAAGCAAGTATGAACGGGAAGCTGGACATGTGTCTGAGCGAGAAGGCATGGTGTTCTATACATCAGCACTGAAAGTGAAGCCTACTGCACTTCGCGAGGCGTACTTGGAATGTGGTGAGACGGGGCGAATGGCGGAGAAACTCTGTTTGCCAGACCGTGTTCTGCATTATGAAACGATCGAATTTGCTCATCTCTTTCAGCACTTGTCGTCTCCAATGATGGAAGATTACTGTGCGAAGATTCTACGTCCTCTTTTAGAGAAGGATCCGGAGTACTCTCAAGAAATGATTCGTACGCTTGAAGTATTTATTCGAAACGACGGTCAAGTTAGTGAGGCTGCTAAGCAATTATTCATTCATCGTAATACCGTTACGTATCGGTTGGAGAAAATTAGTGATCTACTGCAAGTTGATTTCAAAAAAGTAAATGATCTCTTGAAGTTGAAGGCGGTCTTCTTATTCCGTCAATTCTTGCAAGTGAGATCTTAAGACACCAGAACCCTTAATTGCTAATCAGCAGTTAAGGGTTTTGTTTTTGAGTAGAGGCATATTGACACGGATTACTTAGTTGGAGTAAGCAGCATGAGGAAATATAATGTGGAATTCCGTATGTTCGTAAAATAGCTGGATATTATCGAATATTCAGTGGCATTTAGTGTAAATAGATGCATAATTTCCAGTTATTACTTATTTATCATAAGTGCCCAGCTTTCCTAGAACCCCACCTTTAGTTGCATAAGCGAAGTCGTTACCTTATAATTTTGAGGAGAAAGTAGAGAAAGGAGATGTGAAACATGTCTGCATGGAAAGAGTTAACGACGTTATCTGAGTGGCAGGAAGTGCTTGATCGTTCTACGGAAAAGCCTGCTGTCGTTCTAAAGCACAGTACAACATGTCCGGTAAGTGCGAGTGCACTTGATGAATACGAACAATACTTATCTGGCACACACAATGAGGCTGTGGATTATTTCTTGGTGAAGGTGATTGAGTCCCGTCCTGTTTCGAATCAAATCGCAGAGGACCTAGGTATCAAGCATGCATCCCCACAAATTCTTTATTTCAAAAATAAAGAATCTATCTGGAATACATCCCACTGGTCTGTGACGAATAAGCATATGTCCGCAGTACTAGATTAATTATTTAACGTATATACAGCCCTTCGTTTTATCTACGTGATGTAGGTGGGACGGAGGGCTTTTTTATGCCTGTGTTTAATTGAACGTCGTTTAAAAAAGATTGGCAAGCCGAACATCCTCCTATATACTTATTTGACGACAACATGACAGTAATTTTCAGCTAAGGAGTTCGTTATTCATGAATGCAATGAACAAAACAAAAATTCCCATCCCGATTTTTCTTGTAATCGGTATTATTGCTATATCTTTTTCCTCCATATTTGTAAAATGGTCTGACGCATCAGCAGCGGTCATCGCGATGTACAGACTTTTTATGACGAATGTCTTAATGCTGCCATTCCTATGGAATTACCGCAAAGAGTTTCAGAGAATTCAAATGAAAGATTGGCTTCGCACGGCTATATCTGGCATTGCGCTTGGTTTGCACTTTTTATTTTGGATGGATTCGCTGCGCTATACGACGGTTGCAAGCTCGACTGCGATTTTAACGCTTGAGCCGATTTTTGTGCTGGTTGGTGCCTTCTTGCTTTATGGTGTTCGGACAAGCCGTACCGCTATCATAGCCATGTGTATTGCAATTCTAGGAGCTATTTGTATCGGTTGGGGCGATTTTCAATTCTCAGGTGAAGCGCTGAAAGGCGATGTGCTGTCCTTCGTTGGGACGATTGCTGTTGCCTTTCATATGTTACTTGGCAAAAGCTTGAGAGAGCGCATTTCAGCCTATGTGTACAGCTTTCTTGTATTCTTGTTTGCGGGACTAACGCTCGCGGTGACGAATATTTACTCAGGTGAAGCATTCACAGGCTATCCAATGAAGGAATGGGGAATCTTTTTCCTGCTTGCATTCGTCTCCACGATATTCGGACACTATGTGTTTAACTGGTTGCTTAAATATATGAAAGCTTCATCGGTATCGATGACGGTACTAGGGGAACCGCTGGGTGCGTCGATATTGGCCTATTTCCTATTAGGTGAAACGATTACGACGATGCAGCTTTTGGCTGGTTGTTTACTGCTTGTTGGTGTAGCTTTGTTCTTGCGAAGCAATGAGAAACCGTAAGGGTTTCTTGTACTCTTTTATTGAACGAAGGTTAATAACGGTGTGAGATGGAGGCAGGAGCAGCATGAGGTTTCGAGATTTTCATCGCAATGTAAAATTAAGAATAGGCTTATCCTTTCTATCGGGCACTGCGAATAATATGGTGCTGCCATTTATGTCGATCTATTTCTCAGGAAAATTAGGGGATACACTTGCTGGTTTGGTTGTTATTCTTGGTATTTTGGCAGGTGTCGTTGCTGGTATCATCGGCGGATATTATTCAGATCGATTTGGCAGGAAGAAGCTGATGCTCGCTGCAGAAATAGGTTGGATGCTCTGTTTCCTACTTATGGCAGTAGCAAATTCACCGTGGTGGGAGTCACCAATCGCAACCTTTCTCCTAATGATTGTCGTGAGTGTATGCTGGGGGATTCATGGGCCAGCTAATGAGGCTATGCTGCTGGATGCCACGCAGCCTGAGGAACGTAAATTCATGTATGCGATCATGTATTGGATGAATAATCTATCTTTTGCAATCGCGGGGATGGCTGGTGCATTTTTATTTAAATCCTATTTATTTGAATTGTTTATAGCGTTGTCCGTAATTGGTTTGGTTACCAGCATCGTTACATATGTATGTATTCAGGATGACTATAAGGCTCAAATGATGGCGAAAAGCAATAAAACGAAGGGGACGCGTCCTTCAATTTGGACGAATTACCGGATGGTACTGCGTGACAAAACGTTTCTGATTTTCACAATTGCTTCTTTATTGTTGGTATCGGTGGAGTTTCATTTGGGGAACTATGTCGCTGTTCGTTTGGGGAAAGAGATGATAGATACGCCGTTTCTTCCGTGGCTGACGGATGCCTGGCGCATTGATGGCTTCCAAATGCTGGGGTTTATACGTACGGAGAATACGGTACTTGTGGTTGTTCTCTCGGTGTTTATGGGGGTGCTGATGCGTCGATTTACGGATCGTAATGTGCTATTTCTCGGCTATGCTTGCTATATTGCTGGGTATAGCTATCTGGCTTACAGTAATCACCCTGAATTACTCTTACTTTCGATGCTGATCGCTACCGTAGGTGAATTGATGTACGTGCCAATAAAGCAAGCCTACCTCGGTAACATGGCTCCCGACCATTCACGCAGCTCCTATATGGCCTTGTATGGCATGGTATATAGAGGAGCTACGTTTCTGGGCGGTCTAGGGGTAATCCTAGGCGGGATGCTGTCTTCCTGGCTCATGGCCTCATTAATTGCCATCAGTGGTGTGATCGGTATGGTGATGTTTTATTCGATACTGACACAGCTGGAAGAGCGGAAACAGGGTTACTTTGCCGCTGCAAATTCTTCTTTTATGGAAGCCAATAAAGCAGGTTTAGACAGCACTTCATAAGCGGTGTAAGCTAGTGCCTTCGCCGTGAAGAGCATGCTGTCAAGTGCAGGCTCAGTCATAGCGAGATCACGGAATTCCTTCGTATGGAGCAAATGTCGCTCACCCACCACCTTCACGAAAGGGTGAATGGTAGGGCATTGTGTGGAGACATTGCCGAGATCCAAGGATCCGTGGTCTTTGCCGATTTCAATTTCTTTCGGGTTGATACCGAGCTCGAACAATTGGTCTGTGAAAACGTTGGATAAGATCTCATTTGTGCGCAGCTCATCGTACGAGTATTCGTAGAAGGATGTATTCAGTGTGCAGCCAGTTTGAAGGGCAGCGCCTTCTGCACAGTGAAGGACCTTCTGAACGAGCTCATTCGTGTACGTGCGTGTCGCTGAGCGGACGTAAAATCTTGCAACCGCATAGTCCGGGATGATGTTGGGCGCTTTGCCGCCTTCACTGATGATGCCATGAATGCGAGCATCTGATTTGAGCTGTTGGCGCAGCGCATTGATGCTGTTGAATAGCTGCAGGACTGCATCAAGCGCATTAATGCCTTCATAGGGTTGTGCCGCGGCGTGTGCTGAGCGGCCGAAGAATTCATATTGGATGGCATCCATTGCCAGTGATTCGCCTGATTTTTCATACGTATAATAAGGATGGGCCATGAGTGCGATGTCGACATCGTGAAAAAGCCCGGCTGCCGCCATAGGAACTTTGGCGCCTTTGGTTTCTTCGGCAGGCGTACCGTAGACGCGGATACTGCCGCCAGTTGCTGCTAAAGCCGCTTTGAGGCCGATTGCAGCCCCGATGCTCATCATGCAGATGAGATGATGACCACAAGCGTGACCGAGCTCAGGGAGTGCATCGTACTCAGCCATGAAGGCAACGATGGGTCCGGGTTTGCCTGAGTCGTAAGTTGCGATGAATGCGGTAGGAATATCTAAAACAGCACGTTCAATTGTAAAGCCATGGTAGGCGAGTTCTTCGGTTAAACGTGCGAATGCAAGGAATTCTTCATGCCCAAGTTCCGGGTTTGCCCCAATAAAACGGGAAATATCTTTGAATCTTGCGGCATTGTTTTCTATTGTTTGAGCGATTGTTGATTTCATAGAAGTTGGCTCCTTTGTTGAATGGTTCTTCTCTCCATTGTAGTATATAGAAGCAAGAACTACCAAATGCAATGTCATAATGGCTGAACACTAGATCATGGATGTTAAAGAAAGTGGAGGGAACGACTATGATGAAATATGGAGCAGAGCATGAAGAAACCCGATTTAGCTTATGTTTTCTTGAAGCGGAGAGCCGGGGTCAGTGGCAGGATGTGTACCTTGGCATTCAATTGGCAGAAGGTGAAGATCTTCCTGAAGGGCTGATTGATCCATCTATCCTTGTCATTTGTAATTCCGATGGAGACATTGTACAGATTGTCCTCCATGATGAAGGCTGTGATAGTGAATTCCAATTCACGTATGCAGAGAAAGCACAAATTGAAACATATGTAAATCAGCATGTAAGCGTAAAAAAAACGACGAATGAACCCCTGTAGGTATCCCTTCCCAAACTGGGCGGTGGCGCATATAGTAATATACGTCACGCTTTAGGGGAGAGGATAGCGATGGAAAAAAGAATTCAATACTTGGCGTTTGGTGATTCTTTAACCGTTGGTTATGGTGCTGAAGAAGGTCAAGGCTTCGTTTCGGTGTATCGACAAAGGTTGGAATGTCTGCTGAATGTACCTGTTACCTTGCGTCATGCCGGCACGAATGGTGCCACGACAGCGCAGTTGCTTGAGACTATCGAGTCTGATCAAGAGCTTCAGAAGGATATTCAAGAAGCGACTCTCATTACAATTACAGCTGGCGGTAACGATCTCATTCAAGCGGCTATTCCCTTCTTTTATGACGGCGATAACTCGGTACTCAAAACTGCTTTACAAACGTATGAGTCCAACTATCGTAAACTCATCGCACAAATTGAAAAGCTGCGGCAAGGTATACAAACTCCCTACCTACTGGCCTTAATCGGTTTATATAATCCCTTACCGCAAATACCGGATGCTGCCTATTGGGTACAACGGTTTAATCTTTTTCTGCGCAAATTAGAGCAGCCGCATATACAAGTCGTGCAGGTTTACGATGCTTTTGTCGGTCAAGCGGCACTTTTTCTAGCTGAGGATGCCATCCATCCCAATGAATTAGGCTATGAGAAGGTAGCGAACCAATTAGAGGTCGCTGTAACCTTGCAGCAGCTGCAGCAGTTGTTTATCTAAATGAAACTATCTCACATACCCGAAAATGGAAATGAAATGACAGGCGCTGCCAGCCAGCACGAATAAGTGCCATATGGCATGGTGATAGGGAATGCGCCTCCATACATAGAAGATCGAGCCGAGTGTGTAGAGAAGACCGCCGACAATTAGCCATACAATGCCGCCTAGCGGCAATTGCGCATAGAGCGGTTTGAACGCGATCACGATCAACCACCCCATGAAGATATAACACAGGGTTGAAACGAGAACGAATCTTTTTACGAAAAATAACTTTAACACGATGCCAATGAGGGCTAAGCCCCATATGACACCAAAAAACGACCACCCGAGTGTCCCTCGCAACGTAACGAGTAGATAAGGGGTGTAGGTTCCAGCGATTAACACATAGATGGCGGAGTGATCCAGGACTTCAAAAATATCTTTTATTTTTGTCTGAGTAACACTGTGTAATAGTGTGGAGCATGTATACAGTAGAACCAGCGCTGTACCGAAAATGCTGAAGCTGACGATATGCCAAGCGTTTCCGTGTGTGCAAGCTTGTACAAGGAGCAGAATGAGTGCGGCTATGCTGAGGATGACACCAATCCCATGCGTGAGCGCATTCGCTTTCTCTTCTTTGACTGAATATTGCATAGTTAACCCTTCTTTCTTATTGGTGAATAGAGAATCCCTATATAGATTGGACGATGAATCGATGTATTTACCTTCATTTCAACTGAATAATAAAGTCGCCCTAGTGACCGGAGCCGGCAGAGGTATTGGTAGAGCTCTGGCAATTGGTTTAGCAGAGGCTGGCGCGGATGTCGCTATTTTTGCAAGAACGGCAGCGGATTTAGACAATGTTGCTGAAGAAATTCGCGCATTAGGTAGACAAGCTTATCCATACACCGTGGACGTTACGAATCGGGAGCAAATTGAAGAGGCTGTCGCCGCTATTATTGCTCAGACGGATCGTATTGATATCCTTATTAATAATGCTGGCATGAACATCCGCAGTCAAGCTTTGGCAGTAACGGACGAAGAATGGGATACGATCATGCAGACGAACTTAAAATCAGCGTTTCTGTGCTCACAGATTGTAGGTCGTCACATGCAGCAGCGTGAATATGGGCGAATCATCAATATTGCGTCAGTTGCGGGTCAGGTGGCTTTGCGTACAGGTGTCGTATACGCTGCAACAAAAGCGGCGATGATCCAGATGACCAAAGTGCTTGCACTGGAGTGGGGGAAATATGGCATCCTGGTGAATGGGATCGGGCCTTGGTATTTCAAAACTCCCCTGACGGAGAAAATACTGAATCAGCCCGATTATTTAGCGGAAATTATCGCTCGCACGCCGCTGCGCCGTGTTGGTGAATTAGAGGAGCTAGTCGGACCTGCGGTATTCTTGGCATCTGATGCGGCTAATTATGTCACAGGTCAGACACTTTTTGTGGATGGTGGTATGACAATATACGGATTTTAGCGAAATTTGTCTAAATATGTAGAATTAGGGTCGTAGATTCGCGAAACCTATCACCATTTATGTCGTACTACTAGATAAGCCAAAAAATAAGAAATGAGTGGACCCCATGACGACAATCAAGATTATCACGGACAGCAGCTGCGACCTTCCTAGAACGACTATAGACGAAATAGGAGTAGGGATCGTTCCCTTATCTGTGCAATTTGGCGAGGAATGTATGCCGACAGATATGGATCTTGCTGATTTCTATGCAAGGATGAAGCGGGAGAGCGCGTTGCCTAAGACCTCAAGTCCTTCACCTGGACACTTCCTTAGTGAGTATCAGAAGGGTGGGTCGGATCAAGATATTCTTGTAATATGTCTATCATCGGCTTTAAGCTCTACGTATCATCACGCGGTTATGGCGAAAGAGATGCTGCAGGAGGAAGGTTATACTGGCCGCATCGAAGTCATCGATTCAAAGACAACTTCGCTAGGATTGGGTGTACTTGTGTATCAAGCAGCCAAAATGGTGGAGAGTGGACATGCTTATGAAACGGTAGTAGCTGCGATTCAACAAGCCGTTACGAGTTCGGGTACGTTCTTTTTCTTAGATACGCTAGAGAATGTTATAAAAGGCGGGAGACTCGACAGAGTGCGCGGCGCGGTAGCTTCCGTCTTGAATATTAAGCTGCTCATGAAAGCTAGTGAGGAAGGCGCGATTGAGGTTGTTGAGAAGATTCGCGGCTCACAGAATGCCTTGAAGCGATTAATTTCATTCCTTGGTGATAAAGAGCATGATTATGAGAAGGACGTTATTGCTATCGCCCACAGTAACTGTGAACCAAGAGCTCGTGAGTTCATGGTTCAGCTGTTGGAGAAGCATCCGTTTCGCAATGTACTGTTCGCCAATATGGGTACTGTGATAGGTACCTATGCTGGTGAAGGCGGGGTATTAGTCGCCTATTAAGAGAAAAAGACACCTATTGCTCGATCGGAATGATCGGAGGCGTAGGTGTCTTTTTCTGTTCCCTTTGAGTTGGAATGGTTGAACACAATTCGTTTCTTTACAGGGGTAACTCTGTTGTCGTGATGTCCGCTTGATCCGTTGTAACTAGCGGCGACATTTCTCCGGTCACGAGCAGCCAAAGCTCATGTAGCGCACGTGTACAGCCGACATAAAGCAGTTTGGCATCCATAAGCGTCGCTTCATAGTGCTCCGCGGTCACGTCCATCAGGAGCACGGCGTCAAATTCTAATCCCTTTGTCAGATAAACGGGTAACACGGAAATTCCACCTCGATAGACACGTTGCTTAGAGGTGATGAGATTGGTTTCTATCCCAGCAAGCGTCAAAGCGTCATGCAACTCTTGAGCCTGCTTCTCTGTTCGAGCAACGACAGCAATGGTGCTGGAGGTGCCTGATTGCAAGCTTTGTATCGCTTGCTGTAGAAGTGGCAGTCGTTCTTTCAGTGACGTTTGCAGCACGCGAACTTTGTTTCCGCTGCGGAAGACGGGAACAGCTAGCAGCGGGCTGCTTACGCCGCGTTGAAGGACAGAATTCGCAAACTGGATGATTTCCATTGTGGAACGATAGCTTCGTTCTAGTTCGAAGTATCCTGTTTCTTCTTCTTTGAACAAGCTGGAAAATTCCTTCCATTCCTGAATGCCTTGATAGGCATGTATACCTTGTGATAAATCACCAAGAATCGTGAAGGAGCTGTTACGTGTGTACGAATCCAACACGGCGACTTGGAAAGGTGAGAAGTCTTGTGCTTCATCAATGACAACATGATCGAATAATCGGTCCGACGTAATACCATGGAGTCGTGTATGGATGTAGAGTAGAGGAGCTAGATCCTCGAGTTGGACTTCCTTCTTTTTGAAAAGCTTTGCAGATGCCGTTACGATTGACTCCGGTATCTCCTGGAGCAGATTAGCCGGTAAGCTGTCTGGTCGACCTTTGTCAGTGAACAGCATTTTGTAGAACGTGAATGCTGTATATTCAGGCCAAGCCGTCAGATAGGTGCGGAGCTTCTGTGCAGATTTCTTTTTCAACTCTTTTTTCAAGCTTTGCTCCCAAACCTTCTCAAGCTGGATTTCCATCCATCGCTTGATCCGCGCAACGACGCGCTCACGACGTTTGATCAGTGGGTAATGTTTGTTTTCAACGAAAAACCACTCGCGAATGGTGGCGATGGGCAGCTTAACGCCATCCCATGGCGAGAAGTCTGCGGTAGGTACATAAGTTGTTTCAAGGCGACTGAGACAATCGTCCAAGTAGTCTTTAAATGCGACGGCACCTTTGAAGCGTCCTGGCGCTTGGTCGTCGACCGGTGGCCTTTTGCTTCCCAGAGCAAACCAACGCTGTAATGTCAGCTCTTGGTCTGCGATTTGTACTTCATGGTCGAGCACTTCCAGCGCCCAATCGGTAAAGGTACTCTGCTGAATGTTGCCGACACCGAGTTCAGGTAAGACACCTGAAATATAGTCCAAGAACATGGAGTTGGGCGCGAAAATGATCATGCGCTCAGCCCGTACCTGTTCACGGTATTGATAGAGAAGGAATGCGAGTCGGTGCAAGGCAACGGTCGTTTTACCACTTCCTGCGACACCTTGAATAATAAGTGCGGTGTTCTTAGCGGCACGAATAATGCGATCTTGTTCCGCTTGAATTGTGGAGACGATATCGCGTAGTTTGTTATCTTTATTTTCGCCCAATCGGTAGAGCAAGAACTCATCACCGACAGAGAGGGAGTCTTCATTGCGGTCGTAGGTATCGACAACACGCTGGAGAATTTGCTTGCGCACAACGAGATTTCGTTTCAAATAGACTAAGCCGTTGATAAGACCGTCAGGTGAATCATACGAAGCAGCGTCTAAACCACCTGTGAAGGAATAGAATAGGCTTGCTACTGGAGCGCGCCAATCAATGACCAGAAGTCGACCCGTTCGCTCGTCTTCAACGCCAGCTTTGCCGATGTAAAGCGGAACAGGTGAACCCGTGCCTGTTTCTTCAAAGTCCAAGCGACCGAAATAAGGTTCATCAATAGCTTTGGATAAGTTGTGCCTGCCATTCTCACGCAAAACTTCAAGAGCTTGCTCAGTTAAATCGGGACCATAATAAACCGGAGTAGCGCGAAGCCGTTCCAGTTGTTTATCGATTTCCTTATTCGTCTGTTCGAGCCTTTGCAGTTCTTCTTGATAGGCACTTTGAGTCTTTGTGTCCAAGATCAGTTACCTCCTAAGATCAGATGTTGTCTATGGATTTATCATAAACAGGTAAACACTATAACACACCTGACTGGAGATAGAAAGCGAATCTGGGAAAATCTTCGCCTTACCATTTGGGCTTCTGTGGAAAGGAATGGTATACTCAGGAGGTACGCAAATTAATTAATGGAGGCGAAGAGATTCATGTCGATTTATGATATCGAGGTCCAAACGATTACAGGGGAAACACAAACACTTTCAACATATAAAGGAAAGGCGCTTCTCATTGTAAATACCGCGAGTGCTTGCGGACTTACCCCTCACTATAAGGGGCTTCAAGCTCTTTATGAGCAATATCAGGATAAAGGACTCGTTGTACTTGGCTTTCCATGTAACCAATTCGCTGGGCAAGAGCCTGGTACGAATGAAGAAATTCAAGCTTTTTGCGAGTTAAATTACAAAGTATCCTTCCCATTGTTTGATAAGATCGATGTAAAAGGTGAGCATGCTCATCCGCTGTATACGTATTTGCTTAGCCATACGCCTGAGCCTTACCGCACGGGCGAAATTGAATGGAATTTCGTGAAATTCTTAGTAGATCCAAGTGGTCAAGTGGTTAAACAATACGGTGCACGTACAGAACCAGCAGACATTAGTGCAGATATCGAAGCTGTTTTAGCTTAATTGATTAAGAAAAGAGGTGGACGAGCAGTGGGGTCCCGAAACGGGTTTATTTATGCCCATCCCGATGATGAAACATTCTTAAGCGGATGCCTGATTCGCCGTCTTGCTGATGAAGGAGAAGAGGTTGTCTTACTTCTTGCCACACGTGGCGATGCAGGTAGACAAGGGTTAGAGCGTGCGAAGAATCGGCAGGAATTAGCCGAATTACGTGAGCAAGAAATGTTAGTAGCAGCGGAAATCCTGGGGATTTCCGAGGTTGAGCACCTAGGCTGGCCTGACGGTCAGTTGGATGAAGTTGATTTTCAAACATTAGTGCAACAGATTATTACATTTATTCAGCATCATGAAGTGGAGAATGTCTATACGTTTGCGGAAGATGGCGGTAATGGTCATCGTGACCACGTGGCTATTTCTAAGGCGACTACGGCAGCTGTACACAGTGGCGAATGTCCGAGTGTAAAGAGATTGTATTATGGATTTTCGCCACTCATGCGGACCCAAGGACATCAACCATCCATTCTAATTGATACGGAGACGATGTGGACTGTGAAGGCCGCTGCGCTTAAAGCTCATCAAACCCAGCATGTCACGATTGGGAGACACTTTGGCAACCTTATTGATTTTCCAGCGGAAAGAAGATGGGAAGCCTTTGTGCTCGGTTGGCAGGATGGTGTTTATTGGCCATAGCAAGACACAGAATCAAAGTGGTTTATCAATGAAGGAATGAGAGGAAGGTGAAGGGGATGCCTCTTCATGCACGAATTGAAGCGATTCTTATCGCTGACGATCCTGCGACATTCGTGACGAGAGAACTTGAACGTGTAGAGCTCCAATTTGGCGGAATCGAAGGTGATCGTCATTTTGGCATTTTAGCGAAAGCGAATATTCGTCAACCCATGTACAAGCGTGGTCAAGAGATCATGAATCGACGTCAGCTGAGTATCGTTTCTGTGGAGGAGCTGCAGGGAATTGCTGAGCGGATTGGCGTGAAAGAGATCCAACCGGCATGGCTGGGTGCGAATATCGTCACTAGCGGTGTCCCCGAGTTAACCAAGCTACCAATGGGAATCCGGATGATGCTTCCTAGTGGTGGTGGGCTTGTATGTGAAGGGGAGAATGAGCCGTGTTCGGGTCCAGGACGTATCATTGCCGAACATTATCAAGACCCCTTACTTACGAAGCTTTTTATTCAAAGGGCACAGCAAGCTAGAGGGATTGTTGCCTATGTAGAGCGTCCAGGTGAGCTCAAAGTGGGGGATCTTGTCCAAATTAATAATTAATTGCTGATGTACCCCCAGAAACGGAGCGCTTGTTACGAATGAGCTTGAAGAGTAAGTCATTCATCGGTTCTAGGGGAGTGTAAGAATGTCTCTTTGTAATTGTCTTAAATGTGGACGCGTCTTCATCTCGAAATGGGAAACTAGATGTACAAGTTGTTTGCAGCTAGTTCTAGTGGATTCGAACAAAGTGAAGGATTTTGTGCGAACAAATCCCCGCGCGACACTTATTGAAATATACCATCAGACAGGGGTCTCCCTTCAGACAATAAAGGAATTAATGAGAGCCTAACCGCTTGAGCTAATAAAGGAGCTTGCACGTATGCCTCATATGATTATTAGAGGAATCAGCGTTTCGCACATCCAGTCCATAAGCACGGCGCTTATTGCGGAGTTAGCAGAGGTCTGTTCCTGTGGCATTGACAACTTCATGTTGGAATGTCTGCCAACTGTCTCTATCTTTCAAGGTGAGGTTTGTGATACCTATCCCTTTATCGAAGTAGGCTGGTTTGAGCGCGGGCAAGAAATTCGTGATGCCTATGCCGAAGTCCTGACGAGGCATATCATGTCGCTTGGCATACCAGAGGTAGAAATTGCTTTCAAGGTATACCGAGAAGATAGTTATTATTGGAATGGCAAGTTAATTTAACACATTCTCCCTGTTTAGGCAGTGATTGTGCGCAATAAAACCTAATGAACCTCTTATTCCACTTTTAAAGTGGGGTAAGAGGTTTTTTGGTGTTGTAGATTTCCGCTAGGCATGCGCTGTCTTTACAGAACGTTTTCATCACGTAGGACATAAAAATGAATAAGGATGAAGGGGCGACGCCACATATCAAATACAACGAAATAAAGTGGAAAGAAGGAGGTCATAAGGTGATTTCGATTAGTCTTTGTATGATTGTTAAAAATGAAGAGCAATCGCTTGGGCGATGCCTGCACTCGGTACGAGAGGTTGCAGACGAAATCGTCATCGTGGATACGGGGTCGACGGATCGGACGAAAGAGATTGCAGCTTCGTTCGGAGCTAAAATCTACGATTTTACATGGATCGATGATTTCGGAGCCGCTCGTAATTTTTCATTTTCGAAAGCTACACAAACCTATATCATGTGGCTGGATGCGGATGATGAATTTGAAGAAGTAGACCGCTTGAAATTATTGCAATTAAAAGCTGATCTTGATCCAACGATTGATAGTGTGACGATGAATTATCATTTGAGCTTTAATGAAGCGGGGCAAGTGACATCAAGTTTGAGACGCAATCGCTTAGTTCGCCGAGATCGAGGCTTTCAGTGGGAAGGGCCTGTGCATGAAGTTCTGATCGTTGGTGGTCATGTCTTCGCAGCTGATGTTGCAGTCACACATAAAAAAGATAAAGAACATACCGATCGCAATTTGCGGATCTATCGCAAAAGGGAAGCCGCTAACGAGGACTTCTCCCCACGTGATCTCTATTATTTTGCCAATGAATTACGGGATCATGGGCTTCATAAAGAAGCGATTGCCTACTATGAACGGTTCTTGGATACGAAGAAGGGATGGATTGAGGATGTCTATTCCACCTGTCTGAAACTGGGAGATAGTTATGGCGTGCTAAAAGAAAAAGATCAGCAAATTCGGGCCTATTTCCGAGCGCTAAGTTATGATAAGCCACGTGCAGAGATGTGTTGCCGAGTAGGCGCTTATTTTTTCAATAACAATGCGATCCCGTTAGCCGCCTACTGGTACGAAACAGCAACAACCCTTGGGAATCCGCAAGGTTTAATGGGTAAAGTGGATCATGCGGCATGGACATGGCTGCCTCATCTTCAATTATGCCTCTGTTACGATCGGTTAGGGGACAAAATAAAGGCAAATGAGCATAACGAAAAGGCTTATCACATACACCCAACGCATCCAAGCATGCTTCATAATCGTGCCTATTTCGCGAAAGTGCTCAACAAGGATAGCGCGACATGAGGTTGTGTTTCTACAATCCGATATAGGGGGGGATTGACGTGTATAAGCGAACGAACAAAACAGTTAATGCAGGTAATCGTAAATTTACGATTAGCTTATGCATGATTGTGAAAAATGAAGAGAACGCCTTGCCTGCGTGTTTGAAATCTGTGGCTGGCATCCCAGATGAGATTATCATCGTGGATACTGGCTCAACCGATCGAACGAAAGAACTTGCGGCAACATTTACGGATAAGATCTATGATTTCCAGTGGATTGATCATTTTGCGGCAGCACGGAATTTCGCCTTCTCCAAAGCGACCATGGACTATATCCTATGGTTGGATGCGGATGATGTTGTCTTGGAGCGAGATCGTTGGCTCTTTTTAGACCTTATCTGTACGATGAATCCGCTAGTTGATCGTGTAACAATGCCATATAATCTCGGCTTTGATGCGAATGGCAACGTCTCGACCTCACTTCGTCGTAATCGTTTGGTTCGACGCGATCGTCATTTTCAGTGGATTGGCCCTGTCCATGAATACTTAGCAGCTTCTGGCAGTTTTCTTGATAGTGATGTAGCGATCACTCACAAGAAAGATAAAGAATATACCGATAGGAATTTACGTATTTACCGCAAACGTTTGGAGCAAGGGGAAAAATTCGGTGAACGTGATTTATTTTATTTCGCTAATGAACTACGGGATCATGCACAGTATGAGGAAGCGACTACGTACTATCTAGAATTTCTTGCAACCAATGGCTGGGTAGAGGATAAAATTAATGCTACGCTGAATTTGGCAGATTGTTACGCTCAGTTGAATGATCGAGATGCCCAGATGATGTCTTTATTACGTGCGTTTGAGTTAGACCAGCCACGGGCAGTGACTTGTTGCCGGATCGGTGCGATTTTTATTAACGAAAGCAGCTATGCAAATGCCGTTTACTGGTATGAGAAAGCCTATCAAACGCCTGGAAAAGATAGTATAGCTTTAACAGATCATAGCGCATGGACCTGGTTGCCGCATGTTCAATTATGTTTGTGCTATGATAGGCTCGGAGACGTGAATAAAGCTAAACATCATAATGATATCGCATATTCCTATCACCCTACACATCCTGCGATTCTTCATAATCGCGCTTATTTTGCCAAAATATTGACTAATCCATCGTGATGGTTGAGTAGACTTCTAAAGCCCTTTATGGGTTTTTTTTATGCCAAATTAATCACTTCTTTATTGTGTGTGGAGGTGCTTTTTGATTTCTAGCAAGTAATGAATGAATTTGAAATTAGATCATCCGTTCTTTCAATCCTTCATAACTTTTTGTTATTCCTCCCCCAACATAGTTGAAGTACAAGCGATAGCTGCTTAATGTTACAGTATGGTTAAGCCAAAGCAAAACGCCCAAACTAAGGGGGAATACAATGTCAAAACATATTTTAATGGTAGTTACAACTGCCGATAGAATAAATGAGCATGAACAAACAGGCTTATGGTTATCAGAGTTTGGCGAGCCGTACACAGCATTTATTAATAAGGGATATACGGTTACAATAGCAAGTCCTTTAGGTGGGAAAGTTCCTCTTGATCATAGAAGCCTGGAAGGCACGTCCTCAGAAATGTTAGATATGGCCAAATTTCTGAACGATTCCATTGCGTTGGAAAGCGTGAACGAAATTAAATCTTATGATGCTATTTTTATCCCAGGTGGACATGGAACTATGTTTGATATGCCCGATAACGAGTTACTTCAATCTAAGATCCGTACGATGTATGAAGCTGGAAAAATTGTTGCTGCCGTGTGTCATGGTCCTGCTGCCCTTGTTGGGGTGAAATTGTCGAATGGAGCTCCATTAGTAGCAGGAAAAACGATCGCCGCTTTTACCGATGAGGAAGAAAGAGAAACGACATTAGACCAGTACATGCCATTCTTATTAGAAACACGACTTCGCGAATTGGGAGCTAATGTCGTAGTAGCACCAAACTGGACAGACAATGTTCAAGTAGATGGGATTCTCATTACAAGTCAAAATCCACAATCTGCGGAAAGTGCCGCAAAAGAAGTTATTCGTTTATTAAGTTATTAATATTTTACCTAAATTCGTTTATATAATGCGTAATATGCATTGTTGAGACCAATAATATATTCGGATTCACTTGCTCAATGATAAGTATACCGATGGAATCTAAAATTATTCGGAAATGTAGGAGGACTCATAAATGATAACTCAACTTACAACAGCTCAAAAAATCTTGAAAGCTTGGAAAATGCATCATAACAGCGTGATTCAATTGGTTGATCAATTGCCCGAAACGAGCGGTAACTGGAGTCCTTGGGACGGCGGTATGACCACTCTGGAACTAGTACACCATCTCGCTTGGACGCCTGAGTTCTTTTTTGCTCAGATCGAGAAGCGTGACATGAATATACCGGCAGTTCCTTCGACCATTGCTGAAGCTCGTGAACTTGTGAAACGTTTGACGCCAGTGACGGAGCAAAAGCTGAATGATTACACCGACTCAAAGCTTCAGGATATCTCCACAATAAATATTAACGGTGTTGATATTACAGAGCAGATCGAGGAAATGTTTTATCGTCTAGTCGCGCATGAAGCGCATCACAAAGGACAACTATTTGTCTATGCTCGTATACTTGGTGCAAAACCACCATTCTATGTAGATCTAAGTATGTAAGTTTTGTTAGGCATTTTTGATGTTTAGAAATGAGCATTCTTTATGGACGCTTGAAAGAAGCATTCAAAAAAGCTTGAGAAAACAAGCTTTTTTTTTGTGTACAGTGATTTGAACAAATATAAAGGAGAATGTCTTTTGACTAATCACATTAAAGAAAGAATCGTAGATAATTATGTTCATGCGTATGAAAAACTTAGTAAGTTGAGTGGATTGTTTTCATTCGTTGAGAATGATCGCATTCAGCGTTGCGAATCCAATATCTCGTTTGGTCTAATTAATAGTGTATTATCCTATAAACGTTCGGAATCAAAGGATCCTGTTGACGAAGTCAAAGAAATTGAAGATTCGTATACGGAAAAAGGACAGCAATTATTTTGGTTATTTTACTCCCATGAAGCTGATGAACTCGTTGAAAAAGCTTTACTCGCTAACAAGTTCCGAGCACTTGAAGAGAATGAGATGACAGGATTCGCATTATCATTAGAAAATTGGTCTTCCGATCTGCACATTCGTGGATTTGAACTTCAGGCAGTACGAACAGAAGTAGAACTTGAAACATACAGGAAAGTAGTTCTAGCAGGATTTGATATACCTGAAACCTTGCAGGATATCTTTTGTCGGATTTTTGTAGATGCACCTAGTCATGACAAGGCATTTCAACATTACGTAGGATACATGGAAGGTGAACCTGTAACTGCAATCACTGTGTTCAAGGATGGCGGGGAAGTGGGCATCTATAATGTCGCAACACCAGAAGCTTACCGTAGGAAAGGATATGCAAGAACGGCTATTGCTCAGGTGTTGCGTGAGATACAGAATCAGGGAGTGAAACAAGCAGTTATTATTGCTACTCCGATGGCAAAGAGTGTGTATCCAGCTGTTGGATTTAAAAAGGAACTGACTATCCTTATATTTTCGAAGTAATTCCTATGTAATAGGATCGCATCAGCATGAGCTTCTTTGTGTGATAGTAGCATCAACTTTTACTTCAACTCTAACTATTTCAATGCAAAACTGATGATGTCTTTACGAAGCAGATCAGAATTCCTGTGAAGTTGGACGCAGAACGATCTCATTAATATCGACTTCCACCGGCTGTTCGATGGCAAAGGATATGGCTCGTGCCACCGCGCTAGCGGGTATGGCGGATTTATAGAAATCCAACACAGTAGACTGAGCCGTGCCCGTGGTGTTGTACTTCAGGTCACTGTCCACAGCTCCAGGCTCGATAGACGTTACCCGCACTTTGTCACCGACTTCATGACGCAGGCCTTCTGAAATCGCGCGCACAGCGAATTTCGTACCCGAATAGACGGTGCCACCAGGCGAGAAGACCTTGATCCCGGCAACCGAGCTGATGTTGATGATGTGCCCGTTTTTCTGGGCAAGGAAGCCCGGTAGGACAGCAGCGATGCCGTACAGTACCCCTTTCAGGTTGATGTCGATCATCGCGTCCCACTCGTCGGTGTTCACCTCGGCCATGGGACGGATCGGCATAAGACCAGCGTTGTTGACGAGCACGTCCAGTTTGCCGAATTCGGCAATGAGCGAATCTACGACAGCCTTGAATTGTTGCTTGTCAACTACATCGAGCTGATAGGCGCGGGCTTTGCCGCCAGCGACTTTGATTTGTTCAACCACCTCGTCGAGCTTGTCCTTCCGGCGCGCTGCCACTGCCACGATCGCTCCCTTGGATGCAAGGAGGCGCGCGGTCTCCGCTCCGAGACCGGTGCCGCCGCCCGTGATTAGAACAACCTTATTCTCAATACCTTCGCTCATGATACATCTCCTCTGTGAATGAATGGGGTTTAAGCCCTTTCTTTCGAAGCTTTGATAGCTTGGATTAATCAAAACTCCACTCCTAAGGGCTTGTAAAATACCGCCAATGGGTTTCCGACAAAGATAAGGTATACAGGAAGTGATGGGATTATTAGTAAATCATGAACACCAATTTTTGTTAAAATGAGTTAATTTTAAAAACGTCCACCCCATGAATATCATGGATTTAACTGGACAAATTAAGCCGAAAGAACAAACCAACGAACACAAAGCAGACTGCTATGGAGAATAGCCGTCTGTTTTGTGTTTATAAAACACGGATTGAACTACTCGTATGTTGTTGTGGAATAACCAGAAGGTATGAGGGATGGATATGAGGATAGAATGGTTGGAATCCTTTCAGTTAACTGCGGAATTGAAGAGCTTAACGAAAGCCAGTGAATCCTTGCATATTAGTCAACCTGCGTTAAGCAAGCAAATCCGCAATCTAGAGGATGATATAGGAGCGAAACTTTTGTTGCGTTCGTCCAGCGGCGTGACGCTGACGCCATCTGGCCAAATTTTACTAGAAAGAAGCAGAAAAATTATTGGTGAAGTCAATACAATGAGAAGAGAGATTGCGTTAAGTGTAGATGGAGGGAAGGCAGACCTGACTATTGGATCTTGGCCAAGCGTCTCGACGATATACTTACCCACTCTAATTGCTGGTAAATTACAGGCAGGAATGAATTTGGATATCAAATTTAGAGTGTATTATACTTTTTTTGAATTGCTGACAAATATGGAAAACGGAACGCTCGATGCCATTTTTATGGATGACCGAGGAATGAAACATCCATTTCACACTACACCAGTTTTCATGGAGGACTTCTTACTGTTCGTTAACGTCAATCATCCTTTCTTCGGAAATAAGGAGAATGTATTCTTCGATGAGATAAAGGATGAAACCTTTGTTATGTTACCTGAAGGATGTGACGTCCGGTTGTTGGTTGAGAAGGAATTTGCAATTAGAGGGCAAAAACTGAATATTGCATTAGAACTCGAACTAGGCCAAGGCATTCTCGGCTTTATACAAGCCAACTTGGGAATAGCTATTTTGCCTGCAATCTTCGTTAACCAGATCAATGAAACGATGAAGGCCATACCCATTTCTGACTTTAGTATGAAGCGTCGAATCTCTGTCATTACTCGCGAGGAATCCGTAAGTAAGCTGTTGTTAGGCTTTATTTAATTACGCAACGCCAATCTTCTTTATAAAGCAACTCATCTCTCATAACTTTTTGTTATTGCCTATCAAACATAACGGTAGTACAATCCACGGCCTCGTAGTGCTAGAGTATAGCTACATCGAGAAGATATTGATTGCCACAAACATAGCCCCATTCTACTCTACTTGATTGGGAAATCTTGTTAGGTGAAGTGAAGAACCGCGATCTGAGGCAATCTTAATTCTATAAGATGAAGAATACTGGTTGTATAAATAGGTAATAGGAGAGAAAGTAGAATGGAAACTAACTTAGTAACTCATGCCCATATCGAGATTGAAAAGATTGAACAAGAGGCATGGTTTGACTTATTCACCACGGCAACTGATAATAATGCCCTAAATTCAAGCGTTACTTGCACGCGTTTTGGAACGAGTGTTGCCCTTGCAGATCCAACGACTCCCATTTTTACGTTCAATCGAGTCCTCGGTTTAGGAATTGGAAAACCTGCAAGCAAAGCAGAAGTGGAACTAGCAATTGCCTGGATGAATGAATATGCGGCCTCTTCATATGCCTTGCAAATTGCACCGACAGCACATCTTGATACTATTGAAACGCAAGTTCAAGCAAAAGGACTTAAACGTACTGGAAACGGTTTGGCAAAATTTTATCGTAATGCAACGCCTGCGGTAAGTCATCCCAATCAATCTTCACTTGAAGTGAAGATAGTGACACCACAATGTGCTGCAGACTTTGGTCATGTTGTGCAGGCAGGGTTCGGATTGCCTGAGTCAGTTATTCCATGGTTTTCTGCCTTGGTTGGAAGACCTAAATGGAAGGTATACGTGGCATACGATAAAAGTGTTCCTGTAGCTTGTGGAGCTATGTACATAGATAACAGCTGGGCTTGGTTTGGGGTTGATGCGACATTGGTGGAATATCGGGGCCGTGGAGCTCAGAATGCATTAATTAAGCGTCGAATAACAGATGGGATTTCTGCAGGAGTTATTGGATTCACTGCAGAAACGGGACAGCCGTCTGAAGGAGAAGAGAACAACAATAAGTCATACTCTAACTACCTCCTGGCAGGATTTAATCGCTTGTACATTCGTCCAAACTATGTAAATAAGTAATGAAACTTCATTTATATATAGGTGTTATTTAACATAACTTCGTGAATGTTCTAACAATAGATAACTTATTCATTGATATTTGTTACACCAATCAGGAACTCGTACATTCTCCACCGTCTACATGCAATACTTGACCGGTAACAAAACTGGAATCATCCGATGCTAAGTAAACCCAAGTAGGAGCTAACTCAAAGGGCTGTCCAGATCGCTTCATAGGGTTGTTGGTACCCCACAGTGCTATTTCATCACTGGTCATACTTGCGGGAATTAAAGGAGTCCAAACCCGTCCCGGTGCGACTGCATTAACCCGGATACCTTGACTTGCTACACCACTTGCAAGTGCTCTGGTGAAACCTACAATGGCAGATTTACTTGCCGTATAGTCCAACAATAACTTTTGACCGATATAAGCAACTATTGATGTAGTATTAATAATTGTACTCCCTGCTTTCAAGTGAGGAAGAGCTGCTCTTGTTGTGTAGAAATGAGAATATACATTTACGGTAAAGATTTCGTCGAATTGTTCATCTGAAATATCTGTTAGTGAGTTTTGCTGAAATTGGACACCTACATGATTCACAAGCGTGTCTAACTTTCCGAAAAAGGCGATTGTTTTTTCCACGATATCAATGCATTGCTGCTTATTACGCAAATCACCTGGAAGAAGTAGACAACGCTGTCCTAATTGTTCTACTCGCGTTTTTGTTCGATGTGCATCCTCATGCTCATCCAAATATGAAATGGCTACGTCAGCACCTTCTTTAGCAAAAATAATCGCTATCGCAGCTCCCATACCGCTATCTCCGCCAGTAATCAATGCCACTTTCCCTTTTAATTTTTCACTACCTTTGTAATTAGGATTTTCAAGGATAGGGGTAGGAACCATGAGTTTTTCTATCCCTGGATGTCGAAGCTGTTGTTGCTCTGGAAATGAAATCGGAATCTCTTCATATTTTGTTATTTTCCCGTAGTACGGATAAAGGGGGAATGGATCATTTTTTTTATTCAGCTCAAACCATTTTTGCAGTTCTCGAATTTCGTTCTCAATATTGTCACTACTCATAGCTGACAGTCCTCCTCAGCTTGTAATTTCAAAATAATCTATGCTCTCATGCTAAAAATCATGCCTCTCGCCATTTTTAGAGCTTTGAGAATCATTTTGGCTAAAATAAAATAGAATGTATCTCATATGCCTAAATAAGGAGGAGACCCCAATGAGGTTGATTTTTAGTTCCCAAGTAAATTCATTACTAATTAATCGTACAAATGAAAAAGTTACGATGGAATACATCAATTACTCGTGGCCAATGCCTGTTATTTCAATTAGACCGCCATATTATGCGAATCCCCGTTATGAGCCAGAGTACGCCATAATATAAGCATGTTTAATATTTCGAATACTATAAACCGTCCAGCACCAGTTACCCTATTGCTTTATTGAATTGATATTTACTTACGAATCTGCCGATGATATAATAATGGGATTAAGAAAGTATTGTTTAAAAGGTCCAGAGGGAGTAACTCGGGCCTTTTTTGTTTGCAGTTTTCGTTCTCATCTTTGAGTAGATATATTAATTAAGGAGCGATAACCTGTTGAAAACATTAATTATTGCGGAAAAACCCGATATGGGGCGAAACATAGCTGCCGCAATAGAACCGAAAGCCAAAAATATGAGGTCCCATCTTGAAGGTGAGCAATATATCATCACTTGGGCAATCGGACATTTGATTGAGTTGGCTGAACCAGATCAGTATGATGACAAATATAAAAAATGGAATATTAATCATCTTCCTATCATTCCTGCCGAGTTTAAATTGATTCCTAATCCCCGTACCTATGATCAACTTAAGGTAATTGCGGAGTTGGCGAAGAAATGTAATCAATTGGTCAATGCCTGCGATGCGGGGCGAGAAGGGCAGCACATTTTCTCCCTGATTCAACGTCATCTTGGGCTAAATCAACCTGTTAAACGGCTTTGGATCTCCGATTTAACCTCGGAAACCATTCGTAATGGCTTTGCCACTTTAAAAGATGGGGCAGAATACGAGAATCTGACGCGTGCCGCGCGCTCTCGCAGTGAAGCGGATTGGTTAATCGGGATGAATGGGTCACGAGCGTTTACGACGAAGCATAATGTGTTACTGTCCGTGGGACGCGTTCAAACACCGGTTCTTGCACTCATCTATGATCGTCAGAAGCAAATTGAGGCGTTCTCTTCGCTAAAATTTTATGAATTGGAAGGACATTTTGCACAGGGAGACACGGCCTATCGCGGCATGTGGCAAGGTGATCGTTTCACAGATGGTGAGAAAGCGCAGGCGCTTGCAGCGAAAGTGAAAGGGAAGGCAGCTCGCATTCAATCCTATGAAGTCAAAGAAACGAAAGAATTCCCATTCAAATTGTATGATTTGACCTTGCTGCAACGTGAAGCGAACGGGAAATATGCCTTCTCCGCCAAGAAGACCTTGGATACTGCGCAAGCTTTGTATGAGAAGCATAAAGTTATTTCTTACCCTAGAACCAATTCCAACTATGTGACCGAGCAAAATATTCCTGACATGCATAAGGCGCTTAATGCGTTGCAAGGAACGGCTTATCATGAACTCGTTCAAGGTGCGAATCGCAATCTTGTTCATATTAATAACAAATTCATTTGTAATCCAACCAAGGTTGAAGATCACCACGCCATTTTGCCTACGAATAAGAAAGCTTCTGGACTTAGCCCAGACGAGCAAAAATTGTACGATCTCATCGTCAGACGATTCCTTTCGCAATTTTACCCGCCAGCTGCTTACAAGGTTCATACGGTTATGACAGAAGTGGAGCAAGAGCTGTTCAAGACGACAGTCAAAGAACTATTGTCGCTAGGCTGGAAAGTTATTTATGCCGATCAGAAGAAGGAAAAAGCGAAGGCAACGAAAGGCAAAGAGAAGGAAGAGGAAGAAGACGAAGAGGTCGAAGTGAATGAGCCATTCTCGATAGATGCCAATGGAGACGTCACTTGTACGGATGCGATTGTAAAGGAAAAGGACACGCAACCGCCTAAGTATTTCAATGAAGGAACGCTGCTGAAGGCGATGGAGAGTGCAGGGAAGCAGATTGAAGATGAAGAGCTCCGCGATGCGATGAAAGACTCCGGTTTGGGCACTCCTGCGACACGGGCAGCAACCATCGAGCGCTTGAAGAAGGTTGGCTACATCGACATGCAAGGGAAGAAAATCATTTTGACCCAGAAGGGCCGAATGGTAGTCGAGTTGATTCGCGGAGCGGGAATCGAGCTGTTGACTTCCCCGGAGATGACGGGGCAATGGGAGCGCAGATTGAATGAGATCTCCCGTGGTACAGCGTCGGACGAGCAGTTCATGCATAATGTGAAAAGATTCGCGACACTGATTGTTGATAAAGTGCGAAAGCAAGCAAGGGCTTCGAAAACGGATTTCGAGGGTGAAAATGCGCCAGAGGCAACTGGTAAACGGGGCTCATCCTCAGCCAAGTCAGCATCTCGCGGTGAGGGTGGAACGAAAACGCCAACCAAGAAGAAATCGCCAGCTGAGAAATCGACAGGCGACGGAGCGAGTACGTTTATCGCTACTTGTCCACGACCAGGCTGCGGTGGCTCGCTCTTTATGGGACGCAAAGGTTACGGCTGCTCTCATTATAAGGAAGGTTGCAGCTTCGTCATTTGGAAAGAAAGCTTCGGACGTAGCTTAACGGACACGCAGGTGCAAGCCCTCGTCCAAAAAGGGAAAACAACCAAACTAAAATTAGTCCTGGCTGACGGCACAGAAACGGATGGGAAAATAGTACTGAAGGATGTCGCGACAGGTGCATTAGGCACGGAATGAGCAGATGGGGGAACTACGGCGTGAGGTCTTTAACGAACGATTGGTTGGCGATTTTGGCAGAGGAGTTTCAAGCACCGTACTTTAAGGAACTGCAGCAATTTCTCAAAGAAGAATATGCCCAGCAAACGATTTATCCACCTGAAGATGAGGTATTTAGTGCGTTGGAGTGGACCTCCTTTGCGGATACGAAGGTCGTTATTCTTGGGCAAGACCCTTATCATGGCAGCGGCCAAGCCCATGGTCTTAGCTTCTCTGTGAAACCAGGGACCGTGATCCCGCCTTCTCTGCGAAATATGTATAAAGAATTAGCGGCAGATCTAGACTGTCCCATCCCGGAGCATGGTTATTTGAAAGCTTGGGCAGAACAAGGCGTTCTCTTGTTAAATACCGTATTAACTGTCCGTGAGGCGCAGCCTAATTCACATAAAGGAAAAGGGTGGGAACGGTTCACGGATCAGATTATTCGAGCGTTAAGTGCGCGTGAGAACCCTGTCATTTTTGTGTTATGGGGAAGCCATGCGCAGGCTAAGACAGCTTTAATCGATGCAACGAGACATGTGATCCTAACTTCTGCCCATCCGAGCCCGCTATCAGCGTATCGCGGATTCTTTGGCAGCAAACCTTTTTCTAATGTGAATACGGTTCTGAAACGACTTCAAGTGACAGCAATCGACTGGAATATCCCAAATATATATGTAAAAAAACCATGAATGACAAGATTCATGGTTTTTTTACATATATAGACTCAAACTGCAGTTTGGTATCGAATACTATATTTAAGTTCTGTAAATGTGTGAGGACTCTCTATAAAATGGGCTGTACATGAGTAATGGGTAAGCGTAAGTCGCAATCTTTACCTGTTTCATAGGAGCGGTTACCAAGGACATCCCGTAAGGCATCATAATCAGCTTCCGTACCTCGTTGTAGTACTTGAATGGCGGCTTGGAGTACAAGAGTGGCGTCGTTCATTGCTGTATCCAAAAGCTCCCATACGCTAAAAGAATAAGTTTCATTTAGATCAGTGGGGCAGTTCCAAGTGGTCTTCGCTTCATTGAAATAATCGAGCGGAGCGGGATTCTTCTTAAATACCAATGGTGATATTTGACCGAATGTCAATATTCGCTTAATTCCGTTAGGATCATGAAATAGTCGTTGCGCACGAATCATGTCCAAATAGGCGATATCCCAGTCGTTATCGTCGCGCATCTGAGACGCCATTTCAGGATGATGAATCGCAGTTGCAGCGGAAAGTGCAGGAACAATGCCGAGTGGGAACTTTTCACCTACATATATTTCTTTCCAGACCGGTGTTTTCCACGTTTGAATATTTCGTTCATGCTTTGCGTAGATGGTATCCATAATGATTTCAAAGCGTTGGTGGTCCCATTTCTTGAAGCCTGACTTATAGAATACATAAGGGTGTAAATTACGATCTAACACATGGTGCGTTATAAATCCGAGCACGTAAAGAACGGCAGGATTATAGATGCCTCTGCCTTGTACCTGACGAATCAGATCAAGTAAAAAGGGGCCGCAGGATTCCTTGTGCATGAGACTACCGAGTTCATTTAAAGTCTTATCTTTTTTCCAAGGTAGGAAGTTGTGGTAAAAAAGAAAATCAGGTCCTTGGCAGCCTAATGAAAAAATATGCCGCTGTTGTTTATCGTTCAGAATCGATGAATGACCTAATTGGTTCATAACTTTTTGTCCAAAAATGAGATGTGTCCAAATATTAGGCAAGGGAGCATCCTCCTAGGTATGAGCTAATGATTTTTATATTCTAACATACGGATGAAACCCTAGGGCACATTTCGCGAACAATTTCACTGTAAAAGGGTAAAAAGGCAGGATTAGTGCGGGTATTGTCGAATCTATCAAGCGATGATGGGCTACATCAAAGCCTGTACCATGGGGGATAAAAATATGACTAAGCAATCGGAAATGGAGCCTTCGTTCGATACGATTTTTGAATTTACAACAATGGGAATGGCTCTGATTTCGCTTGAAGGTCAGTGGTTGAGATTGAACCACAGTCTATGCGATATTCTTGGATATTCCGAGACAGAGCTTCTTGCAACGAATATTAAGGCATTATTAGAGCCTGCCCTACAGGGGGATTTCGTTACTGTTTTTGAAAAACTACAACTTGGAGCGTTGCCCGAGTATCAATCGAACATACGCATACAACATAAGAATTTAAAGATGCTGTATGTAGACTGGCGGATGTCTGTTCTAAGAGATACAGACAATGAGCCCCAAGCCTTCATTGTTCAAGTGAAGGAAACCTCGGAACAGTCAGAGATGGAACGAAAGTTGGCGGAAAGCGAACAACGTTATAAGTCATTAATTGAACATAATCCTGCAGGTATTCTTACTTGTGACATACACGGACGCATTCAAGGTGCCAATCCAGCCATGGAGCGGATCCTAGGCTACTCGAAAGATGAACTCCTGTTACGATTGATCCATCATTTATTTCAACCTAAGGATCCGAATCTTGTTCAAGCAGAAGGTATGCATTTGCGAAATGATAACTATATGTTGATATTTCAACAAGCGAATGGAGATACCATTGAATTGGGTGTGAAAAATGTACCTATTATTGTTAATGGTACATTGGATGGTGTGTATTTAATTGCAAAAGATATCACACAGTTCAACCGTGACCGGGAATCGCTGCGCATCGCACAACAAGATCTTCACGACACAGTGAGAAGACAACAAGGAATGACGTTGAAATTCCGGAGAATAAATGGAAATTACATCCATACTTTGTGTGACGGAGAGCTTCTGTATCGGTTGGGCTATCAGCCATCTCACATTTTAGGGAAAACATTATATGAAATTTGGCCAACGATGTTGGCGACTTCCATAGAAGCCTATTACCATCGTGCATGGAACGGCGAGGAAAATGTGATGTTTGAGTCGACATTCCGGGGAATTACGTATCTCACCTCCTTGCGACCGATCATGGAGAATGAGCGCATGATTGAGGTTATAGGCTCGTGTGTGGATATCACGGAACGGAAACAGATGGAGATAGAGCTCCGTGAGACGAAAGAACTGCTCGAGTCTGTTATTAATAACACGTCCGACGCGATTAGTGTATTGGATTTAAATGCGAGAGTTATTTCTGTCAATGCGGCGCATGAACATATTTTTGGCTGGAGTCAAGAAGAATTAATGGGCAGTACATTACCGATTTATCCGAGCTATTTGGAAAATGAACGTAAAGAAATGTACGAGCAGCTTCGACTAGGAAAGCAGATATCGGGGAAAGAGTCTGTGCGGCTTCGCAAAGATGGTCGACTTATCCATGTAAGCATTACAAAAACTCCGATCAAGAATGAAAAGGGTGAAATTTTCGGGTTCGCTGCAATTACTAGAGATATCACAGAGCGTAACCAAACGGAAGAACTTCTTCGGAAGTCAGACAAGCTTGCCGTTGCTGGCCAGCTCGCGGCGGGACTTGCGCATGAAATTCGAAATCCACTGACCTCTCTCCGTGGCTTCTTGCAGTTGCTGCAGCATGATTTGAAAGACAAGAAACATTATTTTGACATTATGTTATCCGAACTGGATCGCATTAATTTCATTGTAAGTGAATTTCTTGTAATCGCGAAGCCGGAGGCAATTACCTATAAGAAAAGTAGTTTAGAAAAGATCTTGCAATCCGTCATTGCGCTGTTGGATACACAGGCTGTTCTTTGCAATGTAGAATTGTTATTAGAGTTCCAAACCGAAATCCCTGAAATTACTTGTTCGGAAATGCATTTGAAGCAATTATTCATCAATTTGATCAAAAATGCGATGGAAGCCATCTCAAAAGATGGACAGATTAAATTGATTGTTTCGTTACATGGGGAAGATTTGATCCGAGTACGGACACAAGATAATGGGAGCGGGATTCCAGAGGATAGAATGAAGCAGCTAGGAGAGCCTTTCTATACGACGAAGGAAAAAGGGACAGGGTTAGGATTAATGATGTGTTTCAAGATTGTAGAAGCGCACAGAGGAACGATGAGCATTGAGAGTCAAGTGGGCTATGGGACTACGATTGATGTCTACTTACCTACGGATAAGAACGAGCCAAATCTTGTGACTTAAGTTACACAATAAAATAGAAAACCGCCGACCGAAGGATACGGAAACGGCGGTTTTCATATGTTTTAGAAAGCAATACTAAACTCCGATGTTTCTCTTGAGTACCAAGTGGATATTTCGGGGTTATTTTCGTTGTAAACTTGTACGTGATCTGGTGTGTATTTATTGATAATCCCTGTATTTACCTGGTAATAAACGCCTAGCTGATCGAGTGACCATACAAATACAGGCGTTTTCGTTAGCGCCGCGGCAAATAATTCTGAATCCGTATCTAGTAGTTTAGTCCCGTAAATCATCGATACACCTCTGTCTTATGGATAGGATTGTAACTCACTTATTAATAGAGACAGCATGGCAAATGAAATCATCACACTGTGTTTTTAATTTTTTTGTATCTACATCAGGCTTCATATGCTCACTACTTTGAGGATTGCCAAAAATATGTAGAATATAAGCAGTCGATGCTAGAAATTTTATTCTTGGATTTAGTAAGCGGCAATAACGAGCGAAGAATCTGAGGAATCGCAAAGGAAAAAAAAGAGGGTTCCCTCCCGTTTGAATTCCTTGTATAATAGGTAAGCTTTGCTGAATTGACAGTAGGTAAATTATGATTGGGTAGAAGGAGAAAGGGGTCAATGGCAGTGATTGTGGTTGGGGGAATGATCGGTCTTGGTAAGACATCTGTATCCACTTTGCTTGGACAAGAATTAAATTCGAATGTTTTTTATGAGAGTGTCGATGATAATCCGATTTTACCGCTTTTTTATACAGCGTCACCGGAGGAGATCGAGAAACATCGTTATCCTTTTCTCCTGCAATTGCACTTTTTAAATACGAGATTCAAGGCCATTAAACAGGCGTTAGTACATAATCGTAATGTACTGGATAGAAGTATTTATGAGGATTGGTATTTTGCGAAAGTAAATCGCGAACTTGGACGTATTTCTCAGTTGGAGTTCGATGTATACGAAGGTTTGGCAGACAATATGATGTCGGAGTTGGCAGAACTTCCGAAGAAAGCGCCTGATTTGATGGTGTATTTAAAAGCTTCTTTCGAGACGGTTATGCACCGTATCGGACTTCGCGGCCGCAGCTTTGAACAGGATCAATCGTTGGTTGATTATTACCGTCAACTTTGGTCAGGTTATGATGATTGGGTCATGAATCATTATCATGCATCCGAGGTTCTGATCGTTGATATGGATCGCGTCGATGTTGTTAATCGTAAGGCAGATGCTATTCAACTTGTTGAAGAAGTTAAAGCGAAATTATCAGATTTGGCCATCGTATAGTAGTTAAAATCGAAATTTGTCGAATTGTCGAAAAGACCCCCTCAAACCTGAGGGGGTCTTTCGAATCTTATAGGTAGCAAAGCAAATCAAATGTTATAATCCGAGAAAGCGAAGGTGATGAAATTGTTGTTTATCGTATGTTACAAAGGCAAGCCTATGAGTGCACCATTGCCGAAATTAGCAGCAACGGAAAAAATGTTGAAGCTTAGTCGATCATTTGCCAATTTGGAGCTTGTCGAAGTGCAGCAACAACAATGGCAGAAAGCTTCGAATATCTAGGACCATACATAAGACGAACGAACATGACAACTCCTTAATCTTCGATTAGGGAGTTTTTTGTGTTGCCTAATCTATGATAGAGTGAGTATACATTCATGTACATCGATGTGGAGGTTATTCGAACTATGTTATTAGAAGTTATTGCTACTTCACTGTTAGATGCTAAGCGAGCAGAGGCCGGAGGCGCAGATCGGATTGAACTCGTAGCGGATTTGCGGCAAGGCGGATTAACACCTGAGTTAGCACTTGTTCATCAAATTACTTCCTCTGTCTCCATACCCGTGAACGTAATGATCCGCCCGCATGCCCGCTCATTTCATATGTCAGAAGAAGATATAGCCGCTATGCTTGAATCGATCAAACACGTTGAGCAAGCAGGTGCCAATGCCCTCGTATTTGGCGTGCTTACACCCGAATTAAAGATTGATATCTATCATCTTAACATGCTATTAAAGGCTACTTCTTTGCCTGTTACCTTCCATCGCGCATTCGATGAAGTGTCGCAACAAACAGAAGCATTGCAGTTGCTGCTGTCCTATCAACAAATTCATACCGTACTCACATCGGGAGGTGCCTCGAGCGCCCTCCAGGCGGTGGACCAGATTCGCTTTCTCAACGACATGACTAGCGGAAGCCATTTGAACATCTTGCCAGGTGGTGGACTTACGCTTGAAACTCTGTCTTCATTCGTTCGTGCAACAGGGGTGCGAAGTGTTCACCTAGGCACTGCAGTTAGAGAAAATGGCAGTGTGAACGAGCCCGTTGATGAAAATAAGGTGCGGATAGCAAGAATGCTTTTAGATGAAATCATCCAACATTCGAATCTTAAGGAGGAACACTTGTGAACATTCTAATTCTTGGCGGCACCAAATTTCTAGGAAGGGCACTGGCGGAAGAAGCGCTCGCGCAAGGGCACGAAGTGACCTTATTCCATCGCGGTCTGCATGATGCGCATGCCCTACCACAAGCTCGGCACATCCTAGGAGATCGGAATGATGATTTATCTAAATTGCGTGGCTTTGAGTGGGACGCGGTGATTGATACAAGTGGCTATCAGCCGGAGTCCGTTGAAGCTTCCACGAACACATTAAAGCATATTGCGAAGCAGTATACATTCATTTCTACCGTTTCTGCCTATGCGAATTTAAAGCAAGTTCATTTAGATGAAACGGCTGAAGTGTTGCGCGTAGAGGACGCGGCAGATCCAGGACAGCGTTATGGAGCGCTAAAAGCAGAATGTGAGAAGGTCGTTGAAGAGGCATTTCCACAGGGAGCGCTCATTATTCGGCCAGGTCTCATTGTTGGTCCGAATGACGCCTCAGATCGATTCACATACTGGCCAGCTCGCTTGAAGCGAGGGGGGTACGTTGTCGTTCCCCTGCCGCGAGAAAGGAAACTTCAGTTCGTAGATGTGCGAGACCTTGCAGCATGGACGCTGGCGTTGATTGAGCAAGGAGTCACAGGGACTTTTCATGCTAGTGGTAGTGATTACACGATGGAAGAGCTTGTGAATGCTTGTAGGTCTAGTGACAACGATTCAAAGATCACCTGGGTGACGGAAGAATTTTTAGTCGCACAAGAAGTGGGTCCTTGGATGGAACTGCCGCTCTGGCTGCCAAGCGATAGCTTAATCGGCATGTTGCAGCTTAACAACTCGAAAGCGTTCCACGCGGGATTAAAAACTAGGCCGCTGGGCGAAACAGTTAGAGATACACTGGCTTGGGAACAAAGTCGTGATCCGGCGGCGGCTAGAGTTGCTGGATTGAAGCCTGAGCGTGAGGAGCAATTGCTGCGGGATTGGGAAGCTTTCACAGGAGCAAAGAACTGAGAGTTGTCTATCCGCCGGGGCAATTCGTGCAAAATCGTGCGACGAAAATAATTTGAGTTTTGTCCACGCGGCGAGCGAATAGCTGCTGGTTTCTGAATATAATGGAAGAGTAAACTCTGAGAAGATGAGGTGCTGTCCATGTACGATTCCACAGATATTCAAAGTAACAAGGGAATGGCTATTCTTGCGTACATTTTGTTTTTCATCCCGTTAATCGCAGCGAAAGAATCGAAGTACGCGTGGTACCATGCTAATCAAGGTCTTACTTTGTTCCTAGCATGGGTCATTGTGAATGTTGTACTAGGCATTATTCCGTTTATTGGTTGGATCCTACAGCCGATTGCGAACTTGGCTTTGGTCGTTTTGGCTATTCTGGGTATTGTCGCGGCAGCGCAAGGTCAAGTCAAGCCACTTCCCATTATCGGCAGCTATACACTTCTGAAGTAGAGCATACATAATAGTAAGGGCTGACTATCCGTAGATAATCTACGATGGTCAGCTCTTTTTCATTTTTTAAGAAATTTGCATGCGAAAGCCACTAATATGGAATGATAAGAGTGAAAGGGGATTGAAATGTCCTATCGATCGCCTTGTTAAATCGAGCAGCATTCATTGTTGGTGAAATTTTGTCCAAATTTTGATCATCGTGTGAATAAAATATGAACAAAATTAATTTTTTGTGTTATACTATTTATGAAGCACTTACATTTAAGTCAGGAGTTGTGATGACAATGTCAAATAGAGCCGTTTCCGTGAAATCAGTTGAACGTGTTGAACGAGATGTAATGCCATTAGTGAAATTAATGACGTTTGCTGCGTGGGCGTTGCTTGCTATAGGTTTGGTTCTTAGCTTGGTTAGTTTAGAGAGCTTCAGTGATACCAACACGACATTAATGGTTGGCATTGGGTTCATGGTAGGTAGTGTCCACATTTATGTGATTCGTACAGCGATTCATTTGGTTCATTCTCGTAATGTTGCCAAAGGTGAATGAGAACGAGGGTTCGGTGGAATACTAGGCAAGCCTTTCAAGTCTAAAACTTGGAAGGCTTTTTGCTGTTCATATTTTTCCAGCAGAGTCAACAAACGTTCTGTGACATTTGTTTTACATTACTACGTCGAACCGTTGACGTATTTGTTAAGTTGACTTTGTGATGGTGAACTTTGATGAACAAGATGATATGTTGATTACAGGTAGGATTTGTTGATTGGGAGGTTAAAGTGGATGAAGAAGAGAAAGCTTGTACAAGCAGGGATGCTCTTCATGATGGTCGCCATCATCGTAGTACTTTCTGGCTGCAGCCAAGCTATGGTGTTGGATCCTAAAGGACCCGTAGGTGCTGAGCAAAGAGATTTGATTGTGATTGCAACCATTTTATGCGGGGTAATCCTCGTTCCAGTTCTTGCACTAACAGCATGGATTGTATGGCGATATCGCGATAGCAAAAGTAATAAGGCATCGTATAAACCCAATTGGTCTCACAGCACGTCACTCGAAATTGTATGGTGGACTGTGCCGATCATCATTATTGTCACATTGGCTGTTGTAACGTTGAAGTACACATATGCGTTAGAGCCTTCAAAGCCATTGAAGTCGGATAAAGAACCAATAACGATTCAAGTGACATCACTTGATTGGAAGTGGCTGTTTACCTATCCAGAGCAAGGAATTGCCACGGTGAATTACTTGCAAATTCCTGAAGATACACCGATTAAGTTTGAGCTTACATCTGATGCACCAATGAACTCCTTCTGGATTCCACAGTTAGGTGGGCAAATTTACACCATGTCAGGTATGGCGATGACACTCTACCTACAAGCAGATGAGATCGGACATTATTTCGGTACAGGAGCGAATTTCAGTGGAGAGCACTTCGCTGATATGACATTCGATGTGAATGCAACGTCGAAAGAAGATTTTGATTCCTTTATTGAAAAGACGAAGAAAGTGCCTACGAAATTAACCAAAGAAGGTTATGAGGAGCTAGCAATGCCGGGTAAATCTGGCGTGAAGTATTTCTCATCGGTTCCTGAGGGGCTTTTTGAACAAATCGTAAACAAATATACGAATGGTCAGTCCGTTCACAATGGTCACGGTGCTGGCGGTCATGACATGAAAGACACGAAAGACTCAAAGGATACGAAAAAAGAAAGCTCTATGGATCATACACAAATGGATCATAGTCAGATGAATATGTCGAAATAGTTGGATATAGATCAAAGTTTCATGAAAGGGAGATCTGCTCATGCTGGATAAAATAAAAGATTTTGCATCCGAGTTTTTCGTAACGGGCGATCCAATGATTCTGGGAGCTCAGGTTAGTATCGGGCTCTCGTTAGTAGCCATGGTATTCGTACTCACCTTTTTCCGAAAATGGGGTTGGCTGTGGCGTGAATGGTTGACAAGCGTTGACCATAAGCGAATCGGGATCATGTATATTATCTGTTCGTTATTAATGCTATTCCGCGGTGGTGTAGATGCACTTCTAATGAGGTTGCAGCTAGCGATTCCGGATAGCCAGTTCTTACAACCAGATCACTATAATCAAATTTTCACAACGCATGGTGTAATCATGATTTTATTCATGGCGATGCCGCTTATGTTTGGTTTATTCAACATTGTTGTTCCTCTGCAAATTGGAGCGCGCGATGTCGCATACCCATTCTTGAACTCACTGAGTTTCTGGATGTTCTTCTGGGGTGCCATGCTTTTCAACGTTTCATTCGTTATCGGTGGTTCACCAGATGCAGGTTGGCTCAGCTATCCGCCACTTTCCGAATTGTCACATAGCCCAGGAGTGGGCCAGAACTTCTACATTTGGGGCATTCAAATTTCAGGTATCGGGAGTTTGGCAACAGGGATTAACTTCATTGTGACCATTTTGAAAATGCGTACACCAGGTATGAAATTGATGAAAATGCCAATGTTTACGTGGTCCGTATTTTCAAGCTGTATTATGATTATCTTTGCTTTTCCAATCTTAACAGTGACACTTGCGTTACTATTCTTAGACCGCTTCTTCGGTGCTCATTTCTTCACCTTGGACGGCGGCGGAAATCCGATGATGTATATCAACTTAATTTGGATGTGGGGGCACCCTGAGGTTTATATTGTGGTGATTCCAGCTTTCGGGATTTTCTCAGAAATCGTATCGACTTTCTCGAGGAAGAAGCTATTCGGTTATAAATCGATGGTATTTGCGATGTTAATCATCAGCTTGCTGTCCTTCTTTACCTGGGCGCATCATTTCTTCACGATGGGATCCGGCGCGGACGTGAATGCTTTCTTCGCAATAAGTACGATGCTCATTGCAATTCCAACGGGGGCAAAAGTATTTAACTGGCTCTTCACGATGTTCCGAGGAAAAATTCGCTTTACAACACCGATGCTATGGACGATTGCCTTTATTCCATGCTTTGTTGTTGGGGGAATGACAGGGGTCTTGTTATCTGTTGCTCCTGCTGATTTTCAATTCCACAATAGCTATTTCTTGATCGCGCATTTCCATCAAGTATTAATTGGTGGGGTAGCATTTGGATATTTCGCAGGACTTTATTACTGGTGGCCAAAAATGTTCGGATTCAAGCTGAATGAGCATTTGGGTAAATGGGCGTTCTGGGTGTGGAACATCGGTTTCTATGTTTGTTTCATGCCGCAATACTTCCTGGGTTTAGACGGAATGACGCGTCGTACCTACACGTATAGCTGGGATATGGGCTGGGGCCCGCTTAACATGGTTTCAACTGTCGGCGGTTTCTTAATGGGTCTTGGTTTCATATTCCAAGTATGGCAAATCGCTCACTCCATTAAGTTCAGAGAACAAGATGTTACGGGCGATCCGTGGGATGCACGTACACTGGAATGGTCCATTCCTTCACCAGCACCACTGTACAACTTTGCAGTGCTGCCTAAAGCAGAAGTGGCTGACGCTTGGTGGGAAGCGAAGCAAGGGAAGAAACAACCGAGACCAACTACGTATGAACCGATTCATATGCCTAAAAACTCAGCAATTCCGTTTATTATATCGTTGTTATGGTTTTTTGCGGGCTTCGGATTCGTCTGGGATTGGATGTGGCTAACCATTCCATCATTAATTGGTGTTGCCATCTGTATGATTGCTCGTTCCTTCAGCTATGATACGGATTACTATATTCCAGCGGATGAAGTGAAGAAGACGGAAGATGCCGCTTGGAAAGGAGTGAAGGTGTAATGGCACACACAGCTGCACATGGTGCACACGACCATGGACACGATCATGAGCAAGAACATGAATCGCTCAAAACGTTTGGTTTTTGGATATTTCTAATCACAGACGTTATTTTATTCGGCTCGCTATTTGCGACCTATATCGTCCTTCACCAAAATACGAATGGCGGACCAACCCCAGAAGAATTATTCAAGATGCCGGGAATCATCGCGGAAACCTTCATCTTGCTGACAAGTAGCTTTACAAGCGGCTTAGCTGTATTGGGGATGCACAAAGGAAATCTGAAGCAACTAATAGGCTGGTTGATTGTGACCGTAATATTAGGAGCATCATTCGTTGGATTAGAGCTCTCAGAATTCATTACTATGGTTAATCATGAGGGCGCAACAATCTCCACGAGTGCTTTCCTGTCTGCCTTCTTTACATTAGTAGGTACGCACGGTCTGCACGTTTCCGTTGGTTTACTTTGGATGATTGGTCTAATTTTTCAATTGAAACGCCGCGGGATCACAACAGTTACGAAACGTAAAGTAGAGATCATTTCCTTGTATTGGCATTTTCTGGACGTCGTTTGGATCTTCGTCTTTACGGTCGTCTATCTCATGGGGGTGATGTAAGTGAGCCAACCACATACACAATCTCATAACAATCACGAGTCGCATGGATCATTGAAATCGTATATCATCGGGTTTGCGCTATCGATCATTTTGACCATCATTCCACTTGTTGTTGTCATGAACCATATGCTTGGGAAAACAGGTACATTAGTTTTAATTTTAGTCATGGCCGTTTTGCAATTTGCTGTACAATTGTTCTTCTTCATGCATGTCAAAGAAGGCGAGAATGCACGGTGGAACATCATGGCGCTGCTATTTGGTCTAGTTATTCTAGTAACCATCGTTGCCGGTTCCATCTGGATCATGACCTATAATACAGTCGCGCATTAAATTAGTTAATAGCATGAAGCATTAGACGTTCTCAGCCATCTGTAAAGAGGCTGAGGGCGTCTTTTTTCGTTCTTAACTCATGGAGAGCCCTCAGCGAGTAAAAGGGTTGTCTTTTTAATCTATTTCATGATACATTATGTATCAGAGATACTAAATGTATCAGTCATCATGAAAGCCAAGCTAAATTTATGAACGGAGAGGAGCCAAATGATCCGACGAAACCAACGTTTCCGTAATCAACTCGATGATCACCTCGTTCATTTGCACAAGAATTTGTTCATTAGTCATGCTGATCCGCAGTACCATGAGAAGGTTATTCGTTATTTGGATGCGAATTCACCAGAGTCGCATTTCAATCTCGGGCAGAAGTTTCGTGAGAGAGGGAATTGGAAGAGAGCAAGGTTTCATTATACGGAAGTGCTTAAAACGTATCCCTCGCCATTCTATTCGGCGGCGAATCGCGCGATTCATCTTTTAGATGAGCAGCAAGCGGCTCACCTTGCGAATCTAGAGATGACGGTGCCCGTGAAGCCCAAGCCCTTATTACCCCCTTTTATGAAAATGCTGTTGCTGGTCCTTCTGATTCTCAATGTAATCTTGGTAACGTTCTTTGCGGGTAATCAGACGATTTCTAGAACGATAAGCAAAATGAAGGTATGGGGAGTAGGCACGCAGGTGACCTATGAAACAGTGGACAAGCCGTTTATCCTGTATCTCTCGCCAGAAGCATCACATGCTGAAATCGAGAATAGGCTTCATGATCAAGCCTTGGTTTTAGCAAAAGAAATACCGAAATCTGCGATACTGATTTATGGCATAGTCACAGCAGATAACAGGGATCAAGGGAAAACCATGCTGCTGACCAATGAGGAGGATACGAAGCGTGCGAGTGTCCTTGCCACTTATCGGCCAGACGCAGATGCCATGGTTCACATCCGGTTTCTGAACCCTGAATTTGAAGAGCACCAACCGCTTAGCGCGTTTGGTGCTAATTTAGTTCGAACAGCTTTGGAATCGTATCGTAAGGATATCGGACAAACTCCCGCTCATATAGATGAACTCTTGCAGGCCTATCCCCATAATTATTTGAGCTTTATCCCCATCGAAGCGGTTTCTGGATCTAATGAAGTCAAAACTATCTACGATGGCGAAGGGGGATGGGTGTATGACCCTAAGTCAGCAGACATTGCGCATATGTTTTATGCGAATGCAGCAAGCGGTGCAGGCGTTCCCTACGATCCTGTCCATCTGGAAATAGATAAAGACGAGTATCATCTGAAGCTCGTAAGCGGCCCTTATCTACTCTGGGATAAAGAAATTGGGCTTGGTGCCAACGGAAGCACGCCAGAAGGCGAATTTCGGGTCGTAGACCGCGTGAAGCAGCCTCAAGGGAAGACAAGTCAAAGCTACGGTGAAGCGGGCTTAGGACTAGGCGCAATCGCTTTACATGGCACGTACGATGAAAGTTCGATCGGAGGAAATAAATCGTTAGGTTGTATTCGTTTGACGAATGAGGACATCCAGCAGGTATTTCCATTCGTCCCCAAAGGGGCCGAGGTGCGCATACAATCCAATGGGAATACGCCAAAACTGCTTGGTTTGGTGAAACAAACCTCGCTTCTTATTCCGTTACAGGTTCCTGCTCATACCGAATCTGCGGCGGGCGTTATTTTCCACTGGTTAGGATAAAAAGCAGTTGAAGCTTACCGAGAGAACACGCTCGGAAGACTCAACTGCTTTTTTAACATGCTGTAGGTGATTAACTACATTAAATTTTCTGGGTTTAGTTTTTCTAACTCTGGAATAACGAATCGACCGTCTTTACGAATAAGCACATCATCGAAATAAATTTCGCCGCCGCCGTACTCAGGACGTTGAATTAAGACCATGTCCCAGTGAACGGAAGAACGGTTCGTATTGTCTGCCGTTTCATAAGCTTGACCTGGCGTAAAGTGGATACTTCCGTCAATTTTCTCATCAAATAAGATATCTTTCATTGGATGTTGGATGTAAGGGTTCACACCAATCGCGAATTCGCCAATGTAGCGAGCGCCGTCATCTGTATCCAGGATCTCATTCAACTTCTTCGTATCATTACTTGTTGCATTGATGATGCGGCCATTCTCGAAAGTCAGCACAATGTTCTCAAAAGAAGTTCCGGAATAAATCGTTGGTGTGTTGTAACTAATAACACCGTTCACGGAATCTTTCACAGGGGCGGTGTAAACTTCGCCATCTGGAATATTACGACGCCCGGAGCAAGGTACAGCACCGATATCTTTTATCGAGAAGCTGAGATCCGTGTTCTTAGCGACCAAACGCACACGATCGGTTCGGTTCATCAGATCAACAAGTGATTCCATGGCCTTCGCCATTTTGCTGTAATCGAGGTTGCAAACGTTAAAGTAGAAATCTTCAAAGGCTTCTGTGCTTTTACCCGCTAGTTGAGCCATGGACGGATTCGGGTAGCGCATAACGACCCATTTGGTGTTATTTATCCGCTCATCGAAGATTGGACGTTGGAAGTACTTCAGGAACAGCTTCATTTGTTCATCAGGCACATCCGAGGATTCTGTAATGTTATCGCCGCTGCGAACAGCCACATAAGCATCCATTTGTTTCATGCGAGCAAGCTCAATATCCGACCATGCGCTGAATTGGGCTTGTGTTCCTTTCATTTGCAGGCTACGAGTAATCGCTGGATCACGTAATTCGATGAATGGATTACCTCCAGCAGCATAAACTTCCTCGATCAAACATTTCGCAAGCTCAGGATCTTTTACACCAATCATTTCAATCAATATGTTCTCACCGGGCTGCAGGCTCACGGAATACCGAATAATGTTTCGGGCAAAAATTTGAAGTCTCGGATCTCTCATACGGTAGGTCTCCCTTAATTAAAAATATGTACTTATAAATTATAACGCAACACGTTGGCGTAATCCAATCGGGTCATGGCTTCAAGGAGTTGGAAGGGGTATACTACGTATAGGAGCTTGGAAATTGAAAGAGTCATCAAGATGTAAGGACAACTAGAGGAGGTAGCTATGGCACGAGATCAAATCAAAGTACCCTTTGGGTACGAACCCCCAGCTGAATCCCAGAAGGGTACCGTCCTCGTATTTGAAACATTCGAAGACTGGACAGCGCACGAGATCAGCGCCTGTATCGCCTGGGCAGAAGAAAGAAAATTCGTACGTGCAATCTTTTATCCACAACATGAGGAAACCCTGCGTAGGATGGAGATTCGGACAGAAATGCCGTATTATGCCCGTGTGAAACATTTGGAGCAATTGTTAGAGGATGTAGATTCCACCCTGCAGATTGAATTGGATAAATGGGAAGGCAAACGCAAGAAGTACACGCCGCTGGATACGTCGTTAAGTTTTCTGACTGAGAAATCGCCTGGTCCCCACTTTATTTGTATGAGCGATCGCTATGCGAATCTTTTCGTTACCTACCCATCCTTCAAAGAGTGGATTAAAAAAGCAAGACTCGTCATATTTACGCAGTTCCGTGTGCCCCTTCATGGCAAGCTACATGACTATGCCGAGAGATGGGAAACGGTGGATTTTGGGAATGGTTCTTAAATTTTGGAAGTCTAATTATCAATTAACGACATTAATAATGGTGATTATTGTGGCGGGAATGAGCCAAGGGATGCTCCTGCCACTTCTCACGATTTTACTTGATCGAGCTGGTGTTTCAACAGATACGAATGGTTTAAATGCTGCGGCTTTATATATAGGTATCTTTGCGACGATGTTCTTCATCGAGAAGCCGGTACGACGGTTTGGTTATAAACCGGTCATTATGATCGGCATGAGCTTAATCATCATCGCGAATTGTTTGTTTCCTGTATGGCAGCAGGTTGGTTTTTGGTTCGTCCTGCGGCTGCTTGTAGGAATTGGCGATAGCGCCTTACATTTTGCCACACAGCTCTGGATTGTTGCCTCTAGTCCGAAAGAGAAGAGAGGACGCAATATCTCCTTGTATGGCATGGCATATGGGGTAGGCTTTAGTATAGGGCCTTTAGGTATCACTTTATTAAAAGCAGGTATTTGGATGCCTTTCCTAGTGACAAGCTGCTTCTTTCTTTTGATCTTAATCTTGCTAACTAGGCTAAAGAACGAAAAGCCTGAACGGTCAGAACGTGCAGAAGCCGCCCATAAACGAGCAACGACCGTCATTTCATTAGCATGGTTTCCACTTGTAACCTCTTTGCTCTTTGGCTATATGGAAGCCGCAATGAATAGCAACTTTCCTCTCTACGGTCTGCGAATCGGGATATCGGAGACTACGATTGGGCTCTTACTCCCTGTCACGGGAATTGGTGGACTCATTATGCAACTGCCTCTTGGGATATGGAGCGATCGTGTGGGGCGAAAGCCCATTCTAATGGGTACAGCCATCGTAGGGGCTTTGGCGTTCGCTTTCGTGCCCTTCGTGGGGACAAACCTTTGGGGACTTGGGATATGTTTAGGTGTAGCAGGCGGCATGGTGGGGTCGTTTTTCTCCCTTGGTCTTGCCTACGCGGCCGATATTTTGCCACGGCATTTACTGCCAACGGCCAATATCATTGCGTCGATTCAATACAGCGTAGGAAGCATCATCGGTCCTTTAGTTGGCGGAATGGCGTTGCACTATCTGAACGTTGCCAGTATTTTTTACTTTCTTGCGCTTGTCTACTTGCTGTTCGGTATCTCCGGTTTCATTTTCAGAGCACGGACAGAATGAGAAAAAGCCACTTTCCTTAGCTAGGAAGGTGGCTCTTTGTCATTTGAGAAGCTAGCCAATTTCGTAATTAGCGGCTTGATCGGTCATATAGCGTTCTGTCAAAATGGTTAGCAAAGAGATGCCAATTTGATTTTCTCCGCCTTCCGGTATGATGATGTCCGCATATTTCTTCGAAGGCTCTATAAACGCATCATGCATGGGTTTAACTGTCGTCAAATATTGGTCGAAAACGGATTGTAAAGAACGGCCGCGTTCGTTAATATCACGAGACAATCGACGAAGGATGCGAACGTCGGGATCTGTATCTACGAAGACCTTAATATTCAATGCGCTGCGCAGCTCTTCATCGGTTAGAACGTGAATGCCTTCGATCAACACAATCGGCTTAACTTCAATATGGATCGTTTCTTCCGAGCGAGCATGTTGTGAAAAATCGTAGACAGGAATGTCGACAGCCTGCCCATTTCTTAACTGTGTCAGATGCTGAAGAAGCAAATTATTTTCAAATGCACGAGGATGATCGTAATTAATGCGTTCCCGCTCTTCAAAAGTAATGCCGCTATGATGAAGATAATAATTATCTTGTGATATTAATGTCACATTCGCGGATCCGAGTTTTGTCATAATCGATTTCGCTACTGTTGTTTTACCTGAGCCGGTACCTCCGGCAATTCCAATCACGAGCATGTAAGTAGTGCCTCCCCAAATAACTTGAAAACCTTCCTACGTAGTTTAACATAATGTGCACATAAAAAGAAAAAGCGATCGAATATCGATCACTTTAGGAGGGATGAAGCGGTTATCGAACCTGCTTAGGTGTATGAAACTTCTCTTGATTGGCCCCGATATCTTGGGCGGCTTGGTTCAATTGTTCAAAGGTTTGCTTAATTTGCTGCCCGAACTGATCATTGGCAAACTCAGCTAATTGTTGTTGGGCTTGTCTAACCTGCTGATCGGCTTGTACAAGTGCGGCTTGTGCGGATTGGATCGCATTAGGATTGGCTTCCGTTATAGCGACCTGCAGCTTATGCTGGGCATCTTGTGCTTGCAGGATAGCATGATCAGCTGCGTCAATGGCATGCTGAACCGGTTGTTGATGTTGATTGGTTCCTGTCATGGGGGAGGACCTCCTTAAGGGTCAAAAAGATAAGGGAGAAGCTGTGAAAAGCGACTTTACTACATTGCACCAAAACTGGGGAAATAATTCGGATTCGGGAAATGAAATTATTTCCTGGGTAAGCGCAAAATGTGAGCGTTACCAAGAAGATTCGACATTAATTGTCAGACAATTTTGAATAAATGGACTATTCAAGAAATATAACGCTATCTTACACATGTTTCCAAAATAAAAGTGGACAAATTTACTGATTATTCTTAAGCTAGAGAAGATAGTTTTTTGGCATGTTTAGACAATAAAAACATCTTCACGGGGGATGACAAATGAATAGATTCAAGAGTTTTTATTTGTTAACAGCATTAACAATCGTTATTTCCGGTTGTAGTACAGCTAAAACGACTACGTCTACCACAACTACCTTTACACCTACGCTAGAGGTTGCTTACGTGGTTAAAGACGATACCGTGACCTTGGATCTTACAACCGATCTGAAGTTATCGAAGGAACATTATGATCAACAACGTGTGCAAGGTGAAGGTCATGTTCATATATCGTTAGATAAAGGCGAGAAGATTGTTGTTACAACGAATCAAAAGGTATTGGATCATTTACCCAAAGGGCCTCATGAAGTGAAGGTCTCCTTACATAATAACGACCATACGCCATACGACGTAAGTAAAACAATTACGTTTGATGTGAAGTAGGTGTGAGTGGATGTTTTCTCGCTCAAAGAAGCTTAGCTTACAGAAACGTATTGTTTTTCTCGTCACAGCTGTGACGGCTGGTATGATTTCGACGATGATGGTGTTTGACACGATCAGTTTAAATCAATCGATTCGAGAAGCCTATGTCAGTCAAATTAGCGGTATGACGATTGCGATTAATGGAAGGTATGAAGAGTCGCGATCCATTACGGATATTCAGCAAATCTTCGACTACATTCAGTATAAGAATAATCGGGTTCTGGATATGAAGCTTTATGACAAGCAAGGGAAAATTCTTGCCGCTTCGGAACGGAAGGAAATAGGAACGATTCTGAATGAGACGAAGATCGTGATTCCGAAGCAAGACCAAACGATTGTAGACCGTATTCCTATCGCAGAGAATGAAAAACCAATCGTTCGCTTAACGGCACCCTTGCAAGAGGATGGTGCTGTCGTTGGTGCAGTTGAAGTTATTTTCGATTCATCGGAAGAAGAGCAGCTGCTCAAACAAAGAACTAAGCTTATCCTGATCGTTGGACTTAGTATTGCTATTATTCTCTCCGTGTTATTGTGGCTCATTCTACGTGTCATTGTGATACGTCCACTAAGCCTCTTACGTGAGGCAGCATTAATTGTTAAACAGGGTGGAGAACTGCCTAAATTGCATTTCAAGGCATCCCCGGAAATAGCCGAGGTATCAGAAGCCTTTAATGATATGGTCGGTGATTTGGATGAACGGTATCAGGAGCTGCAGCAGGCATTGAATACGTTGCAGGTCACGCAAGATCAACTCGTTCATTCAGAAAAAATGGGGGCACTAGGCGGCTTAGTTGCCGGTGTATCGCATGAAATTAACACACCTATCGGAATTGGTGTAACCGCAATCAGTTACTTGGATCAGAAGACGAAACAGTTTCAATTGTTATATGAGTCTGGGAAGATGAAGAAATCTGATTTAGAGCAATATCTCGCCATAGCACATGAGACGAATGTCATGGTACAGTCCAATTTGGAGCGAGCTTCTTCGTTAGTGAAAAGCTTCAAACAAATTTCTGTGGATCAGAGCGTGGAAATGAAGCGAACCTTCCTTGTCAAAGAATATATGGAGGGAATAAGTGCAAGCTTGAAGCCTGCGCTTAAGAAAACACATATTTTCTTGAATGTCATCTGCGATGATCAACTTCAGTTGTACACATACCCTGGTGCACTCTCCCAAATCATTACGAATTTAGTTATGAATTCGATGAATCATGCTTATGATGCTGACGATGAAGGTAACATATGTATGCATGTTTTTGAATATTCCGAGCATATTCTGCTTGCCTATTCTGACGATGGTAAAGGGATGACGGAAGACGTGCTGTCTCATATTTTTGATCCGTTTTTCACAACGAGCCGCGGACAAGGCGGGACAGGCTTAGGCATGAATATCGTTTATAATCTCGTAAAAGAATCCTTAAATGGCACGATACATTGTTCAAGTGTACGGGGGCGAGGCAGCTTATTTACAATTACAATCCCTAAAGAGGAGGAAGCGGAGCTATGACCAAGGAACTGGAGTCTGTCGATCAGGATGAGCTTCTTTTTGCTGAAGAGGAAGACAGTGAAATAGCGAATCTAAGGACTGTTGAACAAGACCCGTGGATTGTTCTTATTGTGGATGATGAAAAACAGATACATCAAGTAACCAAAATGGTCTTGCATGATTTTGAATTTGCTGGCAGGAAGTTGGCGTTTCACAGCGCATTCTCTGCCTTGGAAGCCAAACAGCTACTAAGAGAGCAGCCGCAGACAGCACTTGTGTTACTTGATGTTGTCATGGAACACGAGGACGCTGGCTTGCAGATTGTGAAATTTATTCGTGAGGAATTAAATAATCAAGCTGTACGCATTATTTTGCGGACTGGACAACCAGGCCAAGCGCCGGAACGAACGGTCATTATGGATTATGACATTAATGATTATAAAGAAAAGACAGAGCTAACGTCGCAGAAGTTGTTTACCACGGTAGTTACGGCGCTTCGCTCATTCCGGGATATCAAAACGATTGAGAAAAGCAGAATCGGTTTAGAAGAAATCATTAAGTCATCGGCTACTTTATTTGAGTTACAATCCATGAAAAAATTTGCTTCAGGCGTCCTCACGCAAATGACTTCCATCGTGAATTTACATAAGAACGCCATTCATTGCAGCTTTGCTGTGACTAAAGGTGTTGAGGATATCTATATTCTTGCAGCCAGCGGGGATTACGCCACGAATCAAGATGCTAGAGCACGAGATGTGGTTCCTGTGGAGGTTCTTGAGGAAATTGAGATGGCCTTTCAAACGCGCAAAAGCAGCTTTGCTGCGGATCGTTTCGTCATCTATTTCCAAAGCAAAATGGGGATGGAAAACGTCATTTATATGAATGGCTTCAATGCTCTTAGTGAATGGGAGCAGTACCTCGTTGATATTTATTGTGCCAATGTATCAGTTGCCTTCGAGAATATTTATCTCAATAATGAGCTAGAGAGCACGCAACAAGAAATCATTTATACAATGGGGGAAATTACGGAAACGCGTTCGCAGGAAACGGGTCATCATGTGAAACGAGTAGCTGAATATTCCCGCCTACTAGCATTGAAATATGGCTTGTCGGAGCAAGAGGCTGAAATCATTCGATTAGCCACACCGATGCATGACGTGGGTAAAGTGGGAATACCGGATGCCATTCTTAATAAACCGGGCTCCTTATCGACGGAAGAATTTGAAATCATGAAAACTCATTCTCGTTTAGGCTATGAAATGCTCAAGCATTCGAATAAGAAGGTGCTGCATGCCGCGGCGATTATTGCCCATCAGCATCATGAACGATATGACGGTACTGGTTATCCACAGGGATTGAGTGGGGAAAACATCCACCTATATGGTCGCATTACAGCGCTAGCTGATGTTTTTGATGCCTTGTGCAGCGATCGTGTATATAAGAAAGCTTGGGAATTAGATCGTGTATTGGAATTATTGAAGTTAGAACGAGGAAAACATTTTGACCCAGCGATTGTCGACCTCTTTCTAAGCAACCTGGATGAATTTCTCGTCATCAAAGACATGTATAAAGAAAATCGTTAATAGCCTTAAACAATTCTTTTCTGATACTAAACCCTTGTTCTTTATGAACAGGGGTTTTTGGTCATAATAGGAACCTATTCGAAAATTACAGACAGAAAAGTTGACGTACACGTTAAATTTCGGCAAAAATACGGATGAACTGTGATTTCCCCTAATTTGTCTTAGAAAGTAGAAGGAAATCTTCGTCTTTGTCTCATTTTCGAAGAAAGAAGGCCGTTTCTTTTGATTTACAATTCCTGTATGCTAGAAAGGGGCTTTAGACAGACAGAAAGAAGGTGTCACCATGGAAGGGATTGGACTCGTACTGGAAGGCGGAGGTATGCGAGGCGTATACACCGCGGGAGTCTTGGAATACTTTATGGAGCAAAATTTATATTTCCCCTATGTGGTGGGCGTTTCAGCAGGGGCATGCAATGCCGTTTCCTATATTTCTAAACAACCTGGGCGGAATAAAAAAGTGACGATTGGCTATGTCGCGGATCACCGTTATCTAAGCTATCGTAACTTATTGCGCAGTAAAAGCATATTTGGTATGGATTTTATTTTTAATGAGCTGCCGAACCGGCTAGAACCATTTGATTATGACACGTTCTATGCCTCCTCGCAGCAATTTGCCATTGGTACAACAGATGCACATACAGGGGAGCCCATTTATTTCACAAAACATGAACTACAGCAGCAAACGATGCCTATCGTTCAAGCTTCTAGTTCGTTGCCATTTGTGGCTACTCCGATTCATTTTGAAGGCAGAACCTTATTTGATGGCGGATTGGTTGACCCGATCCCGGTTCAGAAGTCAGTGGCTGACGGTAATCGAAAACACGTTATTATATTAACGAAGGAGCTTGGCTACCGGAAGCGGCCGTTCAAACAGCGCTGGTTAGCGAAGAGCTTTTATCCGAAATATAACGGCTTAGTAAATGTGCTTGTGAATCGCAGCGAGATTTACAATAACACGCTCGAGACGCTTGAACGCATGCAAGCAGATGGAAGTGCGATCATTATCCGACCTTCAACCAAAGTGGAAGTGGGACGGATGGAGAAAGATCCGCGCAAGTTAGAGAAACTACATGATCTTGGCTATGAAGATGCGAAGAGGTTAGGATCGCAATTAAAAGAATGGTTACTTCAATAGCTTCGTACAGGCAAGTTAAACCATAATAAAAGAAACCACTTTCTAAACATAGAAAGTGGTTTTGTGTTTTAATTGTGTATGGTTTTGTGCCGAAACAGATAAAGAATAAAGAGTAAAGGGATGTAAGCGTAAATAAAGTAAAAACCAATTTCAGCAACATGCATGCCTAACCAGTTGATCTTCACGCGATCATTAATCGGCAGAGAGGCTATAAAGAGTATGATCAGAATCAGAAAGAGTGAATAAGTCGGTTTAAGATGGGTGACTCTTTTCATTATTCGGGTACAACTCCAAATCGACAAACAAAGTGTAGGGATGATAATTAAAAGCCAAACACTTATGAAGATGAATTCGACTCTGGCTATAAGAGAAAATTCAATCACTTTTATCATCACTAAAGTAGGCCAGTAGGTGTGTTTTAATAGCCCCTGACTATAATACATGAGCGTTACAATCGATAATATCGTGTATTTGCAAGTAGTCGCGAATATAGCCAATTGTGCCCACTTCCGATTCTTTTCGGGTGATTTTATAAATGGAAAGTAGATCAACAGCGTTTCAAATCCCATAAACATGATGCCCGCGTATCTAAATGAAGAAAGAAATTCGGATATGGAGTGATTAAAGATTGGCATGAGATTATCGAGATGTCCATATTTGAAATTGAAATACATGAACAGAGGTAATACCGTAGATATAATAACTCCGAAAAAACTGTAGCCAACTAACACACGAAATCCACCAGAAACGACATAGAAGATGATACTGATGAGTAAGAAGGCTAATATCCAAGTTTGAAGTGTAGGGAACATCCAAACTTGAATGATCTCGATGTAACTGCGAAATAAGGTTAGGGCCGTGATGAAATAGTAACCAACCATGATGAAAGAAAAGGTATTTCCTACGTATTTACCAAGTAAGATCCGATGTAGGTCAATCACATCCTTGGCTGGATTCCCAAGCATTTTAAATATCATCCAGATGATGACGTGTAGGCTTACTCCCATAAGCAGAACCGAAATCCAAGCATCGTTCTCAGCAAATTCAAAAATGATATTTTGAAAACTTAAAGCACCAATCCCCACTAAGGAGCTATAGATAAGAAAAAAAACAAAGAATCCGGAAATCATGTAATTTTCCTTCACCAGTTTTTCCACTAATGCCCAACTCCCAAAAGTAATATGTTAATTTCTGTATGTACATCAAATTTCAATTTGGTATATTGGCGATTATTGAAATCTGACTCAGACCAATGGCGTTGGCGAATTTCAGTAAGATGTCCAAATCCAATCGGATCTACCGCATTTTTTTGGAAATTTTCCAACATAAGTTTAATATCGGTTGTTAATTGATGTTCGTATTGATTCTTCAAACGCATCATATCCTCTTTATTTGTGGAGACATTGGAAGTAACTGGGTAATCCCGAAGCTCGATATTTAGTTTAAGTGAAATCATGACGGTATCATCTGTCACATGCATGTTTCGTTTTGAATTCACAATTTTAAATGAAATTCGTTTGTTGTCATCATCAGTAAAGTTGTATGTGCTGGTCATAGCATTGGTTTTATCGTCTTTTAGCAGTTTAATCAACAATCCTTCTTTAGCTGGAAGCATAAGCTTTAACTTATCGTTTTGAAATACACCGATACCATCCATTTGTAGAATACCTTTGGGGTTTCGAAACAATATTGGCAAAAAGACATCTTGTCCTTCTCCAAAGTATTGATCGAGAAACAAGTGGCCATTTGTGTTAGGGGTATTCCCACTCTCCATATTTTGTTTAATCAGATCAGATAAATAACTTGGTGGATATTTTAAAGTTTCGTTTAAGATATCACTTGCAAGTTCGTTAGTTAAAACAATTCTTGAGTTATTACTCATAAGAGGATCTCGAATGATGGTGGCAGCCAAATTGGAAATACCTCTTCGTGCCATTTTTTCACTTAGAATAAGTGTTTGTAATTGACCGATTGCGATAGGATGATCCGATTGTGCTGTAAAAAGGGTAAGTACTTCATTAAACGTTTTTGCTTCTCCATTTATCAGAGATAATCCAACTTGTTTGTTATACGCATAATAAGTACCGCTAGCTTTAAATGTATCCCCTTGCAAGTCAAAGCCAATACTTTGCATGAGTTTAATTCGATCTACAATTTGTTCTTTCGCGCATCCGGATAACAGGAAGCAAAAAATGAGGAAAAGATATCTGTACATGGACTCAATTTCCCTTACTATAATTTATTCGTTATTATAATCGTCACTAACATCGTTCTTTTTGTTTACCTTATACCTTTGAAGCGAGAGTGGGCGTAAGTACCTTGGTCGATTATAGGTAAGGTTAAGGGAGGAGCGAATAAAACTATCTCTGAATTCACGAAAACGAAATGGGAACATAGGAGAAATGTAAGGCGTACCTAAAGACTTTAATCGCAACAAATGACCTAATAGAATAACTAACCCAATGACAACACCTAGACCACCCCAAGCTGCAGCTAAGCACATAAATGGAAACCGCAAGAAGCGAATGGTGTTAGCCATTTTAAAGATAGGTGTAGCAAAAGAGGAAAGTGCAGAAAGAGAAACAATGATAATTAAAATATTGCTTGTCAGCGCGGCTTGAACAGCTGCTTCGCCGAGTACGATACCACCTACTATCCCCAGGGTTTGTCCTACTTTAGTAGGCAACCTAGCGCCAGCTTCACGTAACAACTCGACAGTTAATTCCAACAGCAATACTTCAAAGATAGGTGCAAAAGGGACGTTCGCTCTTGATTCAATAATCGGTGCTAGAAGTGATTGCGGGATAACGGAATAATGAAAGGTTAGCACCGCAACATAGATGGGAGAAGCAAGTATGGAAAAGGCAATGCCGAAATAGCGTATACACCGAAAAAATGAGCCTAACACCCAAGGTAAGTAATAATCTTCTGGTGAAATGAAAAAATCAAACACGGTGGTTGGTCCTGAAATGACGTAAGGAGAACCATTGCTTAATAGCGCCACTTGGCCATTTAAAAGGTTAAATTTCGTTCTGTCTACACGCTCAGAAGACATGAATAACGGGAAAGGTGAGTTGGCGTTATCTGCGATGACTTGGTCAAGGATGGAACTATCAAAGATAACGTCGAAATTTAGATCTAAGAGTCTTTGTCTAATCGTATTAACATGCTGCGGATTGCAAATACCATCCAGATATACAATCATGACTCTTGTCTGTGAAAGAGTTCCAATTATATGTTCTTCGAATCGTAGCTTGTCCGAAATAATTTCTTTGCGGAGCAAATTAAGATTCGTATCGATATCTTCTACAAAGCCAACTTTTGGCCCAATTACGCTATACTCATTGTCTGCTTCATTATTGCTTCTGTACCCCAGTTGGAGATCCGCAACGTTGACTAAAAGCCCTTCATTTAAATTAGATTCCAACTGAACATAGATATAGCCTTTCATCAAACTTCGTGAAATTTCTTCTACATTGGACGACATGCTGATCTTTTCAAGTGGAATCATCTGTTGCAAGACAAGAAGGTTCGTGATCTCCATTTTTGAGGTTTGTAGACGATGTAGTATTTCATGTTGGAGCAGTTTCGGGTCTACAATGGCATTGCAATATGTAAAATGAATTCGTTTATCTTGAATGATATGGACAGATTGTACCAAATCATGGGATTTAATCGTATCTTTCAAAGATGTGTATAAGTTTTGTTGAATTTGGAGTCACTCCTTACCCTATAATTCTTCACCCTTATTATGCAACGGCAGATGGAAAGTATACCCAGACCAAGAAAGAGCTGAAGTTATTGATTGGTATAGATTACTTGCATAATTAGTTCAGTAGGGGTATATTAATGTAAATTGAATAGCAACCTTCCGGGAGCTTGAGTAGTCAGGCTGAGAGTGCGGGATATACCGCTGACCGTTCGATCTGATCTAGATAATGCTAGTGCAGAGAATGATTGTACACCACTATAAGTGTGCTAATGTCAACGTATACGCCGCGAGAGACTTTTGGTCTTTAGCGGCTTTTTTATATCTATGGACTGCTAGGGTAGTGCCAGCGTAGAGATTTCAATATAAATGCACATCCAACGCTTCTATCGTTGGGACTAACATTTTCTACACATGGCGCTCCCGGATGTCGGGGGCTTTTCCTTATGCAACAAGAGATACTGAGAGGGGAAAGAAGAACATGAAATGGAACAAAATAGCACCACTAGTACTCGTGAGTTTCACCGTCTTCATGGCAGGCTGTGGCAATGACACTGGCCAATCAGCTCAACCAACAGCTGGAGGCAAAAAGCTAACCGATGTGAAAGTTGTCCTGGATTGGACACCGAACACCAACCATACAGGCTTGTATGTTGCGAAGGATCAAGGTTTTTTTGAGCAAGAGGGCTTGAATGTTCAGATTATTGCACCTGGCGAAGGCGGAGCGGATACGATGATCGCATCTGGGGCGGCAGAGTTTGGTGTGAGTTATCAAGAAAGTATTACACAAGGGCGTATTCAAAGTGTGCCGTTAGTCTCGATTGCTGCAGTTATTCAACATAATACATCTGGCTTTGCTTCACCTGTTGCGAAGAATATCAAAACTCCAAAAGATTTTGAAAACAAATCTTACGGCGGATGGGGAGCTCCAGCGGAAAGTGCGATGATTGATTCATTAATGCAAGCGGAAAAAGCAGATCCGTCAAAAGTAAAAATGCTCAATATTGGTGATGCGGATTATTTTACAGCGGTCAAACGTGATATCGATTTTGCTTGGATTTATTACGCTTGGACGGGTGTAGATGCAGAACTACGCGGTGAGCCGCTCAACATGATTTATTTAAACAAATATTCGGATAAACTGGATTATTATACACCGGTTTTGGCGACAAATGAGAAGATGATCTCATCGAAGCCGGACATCGTGAAAGCTTTCGTGGCTGCAGCGTCCAAAGGTTATCAATTCGCGATATCGAAACCGGAAGATGCGGCTAATATTTTGATAAAAGCTGTTCCTGATTTAGATGCGAAGCTCGTTGTTGCCAGTCAAAAATGGTTAAGCCCACGCTATCAGGACGATGCTGCTCGTTGGGGTGAACAAAAAAAATCCGTTTGGGAAAATTACGCAACATGGATGCTCGACCACAAGCTTTTAGAGAAAAAGCTAGATGTGGATGCGGCATTTACGAATTCATTTTTACCTGAGAGTAAGAAATAATCTGAAGTCCGAAAAGAGGAGAATTCCCATGGCTAATGCACTTGTTAGTATTCAAATCATTCCCAAAACCGTGAATGGCGAAAACGTCATTCCTTACGTTGACCGTGCGATCGAAGTCATCGCTAAGTCAGGTGTTAAATATTTTGTATCTCCATTGGAAACGACGATGGAAGGTGAATTAGATCAACTTATGCTGATTATTCAAGATATGAACACGGCCATGATTGATATGGGCAGTCCGAATGTAATATCTCAAGTGAAAATTTACTTCAATCCGTCCGGAGCCTCGATGGACAAACTTACGGAGAAATACAGATAATGAACATCCATCGCTGGATCAAAGCAGGATGGCCGCCACTTGTGGTAGTCATCCTTCTGTTGTTTATTTGGCAGCTTGCCGTCACATGGGCAGGCACGGCAGACTGGTTGCTTCCGAGTCCGCTCAAGATATGGCGAGACGGTACCACAGATATGCCTCGCGTGTGGATGCATATGTGGGCTACCGTGCGTTTGATGTGCATCGGCTTTAGTGTAGGAGCCCTTGGTGGTGTGTTGGTTGCCAGCGTCTTACATAGGCTGCCATTCGTTAAAGCGGGTTTTTATCCGCTGCTCATTTTAACTCAAAACATCCCAGTCATTGCATTGGGACCGTTATTAATTATTTTATTTGGTTTTGGCCTTTTACCTAAACTTATTTTAATTTCACTTGTTTGTTTCTTTCCTGTAACCATGTCTACGTTAGATGGCTTTATGCAAACAGATCGCAGCATGCACAATTACATGCAAATGATCGGTGCTTCGAAACGCCAAATTTTCTATAAATTAGAGCTACCTCATGCACTGCCATTTCTATTCACTGGGCTCAAAATATCTGCCACTTACAGTGTCATGGGGGCTGTTATCGCGGAATGGTTAGGCGGAAATGTAGGACTGGGCTATTATATGATCTTGCAAAAATCAGCTTTTCGTGCAGATCGCGAATTTGTTGCCATCGGGATTATCGTAATCCTGAGTTTACTCTTCTTCTGGCTGATTGCAGGGCTTGAAAAGCTCGTTATTCGTTGGAATGTCAAACGATCTTCATAGGAAAGGGGGGACAGCAACAATGAGTAAATTGAAGCTTACTGGGATTCACCATGCGTTCAGAAGCAAAAAAAGCAACGTTTCCGTACTCGCAGATATTGATCTGCATGTCGATCAAGGCGAGTTTGTTTCCATTATAGGACCCTCTGGCAGCGGTAAGAGTACCTTATTCCATATCATTGGCGGACTCGTTCAGCCGACATCTGGGGATGTGTGGTTGGATGGTGAGAACGTGACAGGCAAAAAAGGTTTGATTTCCTACATGCCGCAGCAACCATCGCTATTTCCTTGGCGCTCCATTGAGGAAAATGTGGCGCTTGGGAATGAAGTAGCAGGAGCGTCACGAAGCTCAGCGATCGTCAAAGCAAGAGAATGGCTGCCCAAAGTTGGCTTAGGCGGTTATGAACGTGAGCTCCCTCATGTGCTCTCAGGCGGAATGCAGCAGCGAGTTTCCTTTTTGCGGGCGTTGTTAAGTCCTCGAGAACTCATGTGCCTAGATGAGCCTTTTGGCTCGTTAGATGCCTTAACACGGCTCGATATGCAGGCATGGTTGATCAATATATGGGAGCAAAATAAACGCTCCATTTTATTTGTCACCCATAGTATCGAGGAAGCGCTCTTTCTATCTGATCGGATCTATGTGTTTTCGAATAAACCGGCTGTGATTTTGGAAGAGGTAAAGGTTCCATTTGCACGACCAAGACGGGAAGACGTGCAACAGGATCCTGCATTCTTAGCCTTAAGACAACATATTCAAGGACTCTTGCGACGGGAGAAAACAAGTTATGCGGGTCATTGATGCACATATTCATCTAGATATGTATTCGGAAGCATCGGCCAAGGCGATCATTGCGGATCTGGATGCTTCACAGGTTCAAGCTTTGATAGCAGTATCCAGACATTTGGCATCCTGCCAAGCTACGAAGCAATTACAGATACTTGCGCCAGATCGCGTGTTTGCGGCTTATGGATTTCATCCCGAGCAGGAACTACCCACGGAAACCCAGTTGGAGACATTACTCGACTGGATGCGTGAGCACAGAAATGACATGATCGCGGTTGGCGAAGTGGGGCTGCCTTATTACACGCGTCAAGAAGTCGAAATGGCGGGTCTCACGTTTGACTTAGCACCTTACATCCTGCTGCTAGATCGTTTCTTGCGTCTTGCTGCCGAGTGGAACAAGCCAGTCGTGCTCCATGCTGTGTATGAAGATGCCGAGATTGTATGTGACTTACTTGCAAAATATGAGCTCAAGAGAGCACATTTTCACTGGTTCAAAGGATCAGAAGTAACGATAGCTCGTATGATTGATGCTGGTTATTTCATTTCGATTACGCCAGATGTGCATTATGAGGAAGAAATTCGCTCACTTGTTCGGCAGTATCCATTGGAGCTCATGATGGTTGAAACAGACGGGCCTTGGCCGTTTGAGGGGCCATTTGCAGGTGAAGAAACGCATCCGCGCATGATTCATGCCGTAATTGAGCAGATTGCAGAGTTAAAAGGGAAATCGGTGTCAGAAACGGCGGCAATTTTAAGCGAGAACACGCATCGTTTTTATCAGTTGTCATGAGGTCTTCACTAAATCCAACTGGACAAGTGTTCGCCTTCGCTTTATAATAAAATAGAACACATGTTCGATATTCGGATGAGGTGAGAGAATAACATGACAAACCGATGCGGTTGGGTCAACGAAGACCCTTTATATCAAGATTACCATGACCATGAATGGGGAGTTCCCGTCCATGATGATCGCGTCTTGTTTGAGATGTTAAATTTGGAAGGCGCACAAGCTGGCTTAAGCTGGTATACGATTTTGAAGAAGCGGGACAACTACCGACAAGCGTTCGATGGCTTTGATCCACATGTCATTGTCAACTACGATGATGCGAAGTTGCAGGATTTACTCCAAAATCCTGGTATTGTGCGCAATCGCTTGAAAGTTGCTTCCGTTGTTCAGAACGCAAAAGCGTTTCTCAAAGTACAACAAGAGTTCGGTACGTTTGACTCGTACATCTGGAGCTTCGTAGGTGGAGAACCGATTCAGAATAAATGGGAAGACAGTCGTCAATTACCCGCCAAAACGGACATCTCTGATCGTATGAGTAAGGATTTAAAGAAGCGCGGATTTAAGTTCGTGGGTTCAACGATCTGTTATGCCTATATGCAGGCTGTGGGTATGGTAAATGATCACACGCAAACTTGTTTCTGTTATCGTAGCGAGTAGCTTGTTGGTGAGACGAAAAGCGAGTGAGTAATGCGAGTAATATACTCAAACAGAAATAGAATGTAGGTAAACATAAGGCCATCTGAAGGACGAATCGTCCGAATCAGATGGCCTTATTGTGCTTCAATTGGCATGTTGGAGTTGTTTCTCTATTAAGTTGGCTTTGATCATATAAATCCGCTTGCGGATGTAGAAATCATAGACAGCGCCAGTAAGTTCTTTCGGTTTAATGCGGTTGTTCGTGTCGTTATCTATGATTGTCACCGACCCATCGTCATAAAACTTGAACGTGTAGTCGGCATAATAAGAGTGAGCATCGTCAAGTAAGGCATCGATCTGTTCGGGAAGCAGATGGTCAGTGTCACACAATGCCTTGTGGTACCAATAATCTCTCTCGATAAAACGGAAATTGTGACTGGGGTTCATCATGTTAACAACCTCCTCATCTAATTGGAACATTTGTTCTTGTTTTCATTATAGCAAACAAGTGTTCGTAATGGAAGAGGAAACTTTGAAAAAAGGTAATACTTTCATAGATTCGTAGGTTGGTTGGGAAAAAGGGGCAGACAGGGGGGCAGAATGAGGGAGAGAGGATCAGACAGGGGAGAGCGGGGGAGAACGGAACGTACGGGGGCAGATGAGAATAGGCAGGGGAGACAGGAACAGACCAGACCAGACCAGACCAGACCAGACCGGAACAGATATGAACAAAGCGGGGCAGAAAGGGAAGGATCGGAACTGAGAGGGCAGAGGGATCGGAACAGAAAAGGAAAGACGGAACAGACCGGAACAGACCCGATCAGGACCAACACTCCCATCCGTCGCCAACCTGTTGGACAAATTCTGAAAAACCTGCAAAAGTACATCTTTCAAAGCGCTATCCATGCCTCCAGAGAGGAATTGATGCGAAAGCTCCTAGGCCCCCTAACTAAACTGGAGTCTTCCTACCCATTTTATTAAAATAGGGATAAGGGAGATGATTCGGCATGGGAAAAAGGTTAAAAGAAGAAGAACGTCTTAAAA